>JBEKRV010000011.1:0-87824 GCA_049517675.1 Acidimicrobiales bacterium
AAGGGGTGTTCTGGCGCACCCTCCGGGCCGCCGGCCCGGCCGTCGCCTGCCTCGGGGCCACCGTCGTGGTCGTGGTGGCCGGCACCGTGGTCCCGGCCTCGGCGGCGGTGGCGGTGCGGCAGTTCAACCCCTCGACGCCGCTGTCCCTCCCGCCGGAGGTGGTCGTGCTCGGCGACAGCACGGCACTCACCCTCGGGTATGCGCTGGCGGCCACCGCGCCGACCGGTACCAAGGTGGTCGACGGGGGCCTCTACGGGTGCGGGCTGGCCATCGCGTCGTGGGTGTCCGACGCCCCGCCCTCCCCGCAGCTGGCCATGTTCCCGTCGTGCAACGAGTCGACCCCGAGCGCCGACCAGTGGCCGGCGCAGGACGCGGCCCGGATCGTCGGGACCGGCCGAGGGGACATCGTCCTGTTCGTGGCCGGCACCTGGGAGGTCCAGGACCTGCTGCAGGAGGGCCGCTGGACGGACATCACCGAGCCGTCGTTCCAGCGCTACGAGCTCGGCCAGCTGCGCCGGCTGGTGCGGATCGGCTCGGCCCGGGGTGCCCACGTGGACCTGGCCACCATGCCGGCCATGGGGGCCGCATCGGACTCGGCGGAGGCGTCCCGGGCCGACGCGCCGCGGCGACGGGTGATCTACGACCACCTCCTCGAGACGGTGGCCGCCGAGTTCCCGCACACGGTGAGCATCGTCGACTACGGCAACGTGCTGTCTCCCCGGGGGGTGTTCCGCCAGAGCCTGGACGGCGTCGAGGTGCGGTCGGCAGACGGGATCCACACGCCGGCCTACGCGCCGGGGAACGTCTTCGCCGGGAACGCCACCGAGGCGGTGGCCGACGCCTTCTACGACTGGTTGTCGCCCCGTCTGTGGCCGCTCATCATGTCCACCGAACCGTCACCCCGGACGGGCCGTCCCGCCACGAGCTGATTTTGTTGTCGAATGACACATTTGTGCTCAAGCGGTGATCCCGGTCGGACGATGCACCCTTTGTTGACGCGGGAGGCCCCCGTAGGGAGGTCTCGCGCGCGCTGATCCGACCCACGTCCAGAGTCGACGAGCCGGGGCCGCCGCCGAACGGCGGTCCCGTGGCCGTCGAGAGAAAGCGAGCGCACGGTGATCTCCCCGGACGTCCTGCTCGAGGACCCGTTTCCGCCGATGTTGGACGACCTCCTCGTGGCGGGAGCGCTCGACGGGCCGCCCGATCGGCTCGAGGCGCCACCGGGGCCGTCGTCGGCCGCACCGGTGGGCGGCCCGTGGCGCCGGTATCTCCAGGCGGCCGTCCTCGCCCTCCCCGTCCTGGTCCTCGCCGTCCTGGCGTGGACCCACCGGAGCATGTTCGCCGACGGGTTCATCTACCTCCACGTCGTCCAGAACATCCTCGCCGGCCACGGACCGGTGTTCAACGAGGGCCAGCGGGTCGAGGCCTTCACCAGTCCGCTGTGGACGTTCGTGCTCTCGGTGGCCGGGTTCGCCGCCCCGTTCCCCCTCGATTCGATCGGCGTCGGCCTGGGCATCGTGTGCACCGTGGCCGGCACCGCCGTCGCCGTCGCGAGCTCGGCGAGACTGGTCCACCGGGCGTCCCCCGGCACCTTCCTCCTCCCGCTCGGTGCCGCGGTGTTCGTGGCGGTCGCGCCCGTCTGGTCACTGGCCTCCCTCGGCCTCGAGACCGGCCTGACGTTCCTCTGGCTCGGCTGCTGCCTGGCCCTGCTCGTGCAGTGGTCCGGTGCGGCCGGCCGGGAGGTGCCCCGGTACGGACTGGTCGTCCTCGGGCTCGGGCCGCTCGTGCGCCCCGAGCTCGGACTCGACAGCCTGGTCTTCGTGGGCCTGTTGCTGTGCGTCCACGAGGGGCACCGGACCTTCGGGCGCCAGGTGGCCATCGTCGCCTGGGCCGGCGCGCTGCCGCTCGCCTACCAGGTGTTCCGCATGGGCTACTACGGCATGCTCGTGGCCAACACCGCGGTGGCCAAGGAGGCCTCGATGCCCCGTCTCGGCCGGGGCGTCGCGTACTTCGCCGACTTCGTAGGTCCCTACTGGATGTTCGTGCCCGCGCTGGCTCTGGTGGCCGGGGCGTTCCTGCCCTTGGCGACCACCTTCCACGGGCGCCCCGGTGCCCGCAGATCGCTCTACGCGCTGGCCGCCCTGCCGGTCGCCGGTGCCCTCGATGCCGGATACATCACGCTCATGGGGGGCGACTACGTCCACGCCCGCCTCCTGGTGGCCCCCCTGTTCGCGGTCTGCGCTCCGGTGGCCGCGGTCCCAATGGCGCGCAAGTACCTGGTGTCGCTCGTCGTCATCCCCTGGGCCCTCGTGTGCGCGACCACACTCCGGTCGACCGACGGCTCCCCTTGGTCGACGGGGCCGATCATCCTGGTCACCGGTCACGGGTACGTCGGACCGCCGTCCACGGACTCCGTCTCGGCCCAGGCGCTGGCGGCGATGGTGGCCGACGGCGGGACCTACGTCCAGTTCGACGAGGACCGCGCCCCGGTCCGGCTGGACCTGCCGCCGGGTTCGGCGGCGGCATCGCCGGTGCTGGCCACGTCGTGGATCGGCTCGGAGCCCTACGAGCTCGGACCCGACGTGCGGGTCCTCGACCTCCTCGGACTGGCCGATCCCCTGACGGCACACCTCCAACTCGAGCGCCGGGGCGAGTTCACCGGGCACGAGAAGCCGCTGCCGACCCCGTGGATCGAGGCCCTCCTCACCCCCGACGGTGCGTCGACGGCCCAGATGGCGGCCCTCGAGTCCGGACGTCCGGGCCTGTTCACCCGGCTGACCCCCGACGTCACCGGACGCCGGCTGGACATCGAGACGGCCTGGGCCAGGGCCGCGCTCCGGTGCCCGGCCGTCCGGAGCATCGAATACGGCTCGAGCCGGCCCCTCACGTTCGGCATCTTCGTGTCCGACCTCGTGCACTCGGTGTCGTCGACGACCATGCGGATCCCGGCCGATCCCGAGACGGCCTACCACCGGTTCTGCGGGCCGGGAACCCCGTCCGAGGTCCGCCGGGTGGTCGGCTGAGCGGGTCTGCATCCCCCTTCCCCCGGCGACCCACCGCTACCGTTCGTCCAGGCGGAAACCGCAGACGAAAGGAGCCAGCAATGGCATCGGAGACCGAAGTTGTCGTGTTGGACGGTGGGCTCCCCTCCAAGGTGGTCTGGCAGTTGGAGCTGGTCACCGGGGTCATCACCCTGGTGCTCGGCATCATCCTGTCGTTCCGCCCGTCCCAATCGCTGAACGTGATCTGCGTCATCATCGGGATCCTGCTCATCATCGGGGGGATCTTCCACCTCATCCGGGCCCTCGACCGCGACGAGCGGCACCGGGCCTGGATCGTCATCGCCGGCGTCCTCGAACTGGTCATCGGGGTGGTCCTGATCCGGCATCTCGGCCTGACCAAGGCGGCCATCGGTCTCCTGATCGGGATCGTCTGGATCGTCCAGGGCGTGGTCGTCCTGCTGGCCGGGATCATGGGCGGCACCAAGGGCTCGCGCGGCTGGGCCATCGCCTTCGGTCTGATCAGCCTGGCTGCCGGCATCGTGGTGGTCGCGGTGCCGGAGAAGTCGTTGACCGCACTGGCCCTCCTCCTCGGGATCTGGTTCATCGTCATGGGCATCTTCGAGCTCATCGCCGGGTTCGTCCTGCGGTCGTACCTCAAGAAGGCCGACGCCTGAACCCTGCGGCCGGTGGCTCCCGGCCGCAGGTGGACACCGTGGTGCCGGGTATGGGATCGTCCACGCCTGCGGTCCGGTGACCGCAGATCCGTGGAAGGGGGGGCCGGGCATGGGCGATCCGACGCTCGACGAGGAATTGCAGGCGCTGGTGGGCAAGCCGGTGGGAGGGCGGGGCCCCTCCGTCGGGCCCGACCCGGTGAACCAGCCGATGATCCGGCACTGGGCGGCGGCGTTCGCCGACGGCAACCCGGTCTACGTGGACCCCGACGCGGCCGCCCGGTCGCGTTTCGGGCGCATCGTGGCGCCACCACTGATGCTGCAGACCTGGACCATGCCGACGCCCACCCTCGCCGGGATCGCCGAGCGGGGGGGCTCGCCGGTGGAGGTGGAGGGCGAGACGGCGCTGGCGGTGCTGGACCGTGCCGGCTACGTCGGGACCCTGGCCACCAATTCGGAGTTCGAGATCGTCCGCTACCTCCACCTGGGTGAGGTGGTGTCGTCCACCACGGTCTTCGAGTCCGTCTCGGAGGAGAAGCAGACCCGGATGGGGAGGGGGAGGTTCGTCACCTGGGTGACCACCTACTCGGTGGAGTCGGGAGAGGTCGTGGGCCGCCAGACCTTCCGCATCCTCAAGTTCGACCCGACCGGTGCGCCGGCGTGACCGCGCCGGCGCCCGGGGCACGGGCGGTGCGCCCGATCGTCGTGGGGGACGCCCTCACGCCCCTGGATGTCCACGTCACGGCCACCCTGATCGCAGCGGGGGCCATCGCCACCCGTGACTTCATGCCGGTCCACCACGACCGCGACTACGCCAATGTGCAGGGCGCCCCCGACATCTTCATGAACATCCTGTCCGACACCGGGTACTGCAGCCGCTTCCTCACCGACTGGGCCGGTCCCGACGCCATGGTGCGACGCCTGGCCATCCGGCTGGGCGTGCCGGTCTTCCCGGATACGTTGCTCCGCTACACCGGCGAGGTCACCGGCGTAGCGGAGGAGGGGGACGAGATCGTGGTGGACATCGCGTTCCGGGCCACCACACCGCTCGGCGACCACGTGACCGGCTCGGCCCGCCTGACACTGCCGGCCGGCGGGTGACCGACTGGCAGGCCATCGCCCGGCGGAACGCCCGGTCGGTCCAGACCACCGTCGGATGGATCTTCTGGGACCCGGGGGCGGTCGAGCGCTACCGGGAACTGGGCCTCCCGGACGCCATGGCAGGGCCCCTCGGGTACATCGCCTCGCGGTGCGCCCCGCTGGCGACCGCCGGTCCGTCCGCGGTCACCGCCGCCTTCGGGTCGATCAGCCCGCTCGGGATCGCCGCCGTCTTCGACCTGTTGGACGCCGACGGCTTCCCGGCCGCGTGGAGGGCCCGTGACGCCGCGGTGGTCGACGGACTGGCCCGGTACGCCCCGGAGATCGTCGACCCCCTGGTCGACCTGGCCCCGCGTCTGTGGGAGGTGGTCGACGCGCTGCCCGTGGTCGGTCGGGTCTTCTTCGGGGCCCACCTGGACATGGAGCGACCCGCCGATCCGCTGCTGTCGGGCTGGCACGCGGTGAACTGCCTGCGGGAGTACCGGGGCGACACCCACTGGGCCCTGGTGGTCGCCGCGGGGCTCACCCACGCCGAGGCGTCGATCCTCCACAACGGGTGGCTCGGCTACGAGGAGGACTGGCTGGCCCGTTCGCGCGGGACGTCGCCCGAGGCCATCGACGCCGGCTGGGAGGCGCTCGCGGGCAAGGGACTGGCGGTCGACCGGACGGTGACCGGAGCCGGGATCGACCTCCGCCAGCGGCTCGAGGACGAGACCGACCGCCTGACCACCCTGCCCTGGGAGTTGCTGGGCGAGGCCCGTTCGGTCGAGTTCGCCGAGCGGTTGGAACCACCGTGCGCGCTGCTGCTGGCCAGGGTCGACGAGACGGCCGGGCCCAACTACCAGCCGGCGTCGAGGATACGGTAGGCGGCCATGTCCGATGCGACCGCCCCCCGGCGTGCCCTGGTCACCGGCGCCACCCGCGGCATCGGCCGCGCCACCGCGCTGGCGCTGGCCGCCGTCGGGTGGGACGTGGCCGTCACCGGGCGCACGGCGCGTCGCGGCGAAGGGCGGGACGACTCCGACACCGGAGCCGGACGCCCGTTGCCCGGCAGCCTCGAGGAGACCGGTGACGGGGTGCGCGCCGCCGGCGGCCGGTGCCTGGAGCTGGTGGCCGACCTGCACGACCACACCGCCCTGCAGGCGGCGGCGGACCGGGTCGAGGCGGAGTGGGGCGGGATCGACCTCCTGGTCAACAACGCCGTCGACACCGCACCCGGCAGCATGGTGGCGATCCTCGACCTGTCGGTGGCCCAGCTCGAGGCCAAGCTGGCGGCCAACGCCGTGGCACCCTTCGTCCTGATCCGGTCCGTGCTCCCCGGCATGCTCGACCGGGGCGGGGGCACCGTCGTCGACGTCACCTCCCACACGGCCACGGCCGACCCACCGGGACCGGTCGGCAAGGGGGGCTGGGGTGTGGCCTACGCGGCGTCCAAGGCGGCCGCGCACCGCTTCGCACCACTGCTCGCGGTGGAGCTGGGCGACCGGGGCATCCGGGCCTACAACGTCGATCCGGGATACGTGGAGACCGAGCGCCAGGTGGTCAACGCCGCCGTGCTGGGGCTGGCGGGCCACTACCACGGGGCCCCGCCGTCCGTGCCGGCCGCGGCCATCGCCTGGATGGTCGACCATCCCGACCGGTTGGAGAACGGTCAGACCGTGCGGGCCCAGAAGCTGGCCCTGGTCGAGGGGCTCCACCCCGACTGGCGCACGACATGAGCGCCCCGGGTCCGGCGGACGGTCCGGCGCCGGCGGCGCCGGGAGTGACCGTCTACTGGCGCCCGGGGTGCATGTACTGCACGTCGCTGCGGCGCGGCCTGCGACGGGCCGGGCTGCCCACCGACGACATCGACATCTGGTCGGAGCCGTCCGCCGCCACCTTCGTCCGCGACCACGCCGGCGGGAACGAGACGGTGCCGACGGTCGATGTCGCGGGCACGGTCCTGGTCAATCCCTCGGCCCGCCGGGTGGTCGAGGTCGCGGCAGCCGCCGGGATCGCCGCGGTGGCGCCCACCCGGTGGTGGCGGCGCTCCCGTCGCTGACCGGTCAGGCCACGCCGAGTGCGTCGAGCCCGGACCGGAAGAAGGCGACGCCGGCCCGTTCCGGGTCGCCGGTGGCGTCGAGATCGGACCTGGCGGCGACGGCCCCGAACGGCGCATTCCAGAATTCGCGGTCGCCCGGTCGCGCCGCCTCCCACGTAGCGACGTAGAAGTAGGCCCCGGGGACCCCGTCGTCGCCCGGGGACGCACCGAGGGTGACCCCACCGGACCCGGTGGTGGCGCCGAGCGCGATGTCGAAGTGCTCGGGCCACACCTGGGGGACCGTCGGGGCGGTCAGGTCGCCGAGGACCGCGTCGAGGACCCGTGCCCCGAGCACGAACCAGGACAGGACCAGCTCCGACGAGACGGGGTCCGGGGCGAGGACCCGGTCCGGCTCGCCGACCGGCGGTGCATCGTCACCCGGTGAGAAAGGTGGCGACAGGTCGACGCCGGCGAACGCGGCGGCATCGGCGAGCGAGCGCCCGGGCAGGTCCAGCACCGCCATCCGGGTGTCGGTCCCGATCCGGCGCTCGTGGACGAGTCGGGTCCCGGCCAGGCGGAGCACGGTGTCGTCGGGGCCGAACGGCGGCGTCGCGATCCCGGTCGGTGTGGCCCGGAGCCCGAACCGGCCCCCGTGGTCGGCCCGGGCCCGGGCCAGGACGTGGGTGGCCACGCGCTGGAGTTCACGTCGGGTGGCGTCGTACCCGGGTGGCACGGTGCCCGGGTACGGGTCGCCGGCGGGGCTCACACCACCGGCTCGTCGGGCACGTCGAAGTACTCCTGGTAGGCCCGGCTGCGGTCCCGCAGGGCCCCGACGTCGAGCCCGGTGTCGGTGAAGGTGTAGCGGCTGCCGCCCCCGCCACCGTCACCGGGATGGGTGGCCAGGAACGCCCGCATCCGGGACTCGGCATCGGTGGTCAGGGTCATCCCCATCGCGTCGTAGACCGCGCCGATGGCCGCCAGCGGGTCGGCCATGAACTCGTGGAACTGCACGTCGACCACCTGGTCGGCCGGCACCGTCCCGTCCAGGCGCGCTCCCACGGACCGGTCGAGCCCGACGACGATGTCGTCCGCGTACTGCGCCGCCGCCCGGGCCACCGTGGCGTGGTCGCTCGACATGGAACGCAACAGGGCGACCAGCGCACTGATCGAGGCGATGACCCGGACCGGGTCGCGGTGGGTCTGGACGACCAGTGCGTCGGGGTACTCCTCCAGCAGGGCGGCGAGGCTCCACAGGTGGGCGGGGGACTTGAGCAGCCAGCGTTCCCCGGCGTGCCGGCTCTGCAGGTGCTGGAGGTAGATCCGGTGCCACCGGTAGGCGGGGGCCATGTCCGCCTCGTGGAGGAGCCAGTGGTCGTAGTCCGGCACGTCGTACTGGGTGGGGAAGATCATCGAGCGGAAGTCCCCGGCGGTCATGCGCACGCACTCCTGGGCCAGACGGGCCCCGAGCGGGTGGAAGTCGGTGAACCCGGGGATGATCAGGTCGGGCATGGCGGCGACGGCCTCGGCCTCGTCGATGCGCGGGTCGCTGTCGTAGGTGGCCGACTCCGGGGGCGGGCACGGCTGGTCGACCTCCCAGGTCAGCGGGGCCCGGTTGGCCGGATCCTGGGCCAGGAGGTCGTAGAGGATGGTGGTGCCGGTACGGGGCTGGCCGACGATGACCACCGGGCGGGTGATGGCGCCGTCGGCCACCTCGGGGTGGTCGGATCGCCACGCCAGGATCCGCATGCGGTTGCCGAGGTAGGCGACCACCTCGGTCTCGACGATCGTGCGCCCGAGGTCGTTGAGCCGGGCCGGGCCGGCGAGGTCGTCGAGGAGGCGGTCGAGCCCTTCCCGCCAGGTCGGCTCGCCCAGATCGGACAGCCCGGTCGCCGACGCCGCCGATTCGAGCAACTCGTCGGTGTCGAACCTGGTCGACCCGACCGCTCCGGCGCCCACGCCCTCAGGCCTCCCCGACGGGGCGCACCGAGGTCCGCACCTCGGGAGCGGCCGGGTTGTCGAGCCAGCGCACGACGACGAACCCGCGATGGCGGCCCCCGGTGTCGAGCCAGACCGTCGTTCCGTCGGCGGCCGACGGGGGCGGGGACGCCGCCACCACGATGCGGACGGTCCCGTCGGGCCGGACGGACGCACCGGCGCTGGTCACCGAGGTCCGGCGGCGTCGGGCGTCGAAGCACTCGTGCCAGATGTTCTCGACCGTGACGCTCCAGTAGCGGCTGTCGGGCGGAACGAACTCGACGATCAGCGCCTCGTCCCGGGCCAGTCGGAAGGTGCCGAGGACGTAGAGGTTGTCCGGGGTGGTGTTCTCGCCTCCGAGCGACTCGGCGTCCGCGGTGAACAGACGGTTCGGCTGTGCGACCGCCTCGGGGAGCACCGTGAGGTGGAGGGTCATCAGCTTGGCGATGGTCCACGCCATGGCCGTGAGCTGTTCGGCCGTGGCCTGGTCGGACGGGATCGGGGGCGCCCCGACCTCGTCGAGGCACTCGATGGCCATCCCGGCCGGGATCTCGCCGGCGCGGTCCGCCACGTACTGGCGTACGACCACGGCGGAGGAGTCGTCGGGGATGGGCACCCAGGTGGCGCCGGCGAGCTCCGACGCCCCGGGCTCGGTCGTGGAGAGCACCAGGGCGAACCGGCCGTCCGCATCGAGGACCAGGTCGCGGTCGGACACGTAGGCGGCCATCCGCCTCGGGGTGAGGCCCCGCCCGGCCAGCACCTGGAACCCGAGGTAGACCACGGTGCCACGGGTCCCCGAGATCCGGTACCGGTGGGCACCGTCGATCATGGCCAGGTGGTAGGCGCCGTCGGGGTTGGGGCCACCCACCAGACGGGCCTCGCTGTTCATGGAGAAGAACCACGGGTCCTCGGGGTCGACGTCGAGGGACAGCTCGGCACACAGGGCGGTCACCCGACCGAGGACCCGGTATCCCTCGACGAGCTCGAGCTCCGTCTCCGCCTCGGACCGGACCATGGCCGCCATGTCGTCGAGCATGGTCCGCACGAGCCCCCACGCCTCCTGGGTCGCCTGTCCTCCGACCGCGCCTGCACCGGACATCGGCGCCTCCCTCCCGTTGCGCACGCGAGGATACGCACCCGGGGGCTCCCGGCGCGCCGACCGAGGCCGCGTCAGTCGTCGGTCACGACGTACCGGGTGGACGGCGTCCCCGGCGGATGGGTCACGCCGGGCGTCGCGTCCGGGTTCGTCACGCAGACCTCACCCTCCAGCCCGTCCGGGTCGCGGAAGAAGACGCTGAGCACGGGGCCGAAGTCGGTGACGAACGAGTCGGCCGAACCCCGGGCGATCAGACGGTCCCGGATGGTCTCGAACGCGTCGATCGACGCGGCCTGGAGGGCGAAGTGGTCGAGGCGCCCACGCCCGAACATCGGGACCTGCCGGTCGGCCTCGGTGTTGCCCTCGATCTGGAACACGTTGAGCTCGGCGAAGGGGCCGACCCGGATGATCGAGAGCCGGACGGCGTCGTCGCCCTCCACTTCGGGCCCGTCGCGCACGACCTCGGCGTCGAAGACCTCCTCGTAGAAGGCGTGGAGGCGGGGGGCGTCATTGGTGAGGGTGGCCACGTGGTTGATTCCGACGGTGAGCATGGGGTCTCCTCGGGGTCGGCGGCGTGGGTGTCGACGCGTCCAGCGTACGGTACGGCGGGTCACCGTCTGCCAGACTCGTCGCATGTCCGCCACCGACGTCTCCGACCTCCCGTTCGACGACCGGGACGACTTCGCCGATGCCGACCGCGGCTTCCTCGGTGCCCTGGACCCGGGCGTGGTCAGGGACGCATCCGGCCGTGTCGTGTGGGACAACGACGCCTACGGGTTCCTCGACGGGGAGTGCCCGCCCACGGCCCACCCGAGCCTGTGGCGCCAGGGACAGCTGGTGTCCCGCCAGGGCATCTTCGAGGTGTGCGAGGGGATCTACCAGGTGCGGGGACTCGACCTGTCCAACATGACGCTGGTCGAGGGCGACGCCGGGGTGATCGTGATCGACCCCCTCATCTCGGCCGAGACGGCCGCGGCCGCTCTCGCGCTCTACCGCTCCCACCGTGGCGAGCGACCGGTGACCGCGGTCATCTACACCCACGCCCACGTGGACCACTTCGGCGGGGTCCACGGCGTGCTCGAGGGACCGGTCCCGATCCTCGCCCCGCACGGCTTCATGGAGTCGGCCGTGGCCGAGAACGTGTACGCCGGCGTCGCCATGAGCCGCCGGGCCCTGTACATGTACGGCGCCGCCCTCGACAAGGGGCCGACCGGGCAGATCGGCTGCGGGCTCGGGATGACCAACTCCACCGGCTCGATCGGGCTGGTGGCACCGACGGTCGACGTCACCCGGACCGGTCAGGAGGAGGTGCTCGACGGCGTCCGGATCGTGTTCCAGCTGACGCCGGGGACCGAGTGCCCGGCCGAGATGAACTTCCACTTCCCCGACCGTCGGGCCCTGTGCATGGCCGAGAACGCCACCCGGAACCTCCACAATCTCGTCACGCTGCGGGGCGCCGTGGTGCGAGACGCCCGGGTGTGGTCCACGTACCTCGACGAGGCCGTCGGGCTCTTCGCCGCGGACAGCGACGTCGCCTTCGCGTCCCACCACTGGCCCACCTGGGGGTCCGAGCGCGTGGTCGAGTACCTGTCGCTGCAGCGGGACCTCTACGCCTACCTGCACGACCAGACGCTGCGCCTGATGAACGCCGGGCTCAACGGGGCCGAGGCGGCCGAGGTCCTCCGGATGCCCCCGACGCTCGACCGGGCCTGGCACACCCACGGCTACTACGGGTCGGTCAGCCACAATGTGAAGGCCGTCTACCAGCGCTACCTCGGCTGGTTCGACGGCAACCCGGCCCGACTCTGGCAGCACCCGCCGGTCGAGTCGGCACTGCGCTACGTCGAGTGCATGGGCGGGGCCGACGCGGTGGTGGCCAAGGCGCAGGCCTACGCGGACGACGGCGACCTCCGGTTCGCCGCCGAGCTGCTCGACCGGGTCGTGTTCGCCGAGCCGGGGCACGGGGCGGCGAAGGAGCGCCTGGCCGGCGTCTACGAGCAGCTGGCCTACGGGTGCGAGAACGGGACCTGGCGCAACTTCTACCTGATGGGCGCCCACGAGCTGCGCCGCGGGATCGACGCCAACCCGCCCACGGTCGGCTCGCTCGAGTTGTTGTCCGCCCTGACGGTCGAGCAGCTGCTCGACGCGATCGCCATCCGGATCGACGGGCCACGGGCGTGGGACGAGCGCCTGACGATCGACTGGCGGTTCACCGACCTCGGCGTCACCCACCGGGCGACGCTGGGCAACGGGGTCCTGACCCACCGGGTGGTGGGGGAGGGCGTCGGACCGGCGGACCTCACGCTCACCCTCGAGAAGGCACAGATGCTCGGGGTCATCATGGGCGGCGGTCTCGACGGTGTCGGGCAGGAGGGGGACGTCGGCGTCGTCGCCCGCCTCATCGCCGTCACCGCGGCTCCCGACCCGAGCTTCCCCATCGTCACGCCGTAGCCGGCACTCCCGGTGCGGGCGCCCCGCCGGCCCGGGTACGGCTCAGGTGAGCAGGTCGACGACGTCCACGACCAGCAGTGTCAGCACCATGGCGCCGACGGCCGCGTAGATGGCCGAGAACAGCCAGCGCTGGTGGTGGTCGGCAAGCCAGAACCGACGGATCCCGAGGAAGTCGAAGGTCAGGGCCAAGAGACCGATCGGGATCCCGATGTAGGGCCCGACCCCCCTGGCCAGTCCGACGGCCGGCAGGACGATGGGGAGCACGATGTAGCTGAGCAGACACCGCGTGGCCGACAGCAGGATCGAGGCGCCGAAGATCCGGTGGGTGTCGGACTCGGGGATCGGCGGGCGCTCGTCGGGGACGCGCAGCATGCGTCGCATGAACCGGTCGGGCCCGGGTCGGCCCGTGACTGCGGGCGCCGCCAGGGTGCCCGATGGCGTGGTGGTGGTCTGGTCCACCGGGTCATCGTAGACCGGCGGCGGTGACGACCGATGAGCAGGGACAGCAGGTATCGTCCCGTGGATGGGAGAACGGACGTGACCGCGGAGCCGTCCGCGGCGGGCGTCCCGGCGTCGATGTGGCAGGTCAAAGGGGCTGACGGCTCGGTGGCCCCGGGTTGGTACCTCCTCCCGTTGCGTCTCTTCCTCGGGGTGACCTTCCTCTACGCCGGGCTCCAGAAGCTGGCCAACCCCGACTTCTTGAAGAGCGCGAGTCCCATCTCGATCCACTCGCAGATGTTGGGTGCCTCCCGTACGAGCCCCATCGGCCCCCTGCTCGGCCATCTGCTCGGCGCCGCCCCCGCCATCGGGCTGGTGATCGCCCTGGGCGAGGTGGCGGTCGGCATCGGGACCCTGCTCGGCCTCTTGACCCGGGTCGCCGCCGGGGGCGGGATGGTCCTGTCGTTCAGCCTGTTCCTGGCCATCTCGTTCCACACCTCCCCGTACTTCACCGGTGCCGACATCGTGTTCTTCTTCGCCTGGATGCCCATGGTCCTGGCCGGTGCCGGAGGGGCGCCCGCACTCGACACCTGGCTGTCCAGGCAACGGGCGGCGGTGCCCGGAGGTGACCCGGATGCACTGTCCCGTCGCGAGGTCGTCTCGAAGGGCGCGCTGGTCGGCCTGGTGGCGATCAGCGCGGCCCTGATCGCCGGCATGGTGGCGGGCGTCGGCCGGGTCTTCGCCCACGTGTCGTCCACCGAGACGACACCCACCCTGGCCGGCGGAGGCGGCACCACGACGACCACGACCACCACCACCACGACCTCCGGTTCGACCGGGACGACGGTGACGACCGTCCCGGCGACGGGGGCGCCGAAGGGATCGACCTCGATCGGTCCGGCATCGGGAGTACCGGTCGGCGGGTCGGCGGCCTTCACCGACCCGAAGACCGGCGATCCCTCACTGGTGATCCAACGCGTGGCCGACGAGTTCGTCGCCTTCGACGCCGTCTGCCCCCATGCCGGCTGCACGGTCGCCTACCAGGCCGGCGCGAACATCATCGCCTGTCCCTGCCACGGGTCCGAGTTCAACCCGGAGACCGGCGCGGTCGTCCAGGGACCCGCCACCTACGGACTGACCCGGATCCACATCATCGAGGGGAGCAACGGCGACCTCTACGTGATCTAGGGACGGCGGCCCCGGTCGGTGGGCCGCGGTCCCTCGTGGTCACGGGGGGGGCGGTGTGGTGGTGCGGAATTTCCGACGGCGTCGACGACGGAGAAGCCGCCCACCGAGAATTGGTTCGGGGATATCCACACCTGGTGTGTACATCGCGAGACCGGAACACCAGGGCGGAGACCACCCAGGGGGAGCACCCAGGGAGACCGGCCACGACGGCCGGCCCGCGGCGACCGGCCCGTGACGCCGGCCCTCGGGAGGCGGCCCACGGCGCCGACGACCCGAATCCAGCCGGAACAGCCGTTCTTCGCGCTACAGATCCGTGAAATGTCCTACCCGTGGGTCCGGACGTCCACTAGGATTCCGTTGTTGTCGTGGCTTGCGGCAGCCCACCCCCATGACCGCGACCACCAGCCCACCCTCAGGCACTCCCGGATCCGCCGGGGTGGAGGTGCGCACCGACTGGGTGTCGGCGATCCCGTTCATCCTGGTCCATCTGGCCCCGCTGGCCGCCTTCTTCGTGACCGTGACCTGGCAGGACTGGGTGCTGTGCGGGGTCCTCTACTTCGTGCGGATGTTCTGCATCACCGCCGGTTACCACCGGTACTTCTCGCACCGTGCCTACAAGATGGGGCGAGTGGCCCAGTTCCTGATGGCCTTCGGTGGCACCGCGGCCGTCCAGAAGGGCCCGCTCTGGTGGGCCAGCCACCACCGGATCCACCACCGGTACACCGACGTCGACGGCGACGTGCACTCGCCGCGCGAGGGATTCTGGTGGAGTCACGTCGGCTGGATCCTGTCCACCAAGTACAAGGACACCGACCTCGACGGCATCAAGGACTTCGCCGCCTTCCCCGAGCTGCGGTGGCTGGAGAAGTACAACTGGATCGGCCCGTGGGCGCTGGGCATCGGCTGCCTGGTGTTCTTCGGCTGGGGTGGACTCGTGATCGGGTTCTTCCTGTCGACCGTCCTGCTCTGGCACGGGACGTTCCTGGTCAACTCCATGGCCCACGTGATCGGCCGCCGCCGCTACGCAACCCCGGACACCAGCAGGAACTCGTTCCTCATCGCCATCATCACCGGTGGGGAGGGGTGGCACAACAACCACCACTACCTGCCTGCTTCGGTGCGCCAGGGATTCCGCTGGTGGGAGTACGACCCCACCTGGTACGTCCTCAAGGGATTGGCCGCCGTCCACGTGGTCAGGGACCTCAAGAACCCGCCGGCCCGGCTGCTCGACCAGGCGAGGGTCCGCGACGGGGCCTTCGACATCGGCATGTTCCGCTCCTACTGGGAGCGTGCAGCCAAGGTGACCGGCGAGCGGATCGCCGATCTGAGCGCACGTCCGATGGCCCCGTCACCCGAGGGGGCCGACGCCGTCGTCCCGACCGACGATCCGGCGCCGGGTCCCACCCCGAGCGGCTCCGAGGAGCAGCTGTCGACGCTGTCCGGTCTCATCTCGAGGGCGCTCGAGTCCGCCGACCAGCTGGCCGCGTCCACCCGACGTCGGAAAGGCACCAAGGTGGGGTCGGCCGAGACCGACACCACCGAACCCGACCCCGAATGAGCCCGACGACCGCCCCGCTGGCGGAGGCGTCGGTGTGGATCGTCGACCTGGACGGCGTGGTCTGGCTGGCCGGTGAGCCGATCGGCGACGCTGCCGGAGCGATCGCGGCACTGCGGTCCCGCGGCGCTCGGGTGGCCTACGTCACCAACAACTCCGCGCCCACCGTCGACGAGCTGCTCGCCCGACTGGACCGGATCGGCATCGATGCCGCTCCCACGGACATCGTCAGTTCGGCCCGGGTCGCCGCCTCCCTTCTCGAGCCGGGGGAGCGGGTCCACGTCCTGGGCGAGTCCGGCCTGTGCGAGGCCCTGGCGGCCCGGGGGGTGCTGATGGACGGCGACGGACCGGCCGACGCGGCCGTCGTCGGTTGGAGCCGTGACTTCGACTTCGCGGCGCTGGCCGCCGTGTCGTCGGTGGCCCGCCGGACCGGGCGGCTGGTGGCCACCAACAGCGACCCGACCCACCCCACCCCCGAGGGGCTCATGCCGGGATCGGGCGCGCTGCTGGCCGCGGTGGCCACCGCGTCCGGGGTCGTCCCCACGGTGGCCGGCAAGCCGAACCCGCCCATGGTCGAGTACGTCCGCCGTCACGTCCTCGGCGCCGGGGCCACCGCGGTGGTGGTGGGCGACCAGCCCGGCACCGACGGGCTCCTGGCCGAACGTCTGGGGGTCCCCTTCGCCCTGGTCGACTCCGGCGTCACCCGCCCGGGGAGCGAGGTGGACTCCTGCCCGGTGGCGGTCCGCGCCCCGGACCTGGTGTCGCTGGTGGCCATGGTGGTGGGATGATGGGGGGCGACGGCCTGTGGTAGCGGAATGCATGCAAGGTGCTTGCTATCGGCTAACAGCGCAGGTAGGATGGGTAGATGGCAACTAACGACTCCCTGCAGCGCTATATCGACGCCGGCATCGCGTTCACCAACATGACCCGGAAGAAGGCCGAGGAGCTGGTGTCCGAGCTGGTCCAGAACGGCGACCTCCAACGGGGTGACGCCAAGGCCCGGGTCGACGATCTCCTCGAGCGGAGCCGACAGGGCACCGAGGTCATCGTGAGCACGGTCCGCTCCGAGGTGTCGCGTCAGCTGGGTGCCGTCGGCATCGCAAACCTGGAGGACCTGGCCAACCAGGTGGCGGTCCTCCTCGGACGCACCGACAAGGCCACGGCGAAGAAGACGACGGCGAAGAAGGGCGCGGCGAAGAAGACGGCAGCCACGAAGGCACCGGCCACCAAGAGCGCTGGCACGAAGACGGCGGCGAAGAAGACGGCGGCCACGAAGACGGCGGCCAAGAAGACGGCGGCCAAGAAGGCCGCAGCGAAGAAGGCATCGGCTGCGAACGCGCCGGTGGTGGACGTCGCCCCGGTCGAGTCCGAGGCACCCGGCACCGTGCAAGGGTCGGCCGACTGAGTTCGCCCGCCCGCCAGCGCCTGGACAGGGTGCTGGTCGCTCGGAAGCTGGCCGACAGTCGGCCCCACGCGGTCGAGCTCATCGCACGGGGCGTCGTACTGGTCTCCGGATCCGTGGCCGACAAGCCGGCCCGGCTCGTGTCCGCGGCCGAGCCCGTCGAACTGCTGGGCGACCCTCCTCGATTCGTCGGCAGGGGAGGGGAGAAGCTGCGGGCGGCCCTCGACCGGTTCTCGATCGATCCGTCCGGCCTGCGGGCACTCGACGCCGGCGCCTCGACCGGGGGATTCACGGACTGCCTGCTCCAGGCCGGCGCCGCGCAGGTGGTCTCGGTCGACGTGGGCCACGGTCAACTCCACCCGAGGCTCCGCTCCCATCCGTCGGTGGTCAACCGCGAACGACTCGACATCCGCGAGGTCACCCTGGAGACGGTCGGTGGCGTACCGGTCGACCTGGCCGTGGCCGACCTCTCCTTCATCTCCGCCACCCGGGCGGTCCCCGCGCTCACCGGTGACGTGGTCGCCCCCGGGGCCCCTCTGGTCCTCCTCGTGAAGCCACAGTTCGAGGCCGGCCGGGCGGAGGCATCGCGCGGTCGGGGAGTGATCCGCGACCCCGACGTGCACCGCCGGACCCTCGGTGAGGTGGCAACCGCGCTCCAGGCCGCCGGAGCAGTCATCATGGGGGCCATGCCGTCTCCCCTCACCGGCCACTCCGGCAACGTCGAGTTCCTGGTGTACGCCAGGACCCCCGGCGGCTCCGGCCCACCCCTGACCCCGGACACTGCGAGGATGCTCGACGAGGCCGTCGCCGGGGCCCGTTCCCCCGGGGCCGGTCCGGTCCCGCCCGGTCCGGGGGCCTGAGCCGGTGGCCCGGTTCGTCCTGTTCATCCATCCGACGCGGCCCGAGGCTGCGGTGCTGGCCGACCGGGCGACCGAGTGGCTGGTCTCCCGGGGCCACGAGGTGCGAACCGCGGTGGACGAGGACGGCACGGTCGCCGTGGAGGGGGCCGATCTCCTGGTCAGCCTCGGAGGGGACGGGACGCTGCTGCGGGCCGTCGACTGCGCCCTGGCCGCGTCGGTCCCGGTGATGGGGGTGAACCTCGGGCTCCTCGGCTACCTCGCCGAGATCGAACCGAGCGGACTGGAGGACGCCCTCGCCCGCTTCCTCGACGGCCGCTACGAGGTCGAGGAGCGGATGACGCTCGCCGTGGACGTCCACCACGCCGACGGCACGGTGGCCGCCCGGGTGGCCGCCCTCAACGAGGCCACCGTCGAGAAGACCGTTCCCGGCCACACCGTCCGGGTGGCGGCTTCGATCGACGGCCGGCCCTTCGTCACCTATGCGGCCGACGGGCTGCTCATGTCCACCCCGACCGGCTCCACCGCGTACAACCTGTCGGCCCGCGGCCCGCTGCTGTCGCCCCGGTTGCGGGCCATCGTGCTGACTCCGGTCTCCCCCCACATGCTCTTCGACCGCCCCCTCGTCCTCGACCCCGGACAGCGCGTGCACCTCGAGATCCTCGGGCCCCGTCCGGCGGTGCTGGTGGTCGACGGGCTCACCGTGTCGACACTCGAGCCGGGAGCCACCGTCGACTGCAGCGAGGGCCCCCGCCCGGCCCGGCTGGTGACCTTCGGATCCCGGGACTTCCACGCCATCCTGCGGGCGAAGTTCCACCTGGCCGACCGGTAGGGTCCGGATGGGTCGCATACTGGTCGAGCTCCACGTGCACGACCTGGGCGTGATCGACGACGTCACGGTGGCCCTCGGGCCGGGGATGACCGCCCTCACCGGCGAGACGGGCGCCGGCAAGACCCTGCTCGTGGGCGCGCTGGGCCTCCTCCTCGGTGGCCGGGGTGACCCCGCCGTGGTGCGCGCCGGGGCCGAGGAGGCCTACGTCGAGGGCAGGTTCGCCGAACTCGACGGCACCGACGAGGTCGTCCTGGCCCGATCGGTCGCCCGCGAGGGGCGCTCGAGGGCGTGGGTCGACGGCCGGGCGGTGCCGGTCGGCGAGCTGGCCGGGACGGCCGCAGGGCTGCTCGAGCTGCACGGACAGCACCAGCACCGGACGCTGGTCGTCCCCGAGGCACAGCGCCGGGCGCTCGACGCGTTCGGGGGCATCGACGGCGGTCCGCTCGAGGACGCACGCCGTCGACTCGCCGGGCTGCTGCGCGAGGCGGAGGGTCTCGGCGGGGACGGGGCCCAACGGGCCCGGGAGGCCGAACTGCTGGCCTACCAGGTCGACGAGGTGGACCGGGCAGCGCTGAGCGGGCCCGACGAGGACGAGGTGCTCGAGGCCGAGGAGGACCGACTGGCCGAGGCGTCGGCCCACCGCGCCGCGGCCGCCGCGGCACTGTCCGCACTGGTCGGCCCGGACGACGGTCGCGAGGGGCCGGGGGCGCTCGACCGCCTGGCCGAGGCGTCCGGCGCCCTGGCCGGACGCGCACCCCTCGAGGCGCTCGACCGGCGGGTCCGGGACTCGATGGCCGAGCTCGGCGACCTGGCCGGCGAGCTCCGTGCCGTGGTGGAGACCTGGGAGGACGACCCCGAACGGCTGGACCGGGTCCGGGCCCGGCGCCAGCTGATCCACGAACTCCTCCGCAAGTACGGGCCGACGCTCGACGACGTCCTGGCCTTCGCCGACAGCGGGCGGGCCCGGCTCGCCGCGCTGGCCGGGGTCGCCGAGCGGGCGGCCGCCCTGGACGTCGAGGTGGCGGCGGCCCGGGCCGACGTGGACGCCGCGGCCGCCGTCGTGGCCCGGGACCGACGCCGGGTGGCGCCGGTCCTGGCGTCCGAGATCGAGGCGACCCTCCACGACCTGGCCATGCCGTCGGCCCGGTTCGGCATCCGGGTGGAGGGCGAGGGCAGCGCCGACGACGTCACCTTCGAACTGGCCGCCAACCCGGGCGAGCCGGCCCGACCCCTGGCGAAGGCGGCGTCGGGGGGTGAGCTGTCCCGTACGATGCTCGCGGTGCGCCTGGCGTTGACCGACGCCCCCGGGGTGCTCGTCTTCGACGAGGTCGACGCCGGCGTGGGCGGGGCCGCCGCCACGGCGGTCGGGACGGCTCTGGCCGGGCTCGGGCACCATGCGCAGGTGCTGGTGGTCACCCACCTGGCCCAGGTGGCGGCGCAGGCCGACCACCAGATCGGTGTCCGCAAGGTCGAGTCCGACGGTCGTACCCGCTCCGAGGTCACCGTGCTGGGCGCCGACGGGCGGGTCGTCGAGATCAGCCGGATGCTGTCGGGGAGCCCCGACAGCGACGCGGCACGGCGCCACGCCAGGGAGCTCCTCGGCGTGCGGGGCCCGTCGGGGGGGTCCGCCCAGTGACCGTGCGGGGTCCGCACGTCCGCGCCGCCGTGTCCGGTAGCCTCGACCCGTGCCCGACATGAACGGCCTCGGCGGTGGCAAGCGAGAGACCAAGTACGTCTTCTTCACCGGCGGGGTGTCCTCGTCGCTGGGCAAGGGACTCACCGCGTCGTCGCTCGGGCGGCTGCTCAAGTGCCGTGGCCTCAAGGTCACCATGTGCAAGCTCGACCCCTACATCAACGTCGACCCGGGCACCATGAACCCGTTCGAGCACGGCGAGGTCTTCGTGACCGAGGACGGAGGGGAGACCGACCTCGACCTCGGCCACTACGAGCGCTTCATCGACGAGAACCTCCACAAGGGGTCCAACGCCACGACCGGCCGCATCTACTCGTCGGTCATCGCCAAGGAACGCCGGGGCGACTACCTGGGCAAGACCGTCCAGGTGATCCCCCACATCACCGACGAGATCAAGAACCACATCCACAAGCTGGGCCTGACCGGCGTGGACGTGGTCATCGTGGAGATCGGCGGGACCGTCGGCGACATCGAGATCCTCCCGTTCATCGAGGCGATCCGGCAGTTCCGGCGCGACGTCGGGCGGGAGAACGTGGCCTACGTCCACCTGACGCTGGTGCCCTACCTGCGGCCGTCGGGGGAGCAGAAGACCAAGCCGACCCAGCACTCGGTGACCGATCTGCGGAGCCAGGGCATCCAGCCCGACGTCATCGTGTGCCGGTCCGACCGGATGATCTCCGAGGACCTGAAGCGCAAGATCTCCCTGCTCTGCGACGTCCCGATGCAGGCGGTGATCTCCTGCGTCGACGCCGAGAACATCTACCAGATCCCCCTCGTGCTCCACGAGGAGGGGCTCGACGGCTACCTGCTCGACGCCCTGGAGATCGACGCCGAGGACCACCCGATCGACCTGTCGCGGTGGGAGCACCTGGTGTCCCAGGTGGCCGCGGCGGTCCGGCCGGTCCGGATCGGCATCATCGGCAAGTACGTGGACCTGCCCGACGCCTACCTCTCGGTGGTCGAGGCGCTGCGCCACGCCGGCTTCCACCACGGGGCCAAGGTCGAGATCCAGTGGGTCCAGGCCGCCACCGTGCCCGACCTCCTGGAACGTGACGGCCTTCGGGCCTTCGACGGCCTGGTCATCCCCGGCGGGTTCGGCGAACGGGGCGTGGAGGGGAAGATCGCCGCGGCCCGCTACGCGCGTGAGTCCGAGCTGCCCCTCCTCGGACTGTGCCTCGGTCTCCAGGTGATGATCATCGAGGCGGCCCGCTCGCTGGCCGGCCTGGAGGGCGCCAACTCGCGGGAGTTCGAGGCCACCACCCGGCACCCGGTGGTGGACCTCATGGACGAGCAGGTCGACGTGTCCGACAAGGGCGGCACGATGAGGCTCGGCTCCTACGACGCCCGCCTGCTCCCCGGATCGCAGGTGGCCCGGGCCTACGGCGACGTCGTGGTGTCCGAACGCCACCGCCACCGCTACGAGGTCAACCCCCGCTACCGGGAGCGCCTCGAGGATGCCGGGCTGGTCTGCTCGGGGCTGTCGCCGGACGGACGGCTCGTCGAATTCATCGAGCTGCCGGGACATCCGTTCTGGGTGGGCACCCAGGCCCATCCGGAGTTCAAGAGCCGTCCGGACCAGCCCCACCCGCTCTTCCGCGAGCTGGTCGGTGCCGCCCTGGCCAGGGCCGAGGGACGCGATCCACACCTGATCGACATCGGTGCCGTCGGCTGAGTCCGGGAGCACGGCACCCGGCGACCGGCTCCCGGTGTTCACGCCCACCGGGGAGGAGACGGTCCACCAGGGCTGGTTCATCCGGGTCCAGCGCGCCACCTTCCTCGACCCCGACGGGACCCCCTTCGTGCGCGACATCGTCCGCCACCCGGGGGCGGTCGCCGTGGTCGCCGTCACCGCGGGGGACGCGGTGGTCCTCGTCCGCCAGTACCGGCCGGCGGTCGACCGGTGGCTGCTCGAGATCCCGGCCGGCACCCGCGACGTGCCGGGCGAGCCGCCCGAGGACACGGCCCGGCGCGAGCTGGCCGAGGAGGTCGGCCTCGGAGCGGACCGTCTCGCCCTCCTGACCCGTACGGCGATCACCCCGGGGTTCTGCGACGAGATCACCCACGTCTACCTGGCGACCGGACTCCGTCCGGTCGCCGCGGACCGCCAGGGTGCCGAGGAGCGGTTCCTCGAGGTCGTCGAGGTCCCCCTCGACCGGTTCGACGCCATGGTCGACGACGGTTCGATCGTGGACGCCTCGACCATCCTCGGCGTGGGGCTGGCCCGGCGGCGGCTCGCCTCGGACGGCTGACCGGCCCGGTGAGCGAGCCCCTCTCGTCCGGAGCCGAGGAGTTCCTGTCCTGGCTGGCCGTCGAGAAGGGCCGGTCCCGGAACACGCTCCTCGCCTACCGGCGCGACATCGCCACGTTCGAGCAGTGGGCCGTGGCCAACCACGTCGACACGGCCACGGCCGGACCCGACGCCGTCGAGCGCCACCTGGCCGACCGGCGCGCACGGGGGCACAACCCGGCCTCGCTGGCCCGGGCGACCACCGCACTGCGCGGGCTCTACCGCTTCTGGGTGGAAGAGGGTGTGGTCACCGCCGACCCCACCACCGACGTCCGGTCGCCCAAGCTCCCCCGGAGGCTCCCGAAGGCGCTCGACGAGCACCAGGTCGTCTCCCTGCTCGAATCGGTGGACGGGTCCGAGCCGGTGGACCTGCGTGACCGTGCCCTCCTGGAGGTCCTCTACGGCACCGGGGCCCGGATCTCCGAGGTGGTCGGGCTCTCCCTCATGGACCTGGCGGGCGACGACGGCCTGCTCCGGGTGTTCGGCAAGGGGTCCAAGGAACGCCTGGTGCCGCTCGGCCGACCGGCCCGCTCGGCGCTCGGGCGGTGGCTCGGCCCGACGGGACGGCCGCTCATGGAGCCCCGCCGGTTCGCACGGCGCAGCGACGCCGACGCCGTCTTCCTCAACGTGCGGGGTGCCCGCCTGTCGAGGCAGGCCGCGTGGGCCGCCGTGCAGGGACGGGCCGAGCGGGTGGGACTGGGCGACGTGGTCAGCCCGCACGTCCTGCGTCACTCCTGTGCCAGCCACATGCTGGCCCACGGGGCCGACATCCGGGTGGTCCAGGAGGTGCTCGGTCACGTCTCGATCGCCACCACGCAGATCTACACCCGCCTCAGCCAGGACCATCTCCGCTCCTCCTACGAGCGGGCCCATCCGCGGGCCGGTGGTGCCGGGGGCGGGTAGGATTCTACGGATGTCCAGTGATGCCCCTACCGATGCCCCGGCCGTCGACTACCGCAATCTGCTCCAGATGGAGCAGGCCCAGCTGCGCGCGGAGTTGACCGAGCTCGGATTCGACGAGGGCAGGACGGGACTCGAGTACGACGCCAACTTCGCGGACACCAGCCAGGTGACCGCCGAGCGCGGCGAGGCCGAGGCCCTTGCCGGGCAGCTGAAGGAGACCCTCGAGGAGGTGGCCTCGGCCATCGGTCGACTCGACGACGGCTCCTACGGGAAGTGCGAGGTCTGCGGCGTGGCGATCAACCCGGCGCGTCTCGAGGCGATGCCGGCCACCCGGTTCTGCATCGACCACGCCAACCGGTCCTGACCGGGGACGCCCAATGACCCCCTGGGGCCCGCAGGGGTCCGGAGCCGGGCGTCGACGGAGATTCCGCATCAGCAACCGGGACCTGATCATCGTGGGCGTCGCCATCGTCCTGATCGCCCTCATCGTCCGGTCCCACAAGATCAGTGGCGGCCAGCTCATCTACTTCTGCGTGCTGGTCCCGTCGATCATCCTGCACGAGATCTCCCACGGTGCCGTCGCCCTGGCCTTCGGCGACAGGACGGCCAAGCGGGCGGGCCGGCTCAACCTCAATCCGATCCGCCACATCGACCCGGTGGGGACGCTCCTCGTGCCGGCGGTGCTCACCCTGTCCGGGATCGGCGCCTACGGCTGGGCGAAGCCGGTGCCGGTCAACCCCCGGAACCTCCGGAGTCCGCGGAACCACATCGTGCTGGTCTCCCTGGTCGGCCCCCTGACCAACTTCGCCCTGGCCGCCCTCAGTGGGGTGTGCTTCGTCGCCGTGGGGGGCCGCACGACCATCCTGAGCGGCGCTCCGCTCAGCCTGGTCGAGCAGATCTTCTTCTACGCCGGGATCGCCAACATCGTCCTCGGGATCTTCAACCTCATCCCCTGCCCGCCCCTCGACGGGGCGGCCGTACTCGAGCGGTTCATCCCCGAGCGCCATCTGGAGGGCTACTACAACCTCCAGCCCTTCTTGATGTTCCTCCCCTTCATCCTCATCCTCCTCTTCCGCGACCAGTGGTCCGCCCTGATCGACCACCTGGTCAACTGGTGGATCAACCGGCTGGCCTGACGGACCGCCACCGGGCACCCGTGCGCTCGACGACACCCCGCGACCACCGAGGTAGCGTCTGGGGGCCCCGTCCCGGGCGGACGGACCGGAACCGGATCGACGGGGCAGGGAACGGGGCAGGAGAGGAGTGTCGACCATCGGAACCACGCCGCCCCTGGCCGACGACCACGTCATCACCGGTCTGCTCGGGGGAGCGCAGCCTCGCGGTATCCCCCCGTCACCGGGCCAGACTGTGGTCGATCAGGAGGCGTTGACGACCGCCGCCGCCCTGGTGCTCGTCCAGCGCTGCGCGTGGACCCTGGTGTGGCTGGCCGTCCTGTCGACGTCGGTCGACTACTGGGGGGCGTGGTCGGTCGATCCGGTGGTCGCGGTCCTGTCACCGGTCTTCGTGCTGGTGTCGTTGACCGGTGCGGCACTGGTGTGGATCGTCCGGCGGCCCCTCTCGCCGGCCATGCAGGGGGCGGGACTCCTCGTGGCCCTGGCCGTGGCCACCGCGTCCCAGGCCACCTCCATCAGCCAGCGCCGCTTCTACACGACCGACTCGGCCGCGTTCAACGACGTGGCGACCCGCGCATTCGTGGCCGGGAGGAACCCGTACACGACCTCGATGGCCGCCGCCGCGCACCTGCTCCGGCCGGCGTACCAGTACTGGACCTACCAGCTCGACGGGGGGCACGCCCTCGGGGTGTCCTACCCGGCGGGGTCGTTCCTCCTGCAGGCCCCCTTCGACGCCCTCGGGCTCCACCACATGGTCACCGACTGGGTCGACCTCGGCGCCTGGCTGGTCGCCGTCGTCCTGGTGTTCGCCATGCTCCCGTCCTTCCTGCGGTGGCTGGCGCCCCTGCTCCTCCTCACCGCGGTGTTCGCCGGGGCGTTCGGCAACGGCGGGACGGACGGGCTGTTCCTCCCCTTCCTGGTGGTGGCCGTTTGGCGGTGGGACCGGTACCCGGGTCGGGCGGTGGCGTGGCTGCCGGCCTGGGTGGGACCGGTCTGTCTCGGGGTGGCCTGCTCGATCAAGCAGACCCCGTGGTTCTGCGTCCCCTTCCTGGTGATCGGGGTGGCGTGCGAGTCGCGCCGGGCCGGCGGTTCTCCGGTGGCCACCGCCCTCCGCTACGCCGGGCTGGTCGTGGCCACCTTCGTGCTGGTCGACCTGCCGTTCATCGTCTGGTCGCCGGTGGCGTGGCTGAAAGGTGCGCTGCTCCCCATCGCCTCCCCGCTGATCCCCGACGGCCAGGGCCTGATCGCCGTCGCGATCCACGGCCTGACCGGGGGGGTGGTGCTGACGTGGATGTCGGCGGCCTCGGTCCTGGCGCTCGTGGCCATGCTGGCGGCGTTCGCCCTCTGGGAGCCCCGGCTGAAGCGGTCGTGGCTGTTCCTGGTGCCGCTGGTCCTGTTCCTGCCCGACCGGAGCCTGTCGAGCTACCTGGTCGACTTCGTGCCGGTCGCGCTGGTGGCGGCCGTGAGCGTGACCGTCGACCGTGCGCCGGACCGGGCGGGCGCCCGGCGACCGGGAGCGGCCGCACTGGCGGTCGGGCTCCCGGCCATGGCCTCCCTGGTCCTGCTGGTCGTGGCCTTCACCTCGGCCCCCCTCGCGGTCGGCGTGCGCGGGTTCGCGGTGGCGCCCGACGCCGTCGACGGGTTCAACTTCGCCAGCCTGGAGGTGACCGTGCACAACGGGTACCCGGCGGCCGTGACGCCCCACTTCATGGTCTCGTCCGGCGGCGGCCACCCGTCCGGGTTCTGGCGGGCCACCGTGGTGCACGGCACCTTGCCGGTGGCCCCGGGGGCGACCACCGAGTTCACCCTGCGCCCGTCCAACGCCACTCCGGCGCCCGCCACCGGGCAGTGGTGGCTGGTCGATGCGTACACCACCTCGCCCGACGCGCTGTCTACGTCGCCGCTCCAGCACTGGTCGTCGCCGAAGGGGGGCCACTGACCCCCCCGGGGACAGGGCGTGACCGCCGACGCACGGCGAGGAGGACCGTCACCCCGACCAGGAATGCCACCATGAGCAGGAAGGACGAACTGCCGGCGGGCAGTGTCCAGCCGTGCTCGTGCAGCTCGGCGGTGCCCGCGCTCGGCACCCGCTCGAGCGGCGCCCACCACAGGACGAGCGCTCCGGCGGCGGCCCACACCCAGCCGCCCGCCGGTCGGTCGGGCGCGCACGCCAGCCACAGCAGGATCGGGATCGCCCACACCAGGTGGTGCTCCCAGGTGATGGGGGATGCCATCATCCCCGTCGTGGCGCACACCAGGACTCCGAGCAACGGGGACGAGTCCTTCCACGCCCAGCGGGCCAGCGCGATGCCCGCGACCACGACCACCGCGCCGAGGGCGTCGACCACGGGCGGCGACACCACCGCGTGGACCGCCCGGTCGAGCGCCCCCTGCAGGCTCTGCTCGAGGTAGAAGTAGGGCACCCCCACCCGCGACGAGTCCGTGGCGTACCTCGTCCAGTACTCCCACGAGACCCTGGGGTCGAGGAGCCCGGCCAGGACCGAGCAGGCGACGAACGAGGCGAGTGCCGTCCATGCCGCCCGGACCTGGCGGGTCACGAACAGGTACGGGACGAAGACCAGCGGGATCAGCTTGACCGCGGCGGCCGCCCCGAGGAGCACGCCGCGGGGGAGCGTCCGGCGGCCGATCCGCACGGTGGTGGTGAGGTCGGCCAGGATCAGGGCGCACAGGACCAGGTTCACCTGGCCGAAGTAGAAGGTCAGGCGCACCGGGTCGAGGAGGAACGACGGCCCGGCCAGGACCAGGGCCCACAGGTACAGGCGGGCCCGGTCGATGTCGGGCCTCGCCGCGTGGAGCGAGAGCACCAGCACCGCATACAGGCTGAGCACGTTGACGGCGGCCCACACCAGCTGGGCCGCCTGGGTGGGGAGGAGCGCGAGGGGGCCGAAGGCCAGGGCCGCGACCGGTGGGTAGGTGAACGGCAGGTGGGTGGCATTCGGGAGGTGGGCCAGGTAGAGGCGCCCGTCGACGAGGTGGTGGGCCCCCATGAGGTAGACGGCGAAGTCGAGCTGCGCCCGGTGCCACGTGACGGTCACGACCCGGACGAGCAGCCACCCGAGGGAGAGCGCCCCGAGGACGGACATGCCCACGATCCAGCCCGTGGTCGGGTGCCGGCTCGCGGTGTCGTCCGCTACGGCGTCCAAAGCGTCCCGCCCATGGCCAGGATGCCCAGGGCGGCCATGCACAGCGCGGACAGGCCGAGGACCACCTCGAACCACAGGGGGGGGAGCTTGGCCCCGACCACCCCGAGGAGCGGAAAGCCACGGAGCAGCAGCCGGGGGGTGACCCCGATGATCGGTGACATCGCTCCGAGCACGAGGACGCCGACGACGTAGCCGATCCAGGTGGCCGGCGGGCGGGCCCGGAAGAAGAGGACGAGGAGCCCGATGGCCACGAGCACCGAGACACCCTTGACCCCCTCGTTGATGCTGGCGAGCCCGTGGCCGAACAGCTGGCCGAGGGCGGTCGGGATCCCGTCGAAGTACGCGCCGCTCTGCCACCCCGCCCGCTGGGCCCGGAAGTACTCGAACGGGGAGCCGGTGTGGGCCCACAGGTACCCGAAGAACGCCAGCACCCCGAGGGGGGTGAGGATCGGTGCGGCCAGGGCCCGCCAGTCGCGCTCGGTGCGGATGGCGACCACCGCGGCCACGATGCACGGCACGATCACCGCGCCGGCCACCGGATCGGCGGTGGCGGCCAGGGCGGCGCACACCCCGGCGACCACCCAGCGCTCCCGGCGCAGCGCCAACAGGGTGCACGCGACGAGGAGGATGGTCACCCCCTCGGAGTACACCAGGCTGAGCACGAGGGCGCCGGGGGAGAAGAAGACCAGCGCGGTGCCCCTGTCGGCGCCCGTCGCTCCGAAGACGTCCCGGAGCATCCACCACACGGCCACCGAGGCGGCCACGCCGACCAGGAAGGTGGTGAGCAGCCCCGAGACGGTGAAGCCGAATCCGGTGACCAGGTGGGTGAACCGGACGAGCAGCGGGAGGAGGGGGAAGAACCCGAGGTCGGACTGGGCGGGATTGCCGACGCCGGGGGGGATCCGGCTCACGTAGCCGCCGCTGGCGATGGACAGGTACCAATTGCTGTCCCACACGGTCAGGACGTTCGACACGGGTTGGATCCCGTTGGAGGCGACGGCCCCGGCCACCAGCAGCATGCCGACCCGGGAGGCGACGTAGATGAGGACCGGCCGTAGGGACCGGGTGAGGATCCACCGGGCCCGTGACCCGGTCGGCCCGTCGACCGCGGCCTCGGCTACCGGAGCGGTCCCTGCCCCGACCGGGTCGACACCGGGTCCGGTAGCGGTGTCGGCCCCGGCCGTCGTGGGTGACTCGGTGGTCATGCCGGGGCGAGCAACCCGATCGCCGCCGCGGCCCGGGCATAGGTGGCGGCGGCCACCGCGGTGGCCTTCTCGGCGCCCGTCGCCAACAGCTCCCGGACGGCCCCGGGGTCGGCGTCCAGCTCCCTCCGCCGGGCCTGGACGGGCCGCAGCAGCTCGACCAGGGCCTCGGCGGTGTCGGCCTTCAGGTCGCCGTAGCGCTGGTAGGAGCCGGCCACCTGCTCGGGCGTGCGTCCCGTCGACACGGCGAGCAGTTCGAGCAGGTTGGACAGGCCGGGCTTGTGCTCGGGGTCGAAGCGGACCTCGCCGTCGGTGTCGGTCACCGCCTTGGTGATCTTGCGGGTGATCTGGGCCGGATCGTCCATGAGGAGCACGGTGCCGAGGGGCGAGTTGAGCGACTTCGACATCTTGCGCTCCGGGTGCTGGAGGTCCATCACCCGGGCACCGGCCGCGGGGATCGCCGCCTCGGGGACCACCAGCGTGTCGCCGTAGCGGTGGTTGAACCGGTGGGCCAGGGTCCGTGCGAGCTCGAGGTGTTGACGCTGGTCGTCGCCGACCGGCACCCGCTGGGCGTCGTAGAGGACGATGTCGGCGGCCATCAGCACGGGGTAGGTGAACAGGCCGACCCGGGCGGACTCCTGACCTGCGCCCTTGTCCTTGAACTGGGTCATCCGCTCGAGCTCGCCCATGGCCGCGGTGCACTCGAGCAGCCAGGTCATCTGGGTGTGCTGGACCACGTGGCTCTGGACGAACAGCGTGCACCGGTCGGGATCGAGGCCTGCCGCCACCAGGTCGAGGGCGGTGTCGTGGGTCCGGGCCCGCAGCTCGGCCGGGTCGATCTCGAGGGTGAGCGCGTGGAGGTCGACCACGCAGTAGAAGGCGTCGTGGGCGTTCTGGTCCTCGATCCAGTTGCGGATGGCCCCGAGGTAGTTGCCGAGGTGGAGGTCGCCGCTGGGCTGGATCCCGGAGAGTACGCGTGCCATAAGTGGGTCATCGTACGCCCTGGGCGCCCGGGCACGGCTCCGTGGGAGCGGGCCGGGGCGCACCGGACGGCCGGGGCGCGGGATGAACGGGCACGCCACTCCCAGCCGGTATCGTTCGACCGTGGCCGCGACCGTCTCCATCCCCGCCTTCGAAGGGCCCATCGACACGCTGCTGCAGCTGGTCACCGGTCACCAGCTCGACATCTTCGACATCCCGCTCGCCGACATCGTCGACGCCTTCGTGGCCGAGGTCGCCTCGTGGACCGAGGTCGACCTCGCCGTCCTGTCCGAGTTCCTGGTGGTCGGGGCCGTCCTGGTCGAGCTCAAGTCGCGCCGGCTCCTGCCCGGCAGCGGCGAGGTGGAGCCCGACGAGGAGCTGGTCGGCTGGGAGGAGCGGGACCTCCTCCTCGCCCGGCTGCTCGAGTGCCAGGCCTACTCGGCTGCGGCCGACGGGTTCGCCCTCCTCATCGAGCGGGCGGCCCGATCGGTCCCCCGGACCGCCGGCCTCGACCCCGACCTGGTCGTCCGGGCCCCGGACCTCCTGGAGGGGGTCACCCCCGAGCAGGTGGCCGAGGCGTTCATGCGCGCCACGGCCGAACGGCCGGCCCCGGTGGTCGACCTCCACCACGTGACGGTCGACGCGGTCACCGTGGCCGACGCCGTCGCCGAGCTCGCCCTCCGGTTGCCCCGGTCGGGACGGTCCACCTTCCGCCAGCTCACCGGCCACCTCACCTCACGCATCGAGATCATCGTCCGCTTCCTCGCCCTGCTCGAACTGTGCAAGCAGGGGAGGGTCTCCCTCGACCAGGGCCTGGCCTTCGGCGACCTCGAGGTCGAGTGGGTGCCGACGGCGCCGGCCACCGTGTCGATCGGAATCGGCCCGACCGACGAGTACGAGGGTTGAGCGTGGCGCTGTCGCCCGAAGCCAGGGCCGTCGAGGCCGTCCTCGTCGTCGCGGTGGAACCGGTCCCTCCGGGCCTGCTGGCCGAGCTCCTCGAACTCCCCGCGGACCGGATCGACCCGATCTGCGACGAGCTGATCGAGTCCTGCCGGGAGGGCCGGCGCGGTTTCGAGGTCGTCCGTATCGCCGGCGGCCTGCGGATCCAGACCCATCCCGACCTCGCCCCCTACGTCGAGCGGTTCGCCAACGTCGGGGTGTCGTCGCGGCTGTCGGCCGCGGCGCTCGAGACGCTGGCCATCGTGGCCTACAAGCAGCCGGTGAGCAGGGCCCAGGTCGCGGCCCTGCGGGGCGTCAACGTGGACGGTGTGGTGCGGCTGCTCGAGCACCGTGGCTACATCACCCCGGTGGGACGGGCCGCCGGGCCCGGCCAGGCGGTCCTCTACGCGACCACGGACGCCTTCCTGGAGCGGCTCGGCCTCGACCGGCTCGACCAGCTGCCGCCGGTGGAGGACCTGCTGCCCGGGCCCGAGACGCTCGCCGAGCTCGAGGAGCAGATGCGCCCGGTCTCCGATGGCTGAGGGCCCCGGCCCCGAGGTTCGAGACACCGGAGGCGACGAGACGGGCGGGCCGGCGCAGGGGGGGACCCTCCACGGCGGTGAGCGCCTGCAGAAGGTGCTCGCCCGGACCGGCGTGGGCTCGCGCCGGGTGTGCGAGGACCTCATCGTCGACGGCCGGGTGACGGTGAACGGCGAGATCCCCGTCCTCGGTCGACGGGTGGACGCGGAGGTCGACGTCATCGAGCTCGACGGGGTGCCGCTCCCGGTCCGCCCGGGACTCGTCCACTACCTGGTCAACAAGCCGGCAGGTGTCGTCTCGACGGCGGAGGACACCCACGGGCGCCCGACGGTGGTCGCCCTCGTCCCCCCCGGACCCCGCGCCTACCCGGTGGGACGCCTCGACATGGACTCCGAGGGCCTCATCATCGTGACCAACGACGGCGAGCTCACCCACCGGCTGACCCACCCCTCGTTCGGCGTGCCCAAGGAGTACCTGGTCCAGGTGGAGGGAGAGCCGTCGGCCGGGGCCGTCCGGAGCCTGCGCGAGGGCGTGGAGCTCGAGGACGGCCCGACCGCGCCGGCCCGGGTGGCGGTGGTGGCACCGTCGTTGCTCCGCATGGTCATCCACGAGGGGCGCAACCGGCAGATCCGACGGATGTGCGAGGCGATCGGCCACCCGGTGGTCCGCCTGGTGCGGACCCGCATCGGGCCCCTCGCCGACCCGTCGCTCACCCCCGGCTCCTACCGTCCGCTGACCTTCGACGAGGTGCGGGGGCTGGCCGCCGCCGCCGTTCCCGCCGACGGCATCGCCGACGCCGACCGGCACCCGGTGGGCCCCGACGGCGGACCGGCCGGCGCCGCCGTGCCGCCCCCTGGGTAACATGCCTGCCTGATGACGAGCACCCTGCGAGCGATCCGTGGCGCCACGACCGTCGACGAGGACTCCCCCGAGGCCATCAGCCCGCGGGTGGTGACCCTCCTCGAGAGCATCATGGAGCGGAACGGCCTGGTCGAGGACGACATCGTGTCGATCCTGTTCACGGCGACCGAGGACATCGTGTCGATCTTCCCGGCGACGGCCGCCCGCACCATGGGCCTCGGCGCCGTGCCGCTCATCTGCGCACGCGAGCTGGCCATCGTCGGCTCGGTGCCCCGATGCATCCGGGTCATGCTCCACGTCACCACCGAGCGTCCGAGGGACCAGATCCACCACGTCTACCTCGAGGGCGCCCAGGGACTCCGTGACGACCTCCCCGACTGACGACCCGGGCACGGCGCGCACCGGTGGGCCCGGTCGGGCCATGGTCGTCGGAACCGGCCTGATCGGAGGATCGGTCGGCATGGCCCTGCGGTCCAAGGGCTGGTACGTCACCGGCACCGACGCCTCCCCGGGCACCGCGGCCCGAGCCGTCGAGCTCGGCGCCCTCGACGCGTTCGGCACCGACGTCGGCGCCGACCTGGTGGTGGTGGCGACCCCGGTGCACGTGGCCGCCGGCATCGTCTCGGAGATCCTCTCGTCGCCGGACTGGAACCCGGCCGCCGTGGTCACCGACGTCGGCGGGGTGAAGGGCCCCCTGGTCGCCGCCGTCGACAGTCCCCGGTTCGTGGGCGGCCACCCCATGGCCGGCAGCGAACAGGTCGGCGTCGACGGCGCATCGGCCGAGCTGTTCGTGGGTGCCACCTGGGTGCTCACCCCGACACCGTCGACCGACCCGGCCGCCTACGCCAAGGTGCGCTCGGTGCTGGCCGAGTTCGGCGCCGACGTGGTCGCTCTCGACCCGTCCGAGCACGACACCCTGGTGGCCGTGGTGTCGCACGTGCCCCACCTGACGGCCGCCACGCTGATGGCCCTCGCCTCCGACGTCGGGGAGGAGCACGGCGCCCTGATGCAGCTGGCCGCCGGCGGGTTCCGCGACATGACCCGGATCGCCGCGGGCCAGCCCGCCATCTGGCCCGGGATCTGCGACGACAACGCCGACGCCATCGTGGCCACGCTGGACCTCCTCATCGACTCGCTCGCCGACATGCGCCGGCGGGTCGCCGAGCGGGACCACGACTCCCTCCTCCACGTCCTCCAGCGGGCGGCCACCGCCCGCCGGGCCATGAGCGAGCGTGCGCCCCGGCCCGAGGAGCTGGTCGAGGTCCGGATCCCCGTCCAGGACCGCCCGGGCACGGTGGCCGAGATCCTCGTGCTCGCAACCGAGCTGGCCATCAACATCTACGACCTCGAGATCGCCCACTCGGTCGAGGGCGCCTGGGGGGTGCTGGTCGTGCTCGTCGACGCCGCGGCCGCGCCCACCCTCACCGGGGCCCTGGTCGGGAAGGGCTACCGCTCGAGCGTCACGCCGATCGGAACCGCCCGGTGAACGGTGGTCCGAAGGAGACCTTCGAGGTGTCCGGCGGTCGGCCGCTGTCCGGCTCGACCACCGTGCCGGGCGACAAGTCGATCTCGCACCGCGCCCTGCTGCTCGCCGCGCTGGCAGAGGGGAGGTCGACCATCGCCGGGCTGTCGACCGGCGACGACGTGACCCGCACCCGGATGGCCGTCGAGGCGCTCGGGGCCTCGGTGACGGACGAGGGCGGGATCGTCGCCGTGGTCGGCGGGCGGGGCCGGTTGACCGCCCCGGACCACACCGTCGACCTCGGCAACTCCGGCACGGGGATGCGCCTCCTGGCCGGGGTGGCGGCCTCGGTTCCCGGCGTCACCCGGGTCACCGGCGACGCGTCGCTGCGGTCCCGGCCGATGGACCGGATCGCGGTCCCCCTCGGCCTGATGGGCGCCCGGGTGGAGGGGGTGGGGGAGGGGTGCCTGCCGCCACTGACCATCACCGGCGGCTCGCTGACCGGCATCGACTACACCCCGCCGATGGCCAGCGCCCAGGTCAAGAGCGCCGTCCTGCTGGCCGGGCTCGACGCCGACGGCGAGACCGTGGTCCGGGAGCCGGTGGCGACCAGGGCCCACACCGAGGAGATGCTGGCCGAGGCCGGGGCCGACGTCGAGGTGGAGGAGTGGGGCGCGGGGCGGATCGTCCGGCTCCGGCGCAGTGCGCTCGCGCCGCTGGGGTACGTCGTGCCCGGCGACCCGTCGCAGGCCGCGTTCTGGATCGTGGCCGGCCTCGTCGTCCCGGACAGCAGGATCACCGTCGAGCGGGTGCACCTGGGTCCCGAGCGCATCGGGTTCGTCCAGGTCCTCGAGCGGATGGGAGCCGAGATGGTGCTGGAGGGGACCGGGCCGGGGGAGGGCTCGATCACCGCGGTCGGGTCCGACCTGTCCGGCACGACGGTCCGGTCGGCCGAGATCCCGTCGCTCGACGAGGTGCCGATCCTGGCCGTCGCGGCCATGGTGGCCCGCGGGGCGACCCGCTTCCACGACGTGGGTGAGCTGCGGGTGAAGGAGTCCGACCGGCTCCAGGGGACCGTGCGGCTGGTCCGGTCCTTCGGTGGCGCGGCCCGCATCGAGGGCGACGACCTGGTCGTCGAGGGCGGTGCGACGCCGACGGCCGCCGCGGTCGACGCCGATGGGGACCATCGGATGGCCATGGCCGCGGCCGTGGCGGCCCTGGTCTGCCCCGGTGGGCGCCCCTCGGTGATCACCGGTTGGGAGGCGGTGGCGACCAGCTACCCCGGGTTCGCCGACACCCTGGACCGCCTGGCCGGAGCGGGTTCCTGATGGCGCACGGGCATGTCGTCGTGGCCATCGACGGCCCGGCCGGATCGGGCAAGTCGACCCTCTCCCGGGCGCTGGCCGAGCGGTTGGGCGTCGACCGCCTGGACACCGGGGCGATGTACCGGTCGGTCGCCTGGGCGGTGCTCCAGAGGGGGGTGGACACGGGGGACGCCGACGCCGTGGCCGCGGTGGCCCGTGCGCTGGCCATCGACGTGGGCGACCACGTGGTGGCCGACGGGACCGACGTCACCGAGGCCATCCGCGGGCCCGAGGTCAGCGCCGCGGTGTCCGCGGTGGCGGCCAATCCGGCCGTTCGGGCCGTCATGGTGGATCGCCAGCGCCGGTGGGTGGCCTCCCACGGCGGTGGCGTGGTCGAGGGCCGCGACATCGGCTCGGTGGTCCTGCCCGACGCCGACCTCAAGCTGTACCTGACCGCGCCCGAAGACGTCCGGGCCGCCCGGCGCTCCGAGGAGGGCGCCGCGGCCGTGGCCCGGAGGGACCGGCTCGACAGCACGCGTGAGGCGTCACCGCTCGGGGTGGCCCGGGGGGCGCACGTGGTCGACACCGGAGCGCGTAGCGTGGACGAGATCGTGGATGAGGTGCTGACGTGGTTGTGAGCCCCGGACAGGAGGCCGGCGGGCCGGGTGCGGCCGCCGACCCGTCGGCCGGCATCGAGGCGCGGGTCGACACCCGGTTCACCCCGGTCTACCGCTTCCTGCGCGTCCTCGTCCACCTGTTGAACCGGGTCGCGTTCCGCACGACGGTGTCACCCGAGGGACGTGTCCCGGCCGAGGGCCCGGTCATCGTCGCCCCGGTGCACCGCTCGTTCATCGACTTCTTCGTCGCATCCGAGGTGACCGACCGCAAGCTGCACTACATGGCCAAGGACTCCCTGTGGAAGAACGGGGCATTGGCCAGGATCCTGCCGGCGGTGGGGGCGTTCCCCGTCCACCGGGAGTCGGCCGACCGGGAGGCCATGCGTCGGGCCCAACAGGTGCTCGAGGCCGGCGAGGTGCTGATCCTGTTTCCGGAGGGTGAGCGGCGCACGGGCCCTGTCGTGCACGACCTCCACGAGGGCGTCGCCTTCCTGGCGGCCCGGACCGGTGCCACCGTGGTGCCGGTGGGCATCGGCGGGTCGGCCTCGGTCATGCCCAAGGGGCACCGCATCCCCCGCCCCCGCCACATCCACCTGGAGGTGGGCGAGCCGATCGTGCCGCCCGGGCGCAGCGGCTCCGGCCGCGTGCCGAGGAGCCAGATCCACCAGCTGACCGAACAGCTGACCGAGGCGCTCCAGGACCTCTACGACCGTTCCGTCGAGGTCACCGGCCGGTACTGACCGGCCACCCCGACGGTCGTGGCGTGCCCTGGCGTCGCCCGGACTAGCGGCGGGTGCGGTTGCCCAGGGTGACCCGTGCCCACGTGGTCAGGATCACCGCGGCGTAGCTGAGGCCGAACACCAGGTTCCCACCCTTCTTCGACGTCCCCGAGGCCCGGGGATGCCACATGGTGGGTCGTTGGGTGATCCGCCACCCGCGGCTCGAGGCGGTGATGACCACCTCGGCCGTCTGGTACTGGTCCTGGACCAGGTGGGGTGCGATGTCGTCGAGCACCTCGATCCGGAACGCCCGGTACCCGTTCGACGAGTCGGTCAGCTGCTGGCGGGCGATGGCGTTGAGGGCCCAGGCGTAGACCTTGACACCGGCGCGTCGGAACCGGTCGGTCGTCTGGTCGGTGCCGAGCCGCCGGGACGCGATGACGAAGTCGGCCGTGTCGTCGAGCAGGGGCTCGAGCATGGTGGGCATCTCGGTGGGGTCGTTCTGGCCGTCGGCGTCGATGGTCACCACGTACCGGGCACCGTGGGCCGCGGCGAGCCCGTAGCCGAGTCGCAGTGCCGCCCCCTGGCCGAGGTTGACCGGGAGCACGCAGGTGTACGCACCGGCGTCGAAGGCCACGTCGGCCGTGCGGTCGGTCCCCCCGTCGACCACCACCAGTGTCGACACCTCGAGGTCCCCGACGAAGGCGGGCACGGCCTTCAGGACCGCCCCGATGTTCTCCTCCTCGTGGTAGGCGGCCACCAGGGCGACCACCGGGCCGAAGTGGAGGTCCGGGTAGCGGGCCTCGAACTCCGCGCTCGCCCGATCGCGTACGTAGGCGATCAGGCGGGCCGACCGCCGGGCGGCGCGGCTGTCGGGGAGGGTCAGCCAACGGTGGCGCTGGGTGGGCGCCATCAGAGGGAGTGGGGGTGGGCGAAGACGGCCCGGACCTTCGCCTCGAAGTGGTCGAGGCCCTCGGTCGGGTACCCCGGGTCGAAGCTGGTCTGGTCCCACTCGTCGGCGAACCGCTCGGCCAGCGGGTACCACGGCTCGTCCCGGTGGTTCTCCCGCAGCCCGGGGTCCATGTCGAAGTGGTGGTAGTAGTGCCGGCCCTGGAAGTCCTGGTGGTAGAGGATCGTCTGGGCGACCTCGTCGCGCACGTAGGGGCGGAGGATCTCCGCCGCGATGCGGGGGTGATTGGGGACCGAGATCGCCTTGCCGATGTCGTGGCACAGCGACGCCACCACCAACTGGTCGTCGGCACCCGCCTCCTCGGCCCGGGTGGCGGTCTGGAGGCAGTGGGTGAGCTGGTCGACGGCGAACCCGTCCACCACGTCGGCCAGGGACTCGAGCAGGAGCAGCACCCGGTCGGCCACGCGCCCCTGGTTCTTCATGGTCTCGGCCCCGATGACGCTCCACTGTTCGGCGGTCGAGACGTCCATGCTGGTGAACGATGTCGTCATGGTGACAGTCTCGCGCCGAATGGGTCGCCCGGTCGCCTACGCCAGGAGGGCGATCTGCTCCAGCACGTCGGCCGCCGCCGTGGTCCGGTCGTCGGCGAGCACCCGCCGCCGGGGATCGGGGTCGGCCGCATCCGGTTCCGCGCCGACGGTGCCGCCGAGCAGCCCGAGCGCGGCCTCGAGCCCCCGCAGGAGCTCGCGGAGCTCCGGCGGGGGAGGGAAGTACTCCTCCTCGACGGTGACGGCGTAGCTCTCGACCCCGTCGACCGGGGCGAGGCGCTCGACCACCGCGTCGACCAGGGCCTCGGGTGCCGACGCCCCGGCGGTCACCCCGACCGTCCCGGTGAGGTCGTCGGGCAGCTCGGAGGCGTCGTTGATCCGGACGACCCGCGGGCACCCGAACGCGGTGGCCACCTTGGTCAGGGCCACCGTGTTGGAGGAGTTCTCCGAGCCGATGACCACGATCGCGTCGCACCGTCCGGCCAACGCCTTCAGCGCGGCCTGCCGGTTGGTGGTGGCGAAGCACAGGTCGCTCCGGTTGGGCATCCACAGGTCGGGGAAGCGCTCGCGGGCCCGCTCGACGATCCCCGCCCACTCGTCGTGGCTGAGGGTGGTCTGGGCGAGGAGGGCGACCATCGGGGCGGCCCCGCCGTCCCCCGGGGGGGCCAGGTCGAGGGCGTCCACGTCGTCGACGCGTTCGAGGAGCCGGACCGACTCCGGTGCCACCGCCATGGTGCCCACCGCCTCCTCGTGCCCGTGGTGGCCGACGTAGAGCACGGTGTACCCCTTGCGGGCCCGGACCTTGAGCTCGTGGTGGACCTTGGTCACCAGCGGACACACGGCATCGACCACCACCCGCCCGGCGGTACGGGCGGCCTCGACCACCTCGGGGGCCGAGCCGTGCGCCGACAGCATCAGCGGCGCGCCCGGCGGCACCTCGGTCACGTCGTCGACGAAGACCACTCCCTTGGCGACGAACTGCTCCACCACGTGCCGGTTGTGGACGATCTCGTGGTAGCAGTACACGGGCGGTTCGAACACCCGCACCATCCAGGCGAGGGCCTTGATCGCCTTCTCCACCCCGGCGCAGAACCCGCGGGGCTCGGCCAGGATCACGCGTTCGACGGGCACCGGTCCAGGCTACCGGGGAGCGGTCGCCGGCCCGGTGCGGCCCCACCGCAGGGGTGAGGGCGTCGGCCCGTGTCGCACCGGGTAGCCTGGAGGACATGTCGGCGCCCCGAGTGACGACGGCACCGAGGGTCGTCGCCGTCACCGAATCGTCACCGGCAGCGCTGTCCGGACTCCGAGCCGGCGATGAGCTCCTGTCGCTCAACGGGCGCACCCCGCGTGACGTCATCGAATACAGCCTCCTGGTGGACGAGCCCGAACTGGACCTCGTCGTCCGCCGTCGTGGGCTGGACGGTCCGATGGAGTTGGCGGTCCGGAAGGACCCGGGCGAGCCGCTCGGCATCGAGGTCTCCTCGGCCCTCTTCGACCGTGTGCGGACCTGCGACAACCACTGCGAGTTCTGCTTCATCCACCAGTTGCCCAAGGGCATGCGACGCAGCCTGTCGCTGAAGGACGACGACTACCGCCTGTCCTTCCTCTACGGGAACTTCACCACGCTCACCCGGTTCACGGAGATGGACCTCGAGCGGGTGCTGACCGAACGGCTCAGCCCGCTGTTCGTCTCCATCCACGCCACCGACCCCGACGTCCGCGCCGGCTTGCTGCGCAACCGGAGGGGCGCCACCAGCCTGCGGTGGCTGAGCGCCCTCCTCGACGGCGGCATCGAGGTCCACGGCCAGGTCGTGGTCTGCCCGGGACGCAACGACGGGGACATCCTGGAGGACACCCTGGCCGGCGTGCTCGACCGCTACCCGCAGCTGGCCACCGTGGCGTGCGTGCCCCTCGGCGTCAGCACGTTCTCCCACGAGGACGCCATGCGGCCGCACACCATCGAGGAGGCCGCGGCCGTCTGCGACCTGGTCGACCGGTGGCAGCGGACGTTCCTCTCGGCGATCGGGCGCCGGATGGTGTTCGCGGCCGACGAGTACTACCTGATGGCCGAACGACCATTCCCTCCGGCCGCCACCTACGAGGGGTTCCCCCAGCACGAAAACGGACTGGGGATGGCCCGGGCCTTCGAGGCCGCCTTCGGGGGCGACGAGCACGCCGCGCTCGGGGTCCGTCCCGGGTTCTTCGCCGCCGTGGACGGCGCCCCGGCATCCGGCTACCGCTCCCCGCGGGCCACCGGGGACCGGGCCGGCGGACCGGTGGACGGCACGGCACCCGTGGCCATCCTCACCGGTGAGTACGGTGCCCGGGTGCTCGCGCCGCTGGTCGGCTCGCTCGGGAGGGACGACGTCCGCCTCGTCCCGGTGGCCAACCACTTCTTCGGGGGGAACATCGGGGTGTCGGGGCTGCTCACCGGCACCGACCTGACCGCGGTGCTGGCCGGCGAGCCCGAGGGCCACCGCTACCTGTTGCCCGACTCGTGCCTGTCCGAGGGCCGGTTCCTCGACGACCTGACCCTGGCCGACCTGCCCCGTGCCGTCGAGGTGGTGGCCACCGACGGCCTCTCGTTGCGGCGGGCCCTCGAGGGTCGCCCCGGGCGGGGCCCGTCCACTTCGTCCGAATCGGGTCCCGCACGGGTGCCGGTGACCCTGGGTGCACCCCGATGACGCCCACCAGGAACGAGATCCCGGCGCGCGTCCTGCCCCTGGTGGTGGTGGCCGGGCGGCCCAACGTGGGGAAGTCCACGCTGGTCAACCGCATCGTCGGTCGTCGGGCGGCCGTGGTCGAGGAGCGACCGGGGGTCACCCGTGATCGCAAGGAGCTCGACGCCGAGTGGTGCGGGCACCAGTTCACCATCGTCGACACCGGCGGCTGGCTGTCGACCGACGACCCGCTCGACGCCCAGGTGAGCGCCCAGGCCGAGCGGGCCATCGACGAGGCCGACGTGATCCTCTTCGTGGTCGACGTGACGGTCGGCCTGACCGACGAGGACCTGGACGTCGCCAGGGTGCTGAAGCGGTCGCGCCGACCGGTGCGGGTCGTGGTCAACAAGGTCGACTCGTCCCAGCGCGAGGCCGACGCGTGGGACGCCCTGTCGCTCGGGCTCGGGGACCCGTGGCCGGTGAGCGCCCTGCACGGGCGGGGCACGGGTGATCTCCTCGACGACGTGGTCAGGGCGCTGCCCGAACCCGCCGGTGTCACCGCCGCCGGGACGGGGACGGCCGACACGAGGGCCGACGGGGAGGGCGGGGCGGACGACGACGACGACGGCGTCGTCGACCTGGTGGCCGGCACCGAGACGGAGGCGGGCATCCCCCGGGTGGCGCTGGTCGGCCGTCCGAACGTCGGCAAGTCCACCCTGTTCAACCGGCTGGTGGGCGACGAGCGGTCGGTCACCCACGACGCCCCGGGCACCACCCGCGACGCGGTGGACACCATCGTGGAGACCCCCGAGGGCACCGTCTGCTTCATCGACACCGCGGGCATGCGCCGCAAGTCCCGGACCGAGCGCGGCACCGAGTACTTCTCGGTCCTGCGGGCGCTCGACGCCCTCGACCGGGCCGACATCGCCCTCCTGGTCATCGACGCGACCGCCGGGATCACCCACCAGGACCAGCGGCTGGCCGAGCGGATCGGCGCTTCCGGCTGTCCGGTGGTGGTCGTCCTCAACAAGTGGGAGCTCGTGGCGACCGAGGACCGGGTCGGCGTCCTGGCCGACGTGGGGGACCGGCTGGCCTTCCTGGGCGAGGCCCCCGTCCTCAAGATCAGTGCGCTCTCGGGCCTCGGGGTGCACCACATCCTGCCCGCCGTGGCCGCCGCCGAGGAGGCCTACCACTCGCGGATCCCGACCGGTGAGCTGAACCGCGCCCTCAAATCGATCCAGGTGGCACACCCCCCGGTGGGTGCGCGGATCCAGTACGGCGTCCAGGGAGCCAACGACCCGCCCACCTTCACGCTGTTCACCAACGGTCGCCTGCAGCCCACCTACCTCCGCTACGTCGAGCGGGGACTGCGCGAGCGGTTCGAGCTCGGGCCCACCCCGATCAAGATCCGGGTGCGGGCGAAGGGCGCCAACGGTGGCGGGGGACGGAAGCGGTGATCGGGTCGGAGGAGGGGCACCGTGCCCTGGTGTGAGGCGTGCGACGTCGAGGTCGGGACCGAGGAGCTCGCCGAGGACGGGACCTGCCCCACGTGCGGTTCGCCCACCCTCGAGCACCGCAGGCAGCCGTGGTGGTTCAAGTTCCTCGCGGTGGCCACGGTGGTCTACCTGGGCTACCGGACGTTCCAGGGAGTGACCTGGGTCGTCCACCACGCGTGACCGGGTCCACCCGCCGCCTCCGCCCGAAAGTGCCACCGAGCGTGACGGAACCCGCCGGAACATGAACGGGGAGTGACGGTTCCGTGTCGGATCCACGGACCGTCGGTCCGGTTCGGATACGTTTCCCGAGGTCCTGCGGGTGCAGGGCCGATCACCACGAAGCTCCGGGGGGACCACCATGCGCCATCGTCCACTGTCACGACTCGTCTCGACCGCCGTGGTGGCGGCCGCCATGGCCGGCGTGGGCCTGGTGGCGGCCAGCGCGACAGGAGGTGTCGCACAGGCCGCCCCCAAGGCGAAGCCGTACTACATCTCGATGGGCGACTCGTACTCGGTCGGCTACCAGGACCCGACACTCGGCAACACCCCCGGCTTCACCGCGTACGTGGCGAAGAAGGAGAAGATGCAGCTCGAGAACTTCGGATGCGGCGGTGCCACCACCACATCGATGTTCACGCAGGACGGCTGCCCCTCCGGGGCCTCGGCCGCGACCGACGGCGTCGCCTACCCGACCACCGACCAGGTCGCCGCGGTCGTCGCCTTCATCGACGCCAATCCGGGGAAGGTCGGCCTGGTGACGGTGTCGATCGGCGGCAACGACGTCACCGCGTGTGCCGGCGCCGCCAGCCCGATCGCGTGCGTCGCCGCCGCCAACACGACGATCGAGACCAACGTGACCAACCTGGTGGACGACGTGTCCGCGGCCCTCGACGCCAACGGCGACTCGTCAGCGCCCCTCGTCGGCACCACCTACCCGGATGTCATCCTGGGCGACTACGTCTATCCGACGGGCGCCACCGACCCGGTCCTCGCCGCCCAGTCGGTGGTGGCCTTCGACGACCTCATCAACCCGACGCTCGACACGGCGTACACCTCGGTCGCCCAGGGTGCCTTCGTCGATGTGACCGACGCCCCCTACAAGCTGGCCACGGCCGGTGACGAGACCGGTTCGTTCAACACCACGACCGGGGCCTACACCGGTCCGACCACCAGCCTGAGGCCGTTCGGCAGGGATGTCCCCGTGGCGGTCGACGAGGTCTGCAAGCTCACCTACTACTGCTCGATCACCGGTGACATCCACGCCAATACCAAGGGGTACGACTTCATCGGCGGGCTGATCGTCGCCAAGCTGGCCTCGCTGTCGGCGGGCTGACCGTCGCCGGCCCGACCGGGGCCGGACCATGTCCGAATCTGTGGGTGGTACGTCATTGACGCCACCGCCCGCCGGGTCCACCATGGGGCCGTGGAGTCGCGCACCGTGGTCATCGTCGCCTACCCGGGCGTCCAGTCGCTGGACATCGCCGGGCCCTTCGAGGTGTTCGCCGGTGCCGGACGTGCGGCCGCCTACCGCGGGGGCGCCGCCCCCTACGACGTCACGGTGGTGTCGGACGGCGGCGGCCCGGTCGCCACCGAGAGCGGCCTCGCCATCGTGACCGTCGACCTGCCCGCCTTCCGTGGTCCCATCGACACCCTGGTGATCCCCGGCGGGGGAGGGGTGTCCGGGGCCGAAGAGGACGGTCGCCTGGTGGACTGGATCACCACCGCGGCGCAACGGGCCCGCCGTGTGGCGACGGTGTGTTCGGGGAGCTTCCTCGCCGGACGTGCCGGTCTGCTCCAGGGCCGCCGCGTGACGACCCATTGGGCCCGCGCCGGCGAGCTCGCCTCCCGCTATCCGGACGTCGACGTCGATGCGGACCCGATCTACGTCCGGGACGGATCCCTGTGGTCGAGTGCCGGCGTGACCGCCGGGATCGACCTGGCCCTGGCGCTCGTCGAGGACGACCTCGGAAGCGACGTCTCGCAGCTGATCGCCCGTTGGATGGTCATGTTCGTCCACCGGCCGGGTGGCCAGACCCAGTTCGCCACGCCGGTGTGGACACCCCGCGCCCGTCGCTCGGCCGTGCGCGAGGCCCAGTCCCGGGTCGAGGCCCACCCCGGGGGCGACCACCGGGTGGCCACCATGGCAGAGGCGTCGGCCATGTCGGAGCGGCACTTCACCCGGGTCTTCACCGCCGAGGTGGGGGAGACGCCGAGCCGGTACGTGGAGCGCGTCCGGACCGAGGCGGCCCGGATCGAGCTCGAGTCCACCCGCGACACCCTCGAGGTGATCGCGGCCCGGTGCGGGTTCGGCACGTCGGAGACCCTCCGGCGGACGTTCCAACGCCGGCTCCGCAGTACGCCCGACGCCTACCGGCGCCGTTTCGCCACGACCCGATCAGGAGGGACCACCCGATGACCGACCACATCACCGACCGGATCACCGTCGCCGTGCCGCTGTTCGACGGGTTCACCGCGCTCGACGCCGTCGGCCCCTACGAGGTGCTGCAACGGATCCCCCACGTCGATGTGGTCTTCGTGGGTCACCGGACCGGCGAGGTGCGCAGCGAGAACGGGATGCTCGGGATCACCCGCGACGCCTCGTTCGAGGACGTGCCGTCGCCCGAGGTGCTGGTGTTCCCGGGGGGGTTCGGGACCCGCGTCCTCGAGCACGACGAGCGGGTCCTCGAGTGGGTCCGCCGGCTCCATCGGACGTCGCTGTTCACCACCTCGGTGTGCACCGGCTCCCTGGTGCTGGCTGCGGCCGGGCTCCTGACCGGGCGCAGGCCACCACCCACTGGTCGACCTACGCCGAGCTGGAGCGGTACGGGGTGACCGCGGTGGCCGACCGGGTGGTGGAGCACCTCGACGACCGCCTCATCACCTCGGCCGGTGTGTCCAGCGGGATCGACATGGCGTTGCGCCTGGTCGAGCTCCTGGTCGACCGGACCGCGGCGGAGGCCGCCCAGCTCATGATCGAGTACGACCCCGCACCCCCGGTGGGTTCGGGATCGGTGGCCGCGTGCAGCGACACGACGATGGAACGCGTGATCGAGTACGCCTCGTCCGGCCGCCGGTAGCCACCGGTGCCGCCGGATTCAGGGCCGCCAGTCGGGGTCCGGCTCGGAGAAGACGTCGACGAGTGCGTCCATGGAGACGGCCAGAGCCGACCACTCGACCTCGCGTCCGTCCGACAGGCGCGGCCGGACGATCGACGGGAGCACGTCGGGGTCGACCAGACGGTGGAGGAGGATGCCCTCGGCGATGGCCGAGAAGAGGACGGCGATGTCCCGCAGTGCCAGTCCGGGACGGACCCGCCAGCCCACGATGTCCAACCCGGCCTGGTAGAGCTTCGTGTACTGGAGGGTCATGCGCTCGCTGGTCTCGCGGAACGAGTCGATCAGACTCGTGTCGTCCCCCAGGCCCTTAGCGGCCGCGATGTAGGTGACGAGCGCCATCTGGATGGTGGCAGCGGAGGTGGTCGCCGACTGCAGGTACTGGGCGCAGGTGACCCGGATGAGTTCGCCCAACGACGCACGACGCATCGCCGGAGTCGACACGTCGAGGGTGCCGAGGACGTCGCGGAGTGCATCCGCCGTGTCGTCGAGCTCCTGGACCACCTGGTGGTCGACGAAGGAGCGGATCACGTCGAACTGGAATTCCTCCTGGTTCTCCCAGATCCGCCCGATGACCGATGCGTTGGTGACCCGGATGCCCTGGGAACTGGCCACGTGCGAGAGGACACGCTTGAACGACAGGTGTTCGGCACCGCTTCCGAGCCCCTCCGACAGCAGGACGTCCCGCCCGGCTGCCAGGACGATCTCCCTCAGCTCCTCCCGAGATCGCCGCGTCGTCGTGGAACGATGGACGGCCTTCCCCGTGCCGGCGGCGCCGGCACCGGTGGACCTGGGTCTCGTGCCGCGAGATGTGGACGTCATGTGCCTCACCAGGGTATCCGTGAGATCGGGTTCATGTGCCCAGCGGCAACACTTCGGCCCCGGCGCCCTTCCGGGCCCCCGGTCGTCCGGATCGGATGTGCACCTCGACCTCTCGAAGGTGACCTCGGGTGGAGGAGGTTCGACGGAGGAGCGCCCAGGTCGAACCTCCTGACAGCGTGCCGGACGAGGCCACAGGTGCGGGCACGTCGGCCTCCCTTGCGTCTGTGGATGGAACCGGACTCGTCTCTCGATCGTCGGAGGGCGACTGCCTTCGGCTACGATGACCATTCCAGTCCATGCTCCGACCGGCGGAACCGTGCCCGCGGCCACCCGATCGGCCGGGGGGGCGGCCACCCGCTTCACGGCCGTCGACGCGGACTGGGGATGCGGGCTGTGGCGCAGCTTGGTTAGCGCGCTTGACTGGGGGTCAAGAGGTCCCGGGTTCAAATCCCGGCAGCCCGACCACGAAGGTGCAGGTCAGGGGGTCCGCCCGCAGTTGAGGACCCCCTGACTCCCCGGATTGACCGCCAAGTTGACCGCCAAGAGAGTGTTGACCTAGTGGTCAACACCCAATAGACTCTTGACCGTGACAAAGAAGGCGCATGCCAGCAACGTCGCTTCCCTGATTAGGGAAATTCGCGAGGAAAGGGGGGAGTCCCTCCGCTCCGCCGCCCGGAACATCGGCGTCGACGCTTCGCATCTGGCGCGCGTCGAGTCGGGCGAAAAGCAGCTTTCGGCTGCGCTCGGCACTCGAATCAGCCACTACTACGAAATCGATCCGGACGGCGTCTACCTAGCGGCAGGGCACTTGCCTCCAGACATCGTGGAGATCCTCCTGGCCCATCCTGAGGAGCTGGACGGACTCCGAGAAAGGTACGGCACCGATGGCTGAATGGAGCATCTACGAGGGCCTCGTGCTTGAAGACGAGGTCAGAATCGAGCGGCTGCGGAACAAGGGCCAATTCGGCTTCGTCTTCCGGGCAGAGGATATCCGCTCGCGCGACACGGTTGCGGTGAAGATCCTTAAGGCGGGGATGGCCAACCCGATCACGCGAGCTGAATTCCGCAATGAAGGGGAGATCCTTGAAAAGCTCTCCGGCTCCTCTCACGTAGTGGAGCTTCGCCGTCCGGTCGGCAACGAAGGACGGGTCACGGTCTATTCGAAGACTCCATCAGGCGGCGAAGCCGAGTTCGAGCTGGAGTTTCCATACCTCGTGCTCGAATGGATGGACGTCTCAATGGCCGAGATGCTTGTTCGGAGAGACAGTCTCGAATGGCATGAGCGGTTTTCGCTCATTCGGCAAGTTGCCCTCGGGGTTCACCAGATGCACCTCAAAGACGTTTACCACCGAGATCTGAAGTGCGACAACGTTCTCGTGGGTGTGGCCCGAGGCGCCGATTACATTGCTAAGGTGAGCGACTTTGGTCGCAGCCGCAATTTCCGGGTGGCGCCCCTCGTGCCTGAGGATCACTATGCGTTTGGTCGGGGCCATATGCTTCACGCTCCGCCTGAGTGTCTGTGGGGTCTTGGAGCGAGTGGGGACGCAGCGGCCTTTCGTCGGTTTGACCTTTACTTGCTTGGTTCGGTGCTGTTCGAGCTCACGGTCGGTTCCTCGATAACTTCGGTTGTCTATCCGAGACCGGATCAGATCGGCGACATGATCGCGAGGGCCGCGTCAATGAGTGCCGATGATCGCCGCGATCAATACGCCGCAGCGGCCAACATGGTGCGTGCTCACTTCGCGCCAGCCTTCACCATGTTTGAAGATGCGTTGCCGGCCAATGTGAGGGAGCAAGCCGGGGGACTGATGAGGCAATTGTGTGACCCGCGACCCGAGAGGCGTGAGTACCGGGGATATCGCCGCCGCAAGGAATACCAACCAGGGCTCCCGTGGCTTCTCAGAAAGTTGGAAATCTTGGCCAGAATGAGCGGCGCGCCTTCGTCAGCTGCTCGTTCAATCCGGGGCGGTCAATCCGGGAGGGCCTCATGACTGCATCCGCTCTACTTGAAATGCCGCCAAGCGAGGCAGTTTCGGCATCCCCGGCGCCTCCGCCTTCCCTTCACCTGCTTGAGACACAGCCGGCGCTAGCCGATGCGTCCGATGAAGAGCCTTCAGAACTGGTCCATGCCAGGACCCTGGCCGAATCGCACAGCAGTTCGGCGATCGTGCAGGCCCGTTTGGCTCAAGCGCTGCACTGCTATGGCCGCACGGCTGAAGCCGTAAAGGTCGCCTCCCACGCTGCAATGCTTGGCCGGGACACCGACCCGTCCGCTGTGACGATGGCGGCGCTCGTTCTTCTGACAGGCGGTGAGCTCGCCAGTGCTGAATCTGTCCTTGGACGCCAGTCGACCCCGACAGCGCGGTTCATATTCGCACTTTGTGCCGTGCATCGGATGGACTACGACAAAGCGTTTGCTCGGCTCAAGGATCTCAAAAGTTACGAAGCGCGATCTCTTGCTGGCTGGCTCCATTTGCAGCGGTTCGAGTTCCGGGAGGCGGTCCACGCCTATCGCGAAGCTTTGGAGGTCGGTGAGGCGACGCCGGACGTTATGGTCAATCTCGCCTATTCGCATGCATCGATCGGGAACAAGCGGGCTGCTGCCCGCGCGGCCGCCGTCGCAGTTGGATTGGCGCCAGCTGATCGGCTGGCATCCATGAATCTCCTTCTGGCCCGGATGAATTGTGGAGATGTCGAGGGCGCGCTTGAGGAGTCGACTCGGATTGAGAGGCGCAATCCCAACGATCTGATGCTTCCGATTGCGCGATTTGCGGTGCTGAAGCAGTCGGGCCGGACGAAGGAGGCATATCGGGTCGTTCGAAGTCTGCGTAACGAAAGGAGTTTTTGGAATGCCCCAGACAACGAACGGGCGGAGCTTAAGGGGCTCCTCACCGTCATCGATCTCCAGCAAGGCAAGATCGACAAGAACACCGCGAGAAAACACCTGCAGAAGCTTCTGGTCGACTCGGACTTTCAACAGCTCACGGCAGCTCGGGCGCTGACTTGTCTTTATTCGCGTCACAGCGAAGCTGGGTTGGTAGGGGAATTGGTCGACCAGCTTGCCCAGCATCACCGCCCGGAGAGGATCTATTGGGCTAAGGCCCGGCTTGCATTCCTTGAGCTCGATTTCGAGAGCTCACTGGAGTTGGCACGTAAGTGGCTGCTCGTCGAGCCCTTGGACCCCGCCGCTGCATCCCACGTCCAATATCTTCTGACCGATTACTCGCGGGAGTATTCGGAGGCCATCGCGGTGGGGAAGCGCTTTCTGCGGCGGCAGAGCGAACGAGAGATCGTTCTGAACAATACGGCCTATGCAATGATTATGGCGGGTCAGACTAGCGAAGCGCGCGTACTTCTTTCAGAGGCCCTTGAGTCGCCGATGTCGATTGCAACCGAAGGTCTCCTCTCGATCCGGGAGGGGCGTCGCAAGGAGGGATCGCGCCTCTACGATTTGGCCGCAAAGATGGCCAAGTCGACCGGCGATTCCGAGGTCGCCTTGCTACTGATGGCGCGGAAGTTGGTCGCTCTTGGAGAGGATCCCTCCGGCGCGCAGTTCTCGGCGCTGCGTGACGATGCAAGATTCCTAGTGATGACGCGTGGCGGCTGAAGCTTGTAGACCGTGACTCGGCAAGCAACGGGTCGACCTCGCAATTGTGAGGTCCATTTCGGACCTACGCCCCGTAGAGGGCACCCGCAATCGCATCGGTGGCCTTGCGGCGTTCTCCGGCAACGAGGTGGCCGTAGACGTCCTTCGTCACAGAAATTGAGGAGTGTCCAAGGACGTCCGAGACGACGTGAAGCGGTACACCCCGGGAGAGCATCAGCGAGGCAGCGGTGTGCCTGAGCTCGTGCGGGTGACAGCCTTCAATACCCGCCTCCTTCGAGACCTTCCGGAAGACCCTCCGGAAGTTGCTCGGGTCAACCGGTGTTCCAAAATCACTCACCAGGACTAGGCCGGTTGCCGACCACCATTCGCCCATGGCCAGTCGCTCAGCGGGCTGGCGGGCCTTGTGACCCTTGAGGGCGTCGACCGCCTGTGGGCTGAGCTCATACGGGCGCCGAGAGCTCGCCGTCTTTGGCTCGTCGAGCACGATCTTCCCGTCCAAAGTGGAAAGGGTCTGGTAGATGCTGAGCTGACCGGCCTCCAGGTCGACGTCCTCCCACCTGAGGCCGAGGAGCTCGCCCAGACGCATCCCGGTCTCCACCAGGAGCACGAAGGCCACCTCGAACCGAACGCCCCGTGAGGCCTCCAGGAGCTTCTGGACCTCCTCCACGGTAAGGGCCCGGCTGGTGCCTCTCGGGATCCGTGGTCCATCAGTGAGCGTGACGACGTTCCGGGTCAGGACGCCCTGTCGCACGGCATGACCGAGTGAGCGTCGCAGCACGGACCGGACGAGCCGGATGGTGTTGGGCTGGTAGCCGGCGCGTCCCAGATCGGCGATGAGATCTTCGACGTGGCGCACGTCGAGCTTGGCCAGTCGGTGCTTACCGAGGGCCGGGATCAGGTGGCCCCGGGCGAGGTTGACGTAGTTGGCCGCAGTGGTGGGCTTCACGGTCCCCGGGAGGACGTTGTCGAGCCAGTGGTCGAGCCATTGTTCGACTGTCTGGCGTTCGTCGGCGAACCGCTGTCCGGCGGCGAGCTCGTTGCTCTGGGTCCGGAGCTTCTCGACGACCTCCCTCCGGATCTTGGCATAGACGAACTTCCGCTTCCGCTTGCCATTGATCCATCCGTCACAGAGTTGCGCGAGGTTCTCGGCGAAGACGGCCGTCTCCGGCAGATCCGAGTTGGCCATCGCATCCCCGAAGGAGGGGAATTCGACGATCTGCACGTAGGTTTCGGGTCGATCCCGGTCCTTGGTGAACGTGCCCCGCCGGGCCGTGCGTCGTCCCATGGTCTGGGCCCGCCACCCGCTGACCAGTGCCTCGACCGTTTCAGGCTTGGACGTGGTCGACTCGATGATCTGCACGGACGGCATGCGCCCACCTCCGCCATGAGCCCCTCCAGAGCAGGGTCGGCCCGAGGGGCTATGGATTCAAGGGGCTGGTGAGTCCGCCCCGGACTGCCTCAGATCGTTGCCGGGCCGGTGGGACGCCCGGCCAGGAAGAGTTCCCAAGTTGTGCTCCCGGAGGACCGCCGGAAGGTCCCCCATGTCCTCGAATACGACTGCACCTTCGATGGAGAGCGCTTCACGGCTCGTCACACCCCCAGCGAATGCGAAGGCCGGCATCCCAGCCGACGATGCAGCCCTCACCCCGGACACGCTGTCTTCCACGACAGCGCACCGACCACGAGTGGCGCCCATCCGGGCTGCTGCGAACAGGAAGATGTCGGGGGACGGCTTGCCGTGTTCTACCTGGTCGACGCTGAATATTCGGCCATCGAACCGGTCGAACAGTCCGGTCTTGCCCAAGGTGAACCGCATCTTGTCGAGGCTTCCACTCGACGCCACACACACCGGGGTGGTGATCTCATCGAGCGCCTCCACGATGCCTGGGACCGGGACGAGCTCCCGATCGAACACCTCGCGGTAGCGGGGTTCGAACTCAGTGTCCCAGTCGATGCTGCGGCCCAGGTGCCGCTCGATCTCGTGCTGCATGTGGGCGGCTGAGCGCCCGACAAATCGCTCTACGATCTCCGACTCCGTGAGCGGCCACCCGAGCGAGGCCAGGATCTCGGCCTCGGTTCGAACGGCGAGACGCTCGCTGTCCACCAAGACGCCATCGCAGTCGAAGATGACCAGGTCGAAGTCCGCCATCACGACGACACTACGGGACAGCCGACCGGAGGCTGAGGAGGATCTCCATGGTGCCCCACGTCACCGGCTCGGTGGACCGGTGGGGCTCACTCCGTGTCCGCGTAGCTGACCGCCTCCGTCTCGACGACGCCGGCACGACGACCAGGTGCCGTCTGATGGCTCCAGTACAGATTGGTGTGGGCGATCACCTGGTCCGGAGGTGGCGCTCCCCATGCACTGTTGTCCTCGGTGGTGTGGGCGTCGCCGACGAGGGTCACGTCGTAGCCCCTCACCAACGCTCCGTGCAGCGTCGACCGGATGCAGGCATCGGTCTGCGCGCCGACGACGACGAGACGCCCCACACCGGATTCCGAGAGCACCGTCTCGAGTACGGAGTCCTCGAAGCAGTCGCCATAGCGCTTGTCGACGATCGTCTCGGTTCCGCTGGGCTCCAGCTCGGGGACGATCTGCCAGTCGTCGCTCCCGCTGACGATGTCCTCGTCTTCGTGCCGGACCCAGACGACCGGGACCTCCTCCCGCCGCGCCCTCGCCACCAGGTCGTCGATATTGGCGACCACTTCGTCGCGTCCGTGGGCTTCCGCGACGACTGCGTTCTGCACGTCGACCACCAACAACGCGGTCTTCGGTCGGTTCGCGAGTGTCGTCACAGCGCCCCCTTCGACATGACGCCCGTCCCTTCCTCCTCGGGCCGGAATTTCGAATGTGCGTCCGCTTCTGGTCCCATGGGCTCATTGTGGACGAAACACCCCGGCCCGGACCATTCCCGACCGGCGGCCGACGGTTCGTGCGGGCCCGACGCGCCGTCCAGACCCCACCGGGTCAATTGCTGCACAGGGTGCCATTCGAGTCCCGGACCTCGGCATAGAGGACGTCGAACGTCTTCCGGGCCGGGTTCCTGCCGGTCACGTTGACGATCTCGGCGATGAATTTGGCCGAGACCTCCTCGGAACCCTCCAGACCGTCGTCCCAGAAGGAGGTGGCGATGACCTCGGAGCGTTCTCCGAGGTCCGCCTTGACGACCGTCACCCCGAGGAAGTGGGGCAGCATGCTGTACTGCGGCAGCACGTCGTCGCAGATCGTCTCCATCACCAGGGGGAGGTCGTCCATGTCGACGTAGAAGCTGACCTGACGGCTCTTCATGAGTAGTGCCTCCCCAGACTCCACACCGTCCATGGCGTTCTCACTCGCGAGCATAGATTGGTCGCCCGTCAAGGGTCGTCTCCTCCGCACGCACGCGCAGGCCGGCCACCGGTCGCGGGTCCGGTTCCGACCCGACCGTGGGCCCGGCCACGCATCACGGGCCCGGCCCGGCGCAGACGGCCCCTCTTCCCTGGACACCGCCGGTTCCGCCAGTATAGTTAGGTGAACCTAAGTGACCGAGTGAGGGAATCAACACGCGTGGCGAAACTGATCCGACGCTCGGGAGCGGTGACCGGCCCGATCCGCCAGGCCATCGACCGGTTGGTTTCCGCGTTCGAGGTCCGGTACCGGGACAACGCCGAGGGGGCGGACGCCGACTCCGGGGTACGGCGTGCGCTGGCCGTGGTGAACGGCCTCTGCCCGGTTGGCGGCTCGTGATGCGGGCCGCCCGGACGGAGCGACGCCGCCCCACCCGGCTCCGGGGTCTCCGCGTCGTCGGGGCCCTCACCGTCGTGTTCGCTGCCGCCACCCTGGCGGCCTGCGGGTCGTCGACGGCGTCGGGTCCGTCGATCACCCTCTACAACGGGCAGCACGTGCAGACCACCGACGCCCTCGTCGCCGGATTCGAGAAGGCGACCGGCATCGACGTCGACGTACGGAGTGACGACGAGGACACCCTGACCGATGAGATCGTCACCGAGGGCAGCCGGTCACCGGCGGACGTCATCTACACCGAGAACACGCCGGCCATCCAGTACCTGGCCGACAAGGACCTGCTCGCCGAGGTCGACCCGTCCACGCTGGCTCGCACCCCGAGCAAGTACAACTCGCCCTCCGGCGACTGGGTGGGGGTGTCGGCCCGGGTGAGCGTCCTGATCTACAACCCGAGCCTCATCGCCGCGAGCGACCTCCCCACGTCGGTGCTGCAGCTCGCCGACCCGCGCTACCGGGGCAAGCTGGCGTTCGCCGCAGGGGAGACCGACTTCCAGCCCATCGTGACCTCGGTCGACCGCACCTACGGCACGGCGGCCACGTTGCGTTGGCTGGACGGCATCAAGGCCAACGCCGGCGGCAACGTCTACCCCGACAACGAGACCATCGCCGACGAAGTCAACCGGGGCCAGGTCGCGTTCGGCGTGGTGAATCAGTACTACTGGTACCGCATGCGGGCGGAGATCGGCCCGTCCAACATGCACTCCCAGATCGCCTACTTCGCGCCCGAGGACCCGGGGTACGTGCTCGACATCTCGCCGGCCGCCGTCCTCCGTTCCAGTGCGCACCAGGCCGACGCCCAGAAGTTCCTGGCGTACCTGGTCTCGGCCCAGGGCCAGGAGATCATCGCCCAATCGACCAGCTACGAGTACCCGATCGCCTCGGGGGTCGCCACCTCCCAACCGGAGACCCCGTTCGACCAGCTGCGACCCAACGCCATCTCGATCCCGGATCTCGGTGACGGCTCGACAGCCATCGCGCTGCTGAAGGAAGCGGGGCTCCTGTGAGGGTCGGTCCCGCCGGTGGCCGGCCCGGTGCGGGGACCGCCCACCCATGACACTGTCGAAGGTCGAGGGGGAGCGGGCCGCACCGACCCCGGGCGCGGTGGTCATCGCCCCCGCCCGACCGCCACGACGCCCCTACCTGCTGATCGTCCTCAGCGTCCTGGTGGCGCTGACGCTGTTCGCACCGCTGCTCTTCCTGCTCATCGAGGCCAGCAGTGCCGGCGTCTCGACCATCTTCCACCTGGTGTTCCGGTCGCTCACCGCGACCCTGCTGTGGAACACCGTCCGCCTCACCGTCGTCGTCACGGTCCTGTGCGCCGTGATCGGCACGCTGACGGCCTGGTGCGTCGAGCGCACCGACCTCCCCGGCCGCCGGATCTGGGCGGTCCTCGTCGTCGTGCCCTTCGCCATCCCCGACTTCGTGGTCAGCTTCGGATGGGCGTCGTTGACCACCTGGGCGCACGGGTTCCAGGGAGCGGTCCTGGTCATGACCCTCGCGGTCTATCCGCTGGTGTACCTCCCCGTCGCAGCCAGCCTGCGGGCCGGTGACCCCGAGCAGGAGAACGTGGCGCGGAGCCTCGGCGTCGGCCGGGTGCGCACGTTCTTCCGGATCACGGTCAGCCAGGCACGGGGGGCCATCCTCGGTGGCTGCCTCCTGGTGGCCCTGGTGATCCTGGCCGAGTACGGGGCGTTCGAGATCCTCGGCTATCCGACGTTCACCACCGAGATCTTCACCGAGTCGCAGGTATCGTTCGACATCCCGGCGGCGTCGGCACTGGTGTTGGTGCTCGTCGTCCTCGGTCTGTTCGTCGTCGCCGGCGAGGCGGCCGCCCGCGGGCGGGCGCGCACGGTCCATCTCGGGTCCCAGGCCCAGCGGGTCCCACAGCGGCTCCACCTCGGCCGGGGGACGGTCCCGGTGATGCTCGCCCTGGTCGCTCTGGTCGTGCTGGCGCTCGGCGTGCCCGTCGGGTCGTGCATCTACTGGATGTTCGAGGGCGGGGCCCACTCGCTCACCGGCGTCTCCCTCGCCGATGCCACCTGGCACACCGTCGCCTACAGCGGGAGCGCCGCGGCCATCGCCACGGTGATGGCCCTCCCGGTCGCCCTCCTCGCCGTCCGCCACCCGGACCGACCGGGCCGAGTGCTCGAACGGAGCACCTACCTCGTCCTCGCCATGCCCGGAATCGTGATCGCATTCACCCTGAGCTACTTCGTGGAGCGGTACGCCCACGGTCTCCTGTACCAGAGCGCCCCTCTGCTCGTCCTGGCCTACGCGATCCTCTTCTTCCCCCTGGCCCTCGTCGGGGTCAGGGCATCGGTCAGCCACGCCCCGGTCAACCTGGAGGAGGTGGCCCAGTCCCTCGGACAGAGCAGGCTGTCCATCCTCCGACGGGTCACCCTGCCGTTGATCGGCCCAGGTCTGGCCGCGTCGTTCTGCCTGGTGCTGCTGGCCGCGGTCACCGAGCTCACCGCCACCCTGATCCTGGTGCCGACCGGGGTGCAGACCCTGTCGACCCAATTCTGGGCCTACCAGCAGAACCTCTCCTACGGCCAGGCGGCGCCGTTCGCACTGATGATCATCGGGATCGCCGCCGTGCCGAGCTACGTCATCGGCCGGTACTTCGACCGCCTGCCCAGCCGGGCCGTGGCCGCACCGTGACGACGATCCGCCTGTCGGGCGTGGACAAGAGCTTCGGGACGGTCTCGGTCCTCTCCCGGGTGGACCTGGTCGTGGCCGACCGGTCGATCACCGCGGTCGTCGGTGCCTCGGGCAGCGGCAAGACCACCCTGCTGCGCCTCGTCGCCGGGTTCGAACGCGTCGACTCCGGCTCGGTGTCGATCGGGGACGTCGTCGTCGACGACGGGAAGCGGTTCGTGCGGCCCGAGCACCGCGGGGTCGGGTACGTGCCCCAGGAAGGCGCCCTGTTCCCGCATCTCACCGTGTTCCGCAACATCGCGTTCGGGGTCCCGAAAAAGGACGCCCACCGATTGGAGGAGCTCGTCGACCTGGTGGGGCTGTCGGGATTCGAGCGCCGGTATCCCCATCAGCTCTCCGGTGGCCAGCAACAGCGGGTCGCGCTGGCCCGGGCACTGGCCATCCGGCCCTCGGTGGTGTTGCTCGACGAACCGTTCAGCTCGTTGGACGCCACGCTGCGGGTGGGACTGGGGCGCGACGTCGTCCGGGTGCTGAAGGAGACCGGCACGACCGCGGTCCTGGTCACCCACGACCAGGACGAGGCGATGGCGCTGGCCGACGAGATCGCCGTGCTCCGGAACGGCCACGTCATGGCGTGCGCCGATCCCCGGTCGCTCTACTACGACCCACCGGACCTCGAGATCGCCACCTCCATCGGCGAGGCGAACATCGTCGCCGCCCGCATCGAGGGGGACCGGGCCCGGACCTACCTCGGGTCGATCCCGGTCCACGGCGACCGGGGCGACGCGACCGGGCCGGGCTCGCTGCTCCTGCGTCCGGAGCAACTCCGACTCCACGTGGGAACACGTCCCGGGGCGGTCCGGGCGGTCGTCGACGAGGTCCAGTTCCACGGGCACGACTCGCTGGTCAGGATCTCGGTGGGCGACGACGGTCCGGAGGGTGGCGGCGACCTGCTCGCCCGGGCCGCCGGTGACCTCGATCTGTCACCGGGACAGGTCGTGTGGGTCGAGGTGCTCGGACAGGGCAAGGTGTGGAGGTCGGGCGGCTGACGGCTTCGGGGCGCGACTCGACCCCGGGGGAGGGAGGGGTCGGTCGGGTGCAGAAGACGGGAAGCGGCGGCCCGCCGGTGGTCCGCCCCTGCTCGACCACCGGCCAGCCGTCGCTCCTGTCCGTCCTGCCCTACGGCCCCTGGGTTTGGTTGCGCCCGTCACTCAAGGACCGCCCCCGTTCTACCAACGGGAATTCGAACGCAGCGTCACGGTTGGGCTAATCGTGTGCGAACAGTTGGTGACAACGACCGGTGCAGGGCGACCGGTGCCCGGTGTCAACCCGGGTTGCCCGGCCCGGGAGGCTCACGTGGGACGCAGGGTCACCAATTCCTGCACGTTGTCGAACAGGATCTGCCGCTTTTCCGTCGCGTCGAACTCCTTCAGCTCCCGGACGTAGGCGACGGGGTCGGGCAGGGCCTCGATGTGGGGCCAGTCCGACCCGAAGATGACCCTGTCGGGACCCATGCAGTCCGCCACCTGGTTGACGTCGTCCTCCCAGAACGGGTTGATCCAGACGTGGCGCCTGAACGTCTCGACGGGGTCGTCCTTCCAGTAGCCGGGCATCTTGTTGGAGGTCGAACGGATCTTGGCGATCAGGTCCGCCAGGTACTGGGCGCCGTTCTCGATGGAGGCCACCCGCAGGTTCGGGAAGCGCTCGAACATGTTCTCGAAGACGATGGAGAGCAGGTAGTCCCGGATGGCCTGTTCGATGGCGAACGACTTGATCGAGGGCTTCCACCCGCCACTGAAGGTGGCGGCGAACCCGTCGACCGCGTACCCGTTGGACGAGGTGCCGCTGTCGCCGGCGTGGACCACGACCGTGATCCCCGCGTCGTTGGCCAGCTGCCAGAAGCCGTCGAACATCGGGTCGAAGGGAGAGCGGCGGCCGAGGACGGTGGTCGGGGCGGACGGACGCATGACAACGGTGCGGGCACCGTTGTCGAGGGCCCAGGTGAGCTCCTCGACGGCCCATGCCGGGTCGGCCAGCGTGAGATACGGCGCGGCGTAGATCCGGTCCTCGTAGTTGAAGGTCCAGTCCTCGACCAGCCAGCGGTTGAACGCCCGGAAGAGGTGGCACACCGCCACGGGATCGTGGGCCAGGGGCTCCTCGTAGATCATGCCCAACGTGGGGAAGAGCAGGCAGCCGGCGAGGCCCTGCTCGTCGAGCGTGGCCGACCGGTCGGCCGGGTTCCGGTAGGCGGGACGGACGGACTCACGGTGGGCCAGGAACTCCATCGGGTTGCGGTTGTCCGGGTTCCCCCGGAAGTAGTCGTACATGGCCCCCGGAATGGCGATGGGGTCGAACGTCGGATTGGTGACGGCCCGGCTCACCCGTCCGCCGATGACGTGGTAGCGGCGGCCCCCGATCTCGGACCACTGGATGACGCGGGGGCCGAGTGCCGGGTCGAGATGCCTGGTGAAGGCGTCGAGCGCCTCATAGTAGTGGTTGTCGGCATCGAACACCGGGTGGTCCAGTGCAGCTGCATCGTTCATGGACGCTCTCCTCGTCGCTGGCCCCGGAGGGTGCCGTCGAGTGTACGCCCCGGGGTCGACCCGGTGGCACCCACCGCCGGTGGGACCGCGCAGGGGGCGCCCGTTCCCGTGTGGACCGCGTAAGGTCCGCACATGCCGATCTACCAACTGGGCGACCTGGTCCCCATCATCCACCCCGATGCGTACGTCCACCCGGACGCGGTGGTCATCGGCGACGTCACCATCGGGTCCGAGTCGACGGTCTGGCCCGGCGCGGTGCTCCGGGGTGACTACGGGACGATCACCGTCGGCGCCCGTTCGTCGGTGCAGGACGGCACCGTCATCCATGCCGGGCCGGGCTTCCCCACCGTGATCGGGGACGACTGCGTGATCGGCCACCTGGCCCACCTCGAGGGCTGCACGATGGAGGACGGCTCGCTGGTCGGCTCGGGATCGGTGGTGCTCCACCACGCGCTGGTCGGGTCCGGGGCGACGGTCGGGGCCAACGCCGTCGTCCCCAACCGGTTGGAGGTGCCCCCGGGGTCCCTGGCCGTGGGCGTGCCGGCGCAGATCCGTCCGGGTCGTTCCGATCCGGAGCTGATCCGTCTGTCGGCCGAGCAGTACGTGGCCAACGGACGCCGCTACCGGCAGGCGCTCCTGCGCGTCGACGAGCGGTAGCCCGTGAACGACCCCGTCGACCGGTAGGAGAGGGCCGACCAGAACGAACCGGCGGACAGGATCGAGCCCAGGCAGAGCGCACTGCCCGCCGACAGCACCGACAGCACCGAGCCGATCGAACCGATCGAGGCGATCGAACCCACGGATCCGATGGACAGCACCGAGCCGGTCGAGTTGATCGACAGGATCGAGCCGGTCGAGTTTACGGACCAGAGCGAGGACGATCGGTCGGGGGTCGGAGGCTCCTCGACCGGCACGGGCACCGCCTCGTCGAGCATCAGGCCGCCGCCGTGACGATGGGCTTGCCGGCCGGGTCGAGCGCGTACCAGAGGCCGCCGGCGTTGGTCAGCGCCTGACCGGTGGCCATGCCCGGAGCGCGGTCGGGGGGCCACAGGTACAGCGGCCATCCGTCGTAGGTGATCTGGGTGGTGCCGTCGGTGCGGGGCGCGGTGCCGAGGAGCGATGACTCGATGCCCGGTCCGGCCACCGGACGGGTGACCCCGGGCGGCAGGACGAGCGGCGGCCACTGCACCGCGCAGATGTCGTAGCACCGCGACGGCCGGCCCTGCTCGTCGGTGGCGTACATGTAGACGGTGATCCCCTTGCCGTCGACGAGGACGGCGCCGAGCCCGGACACCGAGCCGGCCTTCACCTCGTACTCGGGTCCGTGCTGGAGCACGACCGGGGCGGTGACGAACGGGGTGGTGATCGAGGTGCCGTTGGCGCATCCGCACCCGACCACGGCAACGACGCACAGGACTGCCACCGCCGTCGCGACGCGGACCCGGCGCGGACGGCGCCGGGCGACGCCCGGCCTCACGAGGCCGTCCCACGATCGAGGAAGGTGGCCAGGGTGGGGGAAGGGTAGGCCCCGACGCCGGGGCGCCAACCGGCGGCCAGCTTCTGGTCGGCGATCCCACCCTCGGCCCAGATGTGACACGAGTCCCGGGCCCACGGGCTGCCGGCCGACCCGGCCTCGGCGAGGAGGTCCTCCGACTCGCCCCGGCTGACGGCGAGCGCGCGACCGGAGGTCACGGTCTGGATGATCACCGGCCCGAGGGACCGGGCCAGGTGCTCGAGGTGGGTGCAGCCTTTCGGGCCGCCGAAGCGTGACTGGACCTCCCGGGTGAAGCCCCGGGTCACGCCGAGTCCGACCAGCCCACCGAACGCGGCTTCGATTCCCGGGCACTCCGTGTGGGGAAAGGTGTGCATGGTGGCGACGGCCTCGACGATGACGAGGTCGGGCCGGCGGACGCGCACCCGCAGTTCCATGTCGTGCACGATCGCCACAGCCGGGGTGTCCTCGGCCCACGGTCGCGAGTCGGTCAACCGCCCGACGACGACCAGGTCGTCGCCGACGGCATGGGCCTGGTAGTCGATGCTGCGCCGGTGGAGCGGCACCGACCCGGGCACGGGCCCGGGGTCCGGGGTCATCGGACCAGGGCCGGGACGGTACGGTTCACGGAACGCATCGGACGATCATGACCCGACCGGGGGCTCCGGCCAAATCACCCACGTCGGGGATCACCTACATGCACGTAATTACGGCGGTGTGATACGGTTAAAGCCCAGGTTGACCGTGAGGTTGCGGGTGACCGTGAACCTTTGATCGAGGTGGAGGATCACCGATGGCGCGACGCACCGAGAACACGACGGGTACGGATCGGGAGCCTTCGAACGGAGCCTCCGGCCCCGGTCCCGTCGACGGCTTCCGCGGCGCGCAGGTCTGCGCCGTCGTCGGCATCACGTACCGACAGCTCGACTACTGGGCACGGACCGGCCTCCTGCGTCCGTCGCTCGTCGACGCCACCGGCTCGGGGAGCAAGCGGCGCTACTCCTACGGAGACGTGCTCGAGCTCAAGGTGATCAAGCGCCTGCTCGACGCCGGCCTCAAGCTGCAGCAGGCGCGTCAGGCCGTCGAGTGCCTGCGTGGTGACCTCGGGGTCGACCTCGCCTCGGCCCAGCTGGTCCTGGCCGACAACCGTTCGATCCTCGCCACGTCGGGTGGGGATCTCGTCGACCTCCTCGCCGGCGGTCAGGGCGTGTTCAACGTCCTCCCGCTGTCGGGCGTCGTGTCCGAACTCGATGCCGCCATCGTCGAGCTCACCGCGCCGACCCCCGACGAGCACGCGCCGGACGAACGACATCCGGCGGCTGCCTATCTGGCGGCAGGTGGGAACGCCCGGCGTTGAGCGCCGACATCACCTCCTTCGGCAGCTCCTCGGGGAAGGCCGCGGTGCGGTTCGCCCACGAGTCCGAGCAGCGGTTCGCCCGCATCCTCGACTTCTACGGGGTCGAGTGGGAGTACGAGCCCGTCGAATTCGTCCTCGAGTGGGGGAGTGGGCTCCGTCCGACCTCGGCGTTCCGGCCGGACTTCTGGCTCCCACGGCCGGGCCTGTTCGTCGAGGTGACCACCCTCAACCAACGACTGGTCACGAAGAAGAACGGCAAGGTCCGACGCATGGCCGAGCTCTACCCCGAGATCCGGGTGACCCTGCTCTACCAGCGGGACACCCTCGCCCTGTTGGCCAAGTACGGCCTCGCCGGTGACGGGGTCGTCGCCCGTTCCGCCTGATCCGCGCCGGCGATAGCCTGCCTGGGTGGCCACCTCCCCTGCGACGTCGACCCAGCCGAATGACGGCGCCGGCGCGCTCCGCCACACCGCCCTCATCGACATCCATCGGGAGCTCGGGGCGAAACTGATCGGCTTCGGGGGGTGGGAGATGCCGTTGGCCTACGGACGGGGGACCATCGCCGAACACCGGGCCTGTCGCCAGGACGCGGTCGCCTTCGACGTCAGCCACCTCGGGACGGTCCGTGTGTCGGGGCCCGATGCATTCAACCGTCTCCAGGCGGCGCTGAGCAACGACCTGTCCAAGGTGGGGCCCGGCCGGGCCCAGTACACCCACCTGCTGGACGAGGCCGACGCTTCGGTGGTCGACGACATCATCGTCTGGTGGGTGGACGACGAGACCTTCGACGTCATGCCCAACGCATCGAACACCGAGCGGGTGGTGGCGGCCATCGGTGGGGAGGACACGACGTCGAGCCGGGCGATCATCGCCGTCCAGGGACCCCATGCCCGGGCCCGGGCGGCAGCGGTGCTGCCCGAGGCGGCGTCCGTACCCCGGTTCGCCGTCGAACGGTTCACCTGGGAGGGCGTCGGCTGTGTCGTCGCCGGCACCGGTTACACCGGCGAGGACGGATTCGAGGTGGCGGTACCGGCCGGGGCCGCTCCGCAGCTGTGGGAGGCGGTGGCGTCCACCGGGATCGCCCCCGCCGGTCTCGGGGCGAGGGACACCTTGCGGCTCGAGGCGGCCCTCCCCCTGCACGGACACGAGCTCGGGCCGGGGATCACCCCCCTGCAGGCAGGGCTCGGATGGGTGGTCGGCTGGGACAAGGGCCCGTTCCGGGGGCGGGCGGCCCTGGCGGCCGAGCGGGACCGGGGGGTGGCCCGTCGGTTGGTGGGCCTCGCCACCGAAGGCCGTCAGCCCCCACGCGAGGGTGGTCGGGTGGAGGTGGACGGGGCGCCCGTCGGCACGGTCACCAGTGGGAACTTCTCGCCGATGTTGGAGCACGGGATCGCCCTGGCCTTCGTGGACTCGCGGGTCGACACTTCCCCGGGCCGGGTGCTCGAACTCGAACAGCGGGGAAGGACCCGACCCGCCACGGTGGTGGCGAGGCCGTTCGTCCGGCCCGGCCAGTGGGCCACCCCGTCGTGACCCCGGGGCGCGGGTCGCCGTCCCTGAACTACCGTTCACCGTCCGAGATCTGCTGAAGGAGCACGTTGGGCACGTACATCCCCCACACCGACGACGAGATCGATCGCATGCTCGGGTTCCTCGGACTGTCCTCGTTGGACGACCTGTTCGCCGTGGTGCCCGAGGCGCTCCGGCTGCAGCGGGCGCTCGAGCTGGCCGACGGGACCGGTGAGCCCGACGTCCTCGACCGTATGGAGGTCTTCGCCGACGCCAACCGGGCACGGACCGACCGGACTGTCTGCTTCGCCGGGGGTGGCGCCTACGACCACGAGATCCCGTCGGTGACGAGGGCCCTGGCCGGCCGCAGCGAGTTCGTGACCTCCTACACGCCCTACCAGCCCGAAGTGGCACAGGGCGTCCTCCAGGCCGTCTTCGAATTCCAGACCATGGTGGCCCGGATCTCCGGGCTCCCGATCGCCAACGCATCGCTCTACGACGGGGGGAGCGCGGCGGTCGAGGCGGTCAACCTGGGTGTAGCCGCCTCGGGACGCCAGACCGTGTGGGTGTCCGGGGGGATCCATCCCCACTGGCGCCAGATGCTGACCACGTTCGCGGCCGGCACCGGGCACCGGATCCGGACCGTCCCGTTGGTCGACGGGGTCACCGCCTGGCCGGAAGCGGACGGCGGGGCCGACGAGGCCCCGGGTGTGGTCCTGGTGGGCTACCCCAACTACCTCGGATGCCTGGAGGACCTGGCCGCCGTGCGGTCCCTGTGCGACCGTACCGGTGCGCTGATGGTGGTGGGGGCCGATCCGCTGGCTGCCGGTCTCCTCCGTTCGGCCGGTTCGTGGGGCGCGGACGTGATGGTGGGGGAGGGCCAGATGTTCGGGACCGCCCTCGGCTTCGGCGGCCCCTACCTCGGGCTGTTCGCCTGCAGCGCGGCGCACACCCGACGGTTGCCCGGACGACTGGTCGGCCAGACCGTCGACGTCGACGGACGCACCGCCTACGTCACCACACTGCGCGCCCGCGAACAGGACATCCGCCGCGAGAAGGCGACGTCCAACGTGTGCACCAACCAGACGCTCATGGCGGTCACGGCGGCGATCCAGCTCGGATGGCTCGGGACGTCGGGCCTGGTCGAGGTGGCCACCCGCTGCGCCCGGGCCACCCGCTACGCGCGGGACGCGGTGCTGAGCGTCGACGGCGTGGCGCCGTGGGCGGATGCCCCGACCCTGAGGGAGTTCGCGGTGCGCCTTCCGGTTCGGGCCGACACGGTCATCGAGCGCATGGCCGATGCAGGGTTCCTGGCCGGTATCTCGTTGGAGGATGCGGTCGACGACGGCGCCCACGGGCTGCTCATCGCCGTCACCGAGCGACGGACCGCCGACCAGATCGACGCCTATGCCTCGGCCCTGGCCAAGGCGGTCGCGTGATGGCCACCGGCACCACGGCGGCCGACGCCGGTGACATCGGGGGCCCGGGCGGCAAGGCCGCATCGGCGCCACTGATCGGCCGCGAGACCGAACCCACCCTGTTCGAGCTCTCCCACCCGGGGCGCAGGGCCTGGTCCTTCCGGACACCAGGGGTGCCCGAGGTCCCCGTGGAGGACCTGGTCCCGGCCGGCCACCGTCGCGAACGGCCCGTCGAGGTCGCCGAGGTGTCCGAGCGCGACCTCGTCGCCCATTTCACCCGCCTCTCCCACCGCCAGTTCTCGGTGGATCTCGGGGCCTATCCGCTGGGCTCGTGCACCATGAAGTACAACCCCAAGGTCTGCGACACGGTGGCGTCGCTGCCCGGGCTGGCCGGGGTGCATCCGGCCGCGCCGGCGTCGATGACCCAGGGCTGGTTGGCACTCATGGTGGAGCTCGAGGAGACCCTGTGCGAGGTGACCGGGATGGCGGCCGCCACGCTGCAACCGGCCGCCGGGGCCGCCGGCGAGCTCACCGGGCTGCTGTTGATGCGGGCCTGGCACGAGTCGCAGGGCACGCCCCGCCACAAGGTGATCATCCCCGACTCCGCCCACGGGACGAATCCGGCGTCGGTCACCCTCGGGGGCTACGAGGTCGTGACCGTGCCGAGCGACGACCGGGGCTGTGTCGACATGGCCGCGCTGCGTTCCGTGCTCGACGAGGACGTGGCCGGGATCATGCTGACCAACCCGAACACCCTCGGCCTGTTCGAGGAGGACATCGCGGAGATCGCCGCCGCCGTCCACGCCGTCGGCGGACTCCTCTACTACGACGGGGCCAATCTCAATGCCATCCTCGGCGTGGTCCGCCCGGGTGACATGGGCTTCGACATCGTGCACATGAACCTGCACAAGACCTTCGCCACGCCGCACGGCGGAGGGGGCCCCGGGGCGGGCCCGGTGGCCGTGTCCGAACGCCTGGTGCCCTTCCTGCCCGGGCCGCGCCCCGTCCGCACCGCGGGTTCCGAGTTCGGGTGGGCGACCCCTCCCCGGTCCATCGGCAGGGTGCACACCTGGCACGGCAACACGCTCGTCCTGGCCCGCGCCCTCGCGTACATCCTGGTCAACGGAGGCGACGGTCTCAAACAGATCGCCCGGATCGCCGTGCTCAACGCCAACTGGATCCGCCAGCGGCTCCACTCCGCCTACGACGTCCCGTTCGACCGTCCGTGCATGCACGAGGTGGTCCTCTCCGCCCGGACGCTCAAGTCCGACTACGGGGTGCGGGCGCTCGACGTCGCCAAGCGCCTCCTCGAGGAGGGGTTCCACTCGCCGACCGTGTACTTCCCGCTGATCGTGGAGGAGGCACTGATGGTCGAGCCCACCGAGACCGAGAGCCCCCAGACGCTCGAGGCACTGGCCCGGTCGTTGGAACGGATCGCCACCGAGGCGGCCGAGACGGGGGAGGGGCCGATGGGCGAGTACCCTCACGGCACCCCGGTGCGCCGCCTCGACGAGGCACGTGCGGCCCGTACCCTGATCCCGACGTTCGATGCCCGACCCACACCCGGTTGAACGGTGGACGGTGTCTTCACCACCCGGTTCGTCGGCCCCTACCTGAAGTTCCACAAGTACGTCTACGACCGTTCGGACGGCCGCTTCGGCAAGCACTCCGGGGGGATACCGGCCCTCCTGTTGACCACGACGGGTCGCAAGTCGGGACTGACCCGGACCAACGCGCTCACCTACTGCCGCGACCGGGGTGACCTGATCGTGGTGGCCTCCAACGGTGGGAGCGACCGGCCCCCGGCCTGGCTGCTCAACATCGAGGCCGATCCCCGGGTGTCGGTGCGGGTCGGCAGGTCGGTGACGAAGGCCACGGCCCGGGTGGCCACCGACGAGGAGCGGGCATACCTGTGGCCGCTGGTGAACCGCACCAACCGGGGGCTGTCCCGGTTCCTGCACCCCGGGGTCACCGGACGCTACGACGTCTACCAGCGCCACACCACCAGGACGATCCCGGTGGTGGTCATCTCGCCGGACCGACCACCCGCCGCGGCCGCGTCCGGAGTCGACCGGCGCACCTGATCAACCGGAGGTCGGCTCCGTGCCCAGCGGGCTCGTCGACGGTGCCCGTGTCGCGGTGGCCATCCAGGAACCGACGACGATCAGTGGGAAGCCCACGAGGATCCCCCAGCCGAGCGGCTCCCCGAGGACCAGCACACCGAGAGCGATGGCCACCGCCGGGTTGACGTAGGTGATGACCGTGCTGCGTGCGGGGCCGACCTCGACGATCAATTCGAAGAAGAGGACGAACGCCAGCGCGGTGCAGACCAGGGCGAGACCGGCCACGGCGCCCACGACCTCGAGCGACACCGTCGACGGCAGGTGGGTGAGGGCGAAGGGGGCGTACCCCACCGAGACGATGGCCAGTGCGGCGGTGACCACCCCGATCCCGTGGAGGTCGTCGAGTTTGCGGGAGATGATGAGCGGGCCGACGGCGTAGCCGACCACCGGGATCAGGACCTCGACCACGGGCCCGAGGTCGGCACCCCGGAGGTCGACCCCCACGACGGCGACGACGCCGGCGAACCCGACCAGCAGTCCGATGATGCGTCTCCGGTCGAAGCGGTCGTAGCCGAGCACGCGGTAGACGACCGCGCCCACCAACGGAACCGTGGCGATCAACAGTCCGGCCACCGAACTGGTGAGGTGGATCTCGGCCCGTCCGAGGAAGAGCCACGGGACGGCCAACTCGGACAGCGAGAAGGCCAGGAGCCACCGCCAGCGGGGGAGGAGGCCGACGAGGGCCCGTCGCCGGAGGGCCAGGGGAAGCAGCACCAGCGTCGCCGGCGCCGTCCGCAGGAAGATCAGCGTGGCGGGGGAGACCTCCCGGACGGCGATGCGGATGAGCAGGTACGGGCAGCCCCAGATCACCGACATGACCAGGAAGAGGATCCAGCCGCGTCGGCTCACGGGTGCACCGGCACCTTCCGTCCGCAGGGGACATCGGCCCCGGGCACCGCCCGGGGGGAGCGTTCAGTCGAGCAGGTCGGGCTGCTCGCGCACGATCCGGTCGAACAGGGGCTGGAAGCTGAACCAACCGGCCATGTGGCTGCCGACCTGGCCGCTCGTGATGCGGGCCATCTCGGGGTCGATGAGCACCGGGGTCCCGGCCGCCTCGGCAAGCAGCTGGGCCTGGCACGAGCGCTCCATGGTGATGAACCACCAGACCGCCTCGTCCACGGAACGACCCACGGTGAGGAGACCGTGGTTCCGGAGGATCGCGGCCTTGTTCTCACCGACGGCGTGGGCGATGCGCTTTCCCTCCTCCACGTCCATGACCACGCCGGTGTAGTCGTCGAACACGGCGTGATCCTCGTAGAAGGCGCACACGTCCTGGGTGATCGGGTCGAGCGTGCGACCGAGCGCCGACCAGGCCTTGCCGTAGACCGAGTGGGAGTGGGCAGCCGCCACCACATCGGGGCGGGCGGCATGAACCTGGGAGTGGATGGCGAAGGCGGCGACATTGACCGGACGGTCGCCCTCGACCACCTCGCCGCGGTCGTTCACGAGGATCAGGTCCGAGGTGGTGATGTGCCCGAAGTGCATGCCGAACGGGTTGACCCAGAAGTGGTCCGGACGCTCCGGGTCACGGGCGGTGATGTGCCCGGCCACACCCTCGTCGAACCCGAACTTCGAGAACAGCCGGAAGGATGCGGCCAGGCGCTGCTTGCGGTGGAGCCGCTCGTCCTCCGTGCTGTCGAACGTCATCTTGGCAGGGAGATTCATGATCTTCGCCACGGTGTCCTCCTCATCGGCGGGGCACCCGGCTCTGTCGCCACGGTGCTGAGGCGATACTACGCCCGTGAGGGACTCCGACACGGTGGCGATCGGAGCGGGCCGGCTGGAGGATACTGCAAACAGTGGTGACGTGACTGCGTAGCGTGGGTGCTCAGGTGCAATACGGTTCGATGTCCAGAAGCGCTGTTCACTGTCGCGGCCCGTGCCGTACCATGGGGAATCTCCCGTTCGACGGCAGGCTGACGGGTCCCGGTACGGCGCGACGGAACGGCACGTCCCGGGCGCGCCCCTCGGATCCGACTGCCGGAGCATGACAGTTGGGGTCCTGAGGCCCCGGAAGCGAGGAAACGATGGGGCAGCAGTCGACGTCTAGGCACCGGAACCGTCTGACCGTTCTCGGGGCGGTGCTCACGGTCGTCATCGGGACGCTCTCGGCGGTCGGGGTGGCAGCGGCCACGGCCACCGCGGCCGGTGCGTCGGGCAGCCAGCTCGTGACCTACTCGGACAACTTCTCACAACCGGGCGCTCTGCCCAACGCCTACCCCAACGTCACCGGGTCCGGGGCCCACAGCGACGGTTGGGAGCTCGCGGTGTCCACCACCCAGGTGTTCGCCGTCACCCACCACCAGGCGAACCTCCAGGTGACCTGCTGGAACCAGTCCAACGGATCGTTCTGCTGGCCCCAGGCTCCGACGAAGATCGTCACCAACGGCACCGACAACTACGAGACCGCCGTGGGCGAGGGCGTGTACCTCGACCAGGCGACCGGACTCCTCTACGCATGGGCCGTCCAGTCCAACGGGACCGAGGCGGACAACCAGGCCGGCGTGGTGTGCATCAACACGACCGAGCCGGTCGCCGCGACCGGGTCCGCCATGTTCTGCGGCTTCACCCCCCTCACCCACGCCGGTGACGCCCCGATCGTGAGCGGGCTCTACGCCAGCTTCACCGCGCCGGTCCAGGTCGGCACCGACTGGTACTCCTTCAACGAGGCGGCCGGGGTCGGGACGGCGGGAGGGGCCGGGACCGAGAACACGCTCATGTGCTTCAACCTCACGACGTTCCAGGCCTGTTCGACTCCCAACTACACCGTTCCCCTCGACTGTCCCGACGGATCGCCGACCTGCACCGTGACCGGGCTCTTCGGCACCGCGCCGCCCATCGGTGCGTCGGGGAGCGACATCTTCGTGCCACTCGACGTCTCGAACTCCGGCACCGTCTCCTCGGTGATGGGCTGCTTCGACACGGCGACGGACCTGGGTTGCACCGGCACCTGGCCGGTCACGCTCACCGCGGTCGCCGGATCGCCCTTCCCACTGCTGAACTCCTCGGGTACGGCGACCGGGCTGTGCGTGCCCATCATGCACGACCCCTGCTACAGCTTCGCCGGCGCTTCGGTAGAGACGCCGACGAACCTGGCATCGACCGTCGGGCTGACCAACACGGCGAACGGGCCGGCGACGGTCATCGGAGCTTCGATCTACGTCCCGAACTTCACCACGACCTCGGTCGACTGCTTCGACTACGCCACGTCGGCGTCGTGCCCGCACTTTCCGAAGGTGCTCAACAATCTGTCCGAGCTGTACACGGTGAACCGGGACCCTCAGCGACCGAACTGCATCTGGGTGAACTCGGACCACGGCGGGGCCCAGATCCAGAACTTCGACGCCACGACAGGCGGGGCCTGCGCACCGGGCCCGATCCGGCTCCAGGCCGGTACGCTCGTCGACCCGAACCCGGTGTGTCTGCCGGGAGCCGGTCAATCGTCCACGTACCTGTCGCTGCAGGTCACCGGTCCACCGCGCGGTTCCTATTCGTCGGGTGAGGTCCAGTTCGCCAACCCCGAGGGGACGATCGACTCGAACATTCCGGCCCAGCCGATCAACGCGTTCGGTGTGGCCGACCTCAGCGGCCTCGACTTCGCCGGCAATCTGTCGCCGCAATTCGTGATCACCCTCAACGGGTTGACCTCCACTCCGACGACCGTGTCGTTGAAGCTCATCTGGGAGGCCAAGTACAACCTCGTCTGCATCTCGAACGGGCAGGCCGTGTCGAGCGTCCCCGGCTACTGGCTGACCGCCTCGGACGGCGGCATCTTCGCCTTCGGTGACGCCGGCTTCTACGGGTCGACCGGGAACCTCGTCCTCAACAAGCCCATCGTCGGCATGGGCGTCACGCCCGACCGTGGCGGCTACTGGCTCGTGGCCTCCGACGGCGGCATCTTCGCCTTCGGCACGGCCGGCTTCTACGGGTCGACCGGGAACATCGTCCTCAACAAACCGATCGTGGGCATGGCCGCCACCCCGGACGGGAGGGGCTACTGGCTCGTTGCGTCCGACGGAGGCATCTTCTCGTTCGGGGACGCCCAGTTCTACGGGTCGGCGGGGAACATCGTCCTCAACAAACCGATCGTCGGCATGGCCGCCACCCCGGACGGGGGAGGGTACTGGCTCGTCGCATCTGACGGGGGTGTGTTCTCCTACGGGGACGCCCAGTTCTACGGATCGACCGGGAACATCGTCCTCAACAAGCCCATCGTGGGGATGGCGGCCAATCCGAACGGGGGCGGGTACTGGATGGTCGCCTCCGATGGAGGCATCTTCTCCTTCGGGACGTCCAAGTTCTACGGATCCGCCGGCAACATCGTTCTCAACAAGCCCATCGTCGGTATGTCGGCCAATTTCAACGGGACGGGATACTGGTTGGTGGCTTCCGACGGCGGGATCTTCAACTACGGGAGCACGGTATTCGTCGGATCCGCCGGCAACATCGTTCTCAACAAACCGATCGTGGGAATCGCCACCTGAGCGGTGGTTCAGTCTCGCCCCTGTCGCCCGCTAGGGTGTCGAGGTGCCTCACCGTCCCGCCGAGTTGATTGCCGAAGTCAACGCCCACCTCGAGCGGAACCGGCAGCTGCGCGCCCAGCTCGAGGCGAACGAGCAGCTCATGCGGGATGGACTGGCGAAGCTCACGGAGCACGTCCGGATGACCGAGATCCTCACCGGGCTGCCGATCCACGAGGCCATCGTCGCCACCGACATCGCCGTGTCCGGGCTGTTCGAGTCCAGGCACCGGGTCCGCAAACTGATCATCGGCATGGCACTCGACGACGGCATGTCGGTGGAGCAACTGGCGACCACCTGGGGCGTCACTCCTGATCGGGTCCGATCGTCCGGGCTCGAACAGCTCCACCCGGGCTGAGCGGGCCACCAGAACCACCGGGGGACGCCGTGCCGGGCCCACCATCTACACCATCGGCCCTCCTGCGGTACCTGACATAATATACATTATCGGCGGTAAGGGTGTGGCGCTCGGCAACGGGGTCCCGGGGACGGCGATGCCGAGTTCGCCCCGAGGACCGGCCACGCCGACGCCGACCGGGTCGGCGAGCCAGTAGGTCGTCGACCTTCCTCTGGGATCCGGGGTCCGAATTCCGATTCGAATACCGACCTGTCGTACATGGTCAGTTCCTGCCGAACTTCCGCGACGCCAGCCTCCGTGGCACCCCCTGGTCCGAGGACGAAGGGCCGGACGGGAGCCCGTCGGTCTGATCGGCTTACAACACCCCGCACCCCGCACAACCGGTCATTTACATCACTGTGATGGATTTAGGCGCGTCATGGCCCACCGGTGGGCATGACCCGAAGGTCGGCGTGGGAGCGGTTCTCCGGAGGGAGTAGTCGCCCCGGGGACGTCCGTCGTGCTCGGTGCACGACCCGATCGCTAGTTGTCGGACTGGGCGTTCTCGAACGAGTCGACGCATCCCTGGATCCACTGGGACGACTCGTCCTGTGCCGGCTTTCCACCGAGCTTCGGCTCCCGGAACGCCGCCGCCGTGCAGGCCTGTCGGGGGCTGACACCTGCACCGTCCGCGGTGAACACGTTCCCCCCCACCGAATACCCGTCCCGGTAGGACTGTGATTCGCCCGAGAGCGATCCGAACATCACCACGGCGATGCAGACGAGCACGATCACGACGACGAGTCCCGTCGCCATGAGGAGCATCCGACGACCCCTGCTCGAGCTCCAGGTCCGGCGCAACCACCCGGCCGGACCATTGCCTGTCGCACCCTCAGCCGACACGCCCTGTCCGGACTGCGTATCGCCCATCACGCTCCACCTTCTCGTCTGCCCTGTCCCAACGAGATCATGGCACCTGTGCGGAGGGGTTCGGCACCCACCTCTGCGCTCCCCCGCCGGCGGTCTGCCCGGTTCGGCCCATCGCGATCGCCCACGGACCCGGGTGACGGCGACGACTGATGCCCCGACTGGGGGCCGCCGCCGGGATGGTCGGTCGCGCGGCTCAGGTCGCCAGGAGGAGCGAGAACTCGTCCAGCACGGACAGTCCCGCCGGGTCGCCCCCGACCGGTCCGGCCTCGCGGCCGGAGGTCCGGTCGACGATGTCGGCGACCCGACCCTCGATGACCGCGGCCCCGGGATGCGCCGCACCGACGGTCACCGTGGTCGCTCCTTCGCCCGCCGTGACGCCGATCAGCAGCTCGGGCTCGGTCGCCCGCAGCTCGAGCGCCGTGACCGATCCCGACGTCACGGAAGCGAGGCCGACGAGGTACCGGAGCACGACCTCGGACTCGAGGTCCTCGACCACCGGTTGCTCCCCCCGGGGCACGAGGAGGTCGTACTCGTGGACCCACGAATCGAACAGGAAGTGGCTCAGCACCAGGTCGGCCGGCATGTGGCCGGGGGGCGCTTCGGCGATCGCCGACCAGCCCGCATCGTCGAGAGCGGTCAGCGCCGAGTCCACCGCCGCATCGGTGGACGCGAGCAGCACCCGGGCCGTGCCGGGCTCCAACTCACCGAGCATGGCGGCGGCGTCTGCAACCGTCGTCCGGGTGTCCATGCCCTGCAGCAGGGTCGTCGGGTCGTCCTCGATCGCCTGTCGGAGCGTGTAGCCCAGGAACTGGCTCGCCGACGTCATGTGCCGGACGAGCTCGGACGTGTCCCAGGACTCGCACCGGGTGGGCCCGTCCCACTCCGTGTCCACCAGGGAGTCGAGCCAGGCCCGCGTGCGGGCGCGCTGCGAACGCCAGGCGACCGCCGGCCCCTTGGGGTCCGCGTCGACGACCAGGGGGACGCCGGTGCCTCCATAGAACTGCGGGAGCCTTGCCACGTCGCGCACTTCCTTCCGTTCTCCGCAGGCGAATCTATCGGTCCGCCGTGCGGGGTGGCACCATGGTGGCCCAGCGCCATGGAGGGCCGATGCTGTCCCACGACGACGAACTCTTCGCAGCGCTCGGCCGCGCACTCGGCGACCGGCACGGCTGGCACCTCGAACCGTCGACGACTCCGGGGGGAAGCCCGTCCTGGTGCCTCGACCCGGGGGGTGAGGTCGTGCTGTCCGCATCGGTGGTCCAGGGTCGGATCCAGCTGTATCTCCCCGCGGAGGACCGCGAGATCGAGGTGGGCGCCGTGGCCGACCTGCAGTCGTGGCTCGACGGGAACGAGGCCGGGTATCTCGCCGACTGAGGCACCTCCTCCCCGGTCTCCCCGAAGCTGCGGACCACCGGCCGGGCGATCGATCCGGTCAGGCCGACCTCGGACCACCCCCGAAGGCGACGGTGGCGGTGATGTCCCGGTGTTCGCTGCCGGGTCCCGGATGGGTGGTGATCGAGGTGACGGTGAGGTCGCCGGCCGTCAACACGTGGTCGATCCTGATCAGCGGCGGGAGGAGGGGCAGCTCCTGGGACCAGGTGAAGTCGAACGGCTTCCCCCGGGCGGCTGCGGCGTCGGTCAGCCCCGTCGCCAGGATGGCCCGGAACCCCCGGTTCCCCCAACTGGCGTTGAAGTCACCGACCATCAGGAGCGTCCGGGGACGGAACCGCTGCAGCTGGGCGAGCACACCGTCGAGCTCCAGGTTCCATGCGTTCCAGTTCGGGTTGACCGGCGCGGTGGTGTGCACGACCCAGAAGGGGACGGTCCGGCCCGGGAGGGCGAGACTGAAGCGGATGAGATAGGCCAGTCCCTCGACGAAGTACACCGTGGGGCGTCCGAGGGGATACCGGCTGGCCACGATGAATCCCCGCGACCCGCAGCAGGGCACGGTGAAACGGTAGGGCAGGTCGTCGAGAACACCGGCCCGGGCGAGCTGTGTGAAGTCCTCCACACGTGTCTCCTCCAGCGTGAGCACGTCGGGCCGGTAGCTCCGCAACTGTGGGATGTAGCCGGCCATGGACATGTTGTCGAGCTGCACGTTCGCGTCGAACAGGCGGATGCCCGGCTCCGACCGGGCGGCGGCGGGCACCGGTGTCGCCGCGGCGAGCTCGGGCACGACGTAGACCACCTGGGCGATGCAGATGGCGGCGGCGGCTGCGGCCATCCACCACCGCTTCCCCACCAGTGCGCCCACCAGCACCAACCACGCGGGGAGGTAGAGCACCTCGACCGCGGCGTCCACGTCGGCGAACAGCCGCCACTCGTCCCAGGCGATCATCCGGGCGAGGACGACCGAGCCCAGGACGCCGACGATCAGCCATCCGATGCACACGGCGACGAGGGCGAGGACCGATCGCTCACCCTGTCTCACCGTCATCCGGAGGAGGCTACCGTCCGCACCACCACGCTCCGGGTGCGGGGTACCGGCGGGACCGGGCCGATCAGGTCCGCACCGGCTCCACCACCGTCCCGATGAGGTCCCCCACGGCGTCCATCAGGTGGTCGAACGCCTGTCGGTAGGCGTCGGGCCCGCTCGTGGTCGACAGGTCCGCCCGGACATCGTCGACCGCGGCCTCGAGACGGTACAGGCGGTCGTGCAGACGCCCGAGGTCGGAGACGGTCACGATGCACTGGTCCTCGGGCACATGGAGCTCGTCGGCCCGGCGGCGGGCCTCGTAGGCCCGCTGGCGGTGGGAGGCGCTGCAGAACCGGCGCGGTCGTCCGGGGCCGGCCCGTCGGGCCAGTGGGCGGTGGCACCAGCCGCACCGATCGGTCTCCGACGCGCTCGTCATCCCCCGACGGTAGGCCGTGGGGCCCGGGCGGCGGGGTGATGGCCGGGGAGGTCCCGTTCAGATCCGGTCCAGGCGGACCACGGGGATCACCCGGTCGGTGGCCGCCTGGTACTCCGCGAAGTTGGCGAAATCTGCGGCCTGGGCCGCGTAGACGCGGTCGCGCTCGTCGCCCTCGGCCACCACGGCCCGGGCCTCGAACGTGTCGGTGCCGAGCTCGACCGTGACCACCGGGTGGGCCACCAGATTGTGGAACCAGTCCGGGTTGGTCGGTGCGCCCGCCTTGGAGGCGAACACGTAGATCGCGTCGCCCTCGGTGCGGCACACCACGGGGTTGGTCCGCGGCTCGCCGGACCTGGCGCCGGTCGTGGTCAAGATCACGATCGTCGCCCCGGCGAACGGGCCACCGACCTTCCCTCCGTTGGCGCGGAACTCGTCGATCACCTGGGCGTTGAACTCGTTCATGTCGGGCATGGGGCCTCCTTGCGACCTCGTGGGGGTCCGGATCGGCTGACGGAGTCGAGGATAGGGGGCGGTGCCCGGCCATCGGTCTGCCCGGTCGGAGCCGTACCCGCAAACGCCGTGGGTCCCGGTAATCTCGGAGTGGAGCCGCACCCATGGACTACGACCCCGACGAGTTCTCCTTCGAGGACCTCTACGACGACGACGGCATCTTCTACCGCACGTGCGGGAAGTGCGGGTCGCGCACGTCGCCCCGGTGGAGCGAGTCGGCCTGCCTCGAGGAGGCCCGACGCTACGGCTGGCGCCGGGTAGCTGCATCCGACCGGCCCGGTGCCCGCCGGATGGACCTGTGCGGCGCCTGCGCCGACGACGCCGGCATCGGACCGCCGATGGCCCGCTTCGGCTGGTAGATCGGACCGCCGATGGCCCGCTTCGGCTGGTAGACCGGACCGCCGATGGCCCGCTTCGGCTGGTAGTGGGTCGGTCCTCACCCTCGGCTCAACGGTCGAGGCGGAGCACCCGCCCCTCGAGCGGATCGTCGTCGGACACCCTGCGTCTCTTCCGTCCGAGCGGAGCCGGTGTGCCGATGTTGACCCACCCGAGCAGGGACTCGTCGGGACCGCAGCCGAAGAACGCACGGGGCGGAGCGGTCCCGAGCACGCCTGCGCTCTTCCACACCGCGCCGTAGCCGAGTCCGGTGGCGGCCAGCACCACTGCGAAGCCGGTGCACGAGGCGGACGCCACCTGCTCCCACACCTCGACGTTGGACGACCGGTCGGGAGAGGCGATGAGCACGACCGAGCAGGGCGCCGCGTAGGCCTTGCTGCGCATCTTGGCCACCACCGCGTCGGGAAGATCGGTCCCCCGCGCTTCGTGGAGGCCGGCGACCAGAGCGGCGGCGAAGCGGTCCCGGCCCTCGCCGGTGCAGACGGCGAACCGCCAGGGCCGGAGATCGCCGTGGTCCGGTACCGACGTCGCCGTTGCCAGGATCACGTCGAGATCGCCGGGTGTCGGTGCCCGGCCGTCGGGGTCCGGTTCCGGACGGACGGCCGACAGCCGCGCGACGAACGCCGGATCGGCCGGCGGCGCCACCGGCTCCGGGTCCACGACGTGCTCGGGATCACGAGAGTCCATCGCCCGCATCGTAGGGTGCCTCCCGTCCGCCGTGCCGTCGGACGTCAAGGGCACGAGCAGGGAGAACCCGGCCGACCGGCCGGCGGCACGGCAGTGCGGGGGCCCCGGACGGCGCCTCCGTCCGCGAGGGGGTGGCTTCGGCAGTAGCCTGTCGCCCGGTATGGGCCATCGCATCGAAGTCGAACTCACCAGTCAGTCGGACGAATCCACCTGGACGTGGCGTGCCGCCGGAGCCAAGCTCCCCCGCGGGACGGTGTCGGCGGAGCTGGTCCCCCCGGGCACCACGGTGGGGAGCGTGCTGAGGGCCGAAGTCGAGATGAGCCTGGACGGTACGACGGTCACCGCGCTCCTCGCGCCGAAGGGCAAGACCGAACCCAAGCCGATCGAGCGGATCGAGGTCCTCGGCACCCCCCAGAAGGGTCCCGACGTCAATGTGGTGCTCGCCGGAAAGGGCAAGCGGCGCCGTGACGACTACGGCGACGGCGACCGGGACGGCTCCCGTCGGCCGTCGGGCCGCGGGCCGCGGACCGAAGGTGGTCGCCCCTCCCGTTCCGACGGCGATCGCGCCCCGCGCGGCGAGGGCGCCCGGCCGCCACGTGGCGAGGGGCGGCCCCGCGACGGTGCCACCACCGGCGAGGGTGGGGCACCGGGCGGCGCACGTCGTCCCGGTCCGACCCGTCCCGGTGGTCGTGAGGGCGCAGGGCGCGACCGCGGCGACCGTCGTCCGGCCACGTCGACCGTCTACCGCAACGCCGCTCTGGCCGAACTCCGACCCGAGCAGCTCCCGGTGGCCGAGCAGCTGCTGCGAGGGGGCATCCCGTCGGTGCGCCAGGCCATCCAGGAACAGAACGCCCGGGCCCGGGCCGAGGGACGACCCGAGGTGACCGAGGCGCCCCTGATGGCCATGGCCGAGGAGCTCCGTCCGGTCATCAACCTGGCCACCTGGAAGGACCGGGCCTCCGTCGCCCGCAACTCGGGCAAGGACACACCGCTGCGCGAGCTGCGGTCGATCGTGGCCTCCGCTTCGACGGTCACCCTCGACGACGAGGGGTCCGAGATGGTCACGTCGCTGCGTACCAGCCTCAACGAACGGATCACCGCACTGCGCGAACGGTGGGTGGAGCGGATCACCACCTCGCTCGACGAGGGACGGGTGCTGGACGCGGTGCGCGCCTCCATCCGGCCGCCCGAGCCCTCCGCCCGGCTGTCGGCCGAGTTGGCGGTCCGGCTGGCCGACGCGGCCGGGCAGGCCATGACGTCGGACCTGTCGCCGGAGGCGTGGCTCGCCCTCCTCGAGGTGGTCGTCGAGTGCCCGGTACGGCGGACGGTGAAGCCCGCCGGACTTCCGGTGGGAGCGGACGAGGCCGTCCTGTCCGAGGCCCGCAAGGCCGCCGGCCACGTGCCCGAGCTGGCCCGGTTGATGGGGATCCCCATCCCTCCGCCCCCGGGGCCCCGTCGTCCCGTACCGGCCCGTCCGGCCGGCCGTCGCGCCTCCTAGGCCCCCGCCCGTGGCCCCCAGGGCCCGTCAGTCGAGGGACAGGTGCATCACGAGCAGTCGGGCCTTGAATCCGGCCGACTCGTAGAACTGCTTCGCCCCCCGGTCGCCGGGGAGGGCCGATCCGTCGACCCCGGTACAGCCCTGCCCGCGGAACCACCCGATCGACCGTTCGAGCAGCAGCTGACCGAGCCCCACCTCGCGGGCGCCGGGCTCGACGAAGCAGACGTCGAGCACGCCCCGCCGCTCCCCGTCCGTGGTGTCGACCCGGCAGAGGGCCGCACCGGCCACCCATCCCTCGAGGGTGCCCACCAGCGCGGTCCGATCGGGCTCGGCGACGTAGCGGGACACCGAGCCGTTGGTCGTCTCCGGAGGGCTTCCGCCCGCGTCGTTCGGGTGGGTGAGGCCGGCTCCCCGCCGGTCGCCCCGTTCGGCATGGAAGGCCTCGGTCAGCTCGACCAGGCGATCCAGGTCGTGGTCGGAGGCCACGCGCACCTGCTCCACCGGGGCCCCGGAGCGCCGGTCGTCGGCGTTCGGGCTCAGGACCGCTCGTCCAGCAGCTGGTCGACCCGGCTCAGGATCGTCCGCCGCCCCCGGGTCGAGGTCTCGTAGGCCCGGACCGACACCAGCTCGGACCGGCTCAACCCGTCCAGCCGTTGGACCACCTGGGAGGCGGAGAGCGTGTCGAACCCGGGGATGGCGAGTGTCGACACCTCGGGCACGTGGCCGTTGACCGCGGCCGACGGTACCGGCGTGACCGCAGCCGTCGGAGCCGCCGCAACCGTCGGATCCGTCCGGACGGGCTGGGCCCCGGTCGCGGGCGAACGGGGGATGGTGCGGAGGCGGGGACGGGCGGACGACGTCGTGCCCGACCCGGTGTCCCGGGTCGGTGCCGGTGGTGCCGGTGGTGCCGGGGGACGCCGGACCCCGGCCGAGCGCTTCTTCAGCTCGTGGCCACCCACGTCGACGACCAGCTTGCCCACGGCTCGCGCCGAGTCCACCCGTACGCCGAGACGCTCCCTGCCCCGCTCCGCCAGTCGCGGCAGCTCCTCGGCCACGGCGACCGCCAGCCCCGTGGGCAGGAAGACGAAGAGGTCGAGGAGGCGCTCACTCAACGGCTGTCCGGTGCTGTGATCGTCGGTGGGGTCGGTCATGCTCGTCTCGGATCAGACACAGTCGCGGCAGAGCATCTTCTTCTTGTCCGCGAGTTGGTTGGCGTGCTTCACCAGGAAGCACGATCGGCAGACGAATTCGCCCGGCTGCTTGGGCAGCACCCGCTCCACGTCGCCGCCGGTGCGGTCCTCGGGCTCCGGCGACTCCTCGTCGTCCTCGACCTCCTCGACGACCAGTCGTTCCTTCAGGATGGTGTCCAGGCTCGCCTCGACGTCCTCGTCGTCCGGCTCCTCCTCCTCGTCGTCGTCGGCCTCCTCGCCGGCCGCCTTGGCGACGGCCTTGGCGGTGCCGGCGGGGACGTCCGGCTCCTCTTCCTCCTCCACGTCGATGACGGCCACGACGTCGTCATCGTCGTCGACGTCCAGCACCAGCGCGTCGTCCACGATCAGATCGTCGTCATCGGCGAGCTCCTCGAGGTCCTCCTCGATCAGCTCGTCCGGTCCTTCAACTTCGTCGATGTCTTCTGCCATATCGGTCTTTCGGTGATGAGTTGGCCGGGAGCATAGACGGTCCGGCCTTCCGTTCATTCGTCACGTGCGGCACGGGACCCGTGCCCGCTGGGGCCGCGTCCCATGCCACCGTTGCGTGGGGATCATGCCAGGAATCGCAACGGGTGTGGTGCATGAGGCCCGCACCACCTGGTGCGGATCGGCAACCGCCGGTCCGTCGGATGGGGCCTGCGACCGGGCGGCCCGACCACCGGTCGCCGTCGGGGACCTCTCCGCCCGTCCGTGGACGGTCAGCGCGCCGCCGCGCGCCCTGCATGCCCGCTACCGCACGTCGTGGGGACCAGGCGGTAGGGCCCAAGGGATCTTTGGCACCACTCCCCCGTTACCCCCGGCTTCCGCCGACGGTCTCGGGGAGGTGTTTTCTACTCGACCCCTTGGGCCTTCCTCCGCCTCTCACAGCATCCCCCCCTCGGACTGCACGAGTGGCCGAAACCACTGCGGGCGACCCTCGGGGCGACTGGGACTGGCCGCACTGTACGTCACACGGCGGGTACCTCGTCAAATGCCTTTACTACCTTGCGACCTGGGACTCTTCAGAACTTCCCAGTTCAGGGCGTTGGATGTTTTGTCCCCGCGGTGACCGAGTTTCTACGCCGTTCGGCGCGTCGCTCCGACTCGAGCCGTTCGAGGTCCTCGACGCCGTAGTCGACGTGCGACATGGCTTCGGCGAGCAGTCGGTGACCGGCCCGGTCGGCGATCTGTCGGTGCATCTCCTGGGCCACCCACCGGTAGCTCGGGTGACCCTGGGGACCGGACCGCAGCTCGAGGAGGTGCATCGCCTCGCGCGCGTTCATCTGCATGGTGTACCTGATCCGGTAGGCCAGCGCGACGGCGTAGGGCGCCTGGTCCGGGAAGGTCGGCACCAGCGCCTCGTGGAGCTCGCGTGAGCGCTCCAGGGAGGTCACGTACCGGTCGGCGAGCCCGGCATCGGCCACCACCTCGGGCACGTCGTAGCCCAGCGCGGAGCCGAGGGCCTGCCACTCGATGGTCAGGATCCGGTGGCGCTGCAGGTCACGGAAGGCGCCGTAGTCGGTGACGACGTCGAAGCGGTAGTCGGTCCGCTCGAACGCGCGCCCCGGACGGTGGCGCCGGTTGGTCCGCTCCCCCACGTAGGCGGCGAGCAGCGACCGCTTCTCCTCCGCCCCGAGGAGGCGGACCCGGTCCAGGACCTCGGCCTCGGGACGGGTCGTGCGGGGTGCGCAGATGGCGGCGATCACCTTGTCCTCGCCTTCCGGGTCGAAGTCGAGCAGCTCGACCGTCGCTTGCCCGGACGGGCCGCCCACGTGGTCGGTCCCCGGGGCCACCAGATCGGGGAAGAGCTCCTCCACCATCCGCTCGGTGTCGCGCCGGGTGGCGGTCAGGTACGCACCCCATGCACCTCCCCGGTCGTCCCGGTCGACCCGCTGGAGGAACGAGGGGATCACCTTGCGGAGCTCGGTGAGCATCATGTCGGCGTACACCCGGGCCTCGGGAAGCGGGTGGGACCGCATCCGGACCAGGAGCATCTCGTAGGACTGACCCGTGCCGTAGATGCCGACGTTCGACAGTGAACCGGCGGGGAGCAGGCCCCGCAGGGCGTCGAGCCCCTTGGCCCGGACGGCCTGTCGGTGCACGAAGTCCGAGTCCCCGGGCCGGCGCGGGTGGCGGGCCGCCAGCCACGCCTGGCTCTCCTCGAGCAGCTCGCCGTAGGTGTCGAACATCCGGTCCATGTCGCCGACGTACCGGGCTCCGAGCGGCGAGTCGAGCAGGCCCGGGTCGCGGAAGTAGCGGTAGTGCCCGGTCGAGAGCCGCTGGTTGTACGCGATGTAGCGGGTCGACTGCTCGAGGTAGGCCATGAGCCGCCCCCACTCGAGCACCTTGGTCAGGACGTTGGACGCCTGTTCGCAGGCGAGGTGCACGCCGCCGAGCTGGGCCACCGAGTCGTCCCCGTACTCGAAGAAGACCTTCTCGTAGAGGTCCTCGGCCCGCCGGAGCCCGACCGTGGCGTCCACGCTGGCGTCACCGCTGATGTCGAGCTCGCCCACGAACTCGTCGAGGAACAGCCGGCGCAGGCTCTTGTGGGACCGCGAGTACCGGGCGAACAGGGCCCCCTTGACCACCTCGGGCAGGTTGACGAGCGCGAAGACCGGACGGTCGAGATTGGTGACGTACCGCCGCAGGATGTCGGTCTCCTCGGCACTGAACGATTCCACGGCGTAGGGGAACATGCCTGTCTGACACTAGGACGGGGACGGGTCGCCAGGCGCGGACCCCAGGGCGGCGGGGTCGTCGGCCCCGACGACGCCACGGCGGAGCAGCGCGACGGCCAGTTCGGCGCTGTCCCGGGTCCCCGGCACCTCGGCCACCTGGCCGATCTGGCGCACCAGGTCGATGATCTGGCGGACGTTGCGCACGAAGTCGCCGGGAGCCACCTCGGCGTCCCGGAGCACGGCGTCGAGGGTCCCCCCGGAGGCCCAGGCCACGACGGCCCGGGCCAGGCCGCTGTCGGGCCGCCGGGTCCGGCGCAGGCCCACCCGGCGCTCGTCGGAACGTAGACCGGCGGCGAGCGCGTCGACCATCGCCAGCCGCTCGACCACCGGTGCCTGGCGGGGCAGAGGAGGTTCGTCGCCGGTGCGGCGGGCCTCGAAGGTGAGTGCGGAGGCCACGCCGGCCAGGTGGGCCGGCTCCAGGCCGTCGAGCACCCCGCCGCGGAGCACCTCCGCCACCAGGAGGTCGGACTCGTGGTAGATCGCCGCCAACGACAGTCCGGCCTCGGTGAGGCTCCACCCCTCGAGGAAGCCCCGGTCGTCCAGGATGGCCAGGCGCCGGTCGAGCTGGGCCACGAGCGACTCCGACCCGGCCGGGGCCTGCCACTGCCCGTAGGAGGACTCCAGGAGGCTGTGGGCCTCGTCCCTCGTCCACCGACGGACCAGGTTGACGGCCAGGTTGTAGGTCGGGTGGAACGAGGACACCAGGTCGGGCGGGGGGGCGACCGCGGTACGGGCCACCAGGCCGAAGGTCGCGGCCTGGTTCCACAGGACGAAGGCGTGGCCCACGGTGTCGATGCCCCGGCGTCCGGCCCTGCCGGTCAGTTGCTGGTACTCGCCCGAGGTGAGGGCCGACGTGTCCGAGCCGCGGAACTTGGCGAACCGCTCCACCACGACGGTGCGGGCGGGCATGTTGATGCCGAGTGCCAGCGTCTCGGTGGCGAACACCACCTTCAGCAGACCCTCGGAGAAGCACTGCTCCACGGCCTGGCGGAAGGCGGGAACCAGTCCGGCGTGGTGGGGCGCCACCCCGGCCTCGAGGGCGGACGACCACGGGCCGTAGCCGAGGGTCCGGAGGTCGTCGTCGGTGAGGCGTTCGACGGCGGCCTCGACCAGGGTACGGATGCGGGCCCGTTCGTCGTCGGTCGTGAGCCGGACCCCGTCCTGGACGCACTGGCGGGTGGCGTCGTCACAGGCCGCCCGCGAGAAGATGAACGTGATGGCGGGCAGCATCCCGGCCGATTCCAGGTACTCGACCACCTCGGTCCGCCGCGGCACCCGGAAGCGCTGGTGGGAGGAGCGCCTCCGCCGGTCGTCCAGGCGGAGCCCGTCCGGGTTTGCCGCCCCGTTGCGCAGGAGGGGCAGCACCGTGATCCCGTCGCGGCCCCGCTCGGCCACGGCGTAGTGGTGGTGGAGGGTGACCGGACGGTGGGTCTCGACCACCACCCGGGTCGGCCCGCGGACCGAGGTGAGCCACCGCCCGAAGTCCCGGGCGTTGTTGACCGTCGCCGAGAGGCTGACGAAGGCCACCCCCGGTGGGGTGAGGACCAGCACCTCCTCCCACACCGAGCCCCGGTAGGGGTCCTGGAGGTAGTGCACCTCGTCGAGCACGACGACGTGGAGGTCGTCGAGCAGGGACGACCGGGCGAAGAGCATGTTCCGGAGAACCTCGGTGGTCATGACCACGACCGGCGCCCGGGGCTGGTGGGACACGTCCCCGGTGAGCAGTCCCACCCGGTGGGCACCGTAACGGCCGGCCAGCTCGGCGAACTTCTGGTTGGACAGGGCCTTGATCGGTGTCGTGTAGAACGCCTTGCCCCCGCCGTCGAGGGCACGGGACACCGCGTAGTCGGCGACGAGGGTCTTGCCCGACCCGGTCGGCGCACTGACCAGCACCGACTCGCCGCGGTCGATCGCGTCCATGGCCCGGAGCTGGAACGCGTCGAGGCGGAACCCGACCTCGCGTTCGAACCGCTCCCTCGACCCCTCGCCCGCCGCCCGGGCGGCGGGTCGATCGGGGGTCATCGCAGGACGATCTTGCCGACGACGATCGAGAGCTCGTAGAAGAGGTAGAGGGGGATGGCCATGGCCATCATCGAGAACGGATCCGAGCTCGGCGTGATGACGCCGGCCAGGACGACGATGCTGACGATGGCCCACCGCCGCCACGACGACAGCTGGCGGGGCGTCACCACACCGGCCAGCTCGAGTGAGACCAGCACCACCGGGAACTCGAAGGTGATCCCGAACGCCACCATCAGGAGCACGATGAGGCTGAGGTACTTGTTGGGGTCGAGGATCTGGGTGAGCGACGGCCCGCCGATGGAGTCGAGCCACTGCAACGCGTGCGGGAAGATCACGAAGGCGACGACCGCACCCAGGGTGAACAGGGCGATGGTGGCCACCACGAAGGGGACGGCGTACTTCTTCTCCTTCGGGTTCAGCCCGGGGGTGATGAACCTCCAGACCTCCCACAGCCAGACCGGCGACGCCAGGAAGATCCCCCCGTAGGCGGCGAGCTTGACCCGCAGTGCCAGTCCGTCGAGCGGACCGGTGACGTAGAACCCGCAGTGGGTCGGCGCCACGTCGCAGTAGGGGCGCTTCAAGAGGGCGAGGATCCAGTTGTAGGCGAGGAAGGCGACGGTCGCCATGACCACGAACGCTACGGCCGAGACGATGACCCGTCGCCGGAGCTCGGTCAGGTGCTCGACCAGGGTCATCGCGTCCGGACGCGGCTTCTCGGTCCGTCGCTTCAACGACAGCGCCATCGTTACGCCCCTTCGCCCACGGCACCCGGTCGACGCGTGGGCATGCCCGTCAATTCATCGACGGGTCGTCCGGCACGACCCGTCCGTTGGCCCTCACCCGGTGCACGGTCCCCTGGGGGTCGCTGATGACGATCCCGGGGATCGAGGCCTCCTCGTCGGCGCGGACGTCCCCCGAGGGCCGGTTGGTGGTCCCCGACACCTGGACCCCGTCGCCTTCGGCGTCGGGTGGCCTGGCGTCGGCCGTGGCAGGGGGCGTCGCGACGTTCTCGGCGGCGTGGGAGTCGGCCAGCGAGTCGAGGAACGTGATCGGCGAGCGCACCGCCTGGGTGATCCGGTCGGTCGACGGGAGGTCGGGGAAGGTCCCCCGGACGTCGTTCTCGAGCCGGTCGCGCAGGCGCCGGAAATCGCCCCACAGGGCCCCGATCTGCCGTGCCACCTTGGGCAGCTTGTCCGGTCCGAGGACGACGATGGCGACGAACAGGACCACCAGGAGCTTGGCCGGGCTGAGGATCGTCACCTGACCACTGTACCGGCGCCGGCGGTCCGGCGGCGTGCCGGGGGCGGCTCCCGTGGCCCCGCCGTGGGTCGCCTACAGCCCCTTGGCCTGGCTCAGCGGCCACACCACGGCCACCGCCCGCCCGACGATCAGGGACCGGGGGATCGGTCCGAAGAACCGGCTGTCCTCGGAGTCGGTGCGGTTGTCGCCCATGACGTAGTAGTCGCCCGACGGGATCTTGACCGGGCCCGGCATGTTGAACTGCGGGTACTGGTCGTCGGGCAGCGACGCGGTGTAGCTCTGCGGCCCCGGCGGCAGCCACGGCTCCGACAGCGGCTTGCACGCCGCGTAGTCCTGGTTCCTGCAGTCGATGTAGACGTGCCCGTCGTTGGTGGAGATGGTCTCCCCCGGCAGGCCGACGACTCGCTTGACCAGATCCGGATAGTCCTGCGCCTCGAGCGGGGGGCGCTTGAAGACGATGATGTCGCCGCGGTGGACCGCGTGGAGGTCGTAGCTCAGCTTGTCGACCATGATGCGGTCGCCGACCTGCAGGGTCGGGACCATGGACGGCGACGGGATGAAGAACGACTGGATCACGTAGGTCCGCAGCAGGACCGTGCACACCAGCACCGCCATCAGGATGATGGCCCACTCGATCACCCACCGGTAGCCGCCGCCCTTCGACGGTCCCTCGGTCAGGCCCCCCTCCGAATCCGCGCCCTCCGGTTCGGCCGTGGTCACGCCGCCGGATCCGAAGAGGGAGCCCTCGGGAACCCCCGTCGGGGTCGGGCCGCCGCCGGTCGACGCATCTGAGGGTTCGGTGGACACAGTGAGACGACGCTAGCCCACGCCGACGACGGTTCCCGCGCACCTCGCGACACCGCTCACAGGCCCGCGATCAGCTTTTCCACCCGTTCGTCCCTCGACTTGAACGGGTCCTTCAACAGCACGGTCCGCTGGGCCTGGTCGTTGAGCTTGAGGTGGACCCAGTCCACCGTGAAGTCACGGCGCTTCTCCTTCGCCCGCCTGACGAACTCGCCCCGGAGACGGGCCCTCGTGGTCTGCGGTGGCGTGGTCATGGCCTCGGTGATGTCGGCGTCCCGGCACACCCGGTCGACCTGGTCGTGGCGCTGCAACCGGTAGTAGAGGCCCCGGGTGCGGTCCACGTCGTGGTACTGCAGGTCCAACAGGGCGACCGTCGGGCTGTGCAGCGGAAGCGAGTGCCGGTCGCGGTATCCCTCGATCAACCGGTACTTGGCCACCCAGTCGCACTCCCGGTGCAGGGACAGCGGGTCGGCCTCCAGCCCCTTCAGGCAGTGCTCCCACATGCCGAGGGCCCGGTCCTCCTGGAGCGACAGCCCGTGACGGTCGCGGAAGCGGATGGCCCGCTGGAGGTACTCCCCCTGGATGTCGAGGGCGCTCATCTCGCGGCCGTTCGCCAGTCGCACCGGTCGCCGGCAGGTGATGTCGTGGCTGATCTCGCGGATGGCCCGGATCGGGTTCTCGAGCGTGAGGTCGCGCATGACCGTCGAGGGGTCCTCGAGCATCCGCAGCACGATGCTGGTGGCCCCGATCTTGAGGAACGTGGCGTACTCGCTCATGTTGGAGTCGCCGACGATCACATGGAGCCGACGGAACTTCTCGGCGTCGGCGTGGGGCTCGTCGCGGGTGTTGATGATGGGCCGGCTCCTGGTGGTGGCGGACGACACCCCCTCCCAGATGTGCTCGGCCCGCTGGCTCAGGCAGTAGACCGCGCCCCGCGCCGTCTGCAGGACCTTGCCCGCCCCGGCGAAGGACTGCCTGGTGACGAGGAACGGGATCAGCACCTCGGTGTAGTGGGCGAAGTCGTCCCGGCGGCTGGTCAGGTAGTTCTCGTGGCAGCCGTACGAGTTGCCCGCCGAGTCGGTGTTGTTCTTGAACAGGTAGATGTCCCCGCGGATGCCCTCCTCGCGCATCCGGGTCTCCGCCCCCTCGACCAGCGAGGCGAGGATCCACTCCCCCGCCTTGTCGTGGGCCACCAGTTCGGCGATGTCGTCGCACTCCGGAGTGGCGTACTCGGGATGGCTGCCGACGTCGAGGTACAGCCGGGCACCGTTCTCCAGGAACACGTTGGACGAGCGACCCCAGCTCACCACCCGACGGAAGAGGTAGCGGGCGACCTCGTCGGGGCTGAGCCGACGCTGACCGCGCAGGGTGCAGGTCACCCCGTACTCGTTCTCCAAGCCGTAGATCCGCTTGTCCATTACCTGCACGGTACCGTGGGCCCGCCCCGCGCACGCGCCATGGGCCCGGAGCGTCACACGGGCGTCACGCACCGCACCCGGGGCCGGGTGGCCCGCCCCCGAACCCGATCCGTCGTCCTCAGTGACGATGGAACGGCTGGCGCCGTTCAGCAAAGGTTGATCCCGCGTGGGTCACCGTATCGGCGGTGCCACATACAGAAGGAGCCAGCCATGTTCCATCGTCAGTCCAATCCTGC
>JBEKRV010000012.1:0-75750 GCA_049517675.1 Acidimicrobiales bacterium
GCGGGTGCAGTTGAACGCGCCCTTCAGATGGGTGGCGATCACCGCGTCGAAGTCGTCCTCGCTCATCTTGACCAGCGTGCGGTCCCGGACGATGCCGGCGTTGTTGACCAGGATGTCGATGCGGCCGAAGGCGTCGACCGCGGTGGCGACGATCCGCTCGGCCGCGGCGAAGTCGGTGACCGACTCGTACGAGGGGACGGCCCGCCCGCCCCGCTCCCCGATCTCCCGGCACACCGATGCGGCCGCGTCCTCCTCGTCGGCGTCGCCCCGCAGGCTCACGCCCAGGTCGTTGACGACGACGGCGGCGCCCTGGCCCGCCAGCTCGAGGGCGAACTGGCGCCCGATGCCCCGCCCCGCCCCGGTCACCACCGCCACCCGGTCTTCTAGCAGCATCGGTCTCCTCGACATCCTTCGTCCTCCGGCATCGGTCCCCGGATCGGGGAGGTGGACGCCACCAGCGCCGGAATACTATGACAAGGCCTTCGGACCGGCCAGGTGCCGGATCCTGGCGACGTCCGTCCGCACCCCGTCAGAAAGCCGGTTCACCGTGGCCACCTCCCGAGGCACCGACCCGTTCGCCGAGACGGAGGACCAGCGGGCGCTGCGGGACCTGGCCCGGGGGGTCGGGTTCCGTTCGGTGGCACCGGCGGCCCGTGACGCCGACCTCACCGGTGAGCTGTCGACTGACGCAGTGAGCGCCCTGGCCGCCGCCGATCTGTTCCGGGTCACGATCGGGGAGGAGTGGGGCGGGCTCGGTCTCGGCGACGTGGAGGCGGCCATCGTGCTGGAGGAGATCGCCCGTCACGACGTGTCGACCGCCATCTGCTGCCAACTCGCCTTCAACGGACCGTCCCGCGGCATCGAGCACCTGGGCGGCCAGGCCCTCAAGGCCCGGTGGCTGCCGCTGGTGGCCGACGGCGAGGCCATCGTGAGCATCGGCATCACCGAGCCCGATGCCGGCTCGGCCGTCCAGGACATGCGCAGTGCCCTGGTGGCCGACGGACCGGGCCGGTGGCGGCTGTCGGGCTACAAGAACTACTCGACGCTCGGTCACCGGGCATCGGGGATCCTGGTGTGGTGCCGCTGGCCCGGGGGTGAGGGGGCCAGGGGCATCGGCGCCGTGGTCGTGCCGATGGACCGTGACGGGGTCGAGCTCACCGGTCGACACTGGGGGATGGGAATCCACGCGGCCACCGAGGCCGAGGTGGCGTTCGACGGTGTGGTCGTGACCGAGGACGACGTGCTCGTCGCCGGCGAGCCGACCACCACCGAGGCGTTCAAGGTCCTGCTCGGCCACCTCAACCACGAGCGGTGCGGCAACGCCGCCATGTGCGTGGGCGCGGCACAGGGTGCCTTCGAGCACGCGGTCCGCTACATGAACGAGCGCCAGCTCGGCGGCCGTCCCATCGGCGACCTGCAGGGCCTGCGCTGGAAGCTCTCCGACATGGCCGTCCAGCTGGAGGGCGCCCGGCTGCTGCTCACCCGGGCGGTCCACCTGGCCGGCCCCGGGGGCACCCCGCCTCCGCTCGAGACGGCGCTGGCCAAGACGGCGGCCAACCTCGCCGCCAAGCTGGTCTGCGACGAAGCCATGCAGATCCACGGCGGTTACGGCTACAGCCACGAGTACCCGGTGGAGCGGGCCTACCGGGACATCCGGGGGCTGTGCTTCGGGGCCGGGACCGTGGAGGCTCAGCGCAACTTCATCGGCTCGTCGGCAGTGGCCGGTCGCACCACCGTGTCGCCGGGATGGATGGACCCGCTGGCCGGATAGCCGGGGCGCCGCCCTCAGCCGCCGGGCCGGAGGAACCGACCTTCGGGATCCCAGCGGCGGAGCCGCTCGATGTGGGCGGGGTCGGGCGGGTCCAGCTCGACGACGTCGGCGGCGACGTGCAGGTCCCACGGGCACAGGTCGCGCACGTGGGCGATCCGTTCGGCGACCGATCCGGCACCGGGCGCCACCGCGGTGAGGGCGAGCTCGCCGGAGCCGTCCCGCTCGAAGAGCGCGAGGTCGGTGACGAACGCCCGCACCTGCACACCCGGTGAGGTCACGTAGGGGACGTCGGCCACGGCCCGACGCCGGGTCAGGGTCGACATGACGACGACCTCGTCGGCCGTCGAGGCCACGTCGTTGCCGCCGCCGGAGCCGACGAGGAACACCGAGTCGCCGATCACGGTGGAGTTGATGTTGCCGTGCCGGTCGATCTGGGCCGCGCCGAGGCAGGCCAGCAGCGTGGTGCCCGGCCCGCTGACGAGGGCACCGAGCACTTGCTCGGCATCGCCCAGCATGGTCGCCGACGGAAAGCTGCGGTGGTTGAAGATGAACGGGTCGGCCGGCGTGGGCCGGTAGCCCCACAGTCCGAGCTCGGCGGCGAGCACCACCGTCGAACCCCGGTCGTGGGCCAGTTCGACGGCCAGCCAGGCGGCCAGGTTGGCGACGCCGGCGCCGGCCAGTACGGCGTCGGCGTCACGCTCCATCACCCGGTCGGCCAGGTACCGGGCCCCGTGGACGGCGGCGATCTCCCAGGCTACCGGGGCGGCCCCGAGGTCGGGCGGGTGGGCCGCCTCGTCGTCGCGCCACGAGTCGGGCTCGGCCCGACGGCGCAGACCGGCGATGCGTCGGTCGCCCAGCCGATCCAGGTACTCCTGCTGGCCGGCCGGCGCGAGCACCCATTCCCCGATCCACTCGTCGAACGCCTCGCCGTGGCTGGCGGTGCGGGCCTCGGACCAGAATTCGAGGTCCTCGCCGTAGGGCTCGACGGGCAGGTCACGGGTGAACAGTCCTCCGGGATGGGCCCCCATCGGGGTCTCGACGACGGCCAGGACCCGGTGGGCGGGCACCTGGACCAGGTGGGACCACGGCCGGATGTCGTCGACCACCCGGTCGACGGTGGCGACGACCCCGCGCCGGGCGGCGAGAGCCCCCCAGACCCCCTCGAGCCCGGGGGCGTGGAACGCGAGGTTGCCCTGGCGGTCGGAGATCGGGGCGTGGAGGAGGGCGATGTCGGGGGCGTAGGCCTCGACCAGGCCCACCCGGCCGAAGGGGGTGTCCACCTGGGCGTAGCCCGGGTTGTCGGCCATCGACGATCCGGCCAGCGATCCGGTGGCCAGGGCGGGCAGTCCCCGGGCGGCGGCCTCGAGCCGCTGCAGGAAGGTGAGGAACGACCAGTGCTCCACCTCCACCTCCCCGCGCAGGTACGCCCCGGCGAACCTCGGATTCGGGGAGAACGAGGGGAAGACGTCACCCGAGTAGCCGGTGACCACCTTGTCCACCAGGCCGCCCCGGAAGAACAGGGCCCCGAGACTGGACAGGCTGAGCATGACCAGGGTGAAGCCGGGATCCCGTCCCCACCAGTGGCGGACCAGGTGCCGGGCCGCCGCCGTCCACCGCGAGTGGTTGGTCACGATGTGGACGGCGTCGCCCGCCCGGACGTGGTCGATCGCATCGTCGAGCGAGCAGACCCTGTCCGGAGCGGCGCCGCCCGGTGCGGGGCGGTCGGTGGCGTGACCGGTCATGACGGGCAAGCTAGTGGACGGGGTCAACGGATAGCATCCCGGGATGATCCGCTACGAAGTCGGCGAGGACCACGTCGGACGCATCACCCTCGACCGACCGGAGGCCCGCAACGCCCTCACGGTGGAGATGCGCGACGACCTCGTCGACGCGGTCCGCTCGGCGCGCGACGACGGTCGGGTCCGCTCGCTCCTGGTCACCGGTACCGGCGACTCGTTCTGCTCGGGCATGGACCTGCGGGCCTCGACGGTCAGTCGGGCCGGTGCGGACGGGTTCGACCCCCGCTCCACCAGCGAGGCGCTGCGCAAGGGGGTGCAGACCTTCATCCGCGAGCTGTGGGAGCTGGACAAGCCCACGGTTGCCGCCGTCAACGGCACGGCGGTCGGCCCCGGCGCCCACCTGGCACTGGCCTGCGACTTCGTCCTCACCCAGGGCACCACCCGGTTCGTCTGGTCCTTCGCCCGATGGGGCCTCGTGGTCGACGCCGGCGGGGCGTACCTGTTGCCCCGCCTGGTCGGCCTGCCGCGGGCCAAGGCCATGGTGCTGCTGGGGGAGGAGGTGGTCGGGGCCGAGGCCGTCGACCTCGGCCTGGCCTACCGGTGCCTCCCGACGGTGGACGAGTTGGCGGCGGCGGCCGACGAGTTGGCGGTGCGGTTGGCCCTTGGCCCCACCCGGTCCCTCGGCCTGTCCAAGCAGCTGCTCAACGCCAGCTTCGAGACGGCGTTGCCGGTGTCGCTCGATCGCGAAGCGCACTTCCAGGCGCTCGGCACGGTGTCGCCGGAGATGGCCGAGGGCATGGCCGCCTTCAAGGAACGGCGGGACCCCGACTTCGCCGGCTCCACGGTCCGACCCGGCGCCTGACCTGCCGGTCAGCGCTGGTGGGCCGGGCGGGACCCGGCTGCACCTCGGCCGTGGCGGACCCTTCCCGCACTCATCGGGAGCCCGTCTCGTCGAGGACGAGGTACCCGGCGTAGGCGGCCTCGGCGGCCCGACGGGCGGCGAGCGTCGCGTCCCGGCCCAGGCGCTCGAGCCGGGCCGCCAGCTCGGGCTCGGAGGCGAGGAGGCGGCCGAGCGCCTCCGGGTCGCTCGAGCCGTCGGTGGCGGTCAGGTCGACGATGCGCTGATCGAGCAGGCCGTCGACCCAGCGGTCGCTGATGCACCGGTACACCGACCACGGGACGCCCCGTGCCTCGCAGACCCCGGCGACGGCCGAGGTCTCCATGTCCACTCCGAGGAACCCGTCCGCGCACAGCCGCCGGCTCGTCTCGGCGTCGAACAGGGCCCCGTCGGTGGTCAACAGCTTCCCGAGGCGGGGCACGGGACCGACCGCCGCCGGGTGGAACGTGTCGCCGCTGGCCCGGTCGACCACGACCTCGGGGGCGAGCAGGGTGCCCACCTCGACCTCGGGATCGAGTCCTCCGCAGATCCCGACGACCATCACGTGGTCCACGGGCGGGCGGACCGGAGCCGAACCGTCGAGCAGTCCGGACGTCACGGTCCGGGCCGAGTGCATCCCCATCCCCAGCCGGACGACGGACACGCGGGAGCCGCCGACGCGACCGGTCACCGGCGATCCGGTCCCGTCGTCGTGCCGCCGCAGTGCGAACGCCGCCACGGCGGCCTCGAACTCGAGCGGCAGGGGGGCGAGCACGATCACGTGCCGAGCACCGCGGTCCTCGGTCATGGACCCGGGACGATCGTCATGGTCACAGCCTGCCCGGTGGTGCGCCGGCGTGCAGGAGCCGTCCGGGTGTCCGCCCCGCCGGTGTGGTGCGCCGTCACCGTCCGATGGACGTCACGGACGGAAAGTGCCGTTCGACCCTGGTGACGGGCGCGCCGGCGGACCCATGCTGGAGGTACGGCCGCAGCACGGCGCGCTCCGGGATCGGGGTGACGCGGGCAGGGCAATCGCCGTGCAGGAGGGTGACGATGTACCGGATCCAGAAGTTCCTGATCGCCGTGGGTTTCGCGGCGATGTCGTTCGTGTGCCTGCCGGTGACGGCGGGTGCGGCCGGCTGCTACACCGGCTGCACGCCTCCGACCGTGAGCAGCACGTTGGTGACGCCCCCGTCTACCGCGGGCGGACCCTCGGCCAAGGCGACCGTCACGGTGCCCAACGGTTCGTCGGGGCTCCCCTTCACCGGTGCCGACATCATCGGGATGTCGCTGGTCGGCGCCGGTGCGGTCGTGGTCGGAGGGCTGCTGGTTCGTCGCCGCCGCTCCGAGTCCGACTGACCGCCCCGGGGCCGTCCCGTCCGGTCAGATGACGCCGTCGGCCCGGTAGCCCTCGAGTTCGTCGGTGGACAGTCCGACCAGGCCGCACCACACCTCGTCGTTGTGCTCGCCGAGCAGGGGTGCCGGGCGTGGCGGAGCGGGACGGTGACCGTCGAGTCGGGGGAAGGGCGCCTGCTGGCGGTGGGGGCCGGCGACCGGATCGTCCACCGTGACCAGGTCGCCCCGTGCGGCGACGTGGGGATCGTCCAGGATGTCGGCGGCCGTGTACGCGGTGGCGACCGGCACCTCGTGGGCGATGCACGCCGACTCGACCTCGGCCGCCGTCCGTCCGGAGGTCCAGGACGCCACCAGGTCGTTGATCTCGTCGCTGCGGGCCGCCCGCTGGGCCAGGGTGGCCCACTCGGGCTCGTCGGCCAGTCCCGGACGGTCCATGGCTGCGCACAGGCGCCGGAAGTTGGTGTCGGAGCCGGCAACGATGCAGACGTAGGTCCCGTCGGCGGTGGGGTAGTTGTCGAGGGGGGCCGAGTTGGCCATCCGGTTGCCCTCCCGCTGGCGGGCGAGGCCCAGCCGGTCCTGGGCGGCGACCGTCCACTCGAGGATGCGGAGGATCGACCCGTAGAGCGCGGCATCGACCACGCCGCCCCGGCCGGTCCCGTCCGGCCCGTCCCGCCGGTAGAGGGCGCCGGCCACCGCGGAGGCGGCGAACGTGCCGGTGAGGTAGTCCGAGATCGACAGTCCGGGGCGGACCGGTGGCCGGTCCGGGTAGCCGGTCAGGTGGAGCAGTCCCCCGTACGCGATCCCCATCCGGTCGAGGCCGGTCCGTCCCGAATAGGGACCGTCCTGGCCGAACACGCTGATGCGGGCCCAGACCAGGCGGGGGTCGCAGTCGTCGGGCCCGATGTGCCAGCGCTCCATCGCGCCGGGCCGGAAGTTCTCGCAGACGACGTCGGCGGTCGCGGTGAGGCGCCGGAACAGCGCCTGGCCCTCGGGTCGTCGCAGGTCGAGGGTGATCCCCCTCCTTCCCCGACCCTCGACGGCCCACCACATCGAGTACCCCGGCCCATCGCCGTCGGTCGGGGCGAAGGGCCCGATGGTGCGCATGAAGTCGCCACCACCGGGGTCCTCGATCTTGATGACGTCGGCCCCCATGTCGCCCAGCACGCCGGCGCAGAACGGGGCGCTGATGCGGGTGCCGACGTCGACGACCCGGATGCCCTCGAGCGGTGGCCGGTCGGCCCGGTCACTCACGGTGCTCGGCGAAGACCTCGGACATCGAGGTCTTCTCCTTGCGCGCCGCCAGGGCCGTCGTGGCCGTCGCGGTGTTGTGCATCCAGTGGTGGGCCATGAAGTGGTACTTCCAGGATGCGTCCTTGCCCATCAGGGTGGCCGTTTGGTTGAGCGAGTCCTTGACGACCTGGGCGGTGACCGGCGGCACCAGGGCCACCCGGTCCGCCAACTCGTTGACCCGCTCGGTGAGCTCGTCGCGGGGGACGACCCGGTTGACGAGCCCGAGCCGCCAGGCCTCCTGGGCGTCGAGCTTCTCGCCGGTCCACAGGAACTCCTTGGCCTTGCGGATTCCGAGCTCCCAGGGCTCGACCAGCAGTTCGACCCCCGCTCCGGTCATCCGGAGGACGGGATTCTGGAACGTGGCATCGTCGGCGGCCACGATGAGGTCGCACATGCAGGCCAACATGAGGCCGGCGGCGACGCACGCCCCCTGCACGGCGGCGATGGTCGGCTTGCGGAAGTGGTAGATCCGCTGGCAGCGGTCGAAGTACATGATCTGCTCGTGGCGGAACTTGCCCTCCGGGGTCTCGCGCATCAGGCGCCACCCGTCGGGCTCGGCGTCCCCGACCAGGGCCTTCAGGTCGTGTCCGGACGAGAAGTGCTTCCCGTTGCCGGCCAGGACGACCACCCGGACCTCGTCGTCGGCGTCGGCCCGGTCGAAGCACGCGTCGATGCCGTCGATGAGCGCGGTGTCCTGGGCGTTGGCCACCGTGGGCCGATTCATGGTGATGGTGGCGACGTGGCCACGCGTCTCGTACAGCACCACCGGGTCATCCACGGGCCGACACGCCCCCTCTCGTCCGATCGTCGTGCCGTCCGCCGGAGCGGTCTGTCCGCCCCCCGGCCGGCCGGGGCAGTCCGAGCACCCGCTCGCCCAGTATGGTCCGCTGGATCTCGTTCGTCCCCGCCCACACCGAGGAGGCCTGGTAGTAGAGCCAGGAGCGTTGCCACTCCCCGTCCCCCGGGGTGTGCCCGGCACCCTTCCACAGGGGTGCGGTGTCGCCGAGCACGGCCATGGCCGTGTCGTGCAGGCGCTTGCTCATCTCGCTCCAGTAGAGCTTGAGGGCGCTCCCCTCCGGCCCGGGTTCGAGGCCCTTGGCCAGCCGGCTGATGGTGCGCAGGTTGTGGAGCAGGAACAGGCGGACCTCGACGTAGGACTGGGCCAGCCGCTGCTCGAGCCGTACGTCGTCGAAGGCGCCGCCGGCCAGGGCCAGGGTGAGGAGCTCCTCCAGGAGCTGCATGTGGATGACCAGCTGGCGCGGGTTGGTGCCCCGCTCGTGGGAGAGGGTGGAATTGGCCACCGTCCATCCGTGGTGGACCGGCCCGATGAGCCGGTCGGTCGGCACGAAGACGCCGTCGAGGAAGACCTCGTTGAACTCCGCCTCGCCGGTCAGCTGGACGAGCGGTCGCACGTCGACGCCCGGGTGGTGCATGTCCACCACGAAGTAGGACAGCCCATGGTGCTTGGGAGCGTCGGGGTCGGAGCGGGCCAGGCACACGCCCCAGTCGGCGAACTGGGCATAGGAGGTCCACACCTTCTGCCCGTCGAGCACCCAGCCACCGGCCACCGGGGCCGCCCGGGTCGAGACCGAGGCCAGGTCGCTCCCGGCCCCCGGCTCGCTGAACAGCTGGCACCACATCTCCCGGGCGTCGAGGATCCCGGGCAGCCAGCGCAGCCGTTGTTCCTCGGTGCCGTGGGCGAGGAGCGTGGGCCCGGCCAGGTTGATCCCGATCCGGCCGACCAGCTCGGGGGCCCGGGCCCGGGCCAGCTCCTCTTGCACGATGAAGTGCTCGGTCGGTCCGGCGCCACGCCCGCCGTAGGCCTCGGGCCAGGTCACGCCCACCCACCGGTCGCCCGCCAGCAGGGCCTGCCACCGTCGGCCGAACGCCACCTCGTCGGCCAGGTCGTCGAAGCGCGGCGGCAGTCCTCGGCCGTACTCCCAGGGGAGGTGGTCGTGCAACCACGAGCGGATGTCGGACCGGAGCGCCGTCTCGGCGGCGCTCGGACTCAGGTCCACGGGCCCCCCTCGGACGGTGACATCGCGGGCATACTAGCCGCCTATGGACTTCGATCTCTCTGCCGATCAGGTGGCGCTCCGGGACGGTGCACGCCAGTTGCTCGACCACTGGTCCGGTCCCGAGCAGGTGCGTACCCACCTCGCGTCCGGCCTGCCGTACGACTCCGCGCTCTGGGCGGCCATGGTCGACCAGGGATGGCCGGCGGTCGCCGTCGCCGAGGATCGCGGCGGCCTCGGGCTCGGTTGGATCGAGGCGGTGGTGCTTCTCGAGGAGATCGGCCGGCACACCTCCCCGGTGCCGTTCGCGTCGCAGTTGCTGGCGCTCGACGCGCTGGACGGCGACGACGGGCACCGCGCGCTGGTCACCTCGCTCGTCGAGGGCGCGGGCACCGCCGCGGTGGCGTGGTCGGGGCGGTCCGGTGCGGTGGAGGTCCGTGACGACGGGGACCGGGTGTCCCTGACCGGCAGACTCGGACCGGTCGAGGGGGCGGCGGTCGCCGACGTCGCCGTGGTGGTCGTGCCCGACGGCGCCTTCCTGGTCGACCTGGTCGCCCTGGGCAGGCCCCGGGCCGAGCCGGCCATGGACGTCACCCGGACGCTCTCGTGGCTCACGCTGGACGGCACGCCGGCCACCCGCACGGGTGGCCCGTCGGAGTCCGCCCGGCTGGGTGCGTTGGGGGCGCTGGCGACGTCCGCCGAGCTCCTCGGGGGTGCCGGCCGGGTGCTCGAGATGGCCACGGCCTACGCCAAGGACCGGGTGCAGTTCGGTGCCCCCATCGGCAGCTTCCAGGCGGTCAAGCACCGATGCGCGGACATGCTGGTCGACGTCGAGGGTATGCGGTCGGCCACCTGGTACGCGGCGTGGGCGGCGGCGACCGGCGAGCCGGGATGGGAGCTGGCCTCCTCCACCGCGAAGGTGTGGTGCGCGGACGCGTCCAAGCGGGTGATGTCGTCGGGCCTGCAGGTCCACGGGGGGATCGGCTTCACCTGGGAGCACGATCTGCACCTGTTCATCAAGCGGGCACAGTTCTCCCAGCTCGATTTCGGCGATGCCGCGTTCCACCGGAGTGCCCTCGCCACCGGCCTGCGTGAGCGCGTCGAGGCCGGGATCGACGTGATGTGACGAGACGAGGAGACCGCCGATGACCACCCCATCAGTGGGCGATGCACCCGCACTCGGCCAGGCGGCGCTGCCGGCCGAGAGTGCGGCGGCACTCCTGCGGCGCAACGCCGACGATCCCGACATCGGCCCTCGTCCCGCCATCCGGTTCGAGGACCGGATCATCAGCCATGCCGAGTACTACCGGGAGTCGTGCCGGTGGGCCAACCTGATCCTCCGGTCGGCCCGGCCCGGTCTTCCGCTCCATGTCGGGATCCTCCTCGACAACACACCCGAGTACCTCTTCGCCTTCGGCGGAGCGGCCCTGTCGGGTGCCGCGGTGGTCGGTGTCAACCACACCCGCAGCGGCGACCACCTGCTCCACGACGTCGAGCACACCGACTGTGGTCTCGTCATCTACGAACCCCGACACCGCGACCTGATCGCCCCGGTGCTCGACCGGCTGGACCACGTGCTGGTCGTGGGCGGGTCCCTCGACGAGGCACTGGACGCCGTGCCCGCCGATGATCCCCACGCCGAGTCCGACCTGGACGAGCCGTGGGCCCTCATCTTCACCAGCGGGACGGCCGCCGCCCCGAAGGCGGTCATCTGCTCGCAGCGCCGGATCCTGGTGACCGGCAACCGCATGGCCCAGATGATGGGAGTCGGTCCGGACGACATCGGCTACGTGTCGATGCCGCTGTTCCACTCCAACTCGGTGATGGTCGGTTGGGCCCCGTCGGTGGTCGTGGGGGCGTCGGTGGGCCTGGCCCGCCGGTTCTCGGCGTCGGGCTGGCTTCCCGACGTCCGCCGGTTCGGCGCCACCTACTTCAACTACACGGGCAAGCCGTTGGCCTACATCCTCGCCCAGCCCGAGCGACCGGACGATTCCGACAACACGCTGCGGGTGGCCTACGGGAACGAGGGTGCTCCGCAGATCGTCGAAGCCTTCGCCGAGCGCTTCGGCGTCCGGGTGATCGACGCCTTCGGCGCCACCGAAGGGGGCCTGGCCGTGACCCGGGTGGACGACGCGCCGGCCGGCTCGGTCGGCCGGGCGGGTCCGGAGCTGCGCATCGTCTCCGAGGACGGGGAGGAGCTCCCCCGGGCCACGTTCGACGCGGCCGGCACCCTGGTCGACCCGGTGTCCTGCGTGGGCGAGATCGTCAACACGTCGGGCGTCGGGGTCTTCGAGGGCTACTACAACAACGACGAGGCCAACCGACGCGCCACCCGCAACGGGTGGTACTGGAGCGGGGATCTCGGGTACCTGGACGAGCAGGGGTTCCTGTACTTCGCCGGTCGCAACGCCGACTGGATCCGGGTGGACGGCGAGAACTTCCCGGTGGTCCCGATCGAGACCGTGGTGGCCCGTCACCCCGACGTGCTGGCCTGCGCCGCCTACGGCGTCCCCGATCCCGAGGCCGGCGACCGGGTCATGGTCGCCGTCGTGCTGCGCGACGGGGCCCGCTTCGACCCGGTGTCCTTCGCCACCTGGATCGACGAACAGGACGACCTGAGCCCGAAATGGCGCCCGACCCACCTCCGGGTCACCACGTCGATGCCCACGTCGCCCACCAACAAGGTGCTGACCCGGACCCTGGTCCACCAGAAGTACCGGCCCGACCGCACCGGGGGCGACGACCTGTGGTTCCGGCCCCGGGGCGAACCGGCGTTCCTGCCCTTCGGCCCGGCGGAGGCCGACGAGCTCCGTGGCCGGATGGCCGAGTACGGACGCGAGCGGTTCTGGGACCTCTGAGCCGGAGCGGTCCCGCGGTCCGGCGGGGGGCGCGTGCGCGGAAAGGGGGACCGGGGGCCGTGGGTAGGCTCGGCCGATGAGCACGAACCCTGGTCCCGCCACCCTCCCGGCTGCATGACGTCGCCCGCGGTCGGGACGTTCTCGTGCGTCATCGACGAGGATCCCCGCTTCCACCTCGAGGCGCTCCGTTGGTTCGCGTCGATCACCGCTGTCGCGGGGGCCAGCCCCTGCGACCTCACCGTGCACGTGGTCGGATCGGCCGACAGCGACGCCCTCGACATCCTCGAGGGAAAGGGCGTCACCATCCGTCCGATCCGGCCGTTCGACAGCCGATCAGCGCACTGCAACAAGATCGCCGGCGCCCTCAGCCTGGCCGCGGCCGGCGTCGAGGGTCTCGCCGTCCTGACCGACGCGGACGTGATGATCTGCGAGGACCCGAGAGCACTGCTCCTCGAACCCGGTGCCGTCGCCGCCAAGACCGTGGATGCGCCGAATCCACCCCTCGACATCGTGCGCACCGTCTTCGACCGGGCCGGGGTGGAGCTGCCCCCGATCGTGGCCCTCGACTTCGATCCCGTGGGGGAGACGATCGAAGGGAACGCCAACGGGGGGCTCTACCTGGTGCCCGGGCCCCTGCTCGCGCAGGTCGCCGAGGCGTGGGACCGCTGGGCCCGGTGGCTGCTCGATCGCCAGGGACTGCTCGGTTCCTTCGGCGTGTTCGTCGACCAGATGGCGATGGCCCTCGCGCTGGGGGCCGAAGGGATCCCGTTCCAGCGTCTCGACCCCCGGTGGAACACGCTGACCCACATCCACGAATGGATACCCGAGGACGTCGCGACGCCGGCCGTCATCCACTACCACGATGCCCTGACCCCGACCGGACTCCTCGCCAGGTCCGGATTCGCGGCGATCGACGAGCGGATCGACGTCTGCAACGACGCCGTCGTCCGACTGTGGAACGAGTCGTTCCCCAACGCCACGTTCTGGGAGTGGCGCTACCGGTCGAATCCCGAACTCGGCTCGGGTGTCGGGAGCCGAGGGACGAGTCTGGACGAGAAGCGCCAGGTGCTCGTCGATGTGATGGACATGGTCCGGCCGGGTTCGACACTGGATGTCGGCTGCGGCGACGGCGAGGCGACCCGCGGCCTGGCCATCCCGAACTACCGGGGCATCGACCTTTCGGACGAGGCGATCCGGCTCGCCCGTGCCGCCCGACCCGAGGACACCTTCTACCGGGGGACCCTGGTCGACCATCCGCTGGAGGCGGACCTCACCATCTGCATGGACGTGCTGATCCACCAATCGGACGGGGCGACCTACCGGGACCTCGTCCGGCGCCTGCTGCGCTCCGCCCACCGGGCGCTGCTGGTCTCCGGGTACGAACAGGAGCCCCGGGGGGATCGGACGATGACCCACTTCCACGAGCCGCTGTCGGACACGATCCGGAGGATCGCGCCGGGCGTGGAGATGTCGGTGATGCGTGTGGACAACGAGACCACGACCTGGCTGGTCGACACCGCCAGGGCGTGAGCCTTCCCGGCGTGGCTCCCGAGGATCGGTGACATCGGACCCTGGTGCCGGGTCGCTCCTCGGGGTGACGATGACCATGAGTCCATCACTCGGGAAGGGAGCGCACATGCAAGCGAACGTCGGGGACCGAATCGTCATCAAGGGTCACCACGTGGGTGAGACGGACCGGGACTGCGAGGTCCTCGAGGTCCGCCACGAGAACGGGGAGCCTCCCTACCTCGTCCGGTGGGGCGACACGGGCCAGGAGGACCTCTTCTTCCCGGGTCCCGACGCCTCCGTGGTGAGGTACGGGAAGTAGCAGTAGCCCGGGTCCTCGCGGCCCGGTGGGCGGCGTGCCGGGCGGTCGCGGGGCCGTCGACCGAGCCCGCGGTCAGCGGTCGAAGTAGTAGCGGAGGAGGAGTTCGGCCACACACGCCGGCTTGGGTGCGCCCTCGACCTCGAAGGTCAGGTCGAGGGTGACCTGCACCCCGCCGTCGCCGAGGGACTCGGCCGCGGCCAGGGCGGCTCCGAGCCGGATCGACGACCCGACCGGTACCGGGCTCGGGAACCGGACCTTGTTCAGGCCGTAGTTCACGCCCATCCGGATGTTCTGCCACGTCACGATGTCATGGAGCAGGACAGGCCCGACCGACAGCGTGAGGTAGCCGTGGGCGATCGTCCCCCCGAACGGACCCGCCTTGGCCCGTTCGGGGTCCACGTGGATCCACTGGTGGTCGCCGGTGGCCTCGGCGAAGAGATCCACCCGCTCCTGGGTGATCTGGTGGTAGGCGCTGTAGCCGAGCTGTTGGCCGATCAGCGGGGTCAGGTCGTCGAACGAGCCGATGGTTAGCATGACCGAGCGTAACGCCAACCGGGACGGTGCCACCGGTGGGGCGGTCGGGCACGCGATGCCGGCGGGCACCCGGATCGGACGGCGACGATGACTCATGCGGGGACGATCGGGAGCGGACGCACGTGAACGGGCCGCAGTTCTTCCTCTACCTGCCCCAGATGCGCATGGACATGGACGCCATCACCGAGCGGGCGGTGGCCGCCGAGTCCTCGGGATTCACGGGGATGGCCTTCATGGACCACCTGGCGCCCCCGCTCATGGAACAGGCGCCCATGTTCGAGGCGATGACGGTGGCCACCTGGGTGGCCGCCCGCACGTCCGACCTCCGACTCGGACACCTGGTCCTGTGCGACGCGATGCGCCATCCGTCCGTGCTGGCCCGCCAGTGCGTGACCCTCGACCACGCGTCGGGCGGTCGGTTCGAACTCGGCATCGGATCGGGGTCGATGGCCGCGGAGCTGGTCTCCTACGGGGTGACCGAGGAGGGGCTCGGGACCCGGATCGACCGGCTGGAGGAGACACTCGGGCTGCTCGAGGCGTTGTGGACCGGCGAGCCCGTCGTCCACGACGGTCGGCACTACCGGGTCGACTGCGCGGGACAGCAGCCCACGCCCCTCGACCGCATCCCGATCATCGTGGGCGGGTCGTCGGCGCGGACGCTCGGCCTGGTCCGGCGCCACGCCGACTGGTGGAACCTGCCCACCCACCGCATCGACCGGCTGGACGAGTTGCGGCCGCTGGTGGGCGGGGCGAAGGTGTCGACACAGCACCTGGTGGCCTACGTGGCCGAGGAGTCGGACCGGACCGAGGTCACGGCGACCGCCGAGCGGCGGTTCGGGGGGATGTCCGCGGAACTGGTGGTCGGCGACGCGGACGAGCTCGTCGCCCGGTTCGTCGACTACCACCGCCGGGGGGTCGACCGGTGCTACGTGTGGTTCGCCGACTTCGCCCCGCCGGCAACCGTCCGTTCGTTCGGGAACCGGGTCGTCGCGGCGTTCTCCGGCTGACGACCGGGCGGCGGTACGATCGCCGGTGACCGGGTCCGGTGCCCGGGGTGGGGAGCAGGAGATGGCCGGAGTGGCCGTGGGCGGGTCACCGCCGGTGTTCGACCCGTTCTCGGACGAGTTCTTCGACGATCCCTACGACCTGTACCGCACGATGCGCGACGAGGCGCCGGTCTCGTTCAACGAGCGCTACGGGTTCTGGGCCCTGTTCCGCTACGAGGACGTCCGCGCCGCCCATCTGGACTGGCAGACGTTCACCAGTACCCACGGGGTGGACCTCTCGACGCTGGCGACCGACCCGGAGGTCGTCCGGACGTACGGGATGATGATCATGATGGACCCGCCGGAGCACGAGCGGGCCCGGGCCCTGGTCGGCCGGGTCTTCACCCCTCGTGCCGTCCAGGCGCTCGAGCCGATGGTCACCGAGGTCGTCGAGTCGTACCTGGACGCCCTCGCCGGGACCGACTCGTTCGACGCGGTGGCCGACTTCTGCGGGCCGTTCCCCGTCGAGATCATCTGCCGCATGCTCGGCGTCCCGGAGGGGGAGCGCCAGCAGATCCGCCACTGGATCGATCTCGGCCTGGAGCGCCGGCCGGGCGACATGGATCCCACGCCCGAGGGCGTCGAGGCCTCCATCGCCATGTGGTCCTACTTCAACGGGCTCGCCAGGGAGAAGCGGCGCCGTCCGGGTGACGACATGATCACGGGGCTGACCCGGGCGGAGATCGAACGCGGGGACGGCCGGACGACCCGCCTCGACGACGGGGAGATCGCCGGCTTCGTCAGCCTGCTGGGCGGGGCCGGGGCCGAGACGGTGACCAAGCTGGTGGCGAACGCCGTCGTGCTGTTCCACCGCCACCCGGACCAGTGGGCCACCGTGGTGGCCGACCCGGGGGTGATCCCGTCCGCCGTCGAGGAGGTCCTGCGCTTCCTGCCCCCCTCGCAGTACCAGGGGCGGTTCTCGGTCCGCGACTCGGTGCACGGAGGGGTGACCATCCCGGCCGGCCACCCGACCATCCTGGTCACCGGGTCGGCCACCCGGGACGAGCGGTTCTTCGACCGTCCCGACGAGTTCGACATCGGACGGACGCCGAGCCAGGCCCTCGGGTTCGGATTCGGGATCCATACGTGCCTCGGCGCGGCACTGGCCCGCATGGAGAGCCGGGTGGCGATCGGGGCCCTGGCCCGTCGCTGGCCACGCCTGGCCGTCGACGAGGACGGGTGCGCCCGGGTCCGGATGTCCAACGTGGCCGGATTCTCCCGGGTGCCCGTGCACCGCCCGACCTGACCGCCGTACCGGTCGGCGACGTCCGCGGCCGCCGGGGCGTGCGACGATGGGGGTGTGGACGCGGAACGGGTGGTCTTCACCGGATTCGAGGGGGTGCAGCTGGTGGCGGACGTCCGCGGCGACCCCGACGGCTGGCCGGTGCTGCTGCTCCACGGGGGCGGACAGACCCGCCACGCCTGGGGGTCGGCTGCGGAGCGCATCGCCGACGAGGGATGGCGGACGGTCTCGCTCGACCTGCGGGGCCACGGCGAGAGCGACTGGGCGCCGCGGGGCGACTACTCCTTCACGGCGTTCGGCAGCGACGTGGTGTCGGTCGCCGACCAGCTCGGCCACCCGCCGGTGCTCGTCGGGGCGTCCCTCGGCGGCCTGTCCGCGCTGTACGCCGAAGGGACCAGTGACCGGGTGGTGTCCTCGGGGCTGGTGCTGGTCGACATCACCCTCAAGACCAACGTGGACGGGATCCAGCGCATCAAGACGTTCATGGAATCGGGCCTGGGCGGGTTCGACTCGCTGGACGACGCCGCGGTGGCCATCGCCGCGTACACGCCCGAGCGCAATCGGGCCGTCAACCCCGAGGGCCTCCGCAAGGTGCTGCGGGAGCGGGACGGTCGGTGGTTCTGGCACTGGGACCCCGCCTTCATCAGCCAGGGCCGGAAGGAGGCGGCCGTCCCCGACGTGCTCGTCGAGCTGCTCGACACGGCGGTGAGCAACATCCGGGTCCCGACCATGCTGGTGCGGGGGCTGCTCAGCGACGTGGTGACCCAGGAGGGCGTGGACCACCTGCTCGAGTCGGTGCCCGGGGCCACCGTGGTCGACGTGGCCGGGGCGGCGCACATGATCGCCGGCGACCGCAACGACGCCTTCACCGACGCCGTCCTCACGTTCCTGCGCGACAGGATCCTGCCCGTCATCGGGTAGTGGCCGCTCAGGATCCCCCGGCCGGGACCCGCCAGTCGTCGCGGGGCGGGAGCGGGTGGCGGAAGAGCCGGGCGGCGTTCCCGCCGGCTACCTTGCGGAAGTCGGCCTCGGGCAGGCGACCGAACGCCCGCTCGACCACGGACTGGGTGTCGGGCCAGCTCGAGTCGGCGTGCGGGTAGTCGCTCTCCACCATGACGTGGTCGAGACCGATCCGGCCGAGCAGCGGCACCATCGAGGGGTCGTCGATGGTGCAGAACCAGAAGTTGCGCCCGAGCACCTCGCTCGGGCGCAGGTCGCCCTTCCAGGTGGCGCTCTCGGTGCCCGAGGCCGAATGGTCGAGCACGTAGTCCGCCCGGTCCATCAGCATCGGCACCCAGCCCATCCCGCCCTCCGAGAGGGCCACCTTGAGGGACGGGAAGCGGAGGGGCACCCCGGACCACAGCCACTCGCCCGCGGCGAGCAGGGCGTTCACGGGGAAGACCGTGGGCAGGAGCTCGAAGGGTGGTCCGGGGGAGGGGAGTGGGGCCCACGCCGATGCCCCGGTGTGCAGGCACACCACGGTGTCGGTCTCCTGGCAGGCGGCGAAGAGGGGGTCCCAGTGGTCGGTGAAGATGGAGGGGTAACCGAGCTGGGAGGGGAACTCGGGGAAGCTCACCGCCCGGAACCCGAGTTCGGCGTTGGCGCGGACCTCGGCGGCGGCGATATCCACGTCGTCCAGCCACGGGATCTGCAGGGCGATGATGCGCTCGGGACGGGTACCCGCCCACACCTCGTGGTGCCAGGCGTTCCACGCCCGGGTGCAGGCGAGGCCCAACTCCTTGTCGCCGGCCCGGGAGAACACCGACCCGCAGAACCCGGCCACCAGCGACGGGAAGCACAGGGACGCCCAGATCCCGGCGACGTCCATGTCGGCCAACCGGGCGTCGATGTCGAAGCAGCCCGGTCGCATCTCGTCGAACCGGGCCGGTTCCATGCTCCATTCGCCGCGGGGCCGGCCCGCCACCGCGTTGAGCCCGACGTTCGGGTACTCGTCGCCCTCGAAGCGCCAGAACTGGTGCCCGTCGTCGGCCTCGTGGACGCGTGGGGCCCGGTCGGCGAGTGCCGCGGGCATCCGTCCGTCGAAGAGGTCGGGCGGCTCGATCAGGTGGTCGTCGACCGAGATCACCGGCACGACGATCGGGCGTGGCTCCGGATCGGGGAGCAGAGTGCTCGTCACGGGAGACGAGGGTACCGTTGAATGACGTCGACGACCGGGGGGACGGACCATGGCAGTGAGAACGACGGTGACCACGGGGGCGGACCGCCTCAACCGGTGCGGCGGGTGGCGGCCGTGATCGACCTGGTCGTCCGGGGTGGACTGGTGGTCGACGGTACGGGCGGTCCGGCCCGCCGGGCCGACGTGGGCGTCGACGGCGGGCGGATCGTGGCCATCGGGAAGGTCGACGACGGCGCCAGCCGGGTCGTCGACGCCGACGGCGCCATGGTGGCCCCGGGCTTCGTCGACCTGCACACCCACTACGACGCGCAGCTCTTCTGGGATCCGACCGCCAGCCCGTCCCCGCTCCACGGTGTGACCACCGTGTTCGGGGGGAACTGCGGGTTCTCGCTCGCCCCGGCCGGGCCGGAGCACGCCGAGTACCTGGCCCGGATGATGGCCCGCGTGGAGGGGATGCCGCTGGCCGCCCTGCAGTCCGGGCTCGACTGGGCGTGGGACTCCTTCGGCGGGTGGCTGGACCGGCTGGACGGGGCGGTCGGGGTGAACGCCGGGTTCCTGGTGGGACACTCCACGCTCCGCCGGGCGGTCATGGGTGACGACGCGGTCGGCCAGGTGGCCACCGAGGCACAGCTGGTCCGCCTCGAGGCCGAACTGCACCGGGCCCTGGCGGAGGGGGCCATGGGATTCTCCACGTCGACGGCCCACACCCACAACGACGGCGACGGGCAGCCCGTGCCGTCGCGTGCGGCCGGCCCGGGTGAGCTCGAGCGTCTGGCCGCGGTGGTGTCCGGCCACCCCGGGACGACCGTCGAGATGATCGTGCCGGGCTGCATCAACGGGTTCTCCGACGACGAGATGGACCTGCTGGTCCGGGTCTCGTTGGCCGCGCAGCGCCCGGTCAACTGGAACGTGCTCGCCGTCACGGCCGGGAACCCCGACGGCACCGCCCGTCAGCTCGGCGCATCGACCAGGGCGGCGGGGGCCGGGGCCCGGGTGGTGGCGCTCACCCTTCCCCACACGATGGCCCTCCGACTGTCCTTCGAGCACGGGGCGATCCTCGACGGGTTGCCCGGATGGCGGCAGTTCTTCGCCACCCCGATCGACGACCGCATCGCCGTCCTGCGCGACCCGCCAGCGCGCCGGGCCATGGACGACCGGGCCCAGTCCGACGAGGCCGGCATCCTGCGCTTCCTGGCCGACTGGGGCCGCCTGGTCGTGGCCGAGACGTTCGAGGCCGGCAACCGCGGACTCGAGGGACGCTCGGTGGCGTCGGTCGCATCCGAGCGGGGCCTCTCCGCGTGGGACGCCATCTGCGAGATCGTCGTGGCCGACCGCCTGCGCACGGGATTCTCGGTACCGATCCCCGAGTCCGACGCCGACTGGGTGGCCCGGGCCGCGGTGTGGCGCGACCCGCGGGCCGTGGTGGGCGGCTCGGACGCCGGCGCCCATCTCGACACCATGTGCGGGGCGGTCTACTCGACCTCCCTGCTCGGCTACGGCGTGCGCCAGCGGGAGCTGCTCGGGTTCGAGGAGGCCGTGCACCTGCTGACCGATGTCCCGGCCCGCCTCTACGGACTCGTCGACCGGGGCCGTCTGTCCGAGGGCTGGTGGGCCGACCTGGTCGTCTTCGACCCCGAGACGATCGGGCCCGGGCCGCTGCGCACGCGGAGCGATCTGCCCGGTGGGGCCGACCGCCTCTACGCCGGGGCGGACGGGGTCGACCACGTCCTGGTCAACGGGACCGCCGTGGTGGCGGACGGCCAACTGACCGGGGCGACGCCGGGGTCGGTCCTGCGCTCGGGCACCGACACCGTGACGGTAGGCCTGCCCGGCACGACTGCGGCCTGAACGACCTCCACGGAGCCCCGACGCCGGGGTGTGCCGGTGCTCGGGATCTGCGGAGTCGCGGCCGGACGCCTGCGGTCAGGGGAGGACGGTGTCGGGCAGCGGCCACCGGTAGAGGCGGGCGGCGTTCTCGTGGGTCAGCTTCCGCAGCTCCTGGGCGGGCAGGTGCCCCCAGCAGCGGTCGATGACATCCTGGGTGTCCGGCCAGGTGGAGTCGCCGTGGGGGTAGTCGACCTCCACCATGACGTGGTCGATGCCGATGCGGTGCCGGGTGTCGATGGTGGAGGGGTCGTCGATCGTGCAGAACCAGAAGTTGCGTTGGAGCACGTCGGCGGGGCGCAGCCCCGACTCGTCGAAGCCCCGCCCGTACCCCGACCGGTCGACGATGTTGTCCAGGCGGTCGAGCAGCATGGCCACCCAGCCGATCCCACCCTCGCTCATGGCGATGTGCAGGTCGGGGAAGCGCACCGCCAGCCCGGACCACAGCCACTCGGCGCACGCGGTCAGGGACATCTGGCCGAAGAGGGTGGCCCCGAGGGCGACCAGGGGCCCGTCCGGGGGGAGGTCCGGCATGCCCGAGGATCCGACGTGGAGCGAGACGACGGTGTCGGTCTCCTGGCAGGCCTCCATGACCGGGTCCCAGTAGTCGCTGAAGACGCTGGGGAGCCCGATCTTCTGCGGGCGCTCGGGGAGGGTGACCGAGCGGAAGCCGCGGTCCGCGTTCCTCCGGATCTCATCGGCCGCCAGCACGGGGTCGGTGAGGAAGGTGATCCCGCAGGGGATGATGCGGTCGGGGTAGGGCTGCCACCACGCCTCGTAGAGCCAGTCGTTCCAGGCCCTGGTCACCGCCAGGCCGAGGTCGGGGTCGCTCGCCCGGGAGAACACGCTGCCCGAGAACCCGGTGATCTGCGACGGGAAGTTGAGCGATGCCCAGACCCCGTTGATGTCCATGTCGGCGATGCGTGCGTCGATGTCCCAGCAGCCGCGCCGCATGTCCTCGAACCGGGTGGGCTCGAGGGTGACGTGCTCCGGCCGCCGACCGGCCACCGCGTTCATCCCCACCTGCGAGTAGCGCTTCCCGTCGAACTCCCACAGCTGGTGGCCGCGGGACGACTCGACCACCCGGGGCGCCCGGTCGGCGAATCGTGCGGGCAGGCGTCCCTCGAACATGTCGGGCGGTTCGACGAGGTGGTCGTCGACCGAGATGACCGTGGCCCGCACGGGTCGGGGGTCCGGGTCCGCCAGCAGGGTGTCGGTGCGGGTGACGATGGTCATGGGCCAACCTCCATGGGGCGAGTATGCCCGGTACGCCGTTCCGGTGCCGGGCCCCCGGGGGCGGTGCGTCGGTACACTTCCGGGGCCGACCCAACGGGCGGGACGGCGTGACATCGAGGAGGTCCCGTGGCCGTGACCGGGCTGGCCAATCTGGCCGTGAAAGTCGCCGACCTGGACGCTGCCGTCCGCTTCTACGAGGAGGCCGGGGCCGAGGTCCGCGACCGGATGGTGTGGGGGATCGGGGAACGGGCCGACGTCTTCCTCGGCCCGGTCATGATCACGCTCTTCACCCGGGCCGTCTACGAGGACGTGGTCGACCTCCCGGCCGAGGGATTCCTGCACCCGGCCCTGTTCACCGACGACCTCGACGCCGAGCTCGAGGGCCACCCGGTCGTCTGGGGACCCGCCGTGGTCGAGGGGGCGTTCGGGACCCGCCGCATCGCCTTCGTGGACGCGCCGGGGGGCATCCGGCTCGAGTTCATGGAGCAGCTGTCGTCTCCGCCGGGCGCTCCGTCCGGACCCCGCTAGGGCTTCACTAGGGTCTGCATGCCCCCGGTCGCCGGTGAGCGGCACGGGGAGGAGGCAAGGAGGAGCGGGTGTCGTGAACGGTCGGGCACGGCGAGGGGACGGTCCCGCTCCGGAGGGTGTGGTATTCGGGAAGGTCCCGTTCGCCGGCGTGACCGTCGCTCTCGGCCTCATCGGGGGCACCAATGCCGCCTACGGCACCCTGCTCGTCGGCATCGCGCACCACTTCGGCCTGGCACTGGCGTCGGCCGGCCTCACCCTCAGTGTCAGCTTCGCCGGCGCACTCGTCGGGGTGGCGTTGTGCTGGTTCGCACTCGGTCGCGCGGCCGGCGGCCCGGTGATCGCCGCGGCGCTCGTGGTCTTCTCCCTCGGAATGGCCGTGGCCGCACTGGCCCCGACCTGGCCGTCGTTCCTCGGCGGGATCGCGCTGGGCGGCGTGGGCTTCGGCGCCATCGATTTCGGCGTGTTGAACCTCACCTCGCGGACGGCACACGAGGGGAGGGCGTCCCGGCTCAGCGTGTCGGGTGCCGGCTGGGCCTTCGGGGCGATCGCCGGCCCGCTGCTGGTGGTCGCCGTCCGGCCGCCCCACTTCCCGGTGTTCTTCGGCATCGCTTCGGCGGTGGGCCTGGTCGTCGCCCCGTTCGTCCTCGGTGTCCGTGCGCCGCCGGTCCACCCGCAGGTACGCCGGACGTTGGACGAGCGACGGCCGGGCAACCGCCGCGCCGTGCTCTGGACGTTCCTGCTCGCCTTCGGGTCCTACGTGGCGGTGGAGGCAGCCGTCTCCGGTTGGCTGGCCGCACAGCTCCACGGCTGGGGATTTCCGGCTGCGGTCGGGTCGCTCGTCACCGCCGGGTTCTGGGCGGGACTGGCCATCGGACGGCTCGTCTCCTCACCGATGCTGCGGCTCCTGGTCGGTCACCAGCTGGTCCTGGCCGGCCTCGGTCTGGCCATCGTGCTCCTGATGGGATCGGGCATCCGGTGGCTGGCCCCGGCGACCTACCCGCTGGTGGGCCTGGCCCTGGCCCTGGTGTTCCCCCTCGGGTTCCACTGGTTCACCGAGCTCATCCCCGACGACCACAACGCGGTGGCCTGGCTGGTGTTCGCCGGCATGGTCGGAGGCATCCTCGGTCCGGGGGCCGAGTCGTTGGCCGTCGCGCACCTCGGGGTCCACGTCGTGTCGTACGTGGCCGCGGTCCTGACCCTCGCCTGCCTCGCCGTCTTCGCCACGGCGCTCCGGTTCCCGGTGGTCGAACCGGTCCCGGGATCCGCTCCCCCGGACTGACCCGGACGAAGGGGTGGTGGGTGGGCTACCGCGGCCGGTCCGGGCAGTGGAGCGGCCACGGCCGGGCCGCCTCGTAGCGGGCTGCGGCCGCGAGCACCAGGTCCTCGCGGAATCGCGGCCCGATCACCTGCAGCCCGACCGGGAGCCCGTCCCCGGTGATGCCGGCGGGGATGCTCACGGCCGGGAGGTTCACCAGGCTGGCCAGGAACGAGAGAGCCACGGACATCCCGGCGTGGACCTCGATGCCGGCGATCTCGGTGGGCATCGGCCCCTCGGCGGCGAACGGTGCCACCGAGGTCGTCGGCGTCAGGACGAGGTCGGCGTCGTCGAACACGTCCGCCACCTGGAGCACGAGCGCGCGACGGGCCGACTCCACGGCGGCGGCCTCGGGGAGGGTCCGGCGGCTGAGGTAGGTCCACGCCGGGGCGCACAACGGGTCCGCCTCGTCGAGACGGTCCTCCCACAGGGCCCGGTCCTGGTTCACGAACCTGTCGACGCCCTCGATCCCGATGTAGATCCGCGTGTAGTCCTCGAGCGCGATCGGCCGGTCGACGAGCTCGACCCCGATCGCGGCCGCGAACGACCGGGCCGCCTCCCCGCAGATGGCGGCCACCTCGGGGTCGACCACCGCGAATCCGAGGTCGGCCGACCATGCGACCCGAAGCGCCGGGAGGGTGGGGCGGACGAGGGCGTCGAGGTAGCTGCCCGGTGGGGCGGGCAGGCAGGTCCGGTCGCGCCCGTCGGGCCCGGCCATGACGTCGAGCAGGAGCGCGGTGTCGGCCACGCTCGTGGTCACACAGCCGACGACGGCGTTCTGCGCCAGATGGGTGTCACCGAGGGTCGGGATCCTGCCGTAGGTCGCCCGCAGGCCGACCAGGCCGGTGAACGCCGCCGGGGTGCGGATCGAGCCCCCTCCGTCGCTGGCCGTGGCGAAGGGCACCATGCCCGAGGTCACCGCGGCGCTCGACCCGCCGCTGGAACCCCCCGGGGTCCGGCTCGGGTCCCAGGGATTGCGGGTCACCCCGAGCAGCGGGCTTGCCGTGTACGCCCAGGCGCCCAGCTCCGGCGTCGCCGTCTTGCCGATCGGGATGGCCCCGGCGCCCCGCAGCCGGGCCACGTGGATCGAGTCGGACGACTTGGCCGGACCGTCCGCGAACCAGCGCGAGCCGCGGGTCGTCGGCATGCCGATGCAGTCCTCGAGGTCCTTGACTCCGAAGGGGACTCCGGCCAGCGGGCCGAGCTCGTCCCCCCTGCCGGCCCCGACGGACCGGTCGACCTCGGCCGCAGCGGCCAGGGCGCCGTCGGCGTCGACGTGGACGAAGGCGTTGAGCGCCGGGTTCCCCCGTTCGATCGATTCGAGGCACGACCGCACCAGATCCTCCGCCGACTGCTCGCCGGTCCGCACCCGGCGGGCCGCCTCCACCACCCCGATCGGCTCCATGGGTCCCAGCATGTCCGACGCCGACCCGGCGCGCTACCAGCCCCGTAGGTCCACGGCCCAGCGGTCGACCACCTCGTCGCCGTCGACGATGTGGAGGTACCGGTGGTAGGCCACGGTCGGGTCGACGTGGGCGGGCATGACCTCGATCCGCTGTCCGACCCGCACGGGGTGCTCGGGCGCGAAGACCACGTGCTCGTCGGAGCAGAAGATCACGGTCGCCCCGGCGATGGACGGGTTGCCGTGGTCCATGGCGAGGGCCTTGAGGCCGCAGTCGGCGACCGCCCACCCGGTCGACACCGAGATCACCGTGGACAGCACCGAGAGCGCCTGGTGGAAGGGCAGACCGAGCCTGGCGTAGGCCGTGTCCATGAGCGCGTACGACCCGGCCTGGATCTCGGTGGCCCAGTGGTTGAGGTCGTAGGTCCCGGTACCACCGGCCGAGACGACGTCACCGCCGACGAGTTCGTGGGCGGCCAGCAGCCTGGCCATCGACGACTCCAGCTTCCCGGCCCGCTCGGCCCGGTTCTCGAGGCCGACGATGTGGCCTTCGTAGCCCATGACCCCCCGGACGCCGAGCCCGCGCCGCCGCGCGCTGTCGGCCAACCGCCCGGCATCCTCGGGCCGGCAGCCGCAGCGGGGCAGTCCGACGTTCACGTCGACGAGGACCTCCGGCACGCCGGCCGCGGCGGCGGCGTCGACGGTGTCCTCGGAGTCGACGGCCACGGTGACCCGTGCACCGTCCCGCACGAGCGCGCCGAGTCGGGTCGCGTCGACCACCTCGTTGGCCAGCAGGAGGTCCTCGCCCAGTCCGGCGCGGACCATGCCCTCCATCTCGGCGATGGTGGCGCACGTGAACGCGGTGTGGCCCATGGCCGCCTGTCGGGCGGCGAGCGCGGTGCACTTGGTGGCCTTGACGTGGGGGCGTAGACGGCCGCCGGGGAGTGCGTCCGACATGATGGCCAGGTTGGCGTCGAGCAGGTCCTGTCGGACGAGGAGCGCGGGGGTCGTCAGCCGGCTCGTCTCCACGGCCGCAGTGTACCGAGCGTCCCCGCCGGCCACCTCTGCCGGCCGCGGGCCGTCGGCTTCCTGGGTCCGGGGCCGGGCGCGGCGCCCGACCCCCCGGCCCCGACGAAGGGTCTTTCGGCCTCCGTCCCGTGGGCCATCGGACTCTGGTCCCCAGGGTGGCCGCGTCACACAATGCTGTGGTCGGACCGGTTCGGACGCCCGGGCGGTGCGGCGATGTCGGTGCGGAAGCCCCCCGGCCCTCCCCCCGGACCCGGGGGTCTTCCGCACGGACAGGGCGACGACGGCGATGGGAGGAACCGTGGCGAACGGTGCATTTGCGTTGGGGCTCCTCGTGGCCCTCGTGGGAGTGGGCTGGTTCGCCGGCCACTCGACGGTGGTCGTACCGGACGGTCGGCCGGACCGGTCGGACCACCCGGCCCGCCTCCAGGGGCCGCCGGCGGGCGGGCCCCGGTGGACGGTGACCACCATGAGCGTGCCGGACCGGGTCCCCGACGAGTGGGTCGAGGCGTTCCGGAACGGTCGGTGAGGCACTGAACCGGGCTCCGGACCGGCGCGGCCGACCTCACACCGAACGGCCGCGTCCACGGCGGGCGTCACCCGGCACCAGATCCGGCGGGAACGGTGCACGGGCGGGTCGCCCGGCCCCACCCCGCCGCTCAGGCGCACACCTCGTCGACCAGTCCCCACGCGAGGGCCGTGGCCGCGTCGATCGGCCCGGTGGACAGGGCCAGCTCGAGGGTCCGGTGCCTCCCGATGCGTCGAGGCAGGCTCACCGTGCCACCGGCACCCGGAATGAGCCCGAGGCGCACCTCGGGCAGCGAGATGCGGGTCGTCGGCTCGGCCACCACCCGGTGGGCGAAGGCGGCCAGCTCGATGCCCGATCCGACCGCGTCCCCGTGTAGGTGGGCGGTGGTGCGTCCGGCCACCCCGGCGAGCGCCCGGGCCGGGCTGGCGAGCAGGCGGATCAGGTGCGCGGTGGCCGGGTCCGAACGGCTCCCGAACTCGTCGAGGTCCCCGCCGCTGCAGAACGAGGGGCCGGCCCCGCGGAGGTGCACCGCGGTGACCGTGGGATCGAGGGAGGCCACGGTCAGGGCCGCCACCAGTTCGTCGCGCATGGCCGAGTCCAGGGCGTTGCGGACCTCGGGTCGGTCCAGGGTTACCTCGAGCTGGTCGAGGTGCCGCTCGATCCGCACGGCGGGACCGGCGGGGACCGGACGTCGACGCGACGGCCGCCCGGTCCGCCACCGGGTGAATTCGGGTCCGCCCTGAAGGAGGCCGTAGGCCGTGGACTCGGCGACCAGCCCCTCCTGGACGCTGCGGCTCCCCCCGGATCGGAGCAGCACGGTCAGCACGGTCGCGGCCAGCGGGTTCCCACCGACCACGGCCGCCACCGACGCGGTGCCGGGACCGTCCGGAGCGCACACCAGGTCCGCCCAGTCGGGCTGGCGGGACGGTGGATCGCACAACGCCACGACGACCGCCGGCAGGGTGACGAGCCGCTCCATGGAGGCACGGTCCAGGCGGTCGGGCAGGCCGTCGGCCCCGACGAGGAGGACCCGTCCGCCGGTCCCGCCGAGGCGCTCGAAGGCGTCGTCGGTCCCGAGGACCTCGGCGAACTCCTCTCCGGCGAGCGGGGTGGGAACCATGGGCCGAGGGTACTGTGTGCCCGTCATGGGCCGCAGTGCTGTCGGAACGGATCCGGGGACCACGGGCGGCGGGGTGGCACGGGAGGACCGCGACGCCTGGGCGGCGTCGGGACTCCAGGCGCTCACCGGGCGCGCCGACGGACCCGGGCTCGCTCCACCACCGGGACTGGTCGGGGGCGTGCGGGACCTGGCGGCCGCCATCGCCCGGGACTCGGCGGCGCTCGGCCGGCCGGTGGTGGTCGATCCCCTGGCCGTCATGGCCGAGCGGGCACGGTACGGCCGGATGGTTCGGGGCGGGAGGGTCAGTGTCGGAGGAGCGTCCCGTCTGGTCCGGGTGGCCGACGGGTGGATGGCCGTGAGCATGGCCCGCCCGAGCGACTGGGAGCTGGCCGCGGCGTGGCTCGGACTGGATACCCCGGTCGACGACGGTGACTGGGGACGGGTCGAGGCGGCGATGGGCCGGTTCGGCGCCGACGAGCTGGTGGTCCGGTCGGACGGGCTCGGACTGCCGGTGGCCCGGGTGGGGGAGCGGCGGGGGCCGGATGGCGGTCCGGTCCGTCCCGGTGTGTCGGTCGAACCGTTGGGTGCGGGCGGACCGCCGGCGGCCCTGTCCGACCTGGTGGTGGCCGACCTCTCGGCCCTGTGGGCCGGACCCCTGGTCGGCGCCCTGCTGGTGGACGGTGGGGCCCGGGTGGTGAAGGTGGAGTCCGCGACCCGGCCGGACGGTGGGCGGCAGGGACGCCCGGAGCACTTCGGGTCGCTCAACGACGGCAAGGAATCGGCACGGTTCGACTGGCGGACGCCCGCCGGCCGCGTCGAGCTGGACCGGATCGTCGCCGGGTCCGACGTGGTCGTCACCTCGGCGAGGCCCCGGGCCCTCGACCAGCTCGGCCTGGACCCCGGATCGGTCGTCCGGGAGTGCCGGCCGCGTGTCTGGCTGTCCATCACCGGGTACGGGAGCGATGCGGGATCCCGTGATCGGGTGGCGTTCGGCGACGACGCCGCGGCGGCGGGCGGTCTCGTGGTGTGGGACGAACGGGGACCGTGCTTCTGCGCCGACGCCGTGGCCGACCCGGTGACCGGTCTGGCCGCCGCCGCCGCCGTGATGGCCGCCCTGACCCGGGGAGGCGACCACCTGGTCCACGCGTCGATGGCCGACGTGGCGGCAGGACTCGCCGCGGCGGACGACACCGTCGGGATCCGGTGATGCCGGGCCTCCTCCTGGTCGGTGTGGCCGTCGGCGGGAATCGGCTCGACGTCCGTTGCGCGGGCGGGACGATCACCGGGATCGGGAGTGGTCTGGTTGCCCGCCGGGGCGAGACGGTGGTCCGGGGAGCGACGACCGTCCTCCCCGGGCTCCACGACCACCATCTCCATCTGATGGCCATGGCGGCCCGGTCGGGTTCGGTCGACGTCGGGGGCGTGACCGGGACGAGGGAGCTCGCCCGGACGCTGGGCGACGCCTCCGCCCGGCTCCCGGCCGGCGCCTGGCTGCGCGCCGTCGGGTACCACGAGACGACGGGGGGGACACTGGACCGCCGGGCGCTCGACGCGATGGTGACCGACCGGCCGGTCCGGGTCCAGCACCGCTCCGGTCACCAGTGGATCCTCAACTCACCTGCCTGCCGCGCTCTCGGACTGGAGCACGAGTCGGATCCCGGGCTCGAGCGCGACGACGCCGGCGACCTGACCGGCCGGCTCCTCGACCGGGACGACTGGATCGCCGAACGACTTCCCCGGGGCGATCCCCCCGATCTGGGGGCGGTCGGTCGGCGGCTCGCCTCCTACGGGGTGACCGGTGTGACCGATGCCACGCCCACCCGGACGGGCGCCGACCTCGAGGTCCTGGCCGGGGCCCGCAGGACCGGCACGCTCCGCCAGCGGGTACGGGTGATGGGCACGGTGGAGGACGGCGCCGCGGTTCCCGGCGAGCTCGAGCCGGGCCCGGTGAAGGTGATGGTCTCCGACGGGGCCGATCCCGACGTCGACGGCCTGGCCGGGCGCATCGAGGGCGCGCACGGGTCCGGGCGGCCGGTCGCGCTGCACGCCGTGACCCGGGTCGCCGCCGCGCTGGCACTGGCCGCCTGGGACCGGGCGGGGTCCCGGTCCGGCGACCGGCTGGAGCACGGGGCCGTGCTCGCCCCCGACGTGGTGGACCGGTTGGCCGGGCTCGGCGTCACGGTGGTCACCCAGCCGTCGTTCGTCGCCGAACGCGGCGACGAGTACCTGGCGGAGGTGGAACCGGGTGACGTGCCGTACCTCTACCCGTGCGCTGGTCTCGACCGGGCCGGCGTCGGCCTCGGGGGCGGGACGGACGCCCCGTTCGGCCCCGAGGACCCGTGGACGGCCGTTGCCGCCGCGGTCCGGCGGGTCACCCGGACGGGCCACGTCCTCGGCCCCGCCGAACGTCTGGATCCCGGGCGGGCTCTCGGCCTCTTCCTGTCCGACCCCCCGTCGCCCGGCGGGCCGGCGCGCACGGTGCGCGTCGGCGGGCCCGCCGACCTGTGCCTCCTCGACGGCGACCTCCGCCTGGTCCTGGAGGACCCGTCCTCGGCCCACGTGGTGGCCACCGTCATCGACGGGGAGCTCGTCCACCAGCGGTGACCCCGGCCGGCCTGCGGGGGCGTAGGTGACACGGAGGGGTGGTTCTGGGAGACTCTCGGTGACCACGCCCGGGGGGGCGAGAGGGAGGGTGTCCGATGGAGATCAACGACATGGTGCTGGTGAGCGTGGACGACCACGTGGTCGAGCCGCCGGGACTGTTCGACGGGCGCCTGCCGGCCAAGTACGTCGACCTGGCACCGCAGTTCATCACCAACGACGACGGGACCAACTCGTGGCTCTACGAGGGTCAGGTCCTCCCCAACGTGGCGCTCAACGCCGTGGCCGGACGTCCCCGCGAGGAGTACGGCATCGAGCCGACCTCCTTCGACCAGCTCCGGCCCGGCTGCTACGACATCGGGGAACGGGTCAAGGACATGGACGCCAACGGCGTGCTCGGTTCGCTGTGCTTCCCGTCCTTCCCCCAATTCTGTGGGCAGCTGTTCGCCCGCACCGTGGACAAGGACGTGGCCCTGGCCATGGTCCGGGCCTACAACGACTGGCACATCGACGAGTGGTGCGGATCGCAGCCGGGCCGGTTCATCCCCTGCGTCCTGCCCGCCATCTGGGATCCCGAGGTGATGGCGGCCGAGGTGCGCCGCACCGCGGCGAAGGGGGTCCACGCGGTCACCTTCTCGGAGAACCCGTCCAAGCTCGGGTGGCCCAGTGTCCACAGCGACCACTGGGACCCGTTCTGGCGGGCGTGCAACGACGAGCAGGTCGTGGTGTGCATGCACATCGGCTCCTCCTCCGAGCTGGTCATCACGTCGCCCGACGCCCCGATGGACTGCCTCATCACCCTGACCCCGATGAACATCGTGAAGGCCGCCACCGACCTGGTCTGGTCGCCGGTGCTCCGCAAGTTCCCCGACCTCCGGGTGGCCCTGTCGGAGGGCGGGATCGGCTGGATCCCGTACTTCCTCGAGCGCATCGACTACAACTACGACCGGCACCACCTCTGGACCGGGCAGGACTACGGCAACGAGCTGCCGAGCGAGGTGTTCAACCGCAACGTGCTCACCTGCTTCATCGACGACAAGTTCGGCGTGGCCAGCCGCGACTTCCTCGAGATGGACAACGTCATGTGGGAGTGCGACTACCCCCACTCCGACTCGACCTGGCCGATCGCACCCGAGACCCTGGCCGAGAGCCTCGCCGGGGTGAGCGACCACGACGTCGACCGGATGACCCACCTCAACGCAATGCACCACTTCCACTACGACCCGTTCACCACGCTGGGCGGCAAGTCGCAGTGCACGGTCGGGAGCCTGCGGGCCCGGGTGGCCGACCGTGACGTGTCGATCCACTCGCAGGCCCGCGACTCGGTGGCCAAGCGCGGCACCCTGGCCTCGGACCTGGCCGCCGCCGCCTCCTCGTCCGACCGCTAGTCCCCTCCCGTCCGCCGGGCCCGCCTCCGTCCCGGACCGGTCACCGCACGCGGTCGCCCGCCCGAACGGGTGGCCGCCCGAACAAAGGAACCACCCATGTCCCAAGCACTCTCCGGTGTCCGCGTCCTCGAAGTGGCGGCGTGGACCTTCGTCCCGGCGGCCGGGGCGGTACTCGCCGACTGGGGTGCCGACGTGATCAAGGTCGAGCACCCCGAGACCGGTGACCCCCAGCGGGGACTGGTGTCGATGGGGTTGATCCCCGGTGGTCCGAACGCCGTCAACTACATCATGGAACAGCCCAACCGCGGCAAGCGCAGCATCGGCCTCGACATCAGCACCGAGGGCGGCCTGGACATCCTGTACAATTTGGCCGAGTCCTCCGACGTGTTCCTGACCAGCTTCCTGCCGGCGGTCCGCCAGCGGCTCAGGATCGACGTCGAGCACATCCGGGCCGTCAACCCGAGGATCGTGTACGCCAGGGGATCGGGCCAGGGTCCGCTCGGCGAGGACCGCGAGCGCCCCGGCTACGACGGATCCGTCTACTGGGGGCGCGGGGGAGTGGCCAACGCCCTCACGCCCTCCGACTCGAAGTTCCCGATCGGGGGCCGGGCCGCCTTCGGCGACCTGGCCGGGGGGATGGCCATCGCCGGTGGGATCGCCGCCGGGCTGGTCCAGCTGGCCCGGACGGGCGAGGCACCGGTCGTCGACGTGTCACTGCTCGGACTGGCCATGTGGCAGCTGTCCCCCGACATCGTCGCCTCCGGACTGTACGGCGGTGACCCGATGCCGAAGTTCGGCCGGAGCGCTTCGCCCAATCCGCTGGTGGGGAGCTACCGGACCAGCGACGACCGATTCATCACCCTCATGATGCTCCAGTCCGACCGGTACTGGTCCGAGTTCTGCACACTCGTCGGCCGCCCCGACCTGATCACCGACGAACGCTACGCCGACGGCGGTTCACGGTTCGCCAACCGCGAGGAGTGCATCGCCACCTTCGACGAGCTGTTCGCCTCCAAGACGTACGAGGAGTGGAAGGCGATCCTGGCCGACCTGTCGGGAGCGTGGGCCCCGGTCCAGATGGCCAGCGAGTTGGCCGACGACCCGATGGTCACCGCCAACGGCTATCTCGCCCGGGTCGAGCGCGAGGACGGCCAGTCCTACGACCTGGTGGCGAATCCGGTCCAGATGGACGAGACGGCCGACCGGCTCCGGGCCGCGCCCGGGCACGGGCAGCACACCGAGGAGATCCTGCTCGAATTGGGCATGGACTGGGACGCCATCATCGCCGGCAAGGAGTCCGGGGCGGTCCTCTGAACCGCCGTCGGGCGACCCCCGCATCCTGCGGGGGCGGTGCTGCGGGTCCGACCGGGTCGGGGTCAGGCCGTGGCGAACACCATCGGGAAGTGGTCGATGGACCGGATCCCACTGGTATAGGCCAGGGTGTGGCCGTCGGCCACGGAGTACTCGGGGATCCTCCGGTGCCACTCCCGCAGGGCGATGCGGAGCTCCTGGCGGGCCAGGTGGGACCCAAGGCAACGGTGGACGCCTCCGCCGAAGGCCAGGTGCCGGTTGACCTCGCGGTCGAAGCGGACCACGTCGGCGTCGGGGAGCTCGGCCTCGTCGGTGTTGACCGAGCTGAGCATGACCATGACCAGGTCACCCTTGTTGACGGGGCAGTTCTCGATCTCGGTGTCGGCGACGGCCACCCGGACCACGCCCATCACCGGGGTCTCCCACCGGAGGAGCTCCTCGATGGCCGCCGGGATCAACGACGGGTCGTCGACGAGCTGACGACGCTGCTCGGGATGGTCGGCCAGGTAGCCGAACATGCAGTCGAGTGACGCCGTCACCGTGTCCAGGCCGGCGATGAGGAAGAGGAAGCAGATGTCGAGGATGTCCTCGCGGGTGAGCCGCTGCCCGTCCACGCTGGCGTCGAGGAACCGGCTGAGCAGGTCGTCGCGGCGTTCGACCTCCCGCTGGTCGAGCACCTCGTTGAAGTAGTCGTAGATCGAGTCGGCCGTCCGCTTCTGGTAGGCCACGGTCTCGGGGCTCCCGTAGACGCTGCCGATGGCCACCTGGGGACGGATGATGCCGTCCTTCATGGTGAGGAAGCGGGGGAGCTCGTCGACCGGCAGCCCGAGGAGGTTGAGGAAGACCCGGGTCGGGAACAGCGTCGAGAATTCGCCGGCGAAGTCGACCTCACCCCGGTCGATGAACCCGTCGATGAGCTCGTTGACGGCGATCACGAGCGACTCCTCGAGCCTGGCCACCTCCCGGGGGGCGAAGATCGGGTCGAGCAGCTTGCGGAACTTCTTGTGGTCGGGCGGGTCGATCTGGAGCGGAATGAGCGGTCGGACGTTCTGGAGGTCGACCGCGTCGGCGTTGGACGAGAAGATCTCCGGATGGCGGAAGACCTCCTCGACGTCGACCTTGCGGGTCAGGGCGACCCCCCGTCCCTCGACGGGGATGACCGGCATCGAGTCCCGCAACATCTTGAACAGCGGCTGCGGGTGGGCCGCCATCTCGGGGTCCATGGCGGCGAACGGGTCCTCGGGCGGCGGCGTCGTAGCGTCCATGGGGCTCCTTGGCTGATGAGGCGGCGGCTCGGGTGACGGCGTCAGGGCCGTCACCCGACGAACTCTACGACGATTCGGGCGGCCGGCGCCGGGTGGCCCGCCTCGAGTGGGACGGTCACCGGTCGGTGTCTAGAGTGGTGCCGCATCCGCCCCGGCGCACCGGGTGACGGACGGGGGACGGGTCCGAGGGAGGATCGTGGCAGACAGGAACGTGTGCAGGCCGACGGGCCCGTCGGCCGTCGACCCGTCGCCGACGGGGCCGGCCGGCCCGTGAGGCTCCGCGCCACCTTCCTCCAATCGGGCGCCGACGGGTACCGCCGACCGGGCGGTGCCTGGGACGTACCCGGCCTCGACCGGCTGCTCTCGTCGCCCCGGGCGGCGGGGGCGCCGGCGGTGGTCGACGGCGACGTGGTGCTGGACCACGGCACGCTGGACCGGCTGGCTTCGTCGGTGGCCGGGAGCCTGCGGGCCCTCGGTGTCCGACACCGCGACGTGGTGGCCTGGCAGCTGCCCAACTGGTGGGAGGCGGTGGTCCTCTTCCACGCCTGCTGGCGGAGTGGGGCGGTCGCCGCTCCCATCCACCACCAGGTGGGATCGGCGGAGGTCGAGCGGATCATGGGCGAACTGGACCCGAAGGTGCTCCTGGCCGCCGGGGGCCTCCCGCTGGCCGACTCGGCGGGCTCCACGGGAGTCATCGGTGTGCGGACCGGGGATCCCCGGTTCGAGTCCCTCCTCGGAGGCCGGCCCCTCTCCGCCGGACCCGCCCGTGCTTCGGACGTGGCCGTGGTCCTGTTCACCTCGGGCTCGACGGGCAACCCGAAGGCCGTGCTGCACAGCCACCGGGGTCTGGCCTACAAGGCGCACAGCATGGCGACGGCCCACGGGCTCGGCCCGGACGACGTCGCCCTGATGCCCTCGCCCCTGGCCCACGTCTCGGGTCTCCTCAACTCGGTCCTGGTCCCCGGGGCGGCGGGCATGCCGGTGGTGCTCATGGAGAAGTGGGACGCCGAACGGGCGGCCCACCTGGCCGGCCGCCACCGGGCCAGCTTCATGATCGGACCGCCGACCATCTTCCTCTCGCTCATGGACGTGCCCGGCTACCGGGACCGGGTGGAGCACCTGCGGATCGTCTCCTGCGGGGCCATGGGGGTGACGCCCGAGTTCATCGACACCGCCCGCGAGGGTCTGGGGGCGCTGGTCAAGCGCACCTACGGATCCACCGAGGCACCGACGGTGACCACCAGCGGCTGGTGGGACCCGGCCGACAAGGCCCGCGACACCGACGGCCATTCGGTGGGCGGGGCGTCCCTGCAGGTGGTCGACCCGTCGACGGGACGCCCCCTTCCCGCCGGCACCAGGGGAGAGGTCCAGGTGCGCGGACCCGAGCTGTTCGTCGGCTACGGCGACGGGACCCAGACGCGTGAGGCGGTCCGGCGGGGCTGGTTCGCCACGGGCGACCTCGGGGTGCTCGACGAGGAAGGTTGGCTGACGATCGGTGGGCGGTTGAAGGAGCTCATCATCCGCGGCGGCGAGAACATCGCCTCGGCCGAGGTCGAACGGGTCCTCGAACAGCACCCGGGCATCCGCCAGGCGGTCGTGGTGGGGCGGCCGGACGACCGGTTCGGCGAACGGGTGGTGGCCTTCGTCGTCGGCGACCCCGCCGTCGACGTCGCCGAGGCGCGACGATGGTTCGCCGGACAGGGGGTGGCCCGGTTCAAGACGCCGGAGTACGTGGTCCACCTCGACGAGGTCCCGGTCCTCGGGGTGGGAAAGCCGGACAGGCCGTCGCTGCGACGACGGGCGGAGGCGCTGTCCGACGGACCGGGCTGACCGCTCCGTCCGTCCCGGCGCACCCGGCGCATGCCGGCCCGCACGGCGCTTCAGGCGCGGGTGTCGCCCGCAGGATGCTCGGCGAACCACCGGGCGATGCCGGGCATGTGCCGCTCGAAGTTGCCGGGGGCCGAGACGTTGAGCATCCCGGCGCGCTCCGGGCCGCGGTTCTCGAAGTCGTGGACCACGTCCCCCGGCACCAGGACGAACGAGCCGGTGCCCGCCTCGACCCATTCGGTGCCGACCAGCACGCTCATGGTGCCGGCGAGGACGTAGAACACGTCGTCCTCCGGATGGGAGTGGGCGCCGGGTCCCTTGGTGAACGGTTCGAGCCACCACTCCGAGATCGAATAGCCGTCACCCGCCTCGGCGCCATCGGCCTTGATCACCGCCGAGATGCGACCCATCGGGTAGGCCCGGCCGTCGCCCGGTCCGAGCACCACCGGGCATCGACCGGCGGATCCACCGCTGTCGGTCATCGCCCCACCATTCCTCGACGGCTCATGGCCACAGATTGCCATCGGCCGGAGCCGGCCACAACGTCGTCAGGGGGCCGCGGACGGACCGGTGACGGTGACCTCCGGCCCGGCGCCCGGTCAGCGGAGGCGCCAGTCGATCCGCTTGCCCGAGGTGAACTGCTCCTGACCCGCGGCGAGCGTCGCCGGATCGGTGCCCACATGGGTGATCAGGAATGCGTGGTCGAGTGCCTGGCGCCGCGACATCTCGAGACCCATCCACAGCGCCCGCACGGTGCCACCGATGGCGCGTTCCGGCTGGTCGGCGATGGCTTGCGCCGCCCAGCGCGTCCGCTCCTCCAGCTCGTCCGCCGGGACCACCTCGGATACGAATCCGATCTGGTGGGCCCGTTCGGCCGACATCCGTTCGTGGGAGCCGAGCAGTGAGAGGCGCACCACCTCCTGGAACGGCATCTTGTGGAGCAGGAAGATCGGTTCGAACGCGGCGGGCATGCCGTAGGTCACGTGGGGGTCGAAGAAGGTCGCCCGATCGGAGGCGATGATGAAGTCGACCTCCCCCAGGATGTAGAACGCCCCGCCGCAGGCCATGCCGTTGACCGCGGCGATGACCGGCTTCCACAGGTGGTTCGACTTGGGGCAGACGCTCTTGCCCGGATCGTCGAAGTCCCACGGCGTGTTGTAGCCCGGCAGCTTCCCCGGGGGCTGGTCCTCGATGGCGCCGATCCCCTCGCGGTCGAGGCCGGTGCAGAACGCCTTGTCGCCCGCACCGGTGAGGACGATGCACCGGACGTCGTCGTTGGTGCGCAGCATCTGCCACAGTTCCCGCAGCTCGCGCTGCATGGTGGGGTCGAAGGCATTGAGGGCCTCGGGTCGGTTGAGGGTGACCCAGGCCACGCCGTCGGACTCGTCGTAGAGCAGTGTCTCCAGGTCGGGCATGCGGGTCATGGTACCGGTGGGGCGTCGACCGCGAGTGCCGTGCGCGTCGACCGCGGCGCGTCAGTGGCAGTGGTCGGGGGGCGGGAGGTCCAGCGCCGGGTTCCGGTCGAAGAAGCCGGCCGCCACCAGGTGGAACCCGCAGTACTCGACCGGCATGACCGGCCAGTCCTCGGGGCGGGGGGAGTGGGTCACCCCGAAGGTGTGCCAGACGACGACCGGCGTCCCCACCAACGGACGGTCGGCCGCCGTCCACTCGGGCAATCCGGCGCCCCCGGCGTGCTGGTTCGGGTAGTCGCCGGCCGGCCTCCGCTCCTCGGGGTGGTAGGGGGTGACCCACAGGTTGTGGCGGGCGAAGCCGGCCCGGCGCCCGATGCTCGAGTCGGGACGGGCGAGCAGGGTGGGCGTCGAGGCGGGCACCAGCTTGTAGGCGACGGGCTGGTCGAGTCCGTTGGTCCGCTCCGGATTCACGATCCGCCAGTGCCGGCTGCCCGCGGCGTCGACGTCCCGCCGCGCCGCGGCCTCGGTGTCGAGCCGGGTGACCCGGCGCTCGATGGCGTTCCCCATCGGGTTCCCGGGCCCCGGTGCCCCACCGGCGAAGGACACCTCGTGGACCTCGTTGACCTCGCCGTCGACGGCCGGGTCGAGCCGGGCGCAGAACAGGTGCTGGTGGATGGGGGCGGCGAGGCCCGGGGCGATGACCGTGGCGTGGTCGGCGGTCGCGCCCACGGGGATCCCCCGGGTGGACATGATGCCGGTCAGCTTCACCTCGTGCTGGATGGTCCCGTCGAGGTAGAAGTACCAGAAGAAGCCGTACTCGTAGTTGCCCACGGTCGAGATGGAGGAGACCACCAGGCGTCGGGACCGGCGCACCTCGGCACGGTCGGTGGTCATGTCGGTGTGCTTCCAGAGGATCCCGTAGTCCTCCTCGTGGATGCAGACGGCATGCTCCAGGACGAACGGCTTGCCGTGCTCGCTGGCGAACACGGCGTCGAGATAGGTGATCTCACCCAGGCAGTCGCAACCCAGCTTCAGCGAGTTGGCCATCCGCCCCAGACCCCACTCCCCGACGTCGAAGGCGTTCTTCCAGCCGTGCATGGGCCCCGGGTCGCCGTAGGGGACGACCATCTCACTGATGGCGGCCCTGCGCAGGATGGTCCGGGTGGCGCCGGTGCCCTCGTCGACCCAGCCCACGTCGTGGAGGACCAGTCCCTCGAGGGGGGTCATGGCCACCCGCATCGTCCAGTGCTGCCAGGTGAGGTGGTTGCCGTCGATGGCGAAACCCGCCCCTTCGGGCTGGGTGATCTCGAGGGGGCGCAGGTCGGTGCGCAACGGCTCGTTGTGCTCGGGCAGGTAGCTCCCCCGCTCGGGGGCGAGCGGGATCACCCCGTAGTCGACCACCTCGAGGACCTCGCCCCGGGCGGCGTCGACGGTGGCCAGCACGCCCTCGACCGGTCGGGCGTAGCCGTTGTCCGACGGCTCCTCCCGGAAGTAGGAGAGGCACCGGGTGATCCGCCTGCCCTCCTCGACCGGCCGGTCGAAGTGGCCGGTGGGCCACGGATCGATCTGCACCTGGTCGAAGTCGGTGATCCCGCGGCGCCCCATGGCCGCCTGCCAGTCGGGATCGGCCTTGAGCGCCAGGATGGAGCGGTAGGCGTCGTCGAACAGCAGGGCCGGGCGGACATCGTCCAGCTCGGTCCAGCTGACCACCTCGCCGTCGGCCACCCGCACCACGACCTCGACGACGGACGCGTCCGGACCGGGGAGCACGACCAGCCGGATCCGGCGATCCACCGGCGTCCCGGACCCGAACGCCGACAGCTCGCCCCGGGTGGGCTCGTCGACCGCAACCGTGGCGAACAGCGCGCCGTCCGGCACCCTCCCGCTGCCACGTACCGACGCGACCGACAGGCGGACTTCCTCGACCGTCAGCGGATCGTGCGGGTGGGCCGCGTGCTGCGCCGTGGCTGTCATCTCGGTCTCCTCCTCGGCGGGCGGTCCCCCGGGCCCGCCGGCGCAGGCTACCCCGGCGATCCCACCCGGGACGGCCTGCGGCGGTAGTGTCGCCGCCGATGAGCCACGCAACCCCGACAGTTCGCTCGGCCCCGGACGCGGCGGACCACCGGTGACGGCCTTCCGGGTCGTCGTCGACCGCTACCGCTGCATCGGGTCCGGGAACTGCGTGTTCTGGGCCCCGGCCACGTTCGAGCTCGACGACGAGGGACTGTCGGTTCCGAGCGACCCGCCCGGCGACGTCGAGGAGCAGATCCAGGTGGCCGTGGACGGCTGCCCGACCCGGGCCATCTCCCTCGAGGTCGTCGACCCCGCCGACGTCCGCGCGACCGAGGATCGGTAGGGCGGGGATGCCGATCCCGCTGTCCGGCGAGCACCGGGAGCTGCGGAACTCGGTCGCCAAGTGGCTGGGGGTCCACAGCGGACGGGAGGTGGCCCGGTCCCTGCTGGACGCCGACGTCGAGGAGCTCCGGCCGGTGTGGTCGGCCATGGCCGACGAGGGGTGGCTCGGGATCCACCTGCCCGAGGCCGACGGCGGTCAGGGATTCGGGCTGTTCGAGGCGGCGGTGATCCTCGAGGAGACCGGATGGGCGGTGACCCCGGGGCCCCTGCTGACGACGGTCGCCGTGTCCGCGTTGGCCGCGAGGTGCCTGCCGGCCGACGAGGCCCGCCGGGTGCTGCCCGGTTTGGCCGACGGGACGACCCCGGCCGCGTTGTACGTGGGTGAGCAGTGCCTGGAGGTGGTGGACCGGGGTGCGGACGGCGAGTGGACGGTGTCGGGCACCCTGCGTCCCGTCCTCGGTCTCGGAACCGGGTCGCTCGCGCTGGTACCGGTAGGGGACGGCGCGGCCTCGGTGACCTGGTGCCTGGTCGACGTGGGGGCCGACGACCCGGCCCGGGCGGTCGCGTTGGCGAGCACCGACGCCACCCGACGGGTGGGCCAGTTGGAGGCCGACCGGGTGACGGTGCCCCGCGATCGCCGGCTGTCCGGGATCGGCGCACGTCGGGTGGAGGAGGTGGTGCTCGCGCTGTTGGCGGCCGAACATGCCGGCGGGGCCCGATGGTGCCTCGAGACGGCCACCGAGTACGCCAAGGTCCGGGTCCAATTCGGACGACCGATCGGCCAGTTCCAGGCGGTCAAGCACCGGGCGGCCGACATGGCCGTGCGGGTGGAGCAGATGGCCGCGGTGGCCTGGGACGCCGTGCAGGCGGTGGACGCCGCGCTGGCGACCGACGTCGCCGACGACGACGGCACGGCACTGGCGACGTCGACCGCCGCGGTCCTTGCCCTCGACGGGTACGTGACGTGCGCCGAGGACTGCCTCCAGATCCTCGGTGGCATCGGATTCACCTGGGAGCACGACGTGCACCTGCACCTGAAGCGGGCACTGGCCGACCGCCAGCTGGTCGGCGGGAGCGACCGTTTCCGTCTGCAGCTGGCGGAAGCCGCCGGGCGGGGGGCGCGGCGTGCACTCTCCGCCGATCTTCCCGACGAGGCCGAGCGGTGGCGTGCCGAGCTGGCCCCGGTGGTGGCCGAGCTCGTCGCGGCCGAGCCGACCGGACGCCGACGCAAGCTGGTCGACGCCGGCCTGGTGTCGCCGCACTGGCCCGCGCCGTGGGGTCGGGACGCCGGCGCCGTCGAGCAGGTGGTGATCGACGAGGAGCTGGCCGCGGCGGGCGTCGACCGGCCCCATCTGGGCGTGGGTGCGTGGGTGCTGCCGGTGCTGATCTCGTGTGCCACTCCCGAGCAGCAGGAACGCTGGGTGCGGCCCACGCTGCTCGGCGAGATGATGTGGTGCCAGCTCTTCTCGGAGCCGGGAGCCGGGTCGGACCTGGCCAGCCTGTCCATGCGGGCCGAACGGGTGCGCGGCGGATGGGAGCTCACCGGGCAGAAGGTGTGGACGTCGATGGCCCACGTGTCGGACTGGGGGATCTGCCTGGCCCGCACCGATCCGGGGGCACCCAAGCACGAGGGAATCACCTACTTCGTGGTCGACATGCGGTCCCCGGGCCTCGAGGTGCGCCCACTGCGCGAGCTGACCGGTGCCGCACTGTTCAACGAGGTCTTCTTCGACTCGGTGCACGTGCCGGACGACTGCGTCGTCGGCGAGGTGGACCGGGGGTGGGGGATCGCCCGGATGACCCTGGCCAATGAACGGGTCTCGATCTCGTCGGGCGCCACCTTCGGAACCGGGGTCGAGTCGCTGGTGCGGATGGCGGCCCGCCAGGAGGCGGGCGTCCCGATCGGGACGTCGCTCCGGCTGGGTGGCCTGCTGGCCGAGGCCCAGTCCCTGCGCCTGATGGCCCACCGGTCCGCCCTGCTCTCTCTGGCAGGGTCCGATCCCGGCCCGGCGGCCAGCCTGCGCAAGCTGCTGGGGGCCGAACACGAGCAGCGGGTCCAGGAGCTGGGACTGGTCATGACCGGCCCCGAGGGTGCGGTGACCGAGGCCTGGGCGGGCCGGTGGTCCCAGGGCACGCTGGCCACCCGGTGCCTGACCATCGCCGGGGGGACGAGCGAGGTCCAGCGCAACGTCATCGGCGAACGCATCCTCGGGCTTCCCCGCGATGCCGAGCCGGAGGCCTGAGCGCGGCATGGCCCCGCCCGCTGGGATGGGCCCGCACGCGGCGTCCGACGTGACCCACCCCGCGTCGGCCGGACCGGCGCGATGAGCGGCACCGACGGGCCGCCGCCGACGGTCGACCGCTTCGCCATGACCGACCGGGTGGTCCTGGTGACCGGGGGGAGCCGCGGCCTGGGCCGGGCCATGGCCCTGGGCTTCGCCGACGCCGGGGCCGACGTGGTCGTGGCCAGTCGCAAGCTCGACGCCTGTCGTGGGGTCGCCGCCGAGGTCGAGGCCCGGGGCCGCAGCGCCCTCGCCGTGTCGGTCAACATGAGCCACTGGGAGGAGATGGACGGCCTGGTCGAGCAGGCCTACGGGCGGTTCGGGCGGGTCGACGTCCTGGTCAACAACGCGGGGATGTCGCTGCTGTACGGCGATCTGGCCGACGTGTCGGAGTCCATGTGGGACAAGGTCGTCGGGCTCAACCTCAAGGGCCCGTTCCGCCTGACCGCGTTGGTGGGGCCGCGGATGGTCGCCGACGGCGGGGGCTCGGTGATCAACGTGTCGAGCACCGGTTCGATCCGCCCCGCTCCGTTCATGCTCCCCTACGACGCGGCCAAGGCGGGGCTCAACGCCCTCACCGTCGGCTTCGCCCACGCCTACGGGCCGACGGTCCGGGTCAACTGCATCATGGCCGGTCCGTTCCTCACCGACGTGGCCAAGGAGTGGGACCTCGAGGCCTTCGAGGCCGAGGCCCGGCACCGCCACGCGCTCGGCCGTGGAGGTCGGCCCGACGAGGTGGTCGGGGCCGCGCTCTACTTCGCGTCCGACGCGTCGAGCTACACCACCGGTGCGGTGCTGCGGGTCGACGGCGGGATCCCCTGAAGGGGGGCGGCCGGATCGTCCGGCACCGCCTCCGTCCGCGGGGGAACCGCGGTCACGGGCCGGGCGGTCGTCCCCGGTCCTGCTGGATCTCGACCGTATTGCCCGCGGGGTCGACGAACCAGATCTGCACCACGGGACCCTGGGCCCCCCGGACGTAGGGGATCTGGCCGCGTTCGAGCTCGGCGATGGCCGCGTCGAGGTCGGCCACCGCGAAGCACACGTGGGGGCCGGAGGGCCTGATCGTCTGGCTCCCGGCGTCGGCGTCGACCAGGTGGAGCTGGACGTCCCCGGCGGCGAACCAGTGGCCGGCGACGCCGGGGATGACCGGCCGGGCCTCGTCGGGGAGCTGGAGCAGCGTCGAGTAGAACTCGACGCACTCGTCGAGGCGGCCCTCGACGTTGACGCTGTGATGGAGCGTCCGGGTGACCTTCACCGGACCCATCCGTCCGGGACGACCGAGTCGGTGATGGTCCGTGGGTCGACGGGCTGGCGGGTGTTGCCGGCCTGGTAGACGGCGAAGCACAGCTGCAGGGCCTTGACGGCGTCCGGGGCGCTCATCTCGGGCGGGGTCCCCTCGACCAGGCTGTCGACGAAGTTGGTCGAGGCCCGGTAGAACCCGGACCCCCAGTCGTCGTCCACGTGGGGGAACGACGTCGTGGTCTGCTGGCCCTTGGTGCCGTCGTAGAGGACGACCGAGGGCAGGTCGAGCAGCTGCCCGGTGCAGCGGGTCACCCAGATGAACCCCTCGTCGCCCTGGATCTCGAAGAACTCGTCGGCCCCGTAGAACGTGCTGCGCAGCCACATGGCCGGGGCGTAGCTCACGTCCATGGTCCCGAGGATCGCGGGGTCCTCGTACTCGAAGATGGCGGCGCACGGCTCGAAGTAGTGGTCCCGGCGGCGCACCACCGCCTGGACGGAGACGATGTCCTGGTCGAACATCCACAGTGCCACCGCGTACTTGTGGATCATGTCGTCGAAGAGGTGACCCCCGGGGCTGGTCGCCGTCATCCGCCAGATGTAGCCCTCGGCCTCGAGGCCGCTCTGGAAGGCCGAATCGGTCTGGCCGACCACCGTGCGCAGGCGCATCTGGGTCGGGCGGCCGATGGCGCCGTCCCGCACCAGCTGTTTGGCCAATTCGAGTGGGGGGTAGTGCCGGAAGCACTCGCTCACCCGCAGGATCACCCCGGCGGCGTCGGCGGCGTCGGCCATGGCCCGGGCCTCGGCCACCGTGTTGGCCAGTGGCTTCTGACACGACACGTGCTTGCCGGCGGCGACGGCGGCAAGCACGTGGTCGTGGTGGAGGAACGTCGGGGTGAGGATCTCGACGGCGTCGACGTCCGGGTCGGCCAGCATGGCGTCGAGGTCGGTGTAGACCCGGTCCGCACCCCAGGCCAGGGCGGCCTGATCGGCCCGGCCCTCCTTCGGGTCACAGACGGCGACCACGTCGCAGCGGGGGTCGTCGATGTAGCCGGCCACGTTGAGCGAGGCGATGTTCCCCGCTCCGACGATGCCGATCCGGGGGCGGGGGACCAGGGGGGCCATGGCGGTCACGTTACCGTCGACGCCCGCCGTCGCGCCGACCGTCCGGTGCGACGTCCCACCGTGAGCCGGCGGGGGCGGCCGGTCACCCGTCCCCGCCCTCGTCGGGCAGTCCGGCGCGGAGCCGGTCCTTCAACACCTTGCCGGTCGCGTTCCGGGGCAGGGCGTCGGTGAAGTACCAGCGACGGGGCACCTTCGAACGGGCCAGGTGCCCGAGGGTGTGGGTGCGCAGGTCGTCGGCGGTGGCCTGGTGGCCGGAGCGGAGGACGACGCAGGCCACCACGTCCTCGCCCAGCACCGGGTGGGGGACGCCGATCACCGACACCTCGTGCACGGCGGGGTGGAGCGCGACGGCGTGCTCGACGTCGGTCGGGTGGATGTTGTTGCCGCCCCGGATGATGACGTCCTTGCTCCGCCCGACGATGTAGAGGTAGCCGTCCTCGTCGATCCGGCCGAGATCGCCGGTCAGGAGCCAGCCGTCCACCCAGGTCCGGGCGGTCGCCTCGGGGTCGTCGAAGTACTCGCGGGGGCGGCCGGGGATCCTCATGCGCACCTCGCCCACCTCACCGGCGGGCACGCTGGCCCCCGTGGCATCGGTGCAGAGGATCTCGGCCGGAGCCAGGGGCTTGCCCACCGATCCGGGCCGACGGACCGCCTCGCCCGGCGGCATCAGGCAGTAGACCGACCCGGCCTCGGTCATGCCGTAATTGTTGGAGACCAGTGCGGTGGGCAACTTGTCCTGCAGCCGCTCGAGCACGGCCGGGGAGAGGGGGGCGCTGCCCACCGTGCACAGCTGGATCGATCCGAGGTCGGCGTCGTCGAATCGGGGGTGCTCGAGGAGGAGGGTGGCCATGGCCGGTACGAGGAACACCGAGCCGGGGCGTTCGGACTCCACGGTGTCGAGCCAGACGCCGGCGTCGAAGGCGGGCATGTAGATGCCCCGCAGGCCGAGCTTCATCGGGGTGTGCACGAAGGCGATGCCGGCGAAGGTGTACGGCGGGCTGGCATGCAGCCAGGATCCGCCGCTCCAGGTCGGCTCGCGGAACGGGACCAGGGAAGCGTTGTCGTGGCGGACGGCCACCGCCTTCGGATGGCCGGTCGTGCCCGAGGTGTAGAGGATGTCGGCCAGCTCGCCCCGGTCGCGGGGCACTTGGACGTATCCGGTGTCGTCGTCGAGCACCTCCGACCACTCGAGCACTCCGGTCGTCCGGTCGTCGGGCGCGGTGCCCTCGCCGGCTTCGGGGACCGCCACCAGCAGTGACGGCCTCCCCGCGTCGTAGCGGTCGACGAGCGGTCGTTCGACCAGTGCGGCGGTGGCTCCCGAGTGCGCCACCATCCGGGCCACCTCCGGTCCGGTCAGCTGCGGATTGAAGGGCACGGCCACCGCACCGGCGCGGTGGACGGCGGCGTAGCCGACCATCCAGCGCAGGGCGTTGGCCGCCTGCATGTGGAGGACGACCCGGTCGCCGGGGGCAACGCCGGCGGCGACCAGGCCACGGGCCAGACGGGTGGCCGAGGTGTCCCACTCGCGGAAGGTCATCGATCCGCTGCCGACCACGGTGTAGGCCGTCTCGTCGCCGAAGGCCCCGGCCATGGCGTGCAACTGCTCCGACGGGAGCCCGGCCACGACTACCGACCCCTCCGCCGGCACACCGGTCCGGGCCCGGTCGGGCGCGCGTGCCTCACTGGACGGCCAGGGCGTGTTCGGCCTCGGCCTCGGGGTCGGCCCACGGTGGCCCGTCGACCTCGACGACCACGTCGTCCAGCCCGCCGGTGAAGCGGAAGGGGGCGGCGTACCGCCGGGTCACCGGCAGGCCGTCGCTGTAGCCGCAGGTGAGCCCGGCACCGGTGAGCGAGAACCGGGTGAGGGTGAAGCGGGGGATCTCCACCCGGGCGGTCTCCGACCCGTCGACGAGGAGATGGCCGATGCCACGGTGCTCGCCGGTGCGCTCGAAGTGGAAGGCGACGTCGTGCCGTCCCGGCCCCAGGGGCTCGGGGCTCTCCGCCAGGTGCTCCTCGAGGGCGACGAAGTTGTGCACGTAGGCCAGCCTCCCGCCGGTCACGAACAGGCTCCACCCGCCGAGCCCCGACCCCTGGGCCAGGATCACGCCCTCGACCGGCCGGCCACCGGCACCGGGGGCCGGGATGTCGACGGTCGCACGTATCCGGTGCTCGCGGTTGCGGACGTTGACCGCCACCGTCTCGGGGACCATGGCCGCGTCGCGCCGGTAGACGTAGCGCCGACGGGGAGGGACGAGGACGGGGCGGCCGAAGACCAGCTCGGAGAAGGGTCGGTTGTCCAGGGGGAGCACCCCGTAGCGCCGGGCCTCCTCCCACCACCGGTCGACCAGCCGGCGGAGGCGGTCGGGCTCCGCACCGGCCAGGTCGTGGCACTCGGAGGGGTCGACGGCCACGTGGTAGAGCTCCCACGGGTCGTCCTCGAACCCGACCGACGTGTCCTGCACCGGGTGGTAGGTGACCGCCTTCCACCCGTCCTCGTACAGGGCCCGGCAGCCGAACATCTCGTAGTACTGGACGCGGTGGTGGTCGGGCGCGCCGGGGTCGCTCAAACTGTCGGCGAACGACACGCCGTGGAGCGGCGACTGCACCACGCCGGACAGGGACTCGGGCGTGTCGACCCCGAGGACGTCGAGCAGGGTGGGGAGCAGATCGATGGCGTGGACGTACTGCCGGCGGAAGGTCCCGGGCCCAGCGGTGCCGGCCGGCCAGTGGACGATCATCGGGTCGGCGACACCTCCCTCGTGCACCTCCCGCTTCCACCGGCGGAACGGGGTGTTGCCGGCCACCGTCCAACCCCACGGGTAGTTGTTGTGGCAGAGCGGCCCGCCGATCTCGTCGAGCCGGGCCACACCCTCGGCGACCGATCGGGGGGCCATGTTCCAGGGACGGAGGTCGTTGACCGAGCCGGTGGGCCCACCTTCGGAGCTCGCCCCGTTGTCGGACAGGACCACCAGGACCGTGTTGTCCAGATCGCCGGTCCGTCGGAGGAATTCGACCAGGCGCCCGAGTTCGTGGTCGGCGTGGGAGAGGAATCCGGCGAAGGCCTCCATGTAGCGGGCGTAGAGGCGCTGCTCGTCGGGGGAGAGCGTGTCCCAGGCCGGCACCCACTCGGGCCGCGGCGACAGCTCGCAGCCGTCGGGGATGACACCCCGGGCAGTCTGGCGCTCGTGGGTGGCCAGTCGCCATGCGTCCCACCCGGCGTCGAACCTGCCCTTGTACCGATCGATCCACGGCGCGGGAGCCTGGTGGGGCGAGTGGCAGGCCCCCGGGCACAGGTAGAGGAAGAAGGGCTTGTCGACGTCGACGGCGCGCAGGTCGCCGACGAACTCGATGGCGTGGTCGACGAGGTCCCCGGTGAGGTGGTAGCCCTCCTCCGGCGTGCTCGGTGGCCGCACCTGGTGGTTGTCGGACACCAGTGCCGGCACGAACTGGTGGGTCTCCCCCTGCATGAATCCGTAGAAGCGCTCGAAGCCGCGCCCGAGCGGCCAGTTGCGGCGCGGGGCGGCCAGATGGCCCTCGTCCTCGGGGGCGAGATGCCACTTGCCCACGGCGAAGGTCGCCCATCCCCGCTCCTCGAGCATCTCCGACAGGAATCCGTTGGTCCGGGGGATGGTGGCGTCGTACCCCGGGAACCCGGTGGCCAGCTCGACGATCCGCCCCATGCCGTTGCTGTGGTGGTTCCTCCCGGTCAGCAGGCAGGCCCGGGTCGGCGAGCACAGTGCCGTGGTGTGGAAGTTGGTGTACTGGAGGCCCGAGGCGGCCAGCCCGTCCAGGACCGGGGTTTCGATGTCGGATCCGAAGCATCCCAGCTGGGCGAAGCCGACGTCGTCGAGCACCACCAGGACGACGTTGGGGGAGCCCGGGGCGGGCCGACGCGGCGGCGGCCACCACGGGGTCGACCCGTGGAAGTCGTCGGCGATGACGCCCTGGAACTCGCCCGGTTCCACGGGCCTACCGGCGCCGGGGGATCGACGGGCCGGACGGGGCGTTGCGGGTCATGGCAGAGCAATCTAGGCCAGAGCAGACCTCGCGTCCTCGACCGGCCCGGCCGCCCGGGCCGTCGACATCGCGCGGCGCTAGCATGACCGGACCCGATGGCCGGCCGACCGGCCGGGGACGGCTCGTGCCGCCATCAACTGGAGGTCCCACCGATGACCCGTTCCGTCGAGAACGCCCCGATCGCGGTCCGGACCGCGGTCGGGGGGATGCAGATCCGCCCGCCGATCGAGCGCGGCGCGTCCATCATCCGGGGGGCGACCGGGCCGGGGAAGGCGCACCGCCGGCCCGGCTGGGTCGACCGCACGATCGCCCTGGTGCACGAGCACGTGGGCCAGGGCGCGTGACCCCGGCAGCTCCCGACCCCGGGGTGACGTCGGACCACGAGGGCCGGGTCCGGGCCCGTCTGGACGACCTCGGACTCCGGCTGCACGGCCCCCACCCCCCGCACGACCCGCTCGACGCGGTGGTCGTGCACGACGGCGTCGCCCGGACCTCGGGCCAACTGCCCCGGGTCGACGGTGAACTGACCTGCTGCGGCACCCTGGGCGACACCGTCGGCGTCGAGGAGGGCACCGAGGCCGCGGCGGTCTGCGCCCTCAACGCGCTGTCGGTCCTGGAGGTGGCACTCGGCTCGCTCGACCGGATCGAGCGGGTCCTGACGGTGACCGGCTACGTCGCCTCCACGCCCGACTTCCATCGCCAGCCCGAGGTGATCGACGGGGCCAGCGCCGTGCTGCACCAGGTCTTCGGCGAGGCGGGCCGGCACACCCGTTCGGCGATCGGGGTGGCGTCGCTTCCACGGGGGGGCGCGGTCGAGATCGAGGTGACGGTGGCACTCCGCCGGTGAGTCACCTACCGTCTCCCGTCGGGTCGAACAGAGGAGCGAACGCGTGAGCGCTGTGGACGCGGCAGAGGTTCTGGCCGGACTGGGTGCGGCCACCCTGGGCGAGTCGGGAGGGCTGTCCATGCCCCCGAGGATCCGTCCGGTGTGGCCCGGGGCCACCGTTGCGGCCCCGGCCTTCCCCGTCCGCTGCACGCCCGGTGACAACCTGGCGATCCACGTGGCCGTGTCGCGGGCCCCGTCCGGATCGGTCCTGGTGGTCGATGTCGGCGACGTCTCCGACCGGGGCTACTGGGGCGAGGTCCTGACCACCGGGGCACTGGCGCGGGGCCTGGGCGGTCTGGTGATCGACGGGGGCGTGCGCGACGTGTCCGCCCTCGAGCGGTTGGACTTCCCCGTGTTCTCGAGGACCGTCGCCCTGCGGGGGGCGACCAAGGTGGCCCGCGGGTCGATCGGCTCGGTCACCGTGGTGGCCGGGGTGCCGGTGGGCCCGGGCGACTGGGTGGTGGGCGATGTCGACGGCGTGGTCGTGGTGCCCGGGGACCGGTTGGACGACGTGGTCGCCGCCGGGCGGGCCCGGGCCGCTGCCGAGGACGGCTACTTCGCCGCGCTGCGAGGCGGGGCGACGACCGTCGAGCTCCTCGGCCTCGACGCCTCGCTCATCGAGGACGGGAGCGCACCGGCCTGAACCGGGGGCCGTCCGGCAGCGTCAGTTGTTGGTGTAGTCGATCTTCCCGGCACCCTTGACGCCGATGGCGAAGCAGAAGCAGTGGATGGGCGCGTGGTCCGTCACCGGTCGTAGGCTGTGCACGACGTCCGGTGGGATGTAGACCAGGTCCCCCTGGGAGATCGTCCGCTCCTCGTCGCCGATGGTCATGACCCCCCGGCCGCGGAGCACGTAGTAGAACTCGTGGGTCGGGTGGGAGTGCGGGTTGACGTACCCGCCCCCGGCCACCTCGAACTCATTGACCAGTTCGAGGAAGCCACCGTCGGTCAACTCCCGCATCTCCTGGGACTCCACCATCCACCACACCGGGACCGTGCCGGCGTGCTCGACGATGGGTGCGACGTCTTCGATGTTCCGTACGTCCATCTCCGTGTGCTCTCCTTTGCCGACCGGTATCGGTCCGGTGCCCGTGCCTCGCGGCTGCTGCCGGGTCGATGGTAGCTTCGCCACGGGCCCGAACCTCGGAGGTGCGTGGGCATGGGTGCTGCCGTCCGTCAGATCACACCGGTCGCGCTCGACGCCCGCACCTGGTCGCCGTTCGGCTGGATACCGGTGGCCGACACGGATCCCGCCGACGGGCGGCACCGGTTGGACTTCGCCTGGGGCGACGTCCACGCCAACCGGATCGCCCACCGACGCGACGAGGTTCCCGGGACGGTCGGCGGACTCCGATGCCAGATGCTGTTCCGCCACATCTCCCACACCCAGGTCCTGATGCCGCTGGACGCCACGGCCGTGGTCGCGGTGGCCGCGCCCGGTGTGCGGATGGACCGGCCGGCCGACGCCGACCGGGTGACGGCGTTCGTGCTCGAGCCGTTGCAGGCGGTGGTGCTCCACCGGGGGACGTGGCACTGGGGGCCGTTCCCCACCGTCGCGGAGTCGGTCGAGCTCTTCAACGTCCAGGGCCTCCGGTACCGGGAGGACAACGAGTGCGCGGACCTGTCGGCCCTCCAGATCGCGGTCGACGTCCTCTTCGGCTGACTGCCTCTTCGGGATCGTCGGACCGCCCCGGCGGCGGAACGTCACGCGGACGACCCGAAGATGTAGCTAGAGTCCCCGTCGTACGTAGTTTCCATCGATCTGCCGCTGGTTAGGGAGTCGGGTCGCGAGGTCCGGCGCGGTGGGTCAGAACACAAGGAAGTGTGTTGATGGGGATACACAGGGGGAGTTGGGTGGCACCGGTCGCTCTGGCGATGGGGGTAGGGCTACTTGCCGCCGGGTGCTCGTCGGGGACGGGTGCGTCGTCGACCACGACATCGGACGCCACGGCGACGACGGCGGCCGGTGGGGGCTCGGGTGCCCCGGGGGTCACCAGCACGTCGGTCACCATCGGGGCCATCTCGTCCAGGACGGGCGTGCTGGCCGGCTACTTCGGTCAGTTCGCACCGGGGATGATCGCCTACTTCGATTCCGTCAACGCCCAGGGCGGTGTCGACGGTCGCAAGGTCGACCTGACGTACAACCTCGACGACGGCGGGTCGCCCAGTCAGTTCACCCAGCTGTCCCACACCCTCATCGACCAGGACCACGTCTTCGCCATAGCCGCGGCGTCCCCGTGGTTCTCACCGAACTACTTCGCCGAGACCGGCATCCCGACCTACGGGTACAACGTGACGGGCAACTGGTCGCCCTACCCGAACCTGTTCGCATCGGGCGGCTCGGTCCAGGACTACAACTCCAACACGCCCACGCTCGCCTACTTCGCCAAGACCACCCACTCCACGTCCCTGGCCTTCATCAGCTACGGCCCGGCCATCGCGTCCTCCTACGGCGCCTGCAACGCCGGGGCCTCCGACCTGCAGGCCGCCGGCTACAAGGTGAGCTTCGTCGACGTGGGGGCCCAGCTCGGAGGGAGTTTCAGCTCGGACGTGCAGCGGCTCCAGAAGTCGGGCTCGGACGCCATCATCAGCTGTATGCAGGCCTCCGACAACATCACGCTGTCGCGTGACATCCAGCAGTACGGGCTCACGATCAAGCAGCTCTGGCTCAACGGCTACGACCAGACCCTGCTCAACCAGTACTCCAGCGTCATGCAGGGGGTCTACCTGAGCAACGCCGGCAACGTCCCCTTCGCCGCAGCGACCTCCCCAGCGACCTACCCGGGCATGAAGGCCTACGTCACCGCCATGAACAGGTACGAGCCGGCCTACACCACGAGCAACACGGCCCTGGCCGGCTGGCAGTCGGCCGCGCTGATCGTGGCCGGCATCAGGGCCGCCGGGGCGAACCTCACCCAGGCGGCCGTGATCAAGGCGACCAACCAGATCGCCGACTTCACGGCTGCGGGGACCCAGGCACCGACGAACTGGGTGGTGGGCCATACGTCGGTGACGTGGCCGGCATGTACGGCCTGGGTCCAGGTGAAGGGGACGTCGTTCGTGTCCGTGTTCGCACCCGGCAAGCAGGTCTTCATCTGCGTCGCCAACAATGCCAAGAAGCCGGTGCCCGTGACTCCTCCCACCGGAACACCGGGGGCATGAGCCGGGTAGAAGTCGGGCTGGACTAGGGGCAGGCCGGAGGGTGGAGCACTTCCTGGGATTCGCCATCCCCGGCATCCCCTACGGATGCACCTATGCCCTGGTGGCGGTCGGGCTCGTGCTCACCTACCAGGCCACGGGCGTACTGAACTTCGCCTACGGCGCCCAGGCCTACCTGTCGGCGTTCGTCTTCACCTATCTGGTCCAGAACGAGCACGTGCCGATCTGGCTGAGCTTCGTGCTGTCGGTGGTGGTCCTCGCACCGCTGGTCGGCCTGGTCTTCGACCGGCTGCTGTTCCGCAAGATCGCCCCGGCCAACGTGATCGCCAAGCTCGTGACCGGGATCAGCATGCTGGTGGGCATCCCGGCCGTCCTGGCCGTCATCTTCACCAACAACAACCAGTACAACACGCCCAGCATCCTGTTCAACCCCGACGTCGTCTACTTCCGCATCGCCGGCACGCCGGTCAACGGGATCTCCCTCACCTGTGTGGTGGCCACCGTGGTGATCCTGGTGGCGCTGGTCGCGCTCATCCGTTGGACCAGCCTGGGCCTGCAGATGCGCGGCGCCGTCGAGAGCCGGCGCCTCATCGAGCTCGACGGGGTGAACGGCGGGAGGGTGGTGGCATCGGCCTGGGCCATCTCGGGGCTCATCGCCGGGCTGGCCGGTGTGCTGCTCGCCCCCATCTACGGGCAGCTGCAGTTCAGCGACTACGCCGACCTGATGGTGGCCGCCTTCGCCGCCGCGGCCTGGGCCGTGCTGCGGTCGCTCTCGGTGGCCGTGCTGGTGGGGATCCTGATGGGCATGACGGTCACCGTGCTTCAGGGCTACCTCCCCGAAGGCAGCATCTGGTCGTCGGCGGCGCTGACGTCGCTCCCGTTCGTCGTCCTGGTGGGTGCCCTCGTGCTGGTGCCGGGGATGCGGTCGCTGGGACGGGCCACCGACCCGCTCGCCTCGGTCGATCCGCCGATCCCGCCCACCACCGCCACGTTGCGCGCCCCGCAGATCGACCGGGTCATCAGGGTCCTCTGGTACGTCCTGCTGGTCGCCTTCACGGTGTCCATGCTGACGTGGATGCCGAAGATCTGGGAGAACGTGTTCGACGCCGGCCTCGCCTTCTCGGTGGTCTTCCTCTCCATCACCCTCATCACCGGCATGGGGGGCCAGCTCTCGCTCTGCCAGGCCACCCTGGCCGGCGTCGGGGCGTTCACCGCGGCCCAGCTGGCCAGCCACTTCGGCACGAACCTGCTCGTCGGCGGCCTGGTCGGGGCGGCCGCCGCCGCCCTGGTGGCCGTCGTGCTGGCGTTCGCCTCGGTGCGCCTCCGCGGCCTCGGGCTCGCGCTCATGACCATCGCCGCCGCGCTCGTCTTCGACAACACGGTCTTCGCCGAGGTCTCGACCGTCAACGGCCAGCCGATCAACGTGACCGCCCACACGGTCGGATTCGGCCTCCTCAACCCCGACGGCCGGGCGTTCTTCGTGCTGGCCATGGTCGTCCTCGCCGTCTGCGTGGTCCTGGTCCTGCGGGTCCGGCGGGGGTCGATCGGCCGGTTCCTCGAGGCCATGCAGGGGAGCAGCACGGCGGCATCGGGGATCGGGGTGAACCTGACGTGGATGCACGTGCTGGTGTTCGGCCTGTCCGGCGCCGTGGCCGGCGTCGGGGGGACCCTGCTCGCCATCAACCAGCAGTCCGTGAACCCGCAGATATTCAGTTGGAGCTTCTCGCTGGTCTTCGTGGTGGTGGTGGTCACCACCGGCGTGAAGACACCGGAGGGAGCCATCCAGGCCGGCTTCGGCTACGTGGTCCTCCAGCAGCTCCTGACCTACGTGCCGGCGCGCCTCGGGGGGAACAGCCTGCTCATCATCTTCTTCGCCTTCGGGGCGTTGACCTACGTGGCCCATCCCGAAGGGATCCTGGAGTTCCAGAAGCGACGGTGGACCCTGCGCATGGAGCGACTGTTGCTGCGCGGCGGCTCCGCGGCCACGACACCACCTGGTCCGAGCGGGGGATCGGTGGGACGCGGTGGCGACGGTGCACCCCGTCCGTGGACGCCGGCCGGGGTCGACCCCGACCCTGCGGTGGGTCGCTGACGTGGTGGACGCGCACGACGGGGACGTGCTGCTCACCTTGCGCGACGTCTCCAAGACCTTCGGCGGGATCGCCGCGGTGGGTGGCGTGTCCATGCACGTCGACCGGGGCGAGAGCGTCGGGCTGGTCGGACCGAACGGCGCCGGCAAGACGACCCTGTTCAATTGCGTGTGCGGCCAGCTGCGTCCGGAGCGCGGGACGATCGAGCTCGAGGGCAGGCCCCTCGTAGGGATGCCGACGTTCGAACGGGCGCGGCTGGGGATCGGGCGCACGTACCAGCGGGTCGAGGTCTTCCCGGACATGACGGTGCGGGACCACCTCATCGTCGCCGTGCGGGCCCGGTGGCGCAGCGGCCGCCTGTGGCGTGACCTGTGCAACATCTCGAAGCCGTCGTCAGAGGAGTCGGCGAAGGTCGACACCGTTCTCGGGATGGTCGGGCTGAGCGACCGGGCGGACGTCCCCGTGTCGACACTCGGGCTCGGATCGTGCCGGCTGGTCGAGCTGGCCCGGGCGCTGGTCGCCGAGCCGGTCCTCCTGATGGCGGACGAGCCCTCGTCGGGCCTCGACGTCCGCGAGACCCGCGAGCTGGGCACCGTGCTCCGCCAGGTCCAGCGCGACCGGGGGATGGCCATGGTGCTGGTCGAGCACGACCTGGCCATGGTGGCCGAGGTCGTCGACCGGACGGTGGTGATGAACCTGGGCGAGGTCATCGCCGAGGGCGACTTCGACTCGGTGATGGCCGACCCTGCCGTGCGCCAGGCCTATTTGGGACTGACGGCGTGAGCACGGCGGTGGTCGAGCCGACGACGGAGCCGGCACTCGAGGTCGTCGGGGTCAGTGCCGCGTACGGGCCCTACCGTGCGTTGTTCGATGTCAGCTTCGAGGTGCCCGCCGGAGGGATCACCGCCCTGATCGGCTCCAACGGGGCGGGCAAGTCCACCGTCGCCCGGGTGGTGTCGGGACTGCTCACCTCGTCGTCGGGCGCCCTGCGGCTGGACGGCCGGGACGTGACCGGCTGGCCGGCCTACAAGCTGGCCCGCGCCGGCATGGCCCACGTGCCCGAGGGGCGTGGCGTGTTCGCCAGCCTGACGGTGGAGGAGAACCTGAAGCTGGCCTTCCGCCAGCGCGGCGGCCGCAAGGGCGTCCCGGACTCGCTGGCCCGGGCCTACGAGGTCTTCCCGCTGCTCGGCAGCAGGAGGAACCAGCACGGCGGCACCCTGTCCGGCGGCGAGCAGCGCATCCTCTCCCTGGCCAAGGTGCTGGTCGTGCCGCCCCGGGTGCTGGTGGCCGACGAGATCTCGCTCGGCCTGGCGCCACTGATGACCGATGTCGTCTACGACGGGCTCCGGCGGATCAACCAGGCCGGCACCGCGCTCCTCATCGTCGAGCAGCAGGTCGACCGGGTCCTCGAGATCGCCCAGTCGGCCGTAGTGCTCGAGCACGGCTCGGTGGCCTACCGTGGGCCGTCCGCAGCGGCCATGGGCGCCGTCGAAGGACTCCTCGTCGCCCGGGAGCGGGCGGAGGCGGTGGCGGACGGGGACGGGCCGGCCACCGTGCCGGCAGGGTCGAGCGGAACGGCGGGGTCGACCGGGTCGAGCGGAACGGCGGTCGGACGCGAGGCAGTGGACCTTCGAGAGGCAGCGGACCATGAGGAAGAGGACAGGACATGAGCAACGGCGTGCGTGACGCGGTCGTGGTGGACGTGGTCCGGACGACCCTGGGGAAGCGGGGGGGTGCCCTGGCCCAGTGGCACCCGGCCGACCTCCTCGGTCTGGCCCTGGGGACGGTGGTCGAGCGGACCGGGGTCGACCCCGGACAGGTCGACGACGTGATCGGCGGGTGCGTGAGCCAGGTGGGCGAGCAGAGCACCAACGTGGCCCGGAACGCCTGGGTCGCAGCCGGCCTGCCTCAGCACGTGCCGGCCACCACGGTGGATCGCCAGTGCGGATCCTCCCAGCAGGCGATGCACTTCGCCGCGGCCGGGGTGAACGCCGGGCACTACGACCTGGTGGTCGCCTGTGGCGTCGAGTCGATGAGCCGGGTGCCGCTCGCCTCGAACGCCCGTGGGGGCACCGGGCCGTTCCCGCCGTCGTTCCTCGAGCAGATCGACGGGCGCCTGTGGGCCCAGTTCCGGGTGGCCCAGGTGCTGGCCGACCGGTGGGGGATCAGCCGGGAGGAGATGGACGCCTTCGCGCTCGAGAGCCACCGACGGGCCGCCGCGGCGTGGGACGCCGGTCACTTCGCCTCGGAGGCGGTGCCGGTGCCGCTGAAGGACGAGGACGGGTCGCCCACAGGGGCGCTCCTCGAGATCGACGAGGGGATCCGGCGGAACGGCAGCATGGAGGCGCTCGCCGGGCTCCCGCCGGCGCAGGGGTGGGAGCCCGAGACGGCACCGGACATCACCGCCGGGAACTCGTCCCAGATGACCGACGGGGCCGCGGCGATGCTGATCGCCGAACGGTCGGTGGCCGAGCGCCTCGGACTGCCGGTCCGGGCCCGCTTCGCCCATGCGACGGTGGCCGCCGACGACGCCGCCATCGTGCTGTCGGCCCCGGTGCCGGCCACCCAGCGTCTGCTCGACCGGTCGGGGATGACCATCGACCAGTTCGACGCGGTGGAGTGCAACGAGGCGTTCGCGGCGATCGCCCTGATGTGGCACCGGGCGTTCCCGGTCGATCCTGGAATCCTCAATCCGTTCGGGGGTGCCATCGCCATGGGACATCCGCTCGGTGCGAGCGGCGTGCGCCTGGCCGGCACCCTGCTCAACAACCTCGAGGCGACGGGCGGCCGGTACGGGTTCCAGACCATGTGCGAGGGCGGCGGTCAGGCCAATGCCATGGTGCTCGAGCGCCTGGGCTGAGTCGGCGCCAGGGGCCGTCGGTCAGCGTAGAGTTCGTGGCATGGCCGACCTCACCCCCGACATCCGTCGGGCACTGACGGCCGGGCAACTCGCCCACCTCGCCACCGTCAACGCCGACGGCAGCCCGCAGGTGAGCGTGGTCTGGATCGGGTTGGAGGGCGACGACATCGTCGTCGGACACCTGATGGGTGGTCGCAAGGTGTCCAACATCAGGCGCGATCCGCGTGTCTGCCTGACCGTGGAGACCGCAGGGGCGAATCCGGTCGGCATGAAGAACTACCTGATCGTCCACGGGACCGCGCACCTGGTGGAGGGTGGGGCACCGGAGCTGCTCCAGCGGCTCGCCGAGGTCTACGTGGGTCCCGGGACGACGTTCCCGCCGATGGACGATCCACCGGCGGGACACGTCATCCACATCACGCCCGAACGGTTCGGAGGTGTCGGCCCCTGGGCGGGTTGAGGGGATACCCCGGGCCACCGCGTACCGCTCGACGAGGGCGCGCCGGTGGGCCCGCCCACCGGGTGGCCGGTGCCCCGAGCGACCCGTCCGATTCGGTCCCGGGCCGCCCTGAATGCCTCCGACTGTCGCGCTCGAGGAGCATCGAGGGGTCTCGATCCGCTCGATGTGCGACGTGTCGATTCCTGTCACGAGGAGTTCATCCGCGATCGCTTGCCTTCGTATGAGGTGACCGCCACACTGACGAATATCAGATGGACTGTGGGCAGGCGGGGGGTCTGAAATCTGTGCGCAGATTGCGTCAGATTGCCGAATGAAGGAGGAGTACTGTGATTCGAAAGCTCGTTCTCATGGCGACCGTCGTCGCCCTGCCCTTTGCCGCTCTTGCGGCCATCGGGTCCGGCGATGCCGTGGCAAGTGCGCCGGTGACGTTCACCGGATCCATCCAGTGCGACGCGCTCGGGGGACTGAGTATCGCCAGTTCGGCAGGGGCGGGAGCCACCAACGTCGATGCCGTCGGTACCACCTACACGGTGACCTTCACCGGGAAGTTCAAGAAGTGCGTGGGCGTGGGTTCGACGAGCCTGATCCAAGGGGGGGAGCACCTCAAGAGCGGAGTGCTCACCTACAGCTACACCTACACCAACTCCACGGTGGGTGGACTGTGCGCCGCGCTCGGCACCTTCGGTCCGCTGCCCGCGATGACGGCCCATGTCACCTGGGTGGGCTCTCCTGCCCTACCTGGATTTGCGCCTTCGACGATCACCTTCGGGGGTGGTTTTGCGGGTGCCGGCTACGTGTTCTACGCCCCCGGTTCCACCGTCGGATCGTTCGCGGGTCCGTCGAGTTCGCTGATTCTCACGGACTCCAGCGCCACGGTTCTGTCGGATTGTGCGACCTCGAGTGGACTGACTTCACTCGCCATGGGCGGATTCGCATACAATCTCGTCGTCTCCTGAACGGCGGTGCAACATCGGTAATTGAGTCCTTTCGACCGTGACGTTCATTGGGGGTGGGGCTTCGGCCCCGCCCCCAATGCATTGTGTGCCGATCCACGCTCGGTACACGACGGTTCACCGCATGCCGACCGAAGGAAGTCGATCGAAGGAAGAGGTACCCGTTGGCGTCCGCACCCGACCGGCTCCGGGCCCCGATCACGGGTGCCCGGGCGGTTCCGACCACACCGGGTGGGCCGACCGGGTCCGCCGGGTCACGTTCAGGTCCCGGCGACGCCCTGCCCGATGACCACGACGCCGAGGACGACGAACGGCAGGGACGGCACGGCGACGTCGTCGTGTCCGATCCGGTCGTCCCGTCCGTCGAGCGCCGGGGGTGCCCCGCACGATGGCAGACGTCGTCGTCGAGCCGGGAGAAGGTGCGACTCGGCGGGGACCCGTCCCTATGGTTTGCCATATGGCAAACCATAGGGACGGGTTGGACAGGACGTTCCATGCCCTCGCCGATCCGACACGACGCGGTGTGGTCGAGACCCTGACCAGGCGCGGCAGGTCCTCGGTCAAGGAACTGGCGGAGCCGTTCCCGATCGGCCTCCCGACGTTCCTGAAGCATCTGAAGGTGCTCGAGGACAGCGGGCTCGTCTCGTCCGAGAAGAGCGGTAGGACCCGCACCTGCCGCATCCGCACGGAGCATCTCGGTGAGGCCGAACGCTGGCTGTCCCGACGGCGCAGTGCCGTCGACCGGCAGTCGGACAGCTTCTCCGCGTCCGTCGAGGGCATCCGCGGAACCGAGGGAGGACAGTCGTGAATCGTCACCACCGTATGGGTCACGGCACGATCGCGGCCAGCCGCCGGATCGTTGCGCCACGCGGCGTGGTGTACGAGGCGTGGACGGAACTCGAACACCGGAGGCAGTGGTTCGCCGGGCCGGCGTGGACGGAGATCGAACGAAGCCTCGACCTTCGGGTCGGAGGGACGGAGATCGCCCACGGTCGCTTCCAGACGGGCGTCGAGACCGTCTACACGGCACGCTTCCACCTGATCGAGCCCGACGTGCGCCTCATCTACGCTTTCGACATGCGCGTCGCCGGGGAGCACTTCTCGGTCTCCCTCGCCGGCGTCGAATTCGAGGACGTGCCGGGCGGAACCGAGCTGACCTACACCGAACAGGCCTTCTTCCTCGTCGGCGAGTACGACGCCGACGGCCGGTCGGAAGGAACCATGGGGCTGCTCGACCAATTCACGGCCCACGTGGCGACCCTGGTCTGACCCGGCGGTGGGCCGATCGCGTCCGATGGCCGACGACGTGCCTCACCGTCGAGCCCGGCGACCGTGTCAGTCGTCGTCGGTCGCCGTCGGACGCCTCAGCCACTCGCCGAACTGCTTGGCGAGGTCCTGTGCCGACCCCGTGGTGCGGTCCAGGAAGGCGGAGAACCGCTCGCGGTAGTGGGCGACGGCCGCGTCGAACTCGACCGACGGTGGCGGTTCCGCGCCCCTCCTCGGGTGCGAGCCGTCGATGATCCGGTCGTACTCGCCGGACTGCACCCAGAGCATCAGCTCCTCGACCCTGCGCACGGCGATCGGATGGGTCAGGCTCAGCTCCACCCGGAACCGGGAGTGCCGCGAGAACAGGTCGTCCTCGTCCTCATAGGCGGAGGCCTGCTTGAGGAACGCCTCGAAGCTCATCCCCGGCAGCGCTCCACCGGCGATGCGCACCAGCACCCGGCACGGTTCGAGCGGATCGGCCATGACGATCGCCGCCGGCAGGCGGCAGGGCCCGATGTCGAACGGATTGGGCATGAGGAAGGTCCCCCCTTCGTGGAGGGACCGGAAGCGGGCACGTCTGTCGTCGGTGGTCATGCCTGCATGGTGGGCGAACGTCGGTGCGGCGGCAAGCGGCTCTGCGACATCGCGGCCGGTCACGGGCCGCCGCGGACCGGGTCACTCCCCGGTCGAGGGCGCCCCCCCGGGCCCGTCGGACTGCATGCGCACGTAGGCGGCCGAACCGGCCAGGAAGCCGTCGACGTCCTGGGCACGCGCCAGGGCGAACTGGGCGAAGTACTCGGGGACGTAGACGGCGTGGGACCCCGAGACGATCCCGTCGAGGATGGTGGCGACCGCCTCGTCGACCGTGATGGCGTCCACGCCGCCGGCGAAGGGATCGTTGTCGGGCAGGGTGAACAGCTCGGTGTCGACGACACCGGGGTAGACCACGGTGACCCGGATGCCGGTCTCCCAGAGGTCGACCGCCATGGCCTCGGAGAACACGGCCAGGGCGGCCTTGGACGCGTCGTAGGCCGCCTCGCCGGGCGAACTGAGCGGAGCGGCCACCGAGGACACGCTGACGATGCGGCCCGATCCCCGCTCGAGCATGTGGGGGAGCAGCGCCAGGGTGAGTCGGGCGGGTGACAGGAAGTTGATGGCCATGACCGATTCGACGGTGGAGATGTCCAAGGCGGTCACGTGGCGCCGCTTAGGGATGCCGGCGTTGTTGACCAGGATGTCGACGCCGCCCAGCTCGCCGAGCGCGTCCCGGGCGAGCCGGTCGACGGCGTCGGGTTGGGACAGGTCCGCCACCCACATCCTCGAGTCCGGGGAGTGGGAACGGCAGCGGTCGAGGACCTCGGCCAGCCGGTCGGACCGACGGGCCACGATCCCGACCGTCGCCCCGTGGGCGGCCAGGGCCTCGGCCAACCCGGCGCCGATCCCCGACGACGCGCCGGTCACCAGTACCCGTGACCCCGCGAAGTCCTCGTCCCCGGTCACCGGTTCCTCCACTCGGGGGCGCGCTTCTCGGCGAAGGCCCGGGGGCCCTCCACGGCGTCCTCGCTCGAGAACACCTCGGAGGCGATGGCCGACTCGATGCGGTAGGCCTCCTTCATGTCGACGAGGAGGCCCCGCTGCACGGACTCCTTGGTCTTGCGGACGGCGAAGGGTCCGTTGGCGGTGATGCGCCGGGCGTAGTCGTAGGCCCGGTCCATCAGCTCACCCGGGGTGCAGACCTCGTTCAGCAGTCCCATGGCCAGGACCCGCGGGGCCGAGATCCGGTCGGCGCACAGCAGGAGTTCCATGGCCGCCGGGTACGGGATCTGGCGGGGGAGTCGGACGGTGGTCCCACCGCCGGCGAAGAGGCCCCGCTTGGGCTCGAGCACACCGAACGTGGCGGTGTCGGCGGCGACCCGGATGTCGCAGCCGCCCAGCATCTCCATCCCCCCGGCCACGCAGGTGCCGTTCACCGCGGCCACGACGGGTTTGTAGAGCTTCACGTTCCGCAGCACCGCCTTCACCCCGTCGTCGAGGCGGTAGCCGTCGATCTCGGTGATGCCCTCGTCCTGCATGCGCGACTGGAGCCGGGTGATCTCGGGGATGTAGGTCTTGAGGTCGGCCCCGACGCAGAAGTCCTCACCCACCCCGGTGACGACGGCCACCCAGGCGTCGTCGTCCTCGCCGAAGCGCTCCCAGGCGCCGCGGAGCTGTGCGAAGTGCTCCATGTCCATGGCGTTTCGCGCCTCGGGGCGGTCGATGGTGACGAGGGCGACGTGGTCGTCGCCGCGGACGTAGTGGATCGGCATGGCTCTCCTTGGTCTGCGTGGGGCAGGTCGTGGTGCGAGTGGTGCGTTCCCCTCCGACGGCTCACCGGCGGGCGGTGGAGACCCCCCGTCTGCCGGCCTCGAGGGTCACCGGCTCACCGGCGAGCTCGTCCTCGGCACCGGCCGGCTCGTCGAGGCGGGCGTAGCAGCGGGAGCCGTCGGGGAGGTCACAGATCAGTGCCGTCCACTCCGGCCCCTCGCGGCCGTAGGTCGTGGAGAAGGTGGCCACGGTGGCCGGGCCCTCGGCCCCGGCGGTGACCGGGACCCCGTCCGCGACGGGGGACGGCGCGGACGGTCCGGTCGGAGGGGAGGGGGGAGGGGTGGCCGACCAGACGGTGGCCGCGTGGCTGGTCATGTGCATCCCGACCCCGGTGACCAGACCCCGGGCGCCGGGGTCCCCGCGGAGGGCCTCGACCATCGCCGCCAGGGCGTGGGTGGCGTAATTGCTGCCCGGTCCCCCGTGGTAGGGGAGCCCGCCGGTGACGGTGAGGGCGCGGTCGTCCCCGATGCCGAGCGCGTCCCGGGCGAACTGGAGCGAGGCGCCGAAGCACGAGTAGAGATCGAGATGGGCCACGTCGTCGATGGTCAGGGTGCCGAGGGCCTGTGCCATCGCCGATGCCATCGCCGGTGAGCGCCACAGGTCGGGCCGGGAGGCCATGGCCGCAGGCTCCTCGGCCGTGCCCGATCCCCACAGGTAGACCCGCCGGTCGGTCGGGACGCCCAGGCTGTCGGCGCGGGCCTCGGTGGCGACGAGTACGCCGGCCGCCATGTCGACGTCCATGACCGCGGTCATCAGCTTGGTGTACGGCGTGGCCACCATTCGGTTCGCCGCGGTGGGCCGGATGATCTCCTCCGGGTCGTGGGCCACCGGGAACCAGGCGTGCTCGGGCTGGGCGGCCGCCACCGACGACAGGGGGGCGAGGAGCTCGCCGAGCCCCGTGCGGTACGAGTCGATCCCCTGGGCCCGGTGGATCCGCCGCGCGGTGTCGAGCAGGGCGAACGTGAGGTAGGCCTGGTAGATGCCGTGGGCCGCCTCGAGGCGGTCGAGGGTGATCGGGAAGGGGCGCGGCTCGTCCGGTGGGAAGGACCATGCCGGATCGGGATGGTGGCGCAGGGTGGCCAGCGCCTCGCCGCCGACCACCAGTGCGAGGTCGGGACCGCCGTCGGCCATGGACGAGGCCGCGTCCGCCGTCAGGCGGAGGGGGACCGACCCGCCGAGCCCCGAGTACCCGCGCTGCGCCGGTCGGGCACCGAGGCGCTCGGCCAGCCGGTCGCAGGGCCGGTCGTACTGCCACGACTGGCAGTAGACGACCTGCAGGCTCTGGAGGTCGGCGAGCGCCGACGGGCATCCCGCATCGGCGGCGGCGGCGCGGGCCACCTCCTCCCACAGGAGGAGGGGCTCCGGCACCGGTCGATCGCGCCAGGTCCGGCGGGCCGCGCCGATGATGCAGGGAGTGCGCGGGTCGACCGGCACGTCAGGAGGGGGTGGATCGCCGGGGCAGTGCGATCGCCCGGTCGGCGATGATGTTCTTCTGCACCTCGGTGGATCCCCCGCCGATCGTGCTGTACCGCTGGAACGAGTAGAGGCGGGTCCACTTGCCGCGGTCGACGGCGTCGGGACCGCCGCGGGCCAGCACGCCGGCGGGTCCGAGCAGATCGACCGACAGGGCGGCCAGGGTCTGGGCGAGAGCGGACCAGCTGAGCTTGGCGAAGGGGACCTCCGGCCAGTTCTTCTCGCCCTTGATGATCTTGGACAACGCCCGCAGCGACAGCAGCCGGGCCAGCTCGATGTCGGTCCAGGCCCGGGCGATCCGGTCGCGCAGGGCCGGGTCGTCGAGCGCGCCGGGGTTGACGGACCGTGCCGCCGTGACCATGGCCCGCAGGTCGGCGGCGAGGATGGCCAGCTGGCTGGCGATCCCCACCCGCTCGTGACCGAGTGTGCCCATGGCCACCATCCAGCCCTCGCCCTCGCCACCGAGCCGGCAGTCGACCGGCACGCGTGCGTCGGTGAAGAAGACCTCGTTGAACATCTCCTCGCCGGCCATGTCGCGTATGGGCCGCCGCTCGATGCCCGGCGTCTCGAGGTCCAGGACGAACGCGGTGATCCCTTCGTGCTTCGCACCCCGTTCGATGGCGGTGGGATCGGTCCGGAGGAGGAACAGGCCCCACTTGGCCAGGTGGGCGGTGGAGATCCAGATCTTCTGACCGTTGATCACGTACTCGTCGCCCTCGCGGATGGCGGTGGTCCGGAGGTTCGCCAGGTCGTTGCCGGCGTCGGGCTCGGAGAAGCCCTGGCACCAGTGGTCGGTGGCCTCGAGGATCGAGGGGAGCCAGCGGGCCTTCTGCTCCTCGGTTCCCCAGGCGATGATCATGGGCCCGATCTGCCACAGCCCGTTGGTGTTGAACATGCCCGGGGTCCGGTACTCGGCCATGATCTCGGAGTAGATGATCCGCTGCATGGCGGTGGCGTCGCGGCCGCCGTACTCCGCGGGCCAGTTCGCCGCCGCCCACCGACCTTCGTTCAACAGGCGCTGCCACGCGGCCCGGCGGTGTTGGGACTGCTCGCCCGACAACGAGGAATGGTCCCCGAGCTCCTCGCGCTCCAAGAACGCGGGCAGATGCTCGTCGAGCCACTCCCGCAATTCCTCGGCGAACCGCTCGTCTTCGGGGGCAAGGGCGAAGTCCACGGGCCGAGGATAGCCCTCGGGACCGTCTACGCTCGTACCGTCACCCAGCCGTGCCGATCCCGAGGTGTTCTGTGGACTTCACGTTCGATGCCGAGCAGTTGGCTCTCCAAGAAGTGGCCCGTCGGGCCATGGACGAGATCGACGGTGCACTCCTGCGGCAACTGGCCGACGACGACGCCGGGTACACACCTGAGCTGTGGGACCGCCTGGTGGCACTGGGATGGACCTCGATGCTGCACCCGGGCGAGGGCGCCGGGCTCCTCGAGATGTGCATCGTCCTCGAGCAGATGGGCCGGGTCCCGCTGCCCGGTCCGTTCCTCTCCTCGGCGGTAGCGGCCACGTTGGCCGCCCGGGCCCTCGGGGCACAGGACCTCCTCGACGAGCTGGGCACCGGGAGCACCCGGGGCACGGTGGCGGTGCAGGAGCAGGGCCACGGTGACCCGTTGGGCACCGTCCGCACCCGGGCGTCCCGCAAGGGCGCCGGATGGGTGCTGCACGGCGTCAAGCCGACGGTGGTCGACGGGCACACGGCCGACTGGGCCATCGTCGCCGCCCTGGGGGAGGAGGGGATCCGCTCCTTCCTGGTCCGGAACCCGGGCGGGGAGCTGGTCCCGTCCCTCGACCCCACCCGCAAGCTGGCCCGCCTGGTGCTCGACGCCACGCCGGCCGTGCCGCTCGGCCCGACGGGTGGTCAGGCCGACCTGTGGCGCCGGGTCCTCGACGACGTCGCCGTCGCCCTGGCCGCCGAGTCGGTCGGGGTGTCCGGTCGCGCCCTCGACATGGCCACCGAGTACGCCAAGGTCCGCGTGGTCTTCGACCAGCCCATCGCCACCTTCCAGGTGGTGAAGCACCGGATCGTCGACATGTTCCACGCGCTCGAGCTCGCCCGGGTGGGCGTCCACTACGCCGCATGGTCCTCCGACGGCGACGAACCCGACCGGGTCCGGGCGGCCGCGATGGCGTCCGCGTACGCTGCCGAGGCCGCGGTCAAGGTGACCGGTGACGACATCCAGCTGCACGGCGGCGTCGGGTTCACCTGGGCCAACGACGCCCACTTCCTCTTCAAGCGGGCCAAGCAGAACGAGACCCTGGTGGGCGGGAGCGGCCACCAGTGGCAGCGACTGGGGGCCCAGTTCGTCGAGCTGTAGGCGCTCACGGCCGACCGGCCGGAACCCGTCTCAGCCGGTCGGTGGCCGCTCGAGGAGCGAGCCGATCTCCTCGGCACGGGTGCGGAACACCTCCGGCGACCCCCGACCCCCGTCGAGGACGCCGGCCACGTGCTCGATGAACAGTCCCACCAGCAGGCTGCGAAGCATCCGAGCCAGCGCCTGCTCCTCGCCGGGCGGGCAGAGCCGGGGCCGATGGTCGGTCAACCAGCGCACGAGCGAGGCCTCGGTGGCATCGAATAGCTCGGTCCCCACGGCCTGCGCCGTCTGGTCGCCGCGCATGACCTCGCCCAGCATCAGGCGGACGAACTCCTCCACCTCGAGCATCGACCGGAGGATGTCCGACAACAGGTCGGTCAGGGTCGGGGCAGGGTCGCGGGAGAGCGACGTGGGCGATGTGACGGTGAGGTCGTCGAGGAAGCCCCGCTCCTCGAGCACGGCGACCAGCAGGTCGCGCTTGGACGGGAAGTAGTGGTAGAGCGAGGCCACGTTGAGCCCGGTCGCCGCGGCCAGGCTCCGCATGCTGGTCCCGTCGACCCCGTTCTGGGACATGAGGGAGAGCGCGGTCTGCAGGATTCGCTGGCGTTGGTTCGGCCCCTCGGCCCGGGTGTCGGACTCGGGCGGGGTGGGGGGCATCCCTCCATTGTGGACCAGGATCCCGTTCCGGGCCCCGGGGTCGGGTCACCGGAGGGGGCACAGGACTCAAACGAACGTTTGATCTATAGTCGTGCGTCGAGGAGGCGGCCGGACAGGTCGCCGACAGCGAGGACGACGGGCCCGGGAGCGGGCCGGTCGGGGACCGAGGACACGATGGCACCGCCCCAGAAGAACGTCGCCGGCTCGGTGCCGGCCCTCGAGCGGTTCGACCCGTTCGAACTGCAGGACACGGTCTCGGGTGACATCCGCGACCCGTACCCTCGTCTCGCCGAGCTCCGGCGCCAGAGCCCGGTCCACGTGGGGCCGATCGACGTGGGCGAGGGGGTGACGGAGTCGGACCCGACGAGGCCCCAGCCGGTCACCGTCCTCGGATTCGACGAGGCGGTCCAGGTCCTGCGCGACAACGAGACGTACTCCTCCTCGGTCTACGAGGGGATCATGGGGATGGTCATGGGGAAGACCATCCTCCAGATGGACGAACCCGAGCACCGGCTCCAACGGGCGCTCGTCTCCCCGACGTTCCGGTCCAAGGTCCTCGAGCAGTGGGAGGGCGACCTCGTCCAACGGGTGGTCGACGAGCTCATCGACGACTTCGCCGCCGAAGGGTCGGCCGACCTCGTCCAACAGCTCACCTTCCACTTCCCGGTGCAGGTCATCGCCGAGATCCTCGGTCTCCCCCGGTCCGACTTCCCCCGGTTCCAACGGTGGGCGGTCGAGATCACCAGCGTGGCGGCCAACTGGGACCGGGGAGTGGCCGCGTCGCAGGCGCTGCGCGACTACTTCGCCGGGATCGTGGAGGAGCGGCGCGCCCACCCGGCCGACGACCTGATCAGCGACCTCCTCGCCGTGGAGGTGGACGGAAACGCCCTCGACGACGAGGAGATCTTCTCGTTCCTCCGCCTGCTGCTGCCGGCCGGCGTCGAGACCACCTACCGGGCCTCGGGCAACCTCCTCTACGGGCTGCTCACCAACCCCGATCAGCTGCGGGCGGTCCGAGAGGACCGCTCGCTCCTTCCCATCGCGTTCGAGGAGACCATCCGGTGGGAGCCGCCGGTCACGGTGATCCTCCGTCGCGCCATGGCCTCCACCGAGCTGGCCGGGGTGGCCGTCGAGGAGGGCGCGGACGTCGGGCTCCTGCTCGGCGCGGCGAACCGCGACGAACGCAAGTACGAGGACCCCGATCGCTTCGACATCTTCCGGGCGTCCCGCCAGAGCCTCGGCTTCGGCTTCGGCGTCCACGTCTGCCTGGGGATGCACCTGGCCCGGATGGAGACCAGGGTCGCCGTCAACGCGCTGCTGGACCGCCTGCCCGACATGGAGCTCGCCCCCGCGCCCGACCAGGACCTGCACATCAAGGGGATGGCGTTCCGGTCGCCCATCGCCCTCCCCATCGTCTTCACGCCGGCTTGAGCGCCGTCGTCACGGCCGGCCGAGTCGCGCTTCACTAGGGTGGACCGGATGCCGGCGTGGTTGAGCGACGACGAGTTCGAGGTGCTGACGGCCGCGTGTGACCGGACGATCCCCGCCACCGAGCATGGACCCGGCGCGGTGGCGGCCGGGGTGCCGGAGTACATCGACGGGCTCCTGGGCGCATTCACCGTCGACCCGCCCCGCATCTGGGCCGGCGGCCCGACATCGGGCCGCCACGGCGGGTCCGCGGCGTTCGCCACGTTCCACACCCTCTCGCCGCTGGACGAGCTGGCGTGGCGGATGAGGATCGAAGGATCCCGGGGCCTGCCCGAGCGCGAGTTCAACGGGCCGGTGATCGGCCTGCAGGAGCGCTACCGGACCGCCCTGGCCACCCTCGGCCCCGACTTCTGCGATGTGGGACCGGACGAGCAGGACGCCCGTCTCGCCTCGATGGAGGAGTTCGCCGAACTGCTGTTCCACCACTGCTGCGAGGGCCTCTACGGAGCCCCGGAGTACGGCGGCAACCGCGACGGAGCCGGTTGGGATGCAATCGGGTTCGCCGGTGACGTCCAACCCCGTGGGTGGACCGACGCCGAAGTGTCCACCCCGTGACCCTCGACGCCGTCATCGTGGGCTCGGGCCCGGGCGGGTCGGCGGCCGCCGACGTCCTGACCGCCGCGGGCTGGTCGGTGGCCATCGTGGAGAAGGGCCGCAACCACCTGCTCGACCCCGACGACCCCACCCGCCCGGCCGCCGACTACTCCAACGACGAACTCAAGTTCCACACCCGGTACTTCCTCGGGCCCGACCCGCTGGTCGAGCCCCGCACCTTCCGTACCGGTGAGGACGACGGGGAGCGGGTCCACGTGGGCGAGGTCAACTCGGTGCCGACCACCGTCGGCGGGGGAGGGACCCACGCCGACGGCAAGGTGCCCCGATTCATGCCCGGCGACTTCCGGCTGCTCTCGGACCTCGGCCCCCAACCCGGCGCCGAGGTGGCCGACTGGCCGGTCACCTACGACGAGCTCGAGCCGTACTACGCCGAGGTGGAGCGGGCCATCGGCGTGGCCGGGCTGGACGGGGCCAATCCGTTCGCCGGCCCCCGGTCGGGCCCCTTCCCCATGCCCCCGGGCGCACCGATGTTCGGGGCGCTCCGTTCCGTGGCCGCAGCCGAGCGACTGGGTTACCACCCCTATCCGGCTCCCACCGCGGCCAACAGCATCCCCTACGACGGACGGCCGGCCTGCAACAACTGCGGGTTCTGCGCCTTCTTCGGCTGCCCGATCCACGCCAAGGGGGACCCGGTCGCCCTGCTGCTCCGGGCCATGGCGACGGGCCGGGCCGAACTGCTGGCCGAGAGCTTCGTCTCGCGGATCCGCTTCGAGGGCCGCCGGGCCACCGGGGTGGACGTGGTGGCTGCCGACGGCTCGAGCCGCTTCCTCGCGGCGCGCCACGTGATCGTGGCCGCCGGAGCCATCGAGACCCCCCGCCTGCTCCTCCTGTCCGGGGTCGACCACCCGCTCCTCGGCCGCTATCTCATGGTCCACTTCCAGACCATCGTCGCCGGCAGCCTGCCCTATCGGACCTGGGCCGAGCGGGGCCGGGCGGTCACCCACGTCCACGACATGATCGTCAGCGACGACGCGGCGCGGGCGGCGGCGGGGGCGGCCGACCTGCCGTGGATCCGCGGGGGGTTGGTCGAGCACACCGGGGCGGCGCTGCCCATCATGGAGGCCAAGCACTATCCCCGGGGTCCGGTGCACAACCGTCTCATGGCCCAGTCGCCCATCCGCCAGAAGCTGTGGGCCTTCACCATGCAGGGGGAGGACCTGGCCTATCCGACCAACCGGGTCGAGCTCGACCCGACGGTCCGCGACGCCCGGGGGTTCCCGGTCGCCCGGATCACCTACCGGCCCGGTCACCACGAGCTGGTGGCCCACGACCACTACGGCCCCCGGCTGGCCGCCATCCTGAAGGAGATGGGCGCCGAGTGGACGGCCGTGACCTCCTCGCCCGGCCGGGGCAACACCGGCAACACCCCCGACTCGGTGCCCGAGAGCAGGCACAACATGGGCACGGTGCGGATGGGGACCGACCCGGCCACCTCGGTGACCGACCCGTTCGGGCGCCTCCACGCCTGCGACAACGTGATCGTGGCCGACTCCTCGGTCTTCGTGACCTCCACCGGCTACGGGCCCACACTGACCCTGGTCGCCCTGTCGGCCCGGGCCGCCCACCACCTGGTGTGAGCACCCCGGCACGCGGACGCGGCGATGCAGCCGACTGGCGATGCGGCGGTTCAGCCCACCCCGCGGGTGAGCAGCAACGAGCCGGCGATCGGTCCGCCGCCGTTGCTCACCGCAGCCACCTCCGGCGGTCCGCCCCGGGCCGTCACCACCTGGCGCTCCCCGCCGTCGCCGCGCAGCTGCACGCACGCCTCGTGGATGAGCCCGAAGCCGTGCAGGCGCCCGCCGGACAGCTGGCCCCCGGCCGTATTGAGCGGTAGCGAACCACCGAGGCCGATGGCGGTGCCGTCCTCGACGAAGGCGCCGCTCTCGCCGCGGCCGCAGAACCCCAGTGCCTCGAGCCACACCAGGACCAGGATCGAGAACCCGTCGTAGAGCTGGGCGATGTCCACGTCCGTGGGCCGCAGCTCGGTCCGTTCCCACATCGACGCGGCGGCGTCCCGGGCTGCCATGGTGGTCATGTCGTCGAACTGGTCCCAGCTGGGGCGGCCGCGCAGGGCGGTGCCGACCGCGTTGACCTGACAGACCGGGTGGCCCACGTCGGGGGCGTGGTCCCGGTGGGAGACGACCAGGGCGGTCGCCCCGTCGCTCGGCGCGTCGCAGTCGAAGAGGCACAGGGGTGTCGAGATCATGCGCGCCCCGAGGTAGTCGGACATCGCCATGGGATCGCGGTAGATGGCCTTGGGGTTGACGCCGGCATTGCGCCGGGCGTTGAGCGCGATCTGACCGAGCTGCCCGCGGGTCAGCCCGAACTCGTGCATGCGACGCTCGGCCACCAGGGCGATCCAATTGACGGCGGAGACCGCCCCGAAGGGGAGCGTCCACTGGAGGAATCCGGAGAAGCGGGGGACACCCCCACCCCCACCCCCGTCGCCGCCGATGCCCTGGCGACCGCCGTCGCCCTGGGCGGTCGACTCGGTGACGGTCCGGTAGACGAGGACGTGGCGGGCGAGGCCGGCCCCGACGGCCAGGCACGCGGCGATGAGTGCGCGCATCTGCCCGGCCCCCTCGCCCCCACCGTCGTGCCAGTTGAGCCGCAGCCGCAGTGCGTCCTGCACCTCGGGGGATGACGGGCCGGCGAACCCGGGGGTGCCGGCGCCCATGCCCGGATAGGTGGACAGGCCGTCGATGTCGTCGCGGGTCAGTCCGGCGTCGGCCACCGCGTCCAGGCAGGCGTCCACCGTCAGGTCGATCCCGGTTCGCCCGAGCCGTCGTCCCACCGCCGACTGCCCGATCCCCGAGATGACGGCGCGTCGCTCGAGCGGCTCCCCGTCGACGCTCACGACGGCGCGTCCCCGGGCACCGGGCGGAACAGCGGGAGGTAGACGTCGTCGACATGGTCGAATACGACCTCGACGGCCATGCCGGTGCGGACGTCGTCGACGGCCACGTCGACCAGGTTGGTGGTGAGCCGCACGTCGTCCTGCTCGTCGATGGCGACCAGACCGATGACGTAGGGCCCGCTGCCCGGGATCCACTCGTGGACGTTCACGGTGTGGGCCACCACGGTGGCCCGCCCGCTCACCTCCTCGGGCGCCAGCTCGGCCGACAGGCAGGTGGGGCATCTCGGCGCCGGGGGATGGATGTAGGTGCGGCAGGCCTGGCACCGGAGGAACCGGAGGTGCCCGTCGGCGCCCGAGGTCCAGAAGAACTCGTTCTCCGGCTCCAGTCGGGGGAGGAGCCGGAGTGCCGGGCCCCGTGCCGGCAGGTCGCGTCCGTCGGGCCCGGGGGTCACCGTCGACCGAGGACGTCGGGATTGACGACGTGGAGCGGTCGGGCCCCGGCCAGGAGCCGGCACAGGTCGTCGGCGATGATCCGGGTGTGGTTGGACTCCGTGTCGTAGGTGGCGCCGCCGATGTGGGGGGCGAGCACCACCGAGGGGAGCTGGCACAGGGGATGGTCGGGTGCCAGGAACTCCCCTTCGAAGTGGTCGAGGCCGGCCGCGGACACCTGGCCCGAGCGCAGGGCGTCCACCAGGGCGTCCGTGTCGTGCAGTGCGGCGCGAGCCGAATTGAGGAAGACGACGCCCGGGCGCATGGCGGCGAACTGCGCGGCGCCGATCATGCCGGTGGTCTCCGGGGTGACCGGCGCGTGGAGCGATACCACGTCCGAGCGCTCCAACAACTCGTCGAGGCCCACCGTGGGATCGTCGGCATAGGGGTCGTAGGCGATGACCTCCATGCCCAGGCCGCGCAACCGCCAGCGCAGGGCCCGGCCGACGGCGCCCAGCCCGACCAGCCCGACGGTCCGCCCGGCGAGCTCCCAGGCCCGGAAGCGCTGGTAGGGGATGGTCCCGTCCTTGTAGATGTCACCCCGACGGACGTCGGCGTCGGCCGCCACGATCTGGCGGGTCGCGCCGAACAGCAGGGCGACGGTCAGCTCGGCCACACCGTCGGCGTTGCGCCCGGGCGCCCGCAGGACGGGGATCCCCGCCGCGGTGGCCGCGTCCACGTCCACGTTGGTCGGGTCGCCCCGACAGCTGCACACGGCCACCAGGGGCAGCTCGAACAGCGGCCCTGCGCACCGGTCGCTCTCCACGATGGCGATGGTGGCTCCTTCGTCGGCCATCCGGTCGGCCAGCTGCTGGGCGTCGTAGATGCGCAGTGTCGGCTGGTCGAGCCACGAGTCGATGGTCAGATCGGCGAGTTGGCCGAGAAGGTCGAGCCCGGGACCGCGCACCGCGGCGGTCACCAGAGCCTTGTGTCGTGCATCCGGCATACGACCGCCCTCTCCCCTGGCTAGCGTTCTGATCGCCCGGGACAGTAGCACCGACCTCAGGGGGGAAAGCAGAACACATGGATCTCGACGAGCAGGTGGCGCCGGACGCGGTCCGGCCTCCCGGGGGGGAGTGCACGATCGGGATCGACGTGGGCACCACCGCGGTCAAGGCGGTGGCGGTGGATGCCGACGGAAGCGTGGTGGCCCGGGCACGCGTTCCCCACCGGGTCATCACACCGGTGCCCGACGTGCTCGAGCACGATGCGCTGCGGGCCTGGCGACAGGGCCCCCGCCGGGCGCTGGCCGCGGTGGCCGGTGCCCTCGACGGCCCCGCCGCCGGGGTGGTCACCTCGGCGATGGTCCCGTCCATCACCGCCGTCGACCGCCGGGGCATCCCCCGCCTGCCCGGTCTGCTCTACGGGGACGTCCGGGCCCGCGAGGACGGTCTGGACGGGCCGGTGGCCCGGCCCCACGACCACGGGGGCGAACGGGAGGAGGGGAGGCGCATGCTGGCCTGGGCCGTGGCCGAGCAGCCCGGGGCAGCCGGGTACTGGCCGTGCCAGGCCGTGGCCACTCATGCGCTCTGCGGTGTGCCCGGCGTCGACTCGGCCACCGCCACCTCCTTCGGGAGCCTGATGCGAGGGGGCCGGTGGGACCGCGACGTCCTGGCCGCCATCGGCGTCGAGGAAGGCCAGCTGGCCCGGCTCGTCCCCCTCGGCCGACCGGCGGGGACCGTCCCCGGGACACCGACGGTGGTCGGTGGAGGGTCGATCGACGCCTTCTGCGAGCAGATCGTGTCCGGCGCCGTCCACGTCGGCGACGTACTGGCCATCTTCGGTGCCACCCTGGTCGTCTGGGTGGTGACCGACGAATGGGTCGAGGTGACCGGGCTCACGTCGTTCCCGAGCACCGTGCCCGAGCGGTTCATGGTCGGGGGGCCGAGCAACGCCGGCGCCCTGTTCGTCGACTGGGTCCGTGTCGTCACCGGGGGCGCACCGGCGAGCGGCCGCCGCAGCCGGGCCGCCGCACCCGGGGCCGGGGGCCGCGAGGGGGACCCGGGGCGGGTGCCGGTGTGGCTGCCCTATCTGCGCGGGGAGCGCACCCCCTTCCACGACCCGGGCCTCCAGGCCAGCCTCCTCGGGCTGGACATCGCCCACGGGCCCGACGCCGTGGTGCGAGCCTCGTACGAGGCCAGCGGGTTCGTCATCCGCCGCATCGTCGAGCGTTCCGGCGGGAGGGCGCATCGGGTGGTGGCCACCGGCGGCGGCTCCCGGTCGGTGGCGTGGATGCAGGCGGTGGCCGACGCCACCGGCCTGCCGGTCGACACGGTGGCCGTCCCCGAAGGGGCCGCCCTGGGCGCGGCGTTCCTCGCCCGTATGACCGCCGGCCTCGAGACCGACTTCCATGCCTCGGCGGGGTGGGCCCGGCCCGGCACCCGGATCGAGCCCGACCCGGCGTGGGCAGCCCAGGCGTCCCTCAGGTTCCGCCGGTTCGAGGAACAAGGACCGCCGGGCTGAGCGCCCCGGCGGGACCCGGCTGACCGGGTGTCGACGGTCCGGCTACGCCGAGCATTCCGGGGGGTCGGTGAGCCCCCACAGCGCGGCCACGGCCGGAGGGATGGGCGTCTTCGACGGGCAGAACGGCTCGGATCCGAGGGACACCATCGTCCAGCTCCCGCCGGCGGTCCGGGTGAAGATCCCGGTCTCCCCGCCGTCCTGCATGCCCACTTCGGTCTGCTGGCTGGCCGTGGCTGATGGGAGGAACGAGGCGAGCGCCCAGTACGTGCCGGTGGACGGATCGGTGGCGAGGTAGACGCTCCCGGGCGACGTGCCCTCGATCTCGGAGGGGTCCACCTGCTTGTAGGCGGCGTAGGCCGCGGTGAGCGCGGCCTTGTCGGCCGCTGTGGCCACGACGTTGACCGGGCCCGAGGCGGCGGCGGTGCTGGAGGTCGACGTCCCCGGGACACCGGTGGTGGACGTCGTGGTGCCGGTGGTGGTGGACGTCGTGGTGGCCGACGGCGGCCTCGTCGTCGTCGACGACGAGGATGACGACCCGCACGCGGTGAGGGTCCCGGCGAGGGCGACCGCCGCCAACAGCGTCATCGCTCGGGAGGGGGCCATGTCCCACTCTTGCAGTTCGGCCCGGTCGGACGGGTGATCCGGAGCCGCGGGCCGGTTCGGGGTGTGCTGCCTCAGCCTCGATCCACCGAATTACGACCTGTGACCCCTCCCGCTGAGGTCTGACCATACGCGGAAAATGCCCCCTGTCTTGGGAAGATGTGACTCGCTGAAGTCCACACGACCCTCGAACAG
>JBEKRV010000013.1:0-74836 GCA_049517675.1 Acidimicrobiales bacterium
CGGTGGCCATGGCGGCGGAGATACACCCGTTCCCATTCCGAACACGGCAGTTAAGCCCGCCAGCGCCGATGGTACTTGGGGGGTAGCCCCCTGGGAGAGTAGGACGCCGCCGGGATTTCGTTGACGATGCCCCCCGCTCTGCGGGGGGCATCGTCGCGTACGGGACGGGGCCGGGGTGTCGCCCGGGTCGGGTGGACCGGCCAGGGTCGGCCGGGGGCGTCGTCCGGGCCGGAAGGACGGTCCGGGGTCAGGCCGGAGTGTTCACGATCCGTCTCCGGCCATCCGTTGCAACGGCAGGTGACCGGAACGGCGGAGCTGGGCGAGGTCGACACGACGGATGGCGGGTATGTCGTTGGCCGCCTGCAACGTCGGGCCGCCATCCGTGGCCATGTCGACGATCGGGCCGAGTCCGAGTCCGACACCGCTTCCGTAGAAGGGGGCGGAGCCGTAGTTGAACAGGCCGCCGTCGACCGCGGAGAACCAGTAGCCGCCCCCGTCGGGCATCGCGGCCATGGAGACGATCGGCTGGTCGAGATGGACATCGCCTGCCGATCCGTAGAACGTCGCGTCGCCGTAGGAGAAGATGCCGCCGTCGGAGGCGACGAGCCAGTACCCGCGGCCGTCGGGCGTGGCCGCCATGCCGACGATCGGCTGGTTGAGCGCGATGTCGCCCGCCGAGCCGTAGAACCCGGCATCGCCGTAGGAGAAGATGCCGCCGTCGGAGGCGACGAGCCAGTACCCGCCCCCGTCGGGCGTCACCGCCATGCCGACGATCGGCTGGTTGAGCGCGATGTCGCCCGCCGAGCCGTAGAAGGGTGCGTCACCGTAGGAGAAGATGCCGCCGTCGGAGGCGACGAGCCAGTACCCGCGCCCGTCTCGAGTCGCGGCCATGCCGACGATCGGCTGGTTGAGCGCGATGTCGCCCGCCGAGCCGTAGAAATCGGCGCTGCCGTAGGAGAAGATGCCGCCGTCGGAGGCGACGAGCCAGTAGCCGCCGTCGTTCCCGGTGGGGGTGATGGCGACGATGGGCTTGTTCAACTGGAGGTTCGACGCGTCACCGTAGTACCCGGCATCGCCGGCGTGGGCGACGTCACCGAACTGGTCGACCTGGTAGTAGCCGATCGCACCGGTTCCTGTCACCTGCACGGTGGTGCCGGTGGTGTCGGCCGATCCCTTGATCGTGATCGTCGCCGGCCGGCTGCCGAGGGCCCCGGGGTAGAAGTAGACATCCATCGAGCAGGAGGCCGACGGCACCAGGACGACCGTTGTGGTGCCGTTACCCGGGCAACTCGATTCCGGGACGACCAGGTAGTCGTCGTCACCGGGCCCCGAGAAGCTCAGGCCGTCTCCCGCCATGTCGATCGTGTCGGTGCTGCCTCCGTTGTTGGTCACGACGAAGGTGTCGGGTCCGGTATAGGTCCCGAGCGTGGTTCCGCCGAAGGTCAGGCCGGTGGGCACGGTCCCGAGGACGGAGGGGCGGACAGGACTCGCGCCCGCGGTGCCCGTGCTGGCGATGACGAGGAGGGACGCCGTGGCCAGCAGTCCACTCATCGCCGTGGTGAGAAGTCGCTTCGTGGTACGACCCGTTGCCATCTTCATCCCGCCGATCTCCGGTAGCCGGTCCACCGAGTGGCCGAATGGTAGCGGCGCCGAGCTACCTGACGAGTCGAACGGTCGCACCACGGCTCGCCGACCACAGGTCTCGCCGCTCAGGACGAGCCCGCCGCCCCGGGCGGCGCAGCCGCTCAGTTTGGCGGGGTCCCGAGTCCGATGCGTGACGGATCGGGAGCAGCCACGGCCCGGCGGTGGTCGCCGGCGATGGCCTGGACGACCCGGTAGGCGTTGAACCCGAGGGCGAGCTCGAGGCCCAGGTAGGCGGTGAAGAGTGCGATGCCCGCGGGGCGATCGACGACGAGCACCACCAGGGTCGCCGGGCCGACGAGACCGGCGGAGAGGAACAACAGCCATGCGTAGAGCACGCGACGGCGGTGGACATGGCCGGGCGGCAGACAGTCCCGGACGGCCTGGTAGGGCATCCACAGGTTCACCACGGGGACGAACCAGCATCCGACACCCCACCCCGGCGAGTGGCGGGCCGGGTAACCGAGGGCCTGTGCCACGCGGGCCGAGCGGTACTGCCAGACGAGGAAGATCACCTCGACGGCCACTGCCCCCAAGGAGACGGCCGAGAAGAGCTGGCTCCAGAGTGGCCTCGCCGGTTGCATCGGGGCGGTCTGGCCGAGGCTCGCCGCGTGGAGCACGAGGTGGAGCCAGTGCCAGAGCGCTCGGTAATAGCCGATACTGGCCCAATTGACCAACGTGGCGGCTGTGCCGATGACGACATAGATCCACACGGCCGCGGCGACGAAACCGTCCAGCCGGGCCTGTCCGGCCTGGAGGAGCAATGCGGAGGGTGATTGCGGCAGTCCGGCCGGGGGAGTCGGGGCTCCCATGGCCGAGGCATACCCACTCCACTGCTCGCCGGTCCACCATCTCCATACCGGTTGACCGCTCGGGTCCGGGTACCATCCGGCGGGCGGAAGGGTGTGCTCGCCGGTCTGGTCCATTGGAGCCATCATGCCTCGTCCGGTCGACGTCCGGTCCTACCAGCGGCGACGACACCCGTACACCTCGGACCGGATCCACGGCGGTGTCCGCCATCCCACGGGAGCCGGGGGCGTCCCGTGGACCATGGAGAGTGCCTCCCCGGCGCGACCGGACGTACCGTCGGGACGCGGCGCGGATGTGACGGGAATGGGCCAAATGGGACGTCGGTCGTCGCGCCTCGATGGCGTAACACCCTCCACCGACCCCGATCAAGGTGTAAATGGGGGTTGACGGACTGCTCGGTCAAGTGGACATGCGTGCACTCCAGGCAATCTCCCTTGACCAAATAGGGACGCGGCGCGATGCTCCAATGCGTAGTGGCGGTCGCTGTGGCGAGGAAGCGGTGACCGTTCGATTCCGGCGAGAGGAATGGACCACCATGACCGAACCACTCGATCTGACGCCCGCGGCGTCGTTGCCCACCGAATTCGCCATCCACGAGGTGCTTGCCGCGCCCCGGACGACGGGGACGCCGCCGGCGCCGCCGAGCTTGGGTCCACTCGCGGCCTTCGTGGACAACTGGAGCGGCAACGGGTTCAACACGATCTTCCGGCCGGACAACAAGTTCTCGCCGACGGAGTTGCCGGTGCAGCCACCGCCCAACAACGACAACATCCTGGAGCTCAACCTCACGTCGGAGAACCTGTCGTTCTCGAAGAGTCTCGGATCCGTGCCCAATCGGGGGATGCTCCAACGGGACCTCTTCCTGAACGGTGTGCCCTACCTGCAGGCGATCAACGACGTGACCACCGGGCAGAGCGTGGGGATCCACCTCGAGCCCGGACTCTGGGTGATCGTCCCGGCTACACCGGATCCGCAACCCGGGGAGAGTCCGGCCCTCGGCGAGAGTCTCGTCCGGATGGCCTCGATCCCGCACGGGACGACGATCCTGGCGCAGGGCACGTCGACGGTGATCCCCGGCGCGCCGACGATCCCGCCGGCGCCGATCACGCCGTCGACTGCGACCCCGCCCGGCGGCACCGGGACCCCGATCCGATTCGCCAGCCAGACGGCGGCCGACCAGACGACACCGCGCATCCCCCAGGACCTCACGGCGTTCATCGCCGCCGGAACGATCACCCAGGAGCTGTTGGACGATCCCAACGTCCTGTTGCGCAGGCACATCGATGGCCTGCGCATCACCTCGACCACCGCCATCAACATCTCGACCCACCCCGCGCTGCCGCTCTTCGGCGGAGGCAACGACGACATCGCGTTCCTGCTCGGGAATCCCGTCGCCGTGACCGATCCTGCCCCGAACCCGCCGGTGCAGAATGCACAGTCGATCGAACTGTCGGCGACGTTCTGGATCGAGACCGTCGAGCGCACGATCACGGTGGCCCCGTTCAGTCCGGGACAACCGCCGGTGCTGCACACACCGGACCCGACCCACCCCGGCCAGCCGGTGCCGACGTTCCTCGTGAGGCCCCCGTTCCAGATCCTCGAGCCCCGTGAGATCACCTTCACGTCGACGCAGATCCAGTACTCGCAGCGGGTGATCCTCAATTTCAACGGCCTGAGCTGGCCGCACGTCTCCGTGGCCACCCTGGTGCCGGCGGCGCCCGTCCCGGTCCCTCCGACGGCCTGGACGTAGGCGTCCGACGACCGGTTCGACGGGAAGGTCGGACAGGAGGATTCGACAGGAAGACCTGTCCGGACCCGGGCGCGGTCGGACCGGTCCGCGACCGTCGCCGACTGCGGTGCCTACCCGTCGGCGACGGTGCGGGCGAGGATTCCGAGCGTGGCCCGCAGTGCTCCCTCGGGGATGACCGGGAAGATGCCCGCCTCACGCCAGACCGGGTCGATCTCCGACCAGTCGTAGTAGCTGGTGACGAGGGTTCCCTCGTCGACCGGTTCGAGCGTGTAGCCGTAGACGTGTCCGATCGGCGGGCGGATGGCGCCGAGGATCGTCCAGGCGATCTCGCGATCGGGGACGAGGGCCGTGATGGTGACGGTCACGTCGTAGAGCCCCATCGGGTAGTCGTTGAGGGCCTCCCGGTCCATGTGCACGACGAAGGTGTCACCGACCTCTCCGACCGGTGACCCGGACGCCGACATGAGCATGCCGGAACTGTCGATGGCCACGTGGCCCTTCGGATCGGCGAGCACGGCGAAGATCGCGGCGGGATCGGCGGCGATGGTCCGCTGTACCTCGAATCGCTCGGTGGTCATCCCGTGATCCTGCCACGGAGACCGGGGCTGCGCCCGTGGGCGGCGGCCCCCGGGGTCGGAGGGATCCGGGAGGTGCTGTCGCGGACCGGTTCGGTCCGGTCCGTGACTGGTAGCGTGGGCGTCAGGCGGCGGGTGTACCGTCCGGCACCGCGGGCCACGGATCCGCGGCCACGACCATGCGCCGCCGGGGCGATCGACGGAGGTCCGGGGCGATGACGGCAGTCGACGGGCACGGTCGATCGAAGGTGGTGGGTCGGGTCGTCCTGGCGTCGACCCTGTGTCTGATGGGCTCCTTCGCCCCGCTCGCCGGGGTGGGTGCGGCCGCCGCCGATCCGACGACCGGGACGGTGCTCCCCGGCACGTCGTGCCCGGCGTTTCCGGCGGACAACGTGTGGAACACACCGATCACCGGGCTTCCGGTGGACCCGGCGAGCGCCACCTGGATGGCCTCGATGGATGCCTCGACCACCGACCTCCATCCCGACTACGGGCCGTCGCGCAACCCGAAGAAGCCGTACGGCATCCCCTGGGAGATCGTCCCGGCCGGCACGCCGTTCACCACCGTGAAGTTCACCTACGCCACCGAGAGCGACCCCGGGCCGTATCCGCTGACGGCCACCACCCCCGTCGAGTCGGGCTCGGACCGCCATGCGCTGATGGTCGACCCCGTCGCCTCGGCCACCTCGCCGGCGTGCACCCTGTTCGAGACGTTCGACACCCGTTACCACCCGAACGGCCGTTCCAAGGCAGGGTCCGGGGCGACCTGGGACCTCGAGTCCGATGCGCTCCGGCCGGCCGGTTGGACCTCGGCCGACGCCGCCGGGCTCCCGATCCTCCCCGGACTGGTGAACTACGACGAAGTCGCCTCGGGCACCATGGACCATGCCATCCGGTTCACGGCCACGTGCACGCAGGAGTCGTACCTCTGGCCGGCCCGTCACGAAGCCGGCCAGGACGACCCGAACTGCCCGCCGATGGGAGCCCGGTTCCGGTTGAACGCCTCGTTCAGCCTGCCCGCGTCGTCGTGCAGCGCGTTCTGCCAGACGGTGATCACGACGATGCAGACGTACGGTCTGATCCTGGCCGACAACGGGAGCGACTGGTTCTTCCAGGGCACCTCCGACACCCGGTGGACCGCTGCCGAGGTCGACCAGCTCAAGCAGATCCCGGCGAGCCGGTTCGTGGCGGTCGACGAGTCGTGCCTGATGGTCGATCCGGACTCCGGGCAGGCCCTGCAGCCCGGCACCGCGGCGTACACCCAGGCCTGCGGCTGAGGTCGCCGGCCACGACCCGGGTGCGGCCCCGAAGGCGGTCAGGCGGTTCCGGCCGAGCGGGTGCGCTCGACGAGCTGGGCCACCACCATCACCGTGAATCCGACGAAGAAGACCCCTTCCATGATGGCGCCCAGGGTGTTGAGCAGGTAGGCCAGGCCCAGGAGCGGATAGGCGACGAACATTCCCCAGTAGAGGTGGTGGTAGGTGCGGGCGGTCCGGGTCCGGTCGTCGCGGGTGCGCCGGAACGCATGCACCAGGGCGACGGTGATCGCTCCGAACTCGATGATGCCGGCGACGACGTGCAGGTACTGGCTGAGCGGGAGCCGGAACGTCCACTCCATGTTCCGGCACACGGCATCGATGCCGTCCGCGCACCGCTCGGGGAAGAGACCGCCCAGGGACCCGCCGACGGCGAAGACCATCATCGCCAGCCACTCGCGGCGGCCGCCGGGGATGCTCCTGCTCCCTGCGGCCCAGAAGGCTCCGAGGAGGAGCACTCCGGAGAGGAAGTCGGCGTGCTGCATGAGTGAGGCGTACGGTTGGCCACTCACCTCGAGGTTGCTGAACAGCTCGTCCGGCGAATGCATCAGGCCGGGTTTGAACGGGGCCACCACCCACCAGTTGTACGAGATCAACCCCGCGATCCCGAGGGTCCACGCCACCGTCGAACGGACCGTCGCAAGGTGTGCCGACGGCGCCGCGTCCGCCTGTCCGGCTCCGGGGGGAGGCGGGCGGGAGGACTCGCACCGACCGGGAGGGCCCCCGGTCGATCCCGTCTCCGATCCGGGGCTCGCCATAGGGGGATGATCGCCGTCCCGGGCGCCGGTGTCCAATGTCCGACCGACCGGTGCCCTACGGCCGGTCGGTCACCACAGATCGTGCCCCCATGGTCGTCCCGGTGCGGGGCCCGGCGGACACGCGAAGACCCCGCTGCCCGTGTGGACGAGATACGGGGAGAGGGCGTCGAGTCCGGCCAGCCGCTGCTGGATCGGGATGAACTGGTCAGCCGGGCTCTTCTGGAAGCAGATGAAGAAGAGGCCGGCGTCGAGCTCACCCGTGGTCGGGTCGATGCCGTCGAGGAAGCTGTAGCCGCGGCGGAGGATCGCCGCTCCGCCGTTGGTCACCGGCGAGGCCAGCCGGATGTGCGCGTTCACGGGGATCCGGGGCTGCCCGCTGCTGTCCAGGTAGCTGAGGTCGAGCGGGGCGTTCTCGTCCGCCTCACCGAGCGGAGCGCCCGTCGCCCTGACCCGGCCGATGACCTGTTCCTGCTGGCCGAGCGTGCTGCGGTCCCATGCCTCGAGGTGGATGCGGATCCTGCGGGTCACCAGGTAGGTGCCTCCCAGCATCCACGGCTGGTCGTCCGCGTCGTCGACCCAGACGTGCTTGCGCATGGCGGCGTCGTCGGTCGGGACGAGATTGGCGGTGCCGTCGCGGAAGCCGAGGAGGTTGCGCGGGGCCGGCGACCCCGCCCCGGACGAGGCGGTGCGGCCGAATCCCACCTGCAGGTAGCGGATCGTCGCCGAACCGAGGGCGATCCGCGCCAGATTGTGGACGGCATGGAAGGCCACCTGGGGATCGTCGGCGCAGGCCTGGACGGCCAGGTCGCCGCCGCAGGTCGCCGGGTCCAACGCGTCGCCGGCGAACGCCGGTAGGTCTACGAGGACCCGGGGGCGCCGTCCCGCCAGCCCGAACCGGTCGTCGAACAGGGAGGGTCCGTAGCCGACGGTGACGGTGAGGTGTGACGCCGGGAGATCGAGCGCCTCCCCGGTGTCCGCCGGCGGGTCGAGCGTGCTCGACGGTCCGGCGAGCGCTCGTCCGGACGCCATCCGCTCGGACGCCGCGGTCCACGAGGCGAGCAGCTCACGCAGTCCGGTCCGGTCGGTCGTGACGTCGAACGACGCGAACACCATCCGCTCCTGCTCGGGGGTGACGATGCCGGCCTGGTGCTCACCGTGGAAGGGGAGGGCGATGCCCGGGTGGGCACCCGAGGTGACCGCCCCCGCTGTGGTCGTGCCGGCGGCGACCACGGCGGCGGCGCCGGCGAGTCCGGTCCCGGCCAGCAGGCGGCGACGGCTGAAGGCGGGCCCGGAGGAACTGCTCACGAGCGTGCTCCCACCGGAGTGGAGGGAACGAGCGCGGCGGCCAGGCGGGCGACGGACGTGGCCGTGGCGTCGAGCTCCTCGGAGAGCGCCAGGCGGATCGAGCCCGGGATGTCGGAGTCCTGGACCGAGGTGGGGGCCCCGAGGGCGGCGACCTCCCCGGCCAGGTCGGCGAACTGCCCGGCGACGGTGGCGGTGAGTGTCGGGTCGACCTGGCGGGCGAGGGGCTCGATCGTCGAGAACGACTGCTGCGCCGCCTCCACGGTGGCATCGACGTCGACCAGGCCGAGGCCGGAGTACCGCTCCTGGTTGTCGGGGAGGGCGACGTCGACGACCCAGTCCAGCTGGTCGACGGCGACGGCCCCGATGGCCTCGGGGCCGAGTCGCTCCCTCGCCAGCAGGAGCCGGGCCACCGGGGCCTGACCGGCCAGAGAGGACACGTCCTCGGCCAGGGGACCCGACGTCCACAGGTCGCGCTCGACGGCGTGGAGGCCGCCGAAGGACTCCTCGGGCAGTACGTCGGACGAGAGCTCGTCGAGGGTGGCGGCGTTGACGGCATCCCCGGTCTCGAGGGCGCGGAACGAGTCGTAGTCGGCCTGGGCCGACAGCTCGTCGGCCTCGGCCGTGGAGGTGTCTCCCGACGCGGCGGCCGCCCGCAGGGCGTCGACGGCGCCGACGAAGGCGTCGGTGGCGCGGTCCACGTCGAGCGCGAACCCCGTGGTGGCCGCCCGGGCGGCGGCCGCCACCGCCGGGTCACCGGCGGGAGCGGAGCGCACCGGAGCGGCGGATGTCGGTGACCGCACCGTGGTGGACGCGCAACCGGCGGCCAGGGTGGCCAGCACTGCGAGGGTGAGCGTGGCGGTCGAGCGGCGGCCTCGGTGGGGGCCGCTCGGATCGCTCGGTGGGTCGGTCGTGGACATGTGGGTCGGTGCGACGTTCGAGGCGTCGCGACCCAGGGTACGGGACCCGGGCGCCGAGCGGCCGGCAGCCCGCGGCGTCATGCTGCCGCCCCCGACCGCCGCGGTGGCCGGATCCACCGGGCTCCGCCAGCTGGCACGGATAGACTACCGGCATGTCTCCGAGCACCCCCTCTGGTTCGCCGCGCCCGCGCACTCCGGGAGGCGGGTCGGGGTCGGGCGGGGGCCGCCCGTCCGGTGGATCAGGCGGTTCGCGGTCCGGCGGGGGTGGACGAAGCACGGGCTCGGGTGGTGCCGGGGGCTCCGGCGGTGCCAGCAGGCGTGCCGGATCGGGCTCCGGCCGGAGTGACCGCACCGGCCGGCCGGACGCAACCGGCCGACGGTCGGGCGAGGGTGCGTCACGGGGTGGTCCCGGCGGTCGACCAACCGGTTCGTCCGGTGCCCGCCCACTCCGGCGGGACGGAGCCGCGTCGGCATACCGGGGGACCCGGACCGACCGGTCCGGTACCCCTTCCGACGGCCGGCCGAGCGGACGTCCGCCGGCACGACGGGGTGCGGTGGGCGACGGTCAGAGCAACAGGGGGCGCCCGCCGGAGAGGCCGGACACCCGGTCCGACCGCGGCCAGGTGGTCCGCAAGGGATGGGGGAGTGTGGCCCGGCGCGGGGCCAGCACCGTGCGCGACGGCGTCGACCACGGGCCCGACGCGGACACCCCGGAGGGTCGTCGGCGGGCGCGGACCCGGACCGACGCATTCGTCCCCGAGGAGTTCGTCCGGGTCGACGACCGTGAGGAGACCCGTTCCGGTCGGGACCGTCCTGGCGCCCACCGACCGGTGCGGGCCCCCGAGGAACTGCCGGCCGACGTCGCCCAGGAGCTGGCCACGGCGGCGGGGCCCGACTGGAACTTCCTCCGGGACCGCATCAGCGAGCGCATGGCCGCCGGCATCGGCGCCTACGAGCGGGAGCGCTTCCGCGACGCGGCACGCATCCTGCGCACGGTGGTGGACGCGGTCCCGAACGCACCGTCGGCCCGGGAGCTGCTTGGGCTGTGCCAGTACCACCAGGGCCACTGGAAGGCGGCCCTCCCCAACCTCGAGATGTTCGCCACGCTCACCGGTTCGGTCGACCAGCACCCGGTCCGGATGGACTGTCAGCGGGCACTCGGACGGCCGAAGCGGGTCGAGGCGCTCTTCGACGAACTGCGCAAGGGTTCGCCCGACCCCGAGGTGCTGTCCGAGGGCCGTCTGGTCCTGGCCGGCACCCGCGCCGATCTGGGCGACCTCGACGGGGCGATCTCCCTGCTGGTCGAGGCGGGCGCCGGGCGCCTGGTCCGGAATCCGGCCGAGCGCCATCTGCGCCAGTGGTACGTGCTGGGCGACCTGATGGAGCGATCGGGCGACCTGGCCAGGGCGAGGGAGCTGTTCCTCCGGGTACGGGCGGCCGACCCCGAGGCCTTCGACGTATCCGACCGGCTCGACGCCCTGGGCGCCCCGACGCGGCCCCGTCGGGCGCCGAACCGGTCCCGCGGCGCCCGTTAGGCTCTGCGCCCATGAGCATCGAACAACTCCTGGGCGACGAGGCGGACTCACTGCTCCATCACGCCGCCACCGCGTTCCCCTCCGACCTGTTGACGGTGCCCGGCCCCGACGTCGTCGACGACGTCTTCCGGGACTCGGACCGGTCGCCCACCGTCCTGCGCAACCTCGGGACCGTCTACGGCACGGGTCGCCTGGGCGGCACCGGATACCTCTCCATCCTCCCGGTCGACCAGGGCATCGAGCACTCGGCGGCGGCCAGCTTCGCCAAGTTCCCGGCCTACTTCGACCCGGCACGTCTGTGCGACCTGGCCATCGCCGGCGACTGCAACGCCATCGCCACCACCCTCGGCGGTCTCGGGATCGTCTCGCGCCGGTACGTCCACCGGATCCCGTTCATCGTGAAGCTGAACCACAACGACTTCCTCAACTACCCGAACACCTACGACCAGATCATGTTCGGCGAGGTGCGGCAGGCCGCGGACCTGGGTGCGATGGGCGTGGGGGCGACCATCTACTTCGGCTCCGAGGGCGCGGACCGCCAGATCGTCGAGGTCTCCCAGGCGTTCGCCGAGGCCCACCGGCTCGGCATGTTCACCGTCCTGTGGTGCTACCTGCGCAATCCGGCGTTCAAGCAGGGTGACGTCGACTACCACGTGTCGGCCGACCTGACCGGACAGGCCAACCACCTCGGGGTGACCATCGAGGCCGACCTCATCAAGCAGAAGCAACCGGAGAACAACGGGGGGTACAACGCCCTCTCCTTCGGGAAGACCGATCCGCTGGTCTACTCCGAGCTGACCACGGACCACCCGATCGACCTGACCCGCTGGCAGGTGGTGAATTGCTACGCCGGCCGGATCCCGCTCATCAATTCGGGCGGCGAGTCCCGGGGCGCCGACGACCTGGCCCAGGCCGTGCGGACCGCGGTGATCAACAAGCGGGCGGGCGGCGCCGGCCTGATCGTGGGGCGCAAGGCCTTCCAGCGCCCCACCGCCGAGGGGGCGGCGCTCATCCACGCCATCCAGGACGTCTACCTCGATCCCGAGGTGACCATCGCCTGACGCCCGCCGGGGCGGCCACGGCCCGGTCGAGGGGCCGACCGGCGCCATGGCCGGACCGCCCGGCGGGCAGCGGTAGTGTCATGGAGGACCCGCTGCGTGCCCGTGGCGCGTCCGCGTGCCCGGTGCTCCCGCGAGCGGGTCCCGGCGCACGGAACCGACACCGGGACGACCGGCGTTCGAGCACGGTAGAGCTGTACGAAGAGGAGCAAGGTGTCCGACACCACCACCGACCCGAAGTCCCCCCACCTGATCGACCGCGTGGTGATCCGCTTCGCCGGAGACTCCGGTGACGGCATGCAGCTGGCGGGCGACCGCTTCACCACCTCGTCGGCACTCCTCGGCAACGACCTGGCCACGTTCCCGGACTTCCCCGCCGAGATCCGGGCACCGGCAGGGACACTGGCCGGCGTGTCGGCCTTCCAGGTCCACATCTCCGACCACACCATCTCGACCCCCGGCGACTCGCCCAACGTGCTGGTGGCCATGAACCCGGCCGCCCTGCTGGCCAACGTGGCCGCACTGCCCCAGGGCGCCACCGTCATCGTCAACTCGGACGCCTTCGAGGAGCGCAACCTGCACAAGGCCGGGTACGAGGGCGACCCCCTCACCGACGGGTCGCTTTCCGCGTTCACCGTGTACGAGGTGCCGATGACGTCGATCACCACCGAGTCGTCGAAGGACCTGGGGGTGAAGCCGCGTGACGCCGAGCGGTCCAAGAATTTCTTCGCCCTCGGCCTCATCAGCTGGCTGTACACCCGCCCGGTGGAGCCCACCCTCGAGTGGATCTCCGAGAGGTACGCCGGCAAGGAGCTGGTGAAGGAGGCCAACCTGCGCGCCTTCAAGGCCGGGTACCACTTCGGCGAGACCGCCGAGCTGTTCGAGTCCTCGTACGAGGTGAAGCCGGCAGTGCTCGAACCGGGCGAGTACGCCAACGTCACCGGCAACACGGCGACGGCCTGGGGCCTCGTCGCGGCGTCGCTCCGGAGCGACCTGCCGCTCTTCCTCGGCACCTACCCGATCACCCCGGCCTCGGACATCCTCCACGAGCTCTCCAAGCACAAGCAGTTCGGGGTCCGCACGTTCCAGGCCGAGGACGAGATCTCGGGCATCGGCGCCGCGCTCGGCGCGGCGTTCGGCGGGGCGCTCGGCGTCACCACCACCTCGGGTCCGGGCATCGACCTGAAGGCGGAGATGATGGGCCTGGCGATCAGCCTCGAGCTGCCGCTGCTCATCATCGACATCCAGCGCGGCGGTCCCTCGACCGGGCTGCCGACCAAGACCGAGCAGGCCGATCTCCTCCATGCCATGTACGGCCGCCACGGCGAGGCGCCGATGCCGATCATCGCCGCCAAGACGCCCTCCCACTGCTTCGAGGCCACCCTCGAGGCGGTCAGGATCGCGGTCACCTACCGCACCCCGGTGATGCTGCTCTCCGACGGGTACCTGGCCAACGGCACCGAGCCCTGGAAGCTCCCCGATCTCGAGGACCTGCCCGCCATCGAACCGGACTTCGCCACCGGCACCAACCACGTGGACGAGGACGGCACGGCCGTCTTCTGGCCCTACCTCCGCGACGAGCAGACCCTGGCGAGGCCGTGGGCCCCTCCCGGGCTGGCCGGACTCGAGCACCGCATCGGCGGGCTCGAGAAGTCCGACGGCCCGGGCAACGTCGCCTACGACGGTGCCAACCACGAGCGGATGACCCGGCTGCGGGCGGCCAAGATCGCCGGCATCGCCGCCGACATCCCGCCCACCGAGGTCGACGACGAGGACGGCGCCCGGGTACTGGTGATCGGGTGGGGTTCGACCTACGGGGCCATCGCCGCCGGGGTGCAGCGGGTACGGGCCCGCGGCCGCAAGGTGGCCCAGGCCCATCTGGTCCACCTCAATCCGTTCCCGGCCGACCTCGGCGACGTGCTCCGGCGCTACGACCGGGTCCTCGTGCCCGAGGTGAACCTCGGGCAGCTGAGCCGGTTGCTCCGGGCGGAGTACCTGGTCGATGCCCAGTCGCTGACCCAGGTGTCGGGGATACCGTTCCGGGCCGCCGCCATGGAGACGGCCATCATGCAGTTGATCGACGACACGGCCGCCGCCGCGGCCGACGGAGAGGGGTCCGACCGATGACCGACGTGAGCGAAGCGGTGCCCGTCCCGTTGACCACCCGCAAGGACTGGTCCTCGGATCAGGAGGTCCGGTGGTGCCCCGGGTGCGGTGACTACTCGATCCTCTCCGCGGTGCAGATGCTCATGCCCGAGCTCGGGGTCCGACGCGAGTCGACCGTCTTCCTGTCGGGCATCGGTTGCGCCGCACGCTTTCCGTACTACATGAACACCTACGGCATGCACTCGATCCACGGCCGGGCTCCCGCCATCGCCACCGGGCTGGCCACCACCCGTCCGGACCTCGACGTGTGGGTCGTGACCGGGGACGGCGACGCGCTGTCGATCGGCGGCAACCACCTCATCCACGCGCTGCGGCGGAACGTGAACATCACCATCCTGCTGTTCAACAACCAGATCTACGGGCTGACCAAGGGCCAGTACTCGCCGACCTCCGAGATGGCCAAGGTCACCAAGTCGACCCCGTTCGGCTCGCTCGAGCATCCGTTCAATCCGCTCAGCCTGGCTCTCGGCGCCGAAGCCAGCTTCGTGGCCCGCACCCATGACATGGACCGCAAGCACATGATGGAGACCTTCCGTCGTGCCCACGCCCACAAGGGTGCGTCGTTCGTGGAGATCTACCAGAACTGCAACGTGTTCAACGACGGGGCGTTCGAGCAGATCACCGGCAAGGACCACCGGGCGGACATGCTCATCCCGCTCGTCCACGGCGAGGCGATGCGGTTCGGCTCCGATGGGCAGTTCGGCGTGGTCATGGACCCCGACGGATCGGTCGAAGTGGTCGACGTGGCCTCGGTCGGCGAGGACGCCCTGCTCGTCCACGACGAGCACAAGGAGAATCCGGGACTCGCCTTCCAGCTGAGCCGGCTGTCCCGGGGCCCCTTCGAGCCCACCCCGATCGGCGTCTTCCGCGACGTCGACCACGAGGAGTACGGCGAGCAGATGGCCCACCAGATCGCGAGCGCCACCGAGCGGCGGGGCCCCGGGGACTTCGCCGCCCTGCTCCGTTCCGGGTCGTCCTGGACGGTGTCGTAGGTCGCGACGGTCGTCGGATACGGGGCGTCCGACCGTGGCCAGGTACGTGCTGTTGATGCGCGGGATCAACGTGGGCGGGCGGAACCGCCTGCCCATGGCCGACCTTCGGGAGCTGGTGGCCGGCCTCGGCCTGGCCGACGTGGTCACCCACCTCCAGAGCGGCAACCTGCTCTGCACGGGGACCGGGACCGCCCACGCAGTGGCCGCCCGGGTGGCCGGTGCCCTCCGCGACGAGCTGCAGCTCGACGTCCCCGTGGTCGGTCGCACGGCCTCCGAATGGGCGGGGATGATCGAGGCCAACCCCCTGGCGTCCCTCGACGAGGACCCGCGCAAGCTCCACGTGACGTGCCTCGACGGCGTACCCGATAAGCGGCGCGTGTCCGACCTCGAGTCCGAAGCGGAACCGTTCGCTCCCGATCGTCTCGTCGTGGTCGGGGCCGACGTCTTCCTGCACTGTCCCGGGAGCTACGCCGACACCCCGCTGCAGAACGCGTTCCTCGAGCGACGGCTCGGTCGGGTGGCCACCACCCGCAACTGGCGGACCGTCCTCGCGCTGGGGGAGCTGGCGGGGGTCGCCTGACACCGGGGGTCCGGCGACGGGGTCAGGGCACCGATGTGGGCGTGGAGGGGGGTACCGGGGTCGCTCCCTGGTAGGTGGCGTAGTCGCCGTCACCGGTGATGACCATGCAGAACTGTGTCGTGGGACAGGACAGGCTGGTGCCGTCGCCGGCGTAGCCGGTGGGGGTGGGGACCACCTTCTGGGGCGCCGACCAGACGCCCCCCGACCAGCGGACGACGTCGCCGTAGGCGTCGGCGGCCACGCAGGTCGACGCGTCCGGACAGGCGATGGCGTCGAGGTGCCCGTCGCCGTCGATGGCCACCGGTGGTGACCATCCCGAACCGGGGGTACGTTCGGAGACGTCGGATCCGTGGACGGCGAAGCAGGTCCCCGCCGTCGGACAGGACAGCGCCGTGTCGCCCTGGCCGCCGTCGGTGCCCCACGGTCCGACCGACGACACCCACGAGCCGCCCTCCCAGTCGAGGACGGTGTCGTCGACCATCGCGGTGCACGCGGACGTGCCGGTGCACGCCACGCCGACCCGGCCGGCCTGGAACAGCCCCACGGTGGAGGAACCCACGCGCGTGGTGAAGGCCTGTGGTGTCGACCAGCCCGATCCCTGCATGACGGCGACGTGTCCGGTGTTGTCGACGTAGGCGCAGAACTGCGACGCCGGGCACGACACGGCAGCGGAGCGCGATCCCTCGGTCCCGGGACCGGGGTCGTCCGGGTTGGCGGTGGCCACCGCCCAGGTGGCGAGCTGCGCCGGGGGGGACCACGTGGTCCCGTCGCCGAGCGACGCGTGGCCGGACCCGTCGACGACCGCGCACAACGGTCCGTCGGTGCAGGCGATCGCCGGGAGCCATGGCGCAGGATCGGTGCCCGGACCCTGCGGGAAGTAGTCGACGGGTGTGCCCCAGGTGGCCCCGTCCCACGACGTGACCGCCCCCGGACCGGTCGAATCGGCGGCGTCGGCCTCGTTGCTGCCACCTCCCGCGGCCAGGCAGAAGACGTCGGAGATGCAGGACACCGACGTGTACCCTCCCGCAGGGGGCAGCGTCGTGATCGGTGCCGACCAGCCGACGGCCGTCACCACCGGGGTGGGGACCGTGGTGGGGACGGCCGAAGGCAGCGTGGTGGTGGGTGTGGGATCCGTCGTCGTCGGCGCCGACGTGGTGGCGGTGACATGGCGGACCAGGGCCGTCGGGGACGAGCAGGCGGAGGCCACGACGACCAGGGTCAGGACCGCACCCGTCGCCGTCCAGCTGCGTGCTGCCACCAGTTCCTCCGAGTCGGACCGCCTGTGCCGCCGGGAAAGGCTAGCGGTGCCGGAGCCGCATCGTCCCGCGGCGGGCCGGCCGTCAGCCGGGCGGCGGGTCGAGGGGCCGGAACACCATCCCGGTCCGGGGCTTGGGGCGGAAGTAGGTGCTCTTCGGTGGCATCCTCCGCCCGGCCCGGGCCCAACTGTCGATCTGGTCGATCCGGACCGGGGGGAGGAGGACGGCGGCCTGGACCTGTTCGGACCGCACGGCGGCGACCGCCTCCTGCCAGCTGTTGGCGAACGCCAGCTCGTGGTCGGGGAGCTCGGCGATGGCCAGGGCGACCATCGAGGTGTACAGGTCGGAACCGGCGGCTTCGGCGGTCCCGTCCTTCGGGTGGAGCATCCAGCACCCGGACGGCATCACCAGGGCCAGTGCCGACGTCTCGCCGAGCGCGGCCGCGGTGCGCTCGGTCAGGTCGCCGGCGCGGGCCACGTCGAACCACGAGGCGAAGACGTCGACGAGGTCGAGCCCGTCGGGCAGTCCGCTCAGGAGCCGGTGGATCGGTCCCACCGAGAACCGCCCGTCGGCCAGCTCCACCACCAGGGCCAGGACGCCGTCGGCCCCCGGCGTCCCCCGGCCCGCACCGCGCCGGTACTCCGATGCCGTGGCGAGACGGTGGTGCCCGTCCGCCACCACGACCGGGGCGGATGCCACGGCGCTCCCGATCGCGGTGACCGTCCCGGGATCCTCCACCGCCCACACCTGGTGGAGGACGCCGTCGTCGTCGAGGGCGGTGGCCAAGGGCTCGGTCCCGGTGACGAGGAGCTCGGTGAGCCCGTGGGCGAGGGAGAGGCACCAGATGGGGGAGAGGTTGACCCGGGTGGCCGCCAGGAGCTCGAGTCGGTCGCTCCTCGCCTTCGGGAGCGTCTCCTCGTGGGGGAGGGTCGCCGCGGCGCTCTCGTCGTCGAGACCGAGGGCCCCGAGGACGCCGAGGGTCACCGAGCCGTCGTCGTCGGTCATGCGGTAGGTGTAGAAGGCCGGGGTCCCGTCCCGGACGAGGAGCCCGTCGGACGTCCACCGTGCCAGCCGCTCCGCCGCAGCCCGGTACCGGTCGGCGCCGGTGCGGGGGTCGGGCTCGGGCAACTCCACCTGGATGGCGTTGGCGCTGTGCCTCGCCGCCAGGGCGGCCCGTTCGACCGGTCCCACCACGTCGTAGGGAGGGGCGACGACCTTGGCCAGCTCGACCCGGGTCGGGTCGTACCGGAGTCCGGTGAAGGGTGCGAAGCGGGGCATGGGCACTCACTACCACACCGGCCCGCCCGCGCCACCGGGCCGGCACGTCGAGCGTCCCCGTCCCGGCCCGTCCGGGCGGTCGGGGCATAGGATCCCGGGGATGGACACGGCCGACGCCTATGCGGACCGATGGATCACCTGCACCGCCGCGGGGGTCGAGGTGCGCGGTTACTACTTCCCCTGGGGAACCAAGCGCATCCCCTACTCCGCCATCCGAGGTGTCCGGCGGGTCGATCTCACGGCGGCCCGGGGCCGGGCACGCATCTGGGGGACGGCCAATCCCGGCTACTGGGCCAGCCTCGATCCCCGGCGTCCCAAGAAGTCGACCGCACTCGTCTTCGACCTGGGTGCGAGGGTGAAGCCGTTCCTCACCCCCGACGACCCCGATGCCGTCGAGGCGATCGTCCGGGAGCGGTCAGGCCTCGGGCCGGCCACGGACGACGGATCGGGCGGGACCGGTCCGCTCATCTGAGGGGTCCGCAGACGGTCGTCCGGTGGCCGTCGGCGTCCTACAGGACCGCCGCCCGGTGGTTCAGACGGGGACGGCCGTCCTGCGACCCTCGGCGTAGGTGCACCAGCGCCCGGCGTCGAAGTCGTAGAGCTTGCAGGCCCTGGAGTTCGCCACGAAGTCGCGGAAGCGCAGGGGCTTGTCGATGACCGATCCGGGGAAGGCGGCCTCGATGGCGGCGGCGGCCTCCTCGAGGTGGTACATGGGCACCCGCATGTCCACGTGATGCGGGACGTGGACCATGATCCAGTGGAAGAAGAAGTTGAATCCCTTCGGTGCCCGGAGCACGGTGGTGCCCTGCATCTGGGCCTTGAACTTGTTCCACTCCTCCTTCTTCCACCAGCGGATCTCCGGCGCGATGTGGTGGACGTGGACCATGGTGCCGATGACGGCCGCGAACCCGAGGAAGGGCAGTACGACGGTGCGGGCGTCCAGCCAGAGGATGCCGGCGACCGAGTCACCGGCGGCCATGCCGACACCGGTGAAGAGAGCCAGCATCCCGGCGATGAACGCGGTGACCACCCAGCGGTCCCTGCGGATGGCCTTCACCCACCTGGCCGGGTTCGGACCGACCATCATCTTCTTCCACCAGACCTGGTGGATGTAGTACGGGCCGGCCCCGACCCAGGACCACTCGACCCGGTGCACGGCGCGGCGCCACCGGCCGAGCGAGGCGAACTGCTCGGGGGTGCTGGGCTGCCAGACGAAGTCGTAGCCCTGGCGGACGGTGTAGGGGTGGTGGACCCGGTTGTGCCCGAGCACCCAGCCCTCGTACACGTGCCAGCTCGGCAGGAAGGCCAGACGGGCGACCGTCGAATTCAGGCGCTTCGAGCGGAAGAGGGCCCCGTGGGCGGCATCGTGGCCCACCACGAAGAGCGCGGACACGACGAGCGCCATCACCACCTCGAGGGCGACGACGGCCACCACGTTGCTCACCACCACCAGCGCGGCGAGCAACGCCACGTACATGGCGACGTCCCGGGCGAAGTAGGCCATCCCCCGCCAGGTCGGGTTGTCGTACACCGAGTCGGGCAGGACGTCGATGACCGGCTTGAGGGAGGTGGGTGGGGCGGAAAGCGCCACAGTGCCGGAGGCAACTGAGGGAGATTCGGGCAACGTGACTCTTCTTCCATCGAGGAACGAGGACGCTACTCCCCTTCGTGTCCATGGTACCGCCTGGCGGCCGGGCCCACGGGTCGGACCCGGTGGGCGCTCACTCGGGCGAGTGACAGACCGCTTCCACGTTGTTGCCGTCGGGATCGCGCACGAACGCACCGAAGTAGTCGGGGTGGTACTCGGGCCACAGGCGCGCCCCGTGCAGGACGACGGCCCCCGCCTGTTCCGCCGCCTCGGCGAACGCCCGGACGGCGGCACGGTCGGGGGCGGCGAATGCGATGTGGGACTCGCGGAAGCCGTCCCCGCTCGTGTGGGGGCCGATCCAGAACTCGGGGTTCGGCGGCACGCCGTACCCGATGGCCCCGCCGTACTCCATGACCCTCGTCCCGCCGAGCGGGGCGAGGACCAGGTCGTAGAAGCGGGCACTGGCCGTCACGTCGTCGCACTGCACCGAGAGATGGTCGATCATCCGCCTATGGTCTCACGGGCCACGGGTGTGGCGTCGCCGCGGTCAGGCGAACTGGGTGATCAGCGCGGCGAGCGCCGCGGCCCCGGCCGGTTCGAGGTGGACCTGGTCCGGCGTGAACCACTCGGGGTGGGGGGTGGCGAGTGCGTTCCAATCGGCCAGCACGGCCACCCCGGGATACCGGGCCACACCCGCCGCCAGCACCGCGTTGTCCGGTGCCGCCCAGGGGCGGGGCACGCACACGTTGACGAACACCACCCGGGAGACACCGGCGGCCGCCTGCATCATGGCGTCGACATCTGCCGGGGTGACGGTTCCGTTGGTTCCGAGCTCCACCACCAGGACGTTGCCGAGGGAGCCGGCGGCCCGGTCGGCCTGGACGACGGCGATCCCCGCCTCGAACTGACGGCTCACCAGACCGTCGACGCTGACGCCGGGGATGTCGGCGGTCAGCGCGGACTGGATGTCCAGCATGATCGAGTCGCCCACCGCGGTCACCGGTCCGGGCACGGGCGGTGCGGGGGCACCGGCCGGGGTCCCGGTCGTCGCGGCTCCGTTCGGGACGGTGGTCGGAGCTTGCGTCGGCGTCGTACCGGCGACTCCTGCGACGGTGGCCGGGGTGGCGGTGGTGGCCGGGGCGGACAGGGGTGTCGTCGAGCCGGTGGACCCGGCATGGCCGTCGTCCGCGAGTCCGAGACCGACCAGGGCGGCGAGCACGGCCACCACCACGGCCCCGATGAACCGGTCGACTCGGCCGACGCCCGACATCCTCCAAGTCTGGCCCATCCGGGGGCCCGAACGGTCCCCTGGGCGCGATCCGGGTGGCGGTGGGCGGCCGGGGGAGGGGTGGTCCCGGACCGGGTAGGCGTACTCGTAGACTCGATCACGTGGACGGCGTCGACGGCAGGGCAGTGGTGGCGGCGGGGGCCGATCCGGACATCTCCTCGGAGGACGAGGGGCTCGACCGGATCGCCACCGTCCCCAATCTGGTGACCCTGGTCAGGCTGGCCTGCATCCCGCTGTACGTGTGGTTGCTCTTCGGCTCGCACCGCCAGACCGCGGCCGCCGTGCTGCTCGGCCTCCTCGGCGCCACCGACTGGGTCGACGGCTACGTGGCCCGGCGCTACCACCAGGTGTCGACCCTCGGGAAGGTGCTCGATCCGGTGGCCGACCGGGTCCTGGTGGTCACCGCGGTCGTGACGATCATGATCCACGGTGCCGTGCCGGTGTGGTTCGGCGTGGCCACCCTGGCCCGCGAGGTGGTGGTGTCCGGGGCCGTGCTCCTGCTCGCCTCGCTGGGGGCGGCGCGCATCGACGTCCTGTGGGTGGGCAAGGCCGGGACGTTCGCGCTGATGTGCGCCTACCCGCTCTTCCTGCTCAGCCACGGGAGCGCCGGGTGGCAGACGGTGGTCCACGTGGCCGCCTGGGTGATCGGTGTGCTCGGTCTGACCCTGGCGTGGGTGGCCGCCGCGTCCTATGTGCCGGTGGCGCGGCGGGCGCTCGCCGACGGGCGCCGACACGACACAGCTCCGACGACGAGGGGATGACCCGATGAAGGCAGTGATCATGGCAGGCGGCGAGGGGACCCGCCTGCGCCCGCTCACCTCGAACCAGCCAAAGCCCATGCTCCCCATGGCGAACATCCCGATGATGGAGCACGTGGTGAACCTCCTGCGCACCCACGGCTTCGAGGACATCGTGGTGACCGTGGCCTTCATGGCCAACGCGATCCGGACCTACTTCGGCGACGGGTCCGAGTTCGGCGTCCGCATGGTCTACGCCACCGAGTCGACGCCGCTCGGGACGGCCGGCTCGGTCCGCAACGCCAAGGACGAGCTCGACGAGCGGTTCCTGGTGATCTCGGGGGACGTCCTCACCGACATCGACCTCGGTCAGGTGGTGGAGTTCCACGACCGACGGGGGGCGCTGGCCACCCTCGCCCTCAAGGCCGTCGAGAACCCGCTCGAGTTCGGCATCGTGATCACCTCCGAGGACGGCTCGATCGAACGGTTCCTGGAGAAGCCGACTTGGGGCCAGGTGTTCAGCGACACCATCAACACGGGTATCTACGTGCTCGAGCCGGAGATCTTCGACTTCATCCCCGAGGGGCAGTCCGTCGACTTCTCCGGCGAGACGTTCCCGGCGGCGCTGGCCGCGGGCAAGGGGCTGTTCGGCTACGTGGCCGACGGGTACTGGGAGGACGTGGGCACCCTCGAGGCCTACCTGAGCTCCCACCAGGACATCCTCGACCGGAAGGTCCAGGTGGACATCGCCGGGTTCCCGCTGCGACCGGACATCTGGGTGGGCAAGGGTGCCGAGATCGACCCCAGCGTCGAGATGACCGGCCCGGCCGTCATCGGCGACAACTGCGTGGTGGGCCCCGGGGCCAGCCTGGGTGCCTACTGCACGCTCGGTCGCAACGTGCGCATCGGCGACAACGCGGTGGTCGAGCGCTCGGTGGTCCACGACAACACCTACCTCGGGTCCGGGGTCCGGATCGAGGGGAGCGTCCTCGGGCGGGGGTCCGACCTGCGCCAGGGGGTGCGGTGCGGGGAGGGTGTCGTCCTGGGCGACGAGTGCTTCGTCGGCGCCCACGCGGAGATCAGCGCCGGGGTCAAGATCTACCCGTTCAAGACCGTCGAGGCCGGCGCCATCGTGAACTCGTCCATCGTGTGGGAGTCGCGCGGTGCCCGCTCGCTCTTCGGGCGCGACGGTGTCCGGGGGCTGGCCAACGTGGACATCAGCCCCGAACTGGCCGTCCGGCTGTCCATGGCGTGGGCGTCGACCCTCGAGAAGGGCGCCACGGTCACCAGCTCGCGGGACACCAGTCGGGCGGCGCGTGTCCTCAAGCGGGCGATCATGGTCGGCTGCAACGCCGCCGGGGTCAACGTCGACGACCTCGAAGCGGCCACCGTCCCGGTGACCCGGTTCCAGATCACCTCGTCGGCGAGCACGGCCGGCGTGACCGTGCGGCTCGACCCCCACGACCCCCAGTCGGTGGTGCTCCGCTTCTTCGACGAGGACGGCATCGACGTCGACGAGGCGACGCAGCGGAAGATCGAGCGCCTCTACCACCGGGAGGACTTCCGGCGGGTCCTGGCCAGGGAGATCGGTGACCTCGGCTTCCCTCCCCGGACACTCGAGCACTACACGGCCGCCCTCATCGACTCGGTCGACCTCTCCTCGGCCCGCACGGCCGGCCTGAAGCTGGTGCTCGACTACTCGTACGGGACCGCCAGCTTCGTGATGCCCACGCTGCTGGCCAAGATCGAGGCCGAGGTGCTGGTGGTGAACCCGTACGCCAACACGGCGAGCGTGCTGACCTTCGACCGCCAGGCCGCCGCGGCACGGGTCTCCGACCTCGTGCGGGCGTCCGGCGCCCACCTGGGTGCCGTCATCGACCCCGGGGGCGAGTTCGTGGACGTCGTGGACGACCTGGGCCACCGGCTCAGCCACGACGAGGCCCTGCTGGTGCTCATCACCCTGGTCACCGAGGCGGTGCCCGGTGCGCGGATCGCCCTTCCGGTGGCGGCGAGCGGGGCGGCCGAGCGGATCTGCAGGGACGCCGGTGCCGAGGTCGTCTGGACCAAGCTGTCGGCCTCCCACCTGATGGACGTGGCCCGTTCGGAGAAGGTGACCCTCGCGGCCAGCCAGTCCGGTGGGTTCATCTTCCCGAATTTCCTGCCCGCGTTCGACGGGGCGGCCACCCTGGTCAACCTCATCGCACTGCTCACGTCGACCGGCCGGAAGCTGTCGGAGGTGGTGGCGGCGATGCCCCCGGTGCGCATCGCCCACCAGGCCGTGCACACGCCGTGGGACCAGAAGGGGATGGTCATGCGGACACTGGTGGAGCGGTCCCAGGGACGCGAGCTGATCCTGGTGGACGGGGTCAAGGTCATCGAGGACGACGGGTGGGCGCTGGTGCTCCCCGACCCCGAGGAGCCGGTGACCCACGTGTGGGCGGAGGCGCCCAGCGCGTCGCAGGCCGAGAGCCGGGCCCAGGAGTACGCCACCAGGCTCGAGCAGCTCCTCCACTGAGCACTCCGGTCGACGCCGGTCCGGTAGGGCGGACCGGTCGCCGGTCGGATAGGGTCCCGGACCATGAACGTGCCTGACGACCTGCGGTATTCGAGTGACCACGAGTGGGCCCGGACGTCGGGTGGCCGGGTGCGGGTGGGGATCACCGACTTCGCCCAGGACGCGTTGGGCGACGTCGTGTTCGTGGACCTCCCCCGGACGGGTGCCACCGTCGAGGCCGGGGGCCTCGTCGGCGAGGTCGAGTCGACCAAGTCGGTGTCCGAGATCTACGCGCCGGTCGCCGGTGAGGTGGTCGCCGTCAACGACGGTCTGACCGACGCCCCCGAGCTGGTGAACAGGGACCCGTACGGGGAGGGCTGGATCTGTGAGATCGTCCCTGTCGACCCCGTCGCGGCGGACGCGCTGCTCGACGCCGCGGGCTACCGTCAGCTCACGGAAGATTGAGCCCGGCCACCGGGGAGGCCCTCGGGAGCGCACGGTCCGGAGCGGCTACGTTGGATCACGTGTTCTGCCACAACTGCGGCCATCGGAATCCCGAAGGGGTCAACTTCTGTTCGTCCTGTGGCGCATCGATGGTGACGTCGGCCCCGGACACCTCGGTCTCGGTCAGCCCGGTCGAGGATCTCCACGACTCCGGTGACGGTGGTGCCCCGGTCGGCCAGCTCGAGCTCCCGCGGGGGGTCGGCCTGCTGGTCGTGCGCCGGGGAAACGACGAGGGTGCCCGGTTCCCGTTGGAGAACGGGGAGACCACCGTCGGGCGGCACCCGGACAGCGACGTGTTCCTCGACGACGTGACGGTGTCGCGCAAGCACGCGGTCTTCGTCACCGAGGACCAGGTGACCACGGTGCGCGACTGCGGCTCGTTGAACGGGACCTACGTCAACCGGGAACGGATCGAGGAAGCGACACTGGCGAGCGGCGACGAGGTGCAGGTGGGCAAGTTCAAGCTGGTCTACCTGCGTGGAGCGGTGGAATGACCGGCGGCGGGCGGTGAGCGCGCGCTCGTACCTCTCGATCGGTGACGTGCTCACCCTCCTCCGCCAGGAATTCCCCGACGTGACCATCTCGAAGATCCGCTTCCTGGAGAGCCAGGGACTGGTCAATCCGGAACGGACCCCGTCGGGGTACCGCAAGTTCTACGAGCACGACGTCGAGCGCCTGCGGTGGGTGCTCCGCCAGCAGCGCGAGCACTTCCTGCCGCTCAAGGTGATCAAGGACCGCCTCGACGAGGACGCCAACGGCGCGGTGGAGGGCTCCGCCCGCCCCGCCGCCAAATCGCCGGCCGTGGCGGTGGTGGCCCCGGCGGCCGTCGATCCCGGTGCGGGCGAACCGGTACTGGTCGGTCAGCGGGCGCGGTCGGGCGCGCGGGCCGTGGAGGCCGCGGGTGCCCCCGCCGAGCCGTCTTCGGGGCTCCCCGGGATCGAGGCGGGAGCACCCCGTGATCCGACCGGGACGATCTCCGGGGATCACGGGGCGACACCACCCGCCGACTCCGCCGGACCCACCCCGGTCGGTCGAGGCCCCCGCGGCGGCGCGGCGACCCCGGCCGCCCCGGCCGCCCCGGCCGCCCCGGCGACGAGGACTGCCGCCGCCGGCCCCGACGGCGCGGCCGCTCCGGCGGGTGCCCGCTCCTCGGGCAACGGGTCGGGCGGCACCGGCCCCGCGGGCGGGCGCGCCGATCCGCCGCCGTCCAAACCGGCGTCGCGGGCCGCCCGGGTCGCCGCCAACCGGGCCGGTCCGGCCGCCCCGGCCGGGTCGGTGCCGCCCGTACCTGCCGCGACGTCCACCGACGCTCCCGCCGGGACCGCCGGGGCCGTCGAATCCATGCTGTCGGGGACGGGCGGCGCCAGCCTCACCAGGGAGGAGCTCGTGGCGGCGAGCGGGCTCTCCGACGAGTACGTGCGTCAGCTCGAGGAGTTCGGGCTCATCACCGCCACGACGATCGGCGGGGCCCCGTTCTTCGACGAGGAGGCCCTCACCGTGGCGAACGTGGCCGCCAAGCTGTCCGCGTTCGGCATCGAGGCCCGGCACCTGCGCCTCTACAAGAACGCCGCCGACCGCGAGGCCGGTTTCATCGAGCAGATCGTCATCCCCATGGTGCGCCAGCGCAACCCGGAGGCCCGGGCCCGGGCCGTCCACACGGCGGACGACCTGGCCCGGCTCGGCCAGCAGCTCAAGGCGTCGCTCCTGCGGAGCGCGCTGCGCGAGCTGCTGAGCAGTTGACCCCGTCCCCGCCATCCGTCGGCGGACGGCGCACGGGTCGACGGGGTGCCGACACGGTCGGCGTCGCCGCCGAGTAGGTTTGGGGCATGGTCGAGGTGCGGCTCCGGGCAGTTCGGGTGGATCTCCAGTCGAACACGCCGGTCCTCCTGCTCCAGGAGTCCGACGGGCTGGGGCGGACGCTGCCGATCTTCATCGGCGCCCCCGAGGCGACGGCAATCGCCTTCGCGCTCCAGGGCATGGACACGCCACGACCGATGACCCACGACCTGATCCGGGACCTCCTCGAGGCCCTCGGGTCCGACGTGCTCCGGGTCGTGGTGACCGAGCTCCGCTCCAGCACCTACTACGCCGAGATCGTGCTCGCCCAGGGCGGGGGTGAGCTCCCGGTGTCGTCCCGCCCGTCGGACGCGGTGGCAGTCGCCGTGCGCACCGGGGCCCCGCTCTTCGTGGCCGACGACCTCATGGACGCGGAGGGCATCATGCTGGCCGTCGACGAGGAGGACGAGGACGGGGAGTCCGACGACGAACCCGTCGAGGAGGGCGGCAATCCCGAGGAGATCGTTGGCGAGTTCCGCAGCTTCCTCGACAACATCCGCCCCGAGGACTTCTCCTCCTAGCGCGCAATGGGCCGGTCCCGGGTCACGTCCCGGGTCGGACCAGCATCCTGCCCCTCACCCGACCCGCCAGGATGTCGTCGAGGACCGGTTCCAGCCCGTCGAGACCGACCTCGCCCTCGATCAGGGCGTCGACGGCCTCCGGCGGGAACGACGCCGCCATCTCGACCCAGACCGACCGGCGCTCGGCGATGGGGGTCTCCACGGTGTCGATGCCGAGCAGCGCGCAGCCGCGCACGATGAAGGGGTAGACCGACGACTCGAACGCGCTTCCGCCGGTGAGTCCGCTGGCCGCGACCGCCGCACCGTAGCGGAGGGTGCGGAGCACCGAGGTCAGGGTGGCCCCGCCCACGCAGTCGACGGCCCCGGCCCACCGTTCGGGCCCGAGCGTCCGGTCGGGCGCCACCACCAGGTCGTCCCGCCCGATGACCTCGGCGGCGCCGAGCCCGACGAGCTGGTCGCGGCCCGAGGGGCGCCCGGTGCTGGCCACGACCTCGTACCCGCGCGCCGCGCACAGGGCGACGGCCATGCCGCCCACCCCGCCGGACGCTCCGGTGACCAGCACCGGCCCGGTCCCCGGGCGCAGTCCGTGGTGTTCGAGCCGGTGGAGCGACAGCGCGGCCGTGAACCCGGCGGTACCGAGCGCGGCCGCCCGTCGTGGGGTCAGTCCGTCCGGAAGGGGGACGACCCACTCCGACGGCACCCGGGCGAACCGGGCGAATCCGCCGTGGCGGGCCACACCGAGGCCGTAACCGTGCACGACGACCCGGCTGCCCGGCGCGACGGAACCGGAGCGCGACTCGACCACCGTCCCGACGAGGTCGACCCCGGGCACCAGGGGCGATGCCCGGGACACCCGGTTGCCGGGTCGGGTGACCATGCCGTCCTTGTAGTTGACGGCGGACCAGTCCACCTCGACGAGCACGTCGCCGGGCGGGAGGTCGGCGAGGGTGAGCGGGGACACCCCGCAGGTGACACGGTCCCCGTCCCGGGTGACGACGAACGCCGGGAAGGGGCCGTCCCCGCCGCCGGCGGGTCCGGACGAAGTGGTGGGCGATGGCATTGCAGGTACCGTACAGATTCCATGACGATCGAGGACGCGAACGGGGGCGATCCGCTCCGTGGGGAGCCGGTCGGCGCTCCGACCGGAGCCGGATGGTGGCCCTCGCCCTGGTCGGCGGCGCAGGTGGCGGCGGGCAAGGTCTCCCGCGGGGGGCTCCAGTCCGACGGCGGTTCCGTCTACTGGTGCGAGGGCCGTCCCGCCGAGGGGGGCCGCCAGGTCGTGGTCGGGATCGACCCGGACGCCGGCCAGGGATCCGGTCCCGTCGACGTGACGCCCCCCGGGGTCAGCGTGCGGAGCCGGGTGCACGAGTACGGCGGGGGATCGGCCACCGTGGTGGCGGGAACCGTGTTCTACGTGGACCAGGACGACCAGTCGTGGTACCGACTCGACCGGGCGGCGGGCCCGGTCCCCGTCCGACTGGGAGCCGGTGCCGGGCCCGACGCCCCACGGCCCCGGCACGGCGACGGACGCCTCACCGTCGACGGCCGGTGGCTCGTCTCGGTCGAGGAGCGGGTCGGGGCGACCTCGACGACCCATCGGTTGGTGGCGGTGCCGACCGACGGGTCCGGGCCGTCGACGGTCCTGGTCGACGCGGGCGACTTCGTGTCCTCCCCCCGACCGTCCCCCGACGGTCGGTGGCTGGCCTGGATCACGTGGGACCACCCGGACATGCCGTGGGACGCCTCGAGACTGCTGGTCGCCCCGTTGGACACGTCGGATCGCGGCGTGGCCGTGGGGGCGCCGATCGTGGTCGCCGGGGGGACCGGGGTCTCGGTGGGCCAACCACGGTGGTGCCGTGACGGGGCCCTCGTGTTCGTGGACGACCGCTCCGGCTGGTGGCTCCCGTACCGGGTGGCGCCGGGGGCGCCGGACCGCCACCGTCCTGTCGACGCCGTGGCGCTGGTCCAGGTGGACGCCGAATTCCTGTTCCCCGACTGGGTGCTCGGGCAGCACACCTTCGACGAGCTGGACGACGGCTCACTGGTGGCCCGCATGGGCGCGCGGGGCCGGGACCGACTGGTCGTGCTGCGACCGCCGCCATCCGGCCCGGACGCCACCGGATGGTCGGTCGAAGAGGTCGACCAGCCCTGCCGCCGGATATCGGCGGTGACCAGCCCCGACGGTCGTCGCGCGGTGGTCCTCGGCTCGACGTCCACCGAGGCCCAGGTCGTCCTCGTCGTGGACCTGGTCGGGGGAGCGCCACCCCGGCGTCTGAGTGCGGCACCCGGGGTCGCCGTGGCCCCCGAACGGGTGGCGAGGGCGACGGCGCGGGTGGCTGCGACCGGTGCCCACGGGGTCCCCGGACTGTTCTTCGCCCCACAGGCGGTGTCCGGGGTCGGTGACACGGGCGGCCCGCCACCCCTGGTGGTCTTCTGCCACGGAGGACCGACGGCGAGCGCGGATCCGGGCTACGACCCCGTGGTCCAGTTCTTCGCCAGCCGGGGGATCGCCGTGGCCGTGGTGGACTACCGCGGGAGCACCGGGTACGGCCGTGCCTACCGCCAGCTGCTCCAGGGACGATGGGGCGAGGCCGACGTCGACGACTGCGTGACCTACGCCGAATCGCTGGCGGCCGACGGCCTGGTCGACGGGCGGCGGATGGCCATCCGCGGGACGAGCGCCGGTGGGCTCACCGCCCTGGCCGCGCTGGTCCGGGCCCGGTGCTTCGCCGGCGCGGTCGCCTGGTACGGGGTCACCGACCTGCTGTCGCTGGCCACGGACACCCACGACTTCGAGTCGCGGTACCTCGACGGCCTGGTCGGCCGGCTGCCGGACGCGGCGGATGCCTACCGCGACCGGTCGCCCGTCCACCACGCCGGCGAGATGGGCGGGAAGGTGCTCCTCCTGCAGGGATCGGACGACCCGATCGTGCCGCTCGGCCAGGCGCAGGGGTTCGCAGCCGCGCTCGGCGCAGCCGGAGCCGACTGCCGGCTCGTGGTCTTCGAGGGGGAGTCGCACGGATTCCGCCGGTCCGACACCATCGAAGCGGCCCTGACCGCCGAGCTCGGGTTCTACCGGGAGCTCTTCGCCGGGGAGGGCGTCGGTGGACGCTGACCGCCGGTGGTCGGGGTACCCGGGTCCGTTGCGGTCGTTCCTCGGATGGCTGCGCTCGCTCTCCGTCGAGGGCAGGGACGCGTTCATGTACGGCGCCTCCGCCGTGTTCGCCGGGGTGACGGCCGTGGCCATGGGGATCCCGCTCTACCGGCAGTGGGGCCAGATGGCGGTCGGGCCCTACGCGGCAGCTACCGTGCTCATGGCCGTGGTGGCCTGGCGCCTCGCGGTCCGCGACCGCGCGGGGACCGGTGGGCCGGCGATGTCGCGGCGATGGCGACTGGTCGCCCGGTTGGCGGCCTTCGCCATCGTGCTGTTCGGTGCCACCGTCGTCCCGCTCGCCATCGAGGTGGTGTGGGCGTCGGAGGGAAACGCCGCACTGCACGTCCAGCCCGAGGTCCTGGTCGTGGAACGGGCAGGCATCCGGGCCGCCCACGGCAGGGACCCCTACCAGGTGGTCGACCGGAACGGCCGCATCCTCATCCGCCAGAGCGCCATCCCCGTCTACGAGCTCTACTACCCGTACCTGCCGGGGATGGTGGTCTTCGGGTTCTCCAGTGGCAGCAAGGTGGAGGCCCGACTGACCGACGCGCGGATCCAGTTCCTCCTGTTCACGGTCGTCGTGACCTGTGTCGCCCTCAGCAGGGTCCGACCGCGCTCCGATGCCGTGGGCAGGTCGCTCCAGGCACTGACCGTCCTGCCCACGGCGGCGCTCCCCCTGGCCACCGGGGGTGACGACATGCCGGTGGTGGCCCTCATGCTGTTGGGGCTGGTCGCGCTCCAGCGGCGACGACCCGTGCTGGCCGGTCTCGCACTCGGGGCCGCCAGCACCCTCAAGTTCACGGCCTGGCCGGTCGTCATCCTGGCCGCACTGGCCGCCACGGACCTCGACCGTCGACGGGCGATGGGCCGGTACGTCCTCGCCGTGCTGGCCGTGGTCGTCCCGGTGGTCGTCCCGGTGGCGCTGCACAACCCGTCGGCATTCGTCGACAACGTCGTCCGGTTCCCACTCGGCCTGGCCGGTGTGGCGTCCCCGGCGGCCAGCGCCCTTCCCGGGCACATCCTCGTGTCGGCCTTCCCGCGCATCCACCGGGCGTACGTGGTCGTGGTCGGTGTCGTGGGCCTCGCCGTCCTCGGTCGGTACCTCTACCGGAAGCCGCCCCGCACCGCTGCGGCGGTGGCCGCCCTCACCGGTTGGGTGATGCTGGTGGCCGTCCTGGTGGCCCCGGCCACGAGGGTCGGCTACCTGCTCTACCCGATCAACCTGTTCCTGTGGGCCTGGATGTTCCGGGGAGCCGCCGATCCGGCCGACGGGGTGCTCCCGGTCGCGGGTGACGGGAGCGACGAGGCTCAGTTGCCGTCGGGCGTCTCGTACACCTCGACCGAGTACGGGGTGGTGCCGGCGGACGTGGTGGGGGAGACGACGACGCCGGTCTCCCAGTAGAAGCCGTCGCCGCTCCCCTTCTGGGCCAGCACCTCGTTCGTGCCCGCCGCGGACTGGGCCGCCGGGCCGCTGTAGAGGATCTTCCAGCCGACGTCCTTGAGCAGGAGGGTGTAGGTCTCGCTCACCTGGCTCTGGGCCAGTCGGCTGTCGAAATCGACGGTGCGGTCGAACTGGGAGGCGTTCTGATCCGAGTCGACGACCCCGGTCACCTTCGACGCCGTCGGCACCCCGAGGTTCCCGAGGATGTCCGCCGGCGGCTCGTCATTGCTCTCGATGGCCTTCATCTTGACGCCGGCGGGGGAGAGGGCGACGACGGTGCCGTCGGACAGGGTGACCTGGCGCAGGGTGAACACCGGGTTGGAGCCGCTGCTCAGGGCTGACGCCACCACCCCGCCGACGAGGATGACCACGGCGAGCCCGAGGACGATCAACAGCGGGACCCGCAGGGACATCGGCTCGTAGAGCGGGCCGGCCGGGCCGTCCCCGGGCGCTCCCGCGTCGTCCGACGGTTCCGGCCCCCCGGGTGGGCCGGAGCTCCCGGACGGCGCGGTTTCCGGCGTGGTGACCATTCCCGCATGCTACCGGCGGGGGAGGGCGGATCCCGGTGCGCCGTCCGGCACGGAGACGGACCCCCGACGTCCCGTCCGTCCCCCGCGGAGCGGCCGGGGGATGCCGCGGGAAGGTGATGGAACCACCAGATGTGGTCGGTAGCCCACGGAGCGTGGGGGGAACCGGAAAACCTGTTCAACAGATGTTTACTTTGCCGTCGCGATACCTCACAATGCGCAGGTCGGCGACGGCCGTGGGGGGCGTCGCCACGTGCAGGGGTGGGGTGGTCCAGGTGATCGTCCCACTGCTCGTTGTACCGGGGGATTCCGGGGGAGGCAGAGGCCGGGTCGTCACGACCCGGCCTCTGGCGCGCCCGGGAGGGCACGGGAGGTCGGACCCGCGGTCCATCCGAACGGATCGAGTGGCCCGTGGCCGCGCCCGAGGTCCCAGCCGGCCGCTCCGACCAGGGCGTCGTGCACGAACCGTGCCGCCCCCGTCACCGCGTCGGGCACGGCGAAGCCGCGTGCCAGGAAAGAGGCGACGGCCGATGCCAGCGTGCACCCGGTCCCGTGATTGTTGGCGGTGACCACCAGGTCGTGCTCGAGCACGACCATGTCGGTCCCGTCGAAGAGCACGTCGGCCACCCGGTCGGGAGCCGGTGACGGACCCGGGTCGTGCACCCCGGGGAGGTGGCCGCCCTTGACCAGCACCCAGGCCGGTCCGAGACCGTGGATCCGGCGGGCCAGTTCCACCATGGCGTCGACGTCGGTGGCCTCCACGGGCTCGACGCCGGCCAGGAGCGCCGCCTCCAGGAGATTGGGGGTCACGAGGAGCGCCCGGGGTACCAGGCGGTCGCGGTAGGCGGTGACGGCCGCCTCCTCGAGGAGCCGGCGCCCCGTCGACGCCACCATGACCGGGTCGACCACCAACGACGGCAGGTCGCCGGCCGATGCCCGTTCGGCCACGAGGAGGACCGTCGACGTGGTGGCCAGCATGCCGGTCTTGACGGCGGCGACGGCGAAGTCGTCGAGGACGGCGTCGATCTGGGCGCCGACGACGGGGGTCGGCACCGGGTGGACGGCGGTGACCGCCGCGGTGTTCTGGGCCGTCACCGCGGTCACCACGGTGGTGGCGAACACCCCGAGCGCACTCATGGCCTTCAGGTCGGCCTGGAGGCCCGCACCGGCACCCGAGTCGGAGCCGGCGATGGTCATGGCCACCGGGGGGGTGGCACCGTCCCGTCGGGCGTCGGTCACGTCCCGACGATGCCCTCGAACGGCGAGGACGCCTCGGCCACGAACCGCCGGGTGATCCGCCCGGCCCTGCGGGCCGCCCATCCGGCGGACACCGCGTGGCGCATGGCGGTGGCCATCAGCGCCGGGTTCTCGGCCCGGGTGACCGACGTGGCCACCAGGACCGCACTGCAACCGAGCTCCATGGCCAGGCAGGCATCCGACGCGGTACCGATCCCGGCGTCGAGGACGACGGGGACGCCGGCCCGTTCGACGATGAGCTCGATGTTGTGCGGGTTCCGGATGCCGAGCCCGCTCCCGATGGGCGAGCCGAGGGGCATGACGGCGGCGCACCCGACCTGTTCGAGGCGCCGGGCCACCACGGGGTCGTCACCGCAGTAGGGGAGCACCACGAAGCCGTCCTCCACCAGCTGCTCCGCCGCGTCGACCAACTCGATCGGATCGGGCAGGAGCGTCCGGTCGTCGCCGATCACCTCGAGTTTGACCCAGTCGGTGGCGAACGCCTCACGGGCCAGCCGGGCGGTGAGCACGGCGTCGGCCGCCGTGAAGCAGCCGGCCGTGTTGGGCAGGACCCGGATGCCGAGGCCTTCGAGCAGGTCGACCAGCGAATGTCGGGTGGTGGGATCGACCCGTCGGACGGCGACGGTGGCGAGCGCGGTGCCCGACGCCACGAGCGCCCGGGACAGCGAGTCGGGACTGGTCATGCCGCCGGTGCCCATGATCAGCCGGGAGCCGACGACGGTCCCCGCGAGCACGAGAGGGTCCGGTTCGTGGTCCGCGGTCATCGCCCGCCACGGTACCCCCGGTCCGAAGGGACCGGTGCCGGGGCGTCAGCCGCCGGCCACCCCGTGGACGATCTCCACGCGGTCGCCGGGACCGATCATCCGCTCGGACCAGGTGCTCCTCGGCACGACCTCGCCGTCGACGGCGACGGCCACCCCGCGGGGGGAGGGGCACCAGGCGGCCACCAGATCGGCCACGGTCGTCCCCGCAGGCGCGTCGTACGGGGCGCCGTTGACCGTCGGGCCGGCGACCCGGGGAGGGGTGTCCGTCACGTCCGAGGGCCGGTGGGCACCGGGCGGGCGGCGAACCGGTCGGGCCGGAACGCGTCGAATGGCCCCGGGGCGGGCTCGGTCCCCGTCCGTCCGGCCAGGATGAGCCCGACCACGTCCTCGGCGGTGAGTGGGGCGAGCAGGATGCCGTTGCGGAAGTGGCCGGTGGCGAGCACGAGTCCCTCGACCGCGGTGGTCCCGACGATGGGACCGTTGTCGGGTGAGCCCGGTCGGAGCCCCGAGGTGGTCTCGACGAAGGAGTACTCGTCCAGGGCGGGCACCACCCTGCGCGCGTCCTCGACCAGGCCGGCGACCCCTCCGAGGGGGATGGACAGGTCGAAGCCGCGCTCGTCCATGGTGGCGCCGACCACGAGTCCGCCGTCGTCCCGGGGGACCAGGTAGCAGGTACGCCCGTGGACGAGGGCGCGGACGGTCCGGCGCAGCCGGGGGACCCCGGGCCCGGCGTGCAGGCGGACGGTGACGCCGCGGACCGGACGCACCGGGGGTCGAACCCCGTCCGGCAGCCCGTCGAGCGTGCCGGAGTGGCTGCCGGCGGCCACGACGACCGCCGCGGCATCGACGCCCCGGCCACCGGCGAGGTCCACGCCGTCGACACGGCCGTGGCGGATCCGCACCCGTGCCACCGCGTCGGTCTCGAAGGACGCACCGGCGGCCCGGCACGCGGCGACCAGCGCCCCGACGGCGCTCCGGTTGTCGACCTGATGGTCGTCGGGCAGGTCGGCGCCCCCGGTCACCCACGGGGCGAGGAGGGGCTCCGCATCGCGGCACGCCCGCGCGGTGAGCCGTTCGACCGCCAGTCCGGTGGACCGGTGGAAGGCCAGGACCCGGTCGGTGGCGGCCTGGTCGGACGGGTCGGCGGCCACCAGGAGGGTCCCGTCGGAACGGAAGTGGACCGGCTGCCCGGACGCCTCCTCGAGCTGCTCGGCGAACCCGGGCCACGCCCGGACGGCGGCGACGTTGAGGGCGGCGAGGGGCTCCTCGCCGAAGTGCGCCTCGGCCACCGGCGCGAGCATCCCGGCCGCAGCCCAGGTGGAGCCCCGGCCCGGATCGGGGTCGACCAGTCCGACGCGGAGGCCGGCGTCCGCGGCCCGCCAGGCGATGGCCAGGCCGATGATGCCGGCTCCCACGACCAGGACGTCGTGACGTTCGGGGCGGGCCATGGGGCCATGCTAGGACCGCCCGTCGGCAGGCCGGATCCTTGCCAGGGAACGGGGACGACCGTGTACACTCTTGTGACCACGCAAGGGCCAACGTCGTCCCGCGCGGGGAGATCCACTTCTCACCTGGAGCGACCCGATGACGACAGTTGCACCTTCCACCGACGGCACCGACGCGACGTCGCCGCGGGCCGTCCCGGTGGGCCCCGGGACCTCCCCCCGGCCCCCGACAGCGGGCCTCTACGACCCCCGCTTCGAGCACGACGCCTGCGGGGTCGCGCTCGTCGCCGATCTGCAGGGCCGTGCAAGCCACCGCCTGGTGCTCCAGGCCGTCGACGCCCTCGAACACCTCGCACACCGCGGTGCCACCGGCAGCGAGGAGGACAGCGGCGACGGGGCCGGCATCCTCATCCAGGTGCCCGACGCCTTCTACCGGGAGGTGGTGGAATTCCCCCTGCCCGAGCGGGGACGCTACGCCACCGGCATCGCCTTCCTCTCCCGTGACGGGGACGAGGCGTCCCAGGCCCGGTCGACCATCGGCAAGCTGGCCGACGAGGAGGGGCTCGACGTCCTCGGGTGGCGGGAGGTGCCGGTGGTCAACGGGACCCTCGGTTCGATCGCCGAGGCGGCCCGCCCGTCGATGCACCAGCTGTTCGTGGCCCCGTCGGCGGGCACCGCACTCAGCGCCGGCGACCCGGCACTGGCCGTCGACCGCCTGGCCTTCGTGCTCCGGAAGCGGGCCGACCACGAGGTCGCGGACTGCTACTTCGCGTCGCTGTCCTCCCGGACCGTGACGTACAAGGGGATGCTCACCTCCCACCAGCTGGCCGGCTTCTACCCCGACCTGAACGACGAGCGAGTGGTGAGCGGCCTGGCCCTGGTGCACTCCCGGTTCTCCACCAACACCTTCCCGTCGTGGCCGCTCGCCCACCCGTACCGCTACATGGCCCACAACGGGGAGATCAACACCCTGGCCGGCAACCGGAACTGGATGCGGGCCCGGGAGGCCCTGTGCGCCACCGACCTCATGCCCGGACTCGACCGGGCCTTCCCGATCGTCACCCCGGGGGCGAGCGACTCCGCATCGTTCGACGAGGTGCTGGAGCTGCTCCACCTCGGCGGGCGGTCGATCCACCACGCCGTGCTGATGATGATCCCCGAGGCGTGGGAGAACCACGGGACGATGGACCCGGCCCGCCGCGCCTTCTACCGCTTCCACGCCTCGCTGATGGAACCGTGGGACGGGCCGGCGGCGGTGGCGTTCACCGACGGATCGGTCATCGGTGCCGTCCTGGACCGCAACGGGTTGCGCCCGGCCCGGTACTGGGTCACCGACGAGGGGATGGTGGTGCTGGCCAGCGAGGTGGGGGTGCTCGACGTCCCCTCGTCGAAGGTGGTCCGCAAGGGGCGGCTCCAGCCCGGCCGGATGTTCCTGGTGGACACCGAGGCGGGCCGGATCGTGGACGACGACGAGATCAAGGCGACCCTGGCCGCCGAGCATCCCTACGGCGAGTGGCTCGAACAGGGTCAGATCGACCTGGACGACCTGCCGCCCCGGTCGATGCTGACCCCGCAGCACGCCTCGGTGGTCGGCCGCCAGCAGCTCTTCGGCTACACCAACGAGGAGTTGCGCATGATCCTCGCCCCGATGGCCAAGACCGGTGCCGAGCCGATCGGGTCGATGGGCTCCGACACGGCGATCGCCGTGCTGTCGGAGCGACCGCGCCTCGTCTACGACTACTTCACCCAGCTGTTCGCCCAGGTGACCAACCCGCCGCTCGACGCCATCCGCGAGGAGCTGGTCACCTCGCTGCAGTCGACCCTCGGTCCCGAGGCGAACCTGCTCGATCCGACGGCCGACTCCTGTCGCCAGATCGTCCTGCCCTGGCCGGTCATCGACAACGACGACCTGGCCAAGCTCCTGTACGTCAACGAGGACGGGGTGACCCCGGGGTTCCGGGCGTTCGCCGTCGACGGCCTGTTCGAGGTGGCCGGCGGGGGCGCCGCACTCCACCAGGCCATCGAGGACGTCCGGTCCCGGGTGAGCGCGGCCATCGACCGCGGCGCGGACGTCATCGTCCTGTCCGACCGCAACTCGACGGACGAGCTCGCCCCGATCCCCTCGCTGCTGCTGGTCAGCGCCGTCCACCACCACCTGGTGCGGACCAAGGCCCGCACCCGGGTCGGACTGGTGGTCGAGTCGGGCGACGCCCGCGAGGTGCACCACATGGCCCTCCTGAAGGGGTTCGGCGCGGCGGCCATCAACCCGTACCTCGCCTTCGAGAGCATCGACGACATGATCGCCTCGGGGCTCCTGACCGGGATCACGCCCCGCCAGGCGCAGCGGAACTACATCAAGGCGGCGTCCAAGGGGATCGTGAAGGTGATGTCCAAGATGGGCATCTCGACGGTGGCCTCCTACACCGGGGCCCAGGTCTTCGAGGCGGTCGGGCTGGCCTCCGACGTGGTCGACGAGTACTTCACCGGCACGGTGTCGCGGATCGGGGGTGTCGGGCTCGCCGTCCTGGCCGGCGAGGTGGCCCGGCGGCACCGGATCGCCCACCTCGACCGCCCGACCGAACGCGCCCACCGGGAGCGGGAGGTCGGCGGCGAGTACCAGTGGCGCCGCGAGGGGGAGATCCACCTCTTCAACCCGAAGACGGTCTTCAAGCTCCAGCACGCCACCCGGACCAAGCAGTACCGGGTGTTCAAGGAGTACACGCAGGCGGTCGACGACCAGTCGACGGCGCTCGCCACCCTGCGCGGCCTGATGCGGCTGCGCACCGGTGTGCACCCGCCGGTGCCCATCGAGGAGGTGGAGCCGGCGTCGGCCATCCTGGCCCGGTTCTCGACGGGCGCCATGTCCTACGGGTCGATCTCGGCCGAGGCACACGAGACGCTGGCCATCGCCATGAACCGCCTGGGTGGCAAGTCCAACACCGGGGAAGGGGGCGAGGACCCCGACCGCTTCACGCCCGACGCCGACGGCGACCTGCGGCGCAGCGCGATCAAGCAGGTGGCCTCGGGTCGGTTCGGGGTGACCTCGGAGTACCTGGTCAACGCCGACGACATCCAGATCAAGATCGCCCAGGGGGCCAAGCCCGGGGAGGGCGGCCAGCTGCCCGGGCACAAGGTCTATCCGTGGATCGCCAAGACCCGGTTCTCGACGCCGGGTGTCGGGCTGATCTCCCCTCCGCCCCACCACGACATCTACTCGATCGAGGACATCGCCCAGCTCATCCACGACCTCAAGTCCGCCAACCCGACCGCCCGGGTGCACGTGAAGCTGGTGGCCGAGGTCGGCGTGGGGACGGTGGCCGCCGGCGTGGCCAAGGCCCACTCCGACGTGGTCCTGATCTCGGGGCACGACGGGGGGACCGGCGCCACGCCGCTGACGTCCCAGAAGCACGCCGGGATCCCGTGGGAGCTGGGACTGGCCGAGACCCAGCAGACGCTGATGGCCAACGACCTGCGGGACCGGATCGTGGTCCAGGTGGACGGCCAGATGAAGACCGGGCGCGACGTCGTCATCGGTGCCCTGTTGGGCGCCGAGGAGTACGGCTTCGCCACCGCACCCCTCGTGGTCTCGGGCTGCATCATGATGCGGGTCTGCCACCTCGACACCTGTCCCGTCGGGATCGCCACCCAGAACCCCGTGCTGCGCGAGCGCTTCTCGGGGACCCCGGAGTTCGTGGAGACGTTCTTCGAGTACATCGCCGAGGAGGTGCGGGAGTACCTGGCCGCGCTCGGCCTCCGGTCCCTCGAGGAGGCGATCGGACGCGTGGACCTCCTCGACGCCGTCGACGCGGTCGACCACTGGAAGGCGTCGGGCCTCGACCTGGCGCCCATCCTCCTGGCGCCCGACGCGCCGGAGGGCGCGGTGCGCCACCGGGTCGCCGACCAGGACCACGGGCTGGACAAGGCGCTCGACCACTCGTTCCTGGAGGCCTGCCGTCCGGCCATCGAGGAGGGGACCCGGGTCACCGCCGAGATGGCCGTGACCAACGTGGACCGGACGGTGGGCACGCTGCTGGGCTACGAGATCACCCGTCGTCACGGCGGCAGGGGGCTCCCCGACGGGACCATCGACCTCACCTTCCGGGGTTCGGCCGGCCAGAGCTTCGGGGCCTTCGTCCCGAGGGGCGTGACCATGCGCCTGTTCGGCGACGCCAACGACTACCTGGGCAAGGGTCTCTCGGGCGGTCGGATCGTGGTGCGACCGGCAGAGGACGCACCCTTCGCCGCCGAGGAGAACATCATCGCCGGCAACGTCATCCTCTACGGGGCCACCGCCGGCGACGTCTTCCTGCGGGGCCAGGTGGGTGAACGGTTCTGTGTCCGCAATTCGGGGGCCGTCGCCGTGGTCGAGGGCGTGGGCGACCACGCCTGCGAGTACATGACCGGTGGCCGGGTCGTGGTGCTCGGCCCGACGGGCCGGAACTTCGGCGCGGGCATGTCGGGCGGCGTTGCCTTCGTCCACGACCCCCACGGAAACCTGTCGCGGATCTACAACAAGGAGATGGTGGAGCTCGAGCCGCTGGGCGGCGACGACCGCCTGTGGCTGCGCGACCGGATCCACCTCCACTCGCAGGAGACCGGGTCGGAGGTGGCGGCACGTCTGCTGTCCGACTGGGCTGTCGAGGCCGATCAGTTCGTCACCGTCATGCCCAAGGACTACCGCAGGGTGATGGAGGCGACCGAACGGGCGGTGGCCGAGGGCCGGTCGGTGGACGAGGCGGTCATGGAGGTGTCCCATGGGTGACGTGACCGGCTTCCTCAAGTTCGGCCGGGAGCTGCCGGTGCGACGCCCCGTGCCGGTCCGCCTCCGTGACTGGAAGGAGGTCTACGAGCCCTTTTCCGCCGAGGACGCCAGTCAGCAGGGCGCCCGGTGCATGGACTGCGGGATCCCCTTCTGCCACGAGGGCTGCCCGCTCGGGAACCTGATCCCCGAATGGAACGACCTCGTCTACCGGGACGACTGGTCCGAGGCGGTCGAACGGCTCCACGCCACGAACAACTTCCCCGAGTTCACCGGGCGCCTGTGCCCGGCGCCGTGCGAGGGGGCGTGCGTGCTCGGCATCAACGACGACCCGGTGACCATCGAGCGGATCGAGTACGAGATCATCGAGCGGGCATGGTCGGAGGGCTGGGTGGAGACCGTGCGCCCGGCCATCCCGACCGGGCGCCGCGTGGCGGTCGTGGGCTCGGGGCCGTCCGGACTGGCCGCCGCCCAGCAGCTGGCCCGGGCCGGGCACGCCGTCGTCGTCTACGAACGGGCCGAACGTCCCGGTGGCCTCCTCCGCTACGGGATCCCCGAATTCAAGATGGAGAAGACCGTGCTGGACCGGCGCCTGGACCAGCTGGAGGCCGAAGGCGTCGAATTCCGGTGCGGCGTCTCCGTCGGGCAGCCGTCGCCGTACGTCCCCGTGGCGACGGCCGAGGGTGCCACCGTGATCCCGGCCGCCGACCTGGTCGCCGGGTACGACGCCGTTGTCCTGGCCGGCGGCGCCACGCTCCCGAGGGACCTGGCGGTCCCCGGGCGCCATCTCGACGGCATCCATCGGGCCATGGACTACCTCAAGCCGTCGAACATGGTCCAGGAGGGCTCCCTGCGCACCCCGCCGGTCACCGCCGAGGGCAAGCACGTGGTCATCATCGGTGGCGGCGACACCGGTGCCGACTGCCTGGGCACGGCCCACCGCCAGGGTGCGCGGACCGTGCACCAGCTGGAGATCATGCCGGAGCCCCCCGGGGCACGGGCGGAGGACAACCCGTGGCCCACCTGGCCGTTGATCCTGCGGACGTCGTCCGCGCTCGAGGAGGGTGGCGAGCGCATCTTCTCGGTCACCACCGACGAATTCCTCGACGACGGGTCGGGCAGCGTGGCCGCACTGCGGGGCCACGAGGTCGAGCTGACGACGGGGGCCGACGGACGCCCGGCCTTCACCGCGGTGGAGGGGAGCGAGTTCGAGCTGCCCTGCCAGCTGGTGCTGCTGGCCATGGGCTTCCTCGGCGCCGAGCCCGACGGGGTGGTGTCCGACCTCGGCCTCGACCTCGACGCCAGGGGCAGCGTGGCCGCCGACCACCGGTGGTCCACCAACGTGGAGAACGTCTTCGTGTGCGGCGACATGACCCGGGGGCAGAGCCTCATCGTCTGGGCCATCGCCGAGGGGAGATCGGCCGCCGCCTCGGTGGACCGTCACCTCATGGGCACGACCTCCCTGCCCGCCCCGATCGTCCCCGGCCAGCTCGCCCTGCGGTAGCGCCAGGCCTGCAACACCGGGTGCAGACCCGGCTCCACCTGGCATGATGGTGACCGAGACCAAGGGGGGGACGTGCTCGGACGACGGAGGGAACGTACACACGGCGGTAGGCGGTGGGCTGTGGTCCCGCTCCTCGCGCTGGGCGTGGTCGCCGGATGCTCGAGCTCGACGTCCGGCCGGGTGGCGGTGGTGGGGGACTCGTTGACGGCGATCGAGCACCCGTATCTGAGTCCGGCGCTCGAACGGGACTACACGACGACCTACCTCGTGCGCGCCGGCGGGAGGATCGCCGGGATGTCGGCCCTCCTGCAGGCCTACGTCGGCGCCGACGGCACCCCCGGCGTGGCCGTCACCAACCTCGGCACCACCGACGCACTGGCGCCCACCCGGTCCACCGCATCGGGTGCGGTCCTGCAGCCGCTGGTGACGGCGACCGCGTCGATCCCGTGTGTCGTGCTGACCACCGTGAGCCTCCGGGCCGACCAGGCCGCCGGTGACGACGTCGCCGCCCAGGTCGACCACCGGATCGTCGCCCTCGAACGGTCGGACCCCACCAAGTACAAGATCGTCGACTGGAACCACTTCCTCTCGACGCTCCCCGCGCCGAGCGTGCCCACCTACCTGCGGGCCGGGGGAATCCTGGAGACGGAGTCCGGGGCGATGTGGCTGGCCAAGGCCGACGAGGCCGCCGTACGGGCGTGCGGCACGGCGCACCAGCCGACGGTGATCGGGGCGAATCCCGGCTGATCGGCCGGTGCCGGTCGCACCGGCGACCCCGCGTGCCGTGCGTGGCCGCCACGGTTCGCTAGCCTGAGGGCTCCGTTCGATCCCGGAGGTCCACCATGGGCAGTGCAGGCGATGCCGAGCAGGTCGTCCTGGCGTTCTGCGACGCGTTCGACGGCCGCGACGCCGAGGCGCTGCGTCCGTTCTTCACCGACGACGTCGTCTACCACAACATCCCCCTCGAGCCGGCGGTCGGCATCGACGCCACCATCGCGTTCATCGAGGGCTTCTTCGGTATGTGCGACTCCATGACCATCGAGAACGTCAACGTGGCCGCGCGCGGGGACGTGGTCCTGACGGAACGCGTGGACACGTTCACCGTGGGATCGGTGGTGGCCCCCCTGGCCGTCATGGGCACGTTCGAGGTGCGCGACGGAAGGATCAGCGCCTGGCGCGACTACTTCGACCTCGGCCAGATCACCGCGATGCTGTCCGGCGAGGGATAGCCGGCGCTCCCCGCTCCGCGGGCCGTTCCTCGGGACCTTGGCCTCTGTCGCCGGGGCGCCGGACTCGTGAGACTGCCAGGGTGATCGGGAGGACGACGAGAGGCGGGCCGGCGGCGGCCGGGCCGAGGACCGACCGGCGGTGGCTGGTCGGGTTCGAGCCGGTGTCCGAGCACCGTTGGCTCCCCACCGGTGGGCGGTCCGCACCCTGGGACGTCGAGGGGGAACTGGTCGCGGTCGCCGTGTTCGGCGGGGTGACGGTCGACCTCACCGAGGTGGGGAGCATGCCGTCCGAGGTGCGGGTCGACGCCTACGCCATCGCGGGGAACGTCGACGTCTTCGTCCCGAGGGGCACCCGGGTCCGGTTGACGGGTCGCCACGTCAGCAGCAACCTGAGGCGAACGGTCCCGTCCCTGCTCGAGGACGAACAGGGACGGCTGGTCCGGCTCCACGTCCACGAGCTGCTGGGGGACGTGTCCCTCCGCTTCGCCTTCGAACGGAGGTCCATCCCGGAGCCCGTGGTCGCCGCGGTCGACGCCGTACCCGTCGGCCGCGTCGTGCACCGCCGCCCGTTCGGGTGGGGCGCCGCGTCGAGGCCGGCGGCCGTCGCCCGGGGATCAGGCTGAGAACGTCACCGTGACCCTCACCCCGGTGCGCCGGGGAGACGTGCGTCCGGGGGCGGTGCGGTGCACCCGTCGCCATCCGGGCCGCGTCGTCGTGCCGGTCAGGAGTAGGCGAGTTCGACCGCGGCCTCGGGTGTGTTCACCTGGAACGCCACGGTCTCCTCGACGAAGAGCACGACGGTCCCCCCGGTGGCTTCCCGGAAGCCGATCGAGAAGTCCTGGCCGACGGTGAGGGTGTAGTCGCCGCCGCGCTGCGAGAGGACGACCCCCCCTTGGATGGCGGGGGCCCAGACGACCGGGCCGCCGAGAAGCTGGCCCAGGTGCTCGAGCACCGGGTAGCCGCCGCGCTCGATGGTCTCGGTCACCCCCGTGAAGCAGTCCGTGCCGAGGGCGATGGCATAGGGTCCGGCGATGTCCGCCGTACGGAGGACCGTGACCGCCTTCGCCACCCGGTCGGGGTAAGCGCCGTAGTCGTCGCCGATGGCCACGGCCTCGTGGGGCGAGGCGTCGATGATCCCGACGGTGCCGGCCGCCGGGTCGCCGTGGAAGACCAGGTGGTCCTCGGCCAGGGCGGCCGACCGGCCGGCGTCGATGACGGCCTGGAGATCGGGATCGCTCCCCCCGCGCTCCACGGTGTCGAGCTCGTCGCGGTCCAGGGTGAAGGGCACCCGTAGCTCGAGCAGCGGGAGCACCCGCCGCCGGGACGTCTCGACGGTGCCGAGTGGCGTGCCGTCGACCGGGTCGGTGCGACCGGTGGCGACCGCGGAGAGCTGCCAACCGAGTGGACCGGCGAAGTCGACGAGGCGCCGGGCCGCCAGGAAGTGCGCGATCGAGCGGGAGGCCTCCCCGTCGATCTGGGCCCACGCCGCATCGGTGACGGGAGCCAGCTCCCGCATCAGGTGGTTCATGTCCGTGACCTTCCTTCGTCTCGTAGATCGCCGATCCCGAGGCTGCCGTCGGGTACTGCCGCCGGGACGGCGAGGGGGTTGGGGGTCGGCGGTGCGATGCGGGTGAGGGTGTTGGCGTCCCGGTGGGAGAAGAGCTCGCTGCGGCCGGGGATCTCGAGCCGTCCCTCCTCCTCGTAGGACCAGGTGCCGTCGTCGTGGAGGGTGACCCGGATCCGGTAGTCGACGGTCCGGAAGTTGGCGTCGAGGAACGGGTTCGACAGGATCCCGTAGACCTCGGTGCCGAGCGTGGCCCGCAGTTCGAACTCGGTGGCATCGGCGGTGGCCGGACCGTTGGCCAGGAGGACCTGGCCCCGGGGGATCCCGAGGGTGAAGGTGATCTCCTCGGCGGCGGGCTCCCACAACCAGTAGCCGACCTGGTCATGGAAGGTCTCGACCTCTCCGGGCTTGACGATGTGGGTGTGGTACCGCAGGCCGTAGAACAGTTGCGGGCCGTTGGTCTGGCGGTCGATGGGTTGGAGCTCGTAATGCTCGACGAAGGAGTCGGTCCCGGTCCCGTCGGCGACCGGGTGGCGGTCGGACCCCCGCACGCCCTCCCAGACGCCGGCCATCGGGCCGAGCGGGCCGAGGTTGGCCAGGGTGTCCGGGTCGCCGTCGGGCTCGGTGAAGATGTCGACGACGGTCTGCCCACCTTCGCGCTCACCCGGACGACCCTCGACGTTCACGGAGTCGACGGTACAGGCGATGGGAGGAGCTCGGCCACCCGGTCGGGTCCGCGGCGGTTCAGTCCGCGGTGCGACGGCGGTAGAGGTACGTGGCCAACGGGGCGAACACGACGAGGAGGACGACGGACCACGCCAGCGAGGCGACCACCGGGTGCTGCATCGGCCAGGCCGGGATCGAGGCCGACGGGTTCGGGTTGTGCCACAGCTGGCGGGCGGCCGCGGTCACCGCGCTCACCGGGTTCCAGTCGGCGATGGTCCGAAGCACGACCGGCATTCGCTGGGTCGGGACCAGGGCGTTGGAGACGATGGCGAGCGGGAAGAGGATGACGAGACCCACCCCTTGTGCGGACTCGGGGCCCTTGCTCACCATGCCCAGGCACGCGCAGCCCCACGACAGCGCGTAGCTGAACAGCAGGAAGACCCCGAATCCGGCGACGGTCGAGAGCACGCTGCCGCCGGGCCGCCAGCCGACCACCAGCCCGGTGATGGCGACGATGGCCGCGCAGATCACCGCGGTCGACAGGTCGGCGAGGGACCGTCCCACCAGGATGGCCGGACGCCACATCGGCAACGTGCGGAAGCGGTCGATCACCCCGCTGTTGAGGTCGGTGCTCAAGCCGACCGCCGTGCCCATGGACGACGTGGTGAGATTGAGGGCGAGGAGCCCGGCGATGGCGAAATCCGCGTAGGTGCCACCGCCGGGGAGGACGACTCCGGCACCGAAGACGTAGACGAACAACAGGGTGAAGAGGACCGGCTGGATGGTCACGTCGGAGAGCTGCAGTGGCTCACGGGCGATGTGGACGAGATTCCGCCCGGTGAGCACGACGACGTCGCACACCTTCCGGACCGGTCCGGTCGGGCGGGGCCGGCGGGCCGCGGGGGCGACGGGGGCGACGGCGACGGTCATCGGACCTGCCCCGCCGTTCCACTGGCCACCGTCGGGCGGTGCTCGCCGTCGGTGTCGAACGTGTCGTCGGTGTCGTCCCCGGAGTCCGAGGACGGGTGCCCGGTGAGTGCGAAGAAGACGTCGTCGAGCGAGGGCTGGTGGACCTCGACGTCGTCGACCGCGATGTCCGCGGCATCGAGCGCGCGCACCACCGTCGTCGCCAGACCCGTCTCGCTCCGTACGGGCGCCCGCAGTCGCCGTCCGTCGTGGCTCACGTGGACGGGACCGGAGACGAAGGGCTCGAGGGCCGCCGGAGCCAGGGGGGAGGGGGTGCTGAGGGTGACCTCGAGCCGCGCCCCGCCGGTCTCCGACTTGAGGTCGCCCGAGGTCCCGTCGGCGATGACCCGACCGTGGTCGATCACGACGATGCGGTCGGCGAGCTCGTCGGCCTCGTCGAGGTACTGCGTGGTCAGGAGCAGGGTGACCCCGTCGTCCACCAGCCCGCGGATGACGTCCCACATCCGGACCCTGCTGGTGGGATCGAGTCCGGTGGTGGGCTCGTCGAGGAAGAGCACCGGAGGGCGGGTGACGAGGCCGGCAGCCAGGTCGAGGCGGCGGCGCATCCCTCCCGAGTAACCCTTCAGGACCCGGTCGGCCGCGTCGGCCAGGTCGAACTGGTCGAGCAGTTCGGCGGCCCGGGCCTGTGCGTCGGGACGTCGGAGCCCGCTGAGCCGTCCGATCATCACCAGGTTCTGGCGGCCGGTGAGCAGCCCGTCGACGGTGGCGTCCTGTGCGGTGACGCCGATGCTGCGCTGTACCGCGGCGGGGTCGCGCAGGACGTCGTGGCCGGCCACCCACGCGGAGCCGGAGTCCGGAGCGGTCAGGGTGGTCAGGATGCGCACCGCCGTGGTCTTGCCGGCACCGTTCGGGCCGAGGACGGCCAGGATCGCCCCGGCCGGTACGGCGAGATCCACGCCGGCCAGGGCGACGGTGGAGCCGTAACGCTTGGTCAGACCCTCCGCACAGATGGTCGGTCGCTCGTTGGTCATGGTTCCTTACCGGTCGGTCAGCAGGTTACGTCTACGAACCGCATCGTAGAGACCTGCTGACCGGTCGTCAAGTAGACTGCTGACATGGATCCAGTCATCGATCGTGCAGTGACCATCGGAGTGGAGCCGGTGGACCCCGACCCGGCCGCGGCGCCTTCCACCACCCGCGACCGGATCCTCGACATCTCCCTGGAGCTGTTCTCCACCCAGGGGTACGACAAGACCTCGCTGCGCCAGATCGCGGAGCGGCTCGGGTACTCGAAGGCGGCGATCTACTACCACTTCGCCAGCAAGGAGGACATCCTCATGGCCCTCCACCTGCGGCTGCACGAGTTCGGCCGCGACGCCCTGCGGGCCGTGGAGGACGACGACTCCTCACCCGCGCTGTGGGCGGAGCTCCTGGACCAGCTGATCGACCAGATGCTCACGCATCGGGCCCTGTTCATCCTGCACGAGCGGAACCAGGCTGCGATCGAGGAGCTCCACCGGGAGCGGTCCGACGCCGATCACGAGGACCTCCAGATCCGGTTCCGCAGGGCACTGTCGAACGATGCGGTACCGGTGGAGACCCGGGTACGCATGTCGTGCGCGTTCGGTGCGGCCATGAGCGGCCTCGTCCTGGCCGGCGACGTCTTCGCGGACGTCCCGTCCGAGGAGCTCGGCCGCATGCTGAGGGACGCTGTCCATGCGCTCCTCGGGGAGCCCCGGTAGCCGCTGGTCAGCCGACGGACCCGGGGAGCGTGCGACCGAGCACCTCGGTCAGCCGGGACTCGAGCTGGAGCTCGAAGGCGAGGAGGCTGTCGAGCTCGGCGAGCGGGGCCCCGACGGGCACGCCGCGCAAGGAGCGCAGCTGGTCCTCCGTGTCGTGTCGCCGGGCGTGGCTCCGCGCGATGGCGATGAGTGTCTCTGTTCGGTGGTTCATCCGGGTCGTTCCTGTCGTGGTCGTGTGGGTCCGTCGGACCGTGTCGGCAGCGGACTGCGACGACGACCGGGAGACCCCCTCTCGCAGTACGTGCGGGCAGGCCACCGGGGTGCCGGGGGCCGCTTCCGCCGATCCAGCCATCTCGTCGGTGGCGGGCGACGTGCGGCCGGGCGCCGCAGTCCACAGGGACTCGCGACGCACGGATCCGCACGGATCGTGCGTTCTGCGTTGCCACCAGGCTACATGCTCGAAGCCGACGGACGGACAGGAGCGGATCGGGGAGGATCGGGGCGGGCCTGGTGCCGACCGTGTGATCGGTGCTGCGCTCACTGCGGTGTGCTCGGTGAAGTGTGCTCGGCGAAGTGTGCTCAGTGACCGTGTGCTCAGTGCAGTCGGACGCTCCCGTCGGGGAGGATCGTCCACCCCGGGTTGTGGGCGACCTCCCACGGATGGCCGTCGGGGTCGACGAAGACACCGGAATAGCCTCCCCAGAAGGTGGGCGCACCCGGCCTCCCGATCGGGGCCCCGGCGGCGGCCGCGGCGTCGAGGACCCGGTCCACCTCGTCCGGGGATCCCACGTTGTGGGCGAATGTCACGCCACCCCACCCGCCCGGATCGGCGACCACGCTGTCCCGGGCGAGTTCGGACCTGTCCCAGAGCGCGACGACCATGCCACCCGCCTGGAAGAACACGACTTCACCGTCGGGCGACTCGCCCGACCAACCGAGGGCTTCGTAGAAGGCCCGGGACCGAGCGATGTCAGTCACGCCGAGCGTCACGAGGGAGACCCGCTGCTCCATGCCGTCAGCCTCCCACGCAGCCGACCCGTGCGTCTGCACCGACCGGTGGCGGCCCGTGGGGATCCGCGCCCACCGGCGTCCCTGGGCCGGGGCGCCCACGGGTACCGTGTGCGCATGGGTGCGCGGAGGTCACGGGTGGACGGGCGGACCGCCGGCGCGTCGGCGACCGGCGGCCGCTCAGGAGGCGGTCATGCCTGAAGGGGGAGAACCCCAGTCGCCCCTGTGGTTCGAGCGGACGACCCGGGGCGTGGGATTCCACCCGGTGACCTGGCAGGGGAGGTCGACCATCTTCTTGTACTTCCTCCTGGTGGCCACGGCGATCTTCATCTACTCCCAGCTGATCCTCACCGTGTTCGTGATCGGGTTCTACACCATCGTGTTCACACTGGTCGTCGCCGTGAAGTCCGACCTGATGAAGGGATGGCCCCCCGGCCGTGGCTGACCGTCCGGCCGGATCACGCCGGACGCGTCGCACCGACGAATCCACCCCACTCCGCCGGCTCGACGCGCACGACGGCGCCGGTGTGCGGGGCGTCGACCATGAGTCCGGATCCCACGTAGATGCCCACGTGGTCCACCCCGGTCGGGCCGGTGCCGAAGAAGACCAGGTCCCCGGGTAGGACGGTCGCCCCGTCCGGCACAGCCGGACCGGCGTCGTACTGGTCCTGGGCCACCCGGGGGAGGCGGACGCCGGCAGCCCCGTAGGCGGCCTGTGCCAGGCCGGAACAGTCGAAGCCGTCGGGTCCCGTCCCACCCCACACGTAGGGCGTTCCCAGCTGCTCGGCGGCGAAGGAGAGGGCGGTGACGACCGTCCCGTCGACGGTCGGGTCCGCGGCGAAGGCGATGGACAGCACGAGCACGGTGTCCACGTAGGGGGTCGAGTGGTTGTAGTCGAGGACGGCCGACCGCAGCGTGGCAGCCCTGCCGCCACCGTCGGCACAGAGCATCGCCGCCGCCGTGTAGACCGCATCGACCGGGTCGTACGGGTCGGGCGGCGAGGCACCCCCCGGCCCGACGGTGGCGTAGGCGGCGAACGTCGCCGGCTCGAACTGCATCGGGCCTTCGGCCCCGGCCGCGTTGGCACCGGAGTCGACCCCGGGCGCCGTCGACCGACCGCTGTCGGACTCGACGGCGCCGATGGCAGCGAGGACCGACCACGGGAGCCCGGGACAGGTCGCGGCCGCCGAGGAGTCCAACGCCGTCCATCCGGTCGTAAGCGCGGGGGAGGCCTGCGCCGGCGTCGGGGATCCGCCGGACGAGGTCGCGGCCGAGGGAGTGCCGGGACCGCCGCCGATGGCCGCCACGAGGCTGGCCAGACCGACGACCGGCACGATGACGGTGAGGGCGACGACGCCCAGGAACTTTCCCACGGAGGTACCTCGCCGACGACGGAGGGGTGAGGTGAGCGCTTCGCTCAGAGTCCGGGTGCGGAACGGCAGGCGAGCCGAGGGTGGACGGGCCCCGGGGGGGCGACACCAGTCCACCATCGACGGGCACCGACGGCAAGGCCGGATCGGCCGGGCCCGCGTCGGTCCCCACCCCTGCGCCGGGCGGGTCCCCGGGCGGTCACCGCCCACGTCCCCGGTGGACCCCCACTCGGTACACTCGTTCGTCCGCCCGTCGGGGCGACAGGGGAGGAACCACGATGCTCAGCACCATGCAGGACGGTCCGCTGCTGGTCAGCGGGATACTCCGCCACGGTCAGCAGGTCTACGGGGACAGCCGGGTGCTCACCATCGTGGGTGCCGGCGGCGAAGCGGCCGAGGGGTCCTTCGCACAGGTGGCCGAGCGGTCGGAACGCCTGGCCCGGGCCCTCGGCCGCCTCGGCATCGGGGATTCGGACCGGGTCGGCACCTTCCTGTGGAACAACCAGACACACCTCGAGGCCTACCTCGCCGTTCCCTCCATGGGAGCGGTCCTCCACACCCTCAATCTGCGTCTCTTCCCCGAGCAGCTCAGCTACGTGATCAACCACGCAGAGGATCAGGTCATCATCTGCAACGCCTCCATCGCGCCCCTCCTGGCCCGAGTGCGCGACCAGATCCCGACGGTCCGCCACATCGTGGTGGTGGGGGAGGGCGATACGGGTGCCCTCGGGGAAACCCTGGACTACGAGGAACTCCTGGCCGCCGAGGAGCCGGGCTACGGGTGGCCGCAGATGGACGAGCGCTCCGCCGCCGCCATGTGTTACACCTCCGGCACCACCGGGAACCCGAAGGGCGTCGTCTACAGCCACCGCTCGACGTTCCTGCACTCCATGGCCATCACGGCCGGTTCGTCGCTCGCCATCAATGAGCGGGACAGCGTGCTGTCGATCGTGCCGATGTTCCATGCCAATGCCTGGGGGACGCCCTACGGGGCGTTCATGACCGGCGCCGACCTCATCATGCCCCAGCAGTTCCTCCAGGCCGCGCCCCTGGCGGCCATCATCGAACGCCACCGGCCCACCATGTCGGCCGGGGTCCCGACCATCTGGAGCGACCTCCTCCGCTACGCCCAGGCCAATCCGGTGGACATGTCGAGCCTGCGGATGATTACCGCAGGCGGCGCCGCCGTCCCCCGTCAGCTCATCGAACGGTTCCGTGACGATCTCGGGGTCGAGATGGTCCAGGGCTGGGGGATGACCGAGACCAGCCCCCTGTGCGCCCTGGCCACACCGCCCCGTCAGGCTTCCCCCGAGGAGGAGATCGAGTGGCGGTCCAAGACCGGGCGGATCGTGCCCGGTGTCGAGATCCGCATCTGCGGTGAGGACGGGAGCGTGCTCCCGAACGACGGGGAGTCCGTCGGCGAGTTCGAGGTCCGTGGCCCGTGGATCACCGGCTCGTACTACGGCGACCCGTCGCCGGACCGCTTCCACGACGGTTGGCTGCGGACCGGTGACATCGGGTCGCTCGACCGACTCGGGTACATGCAGATCAGCGACCGCACCAAGGACGTCATCAAGTCCGGAGGCGAGTGGATCTCCTCGGTGGAGCTGGAGAACGAGGTGATGGCCCACCCCGACGTGGTCGAGGCCGCGGTCATCGCCGTCCCCGACGAGCGCTGGAGCGAACGGCCCCTGGTCGCGGTGGTCATCGAGGAGGGGTCGGACGTCACCCCCGACGACCTGTTGGTGTTCCTCGGCGACCGGGTGTCCCGTTGGTGGCTCCCCGAGCGGTGGTCGGTCATCGACGAGGTACCCAAGACCAGCGTGGGCAAGTTCGACAAGAAGGTGCTGCGGGCCAGGCACGCCGAGGGCGACCTCGAGGTCATCGAGGTCGAGATCGTCTCCCGGGGCTGATCGTGCCCGACCTGACCGAGATCGCCGAGCGGCTCGGGGCGATCGCGGAGGACCTGGCCGACGCCGCGCTCGACCGGCTCCGCCGCAACGCCGACGCCGTGCGGGCCGGTGGTGAACCCGATCCGGGGCTGACCGCCGAGGAGAAGCGGATCACCCGGGCCAGGCGGTCGGTGGAGAAGGCGGCCGGCCTGTTGGGTGCCGGAGGTCCCGCGGGATTCGACGACGGACCCTGACCCGGCGGTCCCGGAACAACGGGACCGGTAGTAGGTTCATCCGGTCGGTGGCACCGGTCGCCGGGGGAACGGGGGATCACCGATGGGAGGTCGGCGTCGGGACCGGGGTGCGGCGACCCGCTCCGGGACGGGCGCGCCGTGAGCGTTCCCCCCGCCCCGGCCAACTGGTACCCGGACCCCGTCGGTCCCGGTTGCCTCCGCTACTGGGACGGACGGACCTGGACGGAGCACCGGGTCCCGTGGCAGTCGGCGGTGGTCGGCCCCTACGGGGGCGGGTGGGGGCCCACCTGGAAGGGCGCCCAGCTCGGACGCCCCGCGAACGGTCCCGGAGCCCTGGCCCATCCCGGACGCCGGCTCGGGGCGCGGCTGCTCCGTCGCCCTCGGCCTGGTCATGCCGGCCTACGAGACGGTGGGCGTGGCGAAATTCGGCCGCACCCTCGGGATGGCGTGGCTCCACATCCGACCGGTGAGGGTCGACGGCGCACCCCTCGGCTGGGGCAGGGCGTTGGCCCGGGCCGTGATCTTCTCGGTCGCCGGGTTCCTCGGGTGGATCGGGCTGCTCGATCCCCTGTGGTGCCTGTGGGACGACCGGAGGCAGTGCCTGCACGACAAGGTCGCCGACTCGATCATGATCAACGACCCGGCCGACGCCGCACCGGATCGCCGGTAGCCGACGTCACGGCCCGGGCGGGACGTGGGCGGCTGTGTCGGCCGGCCGGGTCCGCTCGGGCAGCAGGAGGACCGAGGCGCCGAGGAAGCAGATCCCGCCGACGAAGGTGCCGAGGGTGGTCCACGTGGCATTGCGGAGCTCCCCGGTCGGAAGGACGTGCGAGGCGACCGCCGACATGCCGAAGGCCACCGATCCGGCGAGGTTGCCCACCGTGATCCACCACGAGAGGTCCCCGGGCTGCCAGCGGCCGGCACCGTGGCAGACTTCGGCGAACGCCAGGTAACTCGACACCAGGAAGCAGATCGACCCGAAGGCGTCCGGCCGCCAGACGGCGCGGTTCGCCGCCGCCGGGTCGGAGAACGACATGGTCAACGCGTGGGCGGTGCTGACGTTGAAGAAGAGCGTTCCGAGGACCTGGACCACCGCGGCCAGCCAGTCGATGCGGTGGGGCTGGAATGCCAGGAGACGCCGGGGGCCGGTCGGGACGGGCCGGCCCGGCTCGACGGTGCCCACCACTTCTCCGTACTGGAGGAGTGCGGCCGTCGTGAAGAAGAGCGAACCGACGAAGTAGACCAGGTCGTCGGTCCGGGCCCCGACGGCCGAGGCCAGGGTGGGGACGGCGGCGACGGCGAAGCAGGACGATCCGACGGCGAACAGGACCGCCATCCACCAGCCTGCCTCCCCGGGCGACCACCACGTGGACCCCGGTGCCCGGTCGGAGTGCTTGCGGGCCCGTCGCGACTGCCACCGTTCGAGGGTGCCGTCCGCGTGCTGGACGATCCGCTCGGTGACGAACGGGCCGAAACCCCGCGAGGCGATGTACGCAGGTCCCGGTGGCGAGGGCGTCGCGTCGGGCACCGTCGCGGGGGACCGGGGTCAGGGGATCCGGAGATCGTGGGTGGCAGCCGCCGCCCGTCGTTCCTCGTCGGTCAGGTCGGCCCCGCGGACCGGGACCACCAGGGTCCAGTGCCGTCCGACCGGGCAGTACTGGAACCGCCACCATCCGAGGCGCAACGACGTGACCGACACGCCCGGGATCCAGATCGTCGTGAAGAGGTGACCGCTCCGGCAGCGGACCAGGGTGTCGCCGCCGATCCCGTACCCGCGGCGGCGCAGGACGACGGTCGCCACGACGGTGGCGACGACCGTGCCGAGGACCAGTTCGCGCCGGTGCTTCACCAGCCCACCTTACGCCGGGACGCCGTGCCGGTCAGCCACGTGACCACCCGCGTCGCCGAGGGCTCGGAGGTGAACGTAGCGTGACGGAGGTGAACAGAACGTGACACGTAGATGAACGGACGGTAAACTCCCGGGATGGAACACGATCCGCGCTACGCACAGAACTGGTGTCGGGACCCGTACGGCGTCCACGAGGCCCGGTGGTTCTCGAACGGGATCCCGACCGCCCTCGTCCGTGACGGCGGGGTCGAGTCCCAGGACCGGCCGCCGGAGAGGGAGATCGGTCGGCGGTTCGGGCTGGTCCCGATCGGGAGCCCGGATCCGGTCCGGGCCGGGAACCCGCACCGGGCACCGAGTCGATCGGACGTCCCGACGGGCTGACCGTCCTGTCGGTCAGTCGTCGACCACCTCGTTGATGGCGTCGATCAGCTGGCGCAGGCGCCCGTAGTGGACCTTGTCGAAGCGGAAGGCGAGGCGGGGGAGGTCGGTCACGTCGTCGTCGGCCCGCTCGGGGGGGAGCGGGTCGACCTTCCGGATGACCCCGGTGGTCACGATGTCGGCGAAGCGGCGGTTGAGGTCGGCCAGGCGGGCCTTGTCCGGGGCGACGGCCATCCGGAGCACCAGCAGGTCGCCCACCCAGCGGCACGAGTGGTAGTTCCGGTAGAAGCCGAGGAGCAGGCCGGTGGCCACCGAGACGTCGTCAGTGATCGAGAAGAACGAGCGGTCGTCCTGGGACACCAGTCCCCGGGGCTCCAGCTCCTCGGTCAGGAAACGGCTCCAGCCCCTCCAGAAGGTGCCTCCCGGGATGTCGAGCATGACCACGGGCGCCGGCTCGGCCTTGCCGGTCTGCAGCAGGGTCAGGAGCTCGAACCCCTCGTCGAGGGTGCCGAACCCGCCGGGCAGGACGATGAACCCGTCCGACTCCTTCAACAGCATCAGCTTCCGGGTGAAGAAATAGCGCATCTCGACGAGCTTCGGGTCCTGGGCGATGAACCGGTTGGCCCCCTGCTCGTGGGGGAGGCGGATGTTGACCCCGACCGACTGCTCGCGACCCGCGCCCTCCATGCCCGCGGCCATGATCCCCGGGCCGGCACCGGTCACGACCATCCACCCGGCGCCGGCCATGGCCGCGGCCAGCGTGCGCGCCTGCCTGTAGGCGGGGTGATCGGGTTCGGTCCGGGCCGAGCCGAAGATCGTCACCTTCATCCGCTTGCGCAACGGCTAGAACATGGTGAACGCCTCGGCCATCTCGGCCAGGGCGGTGTCGGCCACCTTGAGGTCGATCACCTCGGTGCCCCGCTCGAGCAGGCCAGAGACCGTGTCGACCATCGACCGGTACAGGCGCCGTTCCGTGGGCGTGCGTGCCAGGGCGATCCGGTCCTCGAGGGTGGGGCCGTCCTCCGGGGGCACCGTCTCGGTCGAACCGTCGATGGCCGCCTGCAGCTCCCCGTCCTCGAAGGAGGAGCCGGTCACGTCAGTGGACGCCCGCCAACGCGGTGCCACTCCCGTCGGTCGGGGTCACCCGACCGTACAGGGTGGTGCGCTGGGCCAGGGTCCGTCCGAGCGGGGCGACCAGGGCCCGGAAGTCGTCGGCGTCCATCATCTGGCCGTGCGTGGCCCCCGCCGCCCGCGAGATGTTCTCGTCGATGAGGGTCCCGCCGAGGTCGTTGACGCCCGCCCGCAGCAGTTGGCGGGCGCCGTCGACACCCAGCTTGACCCAGCTGAGCTGGATGTTGTCGATCGCCCCGCGGTAGGCGATGCGGCCGACGGCGTGCATCAGCAGCGTCTCGCGGAAGGTCGGGCCCCGCCGGGCCCGCTTCTGGATGTAGAGCGGTGTGGCCATGTGCACGAAGGGCAGCGGCACGAACTCGGTGAAGCCTCCGGTCTCGAGCTGGAGCGACCTGGTCCGGACCAGGTGGCGGGCCCACGAACGCGGTTGCTCGACGGCCCCGAACATGATGGTGACGTTCGAGTTGAGCCCGACGCCGTGGGCGGCCCGGTGGGCCTCGAGCCACTCCTCGGTGTCGATCTTGTCCGGGCACAGGACGGCCCGGACCTCGTCGTCCAGGATCTCCGCCGCCGTGCCGGGCAGGGTGCGGAGTCCGGCGTCGCGGAGCAGGACCAGGTAGTCGGCGAGGGGGAGCCCGGACCGGCGTGCCCCCTCGGTGACCTCGAGTGCGGTGAAGCCGTGGATGTGGATGGTGGCGGAGGCCTCGCGCACGGCCCGGATCACATGGAGGTAGTAGTCGCCGTCGAAGTCGGGGTGGATGCCGCCCTGCAGGCAGATCTCGGTGGCCCCCATGGCCTCGGCCTCGGCCACCCGGTCGGTGATCTCGCCCAGCTCGAGCAGGTAGGGGGCACCTCGGAGGTTGAGGGAGAGCGGTCCCTTGGAGAAGGCGCAGAACCGGCACTTGAACGTGCAGACGTTGGTGTAGTTGATGTTGCGGTTGGCGACGAAGGTGACCTCGTCGCCGACGATCTCGGACCGCAGGCGGTCGGCCGCGGCGGCGACGGCCCGTACCTCGGGGCCCCGGGCGCCGAACAGGGTGACGATCTGGTCCTCGTCGACGTTGAGCCCGTCGAGCACGCCGGACAGGACCTCGGCCACCGCACCACCCGTCGTGGCCAGCGTCACCACCGGCGGTGCCGGCGTCCGGCCCCGGTCCGCCGGGCCGGCGGCCACGGCGGATGCCACAGGCGCGAGCAGCTCGGGCGGGGGGAACCCGCCGCCGGACGCCCACGGATGGTCGCGGCCGAGCCCCTCGGCGTCGGAGGCGTCGAGGACCGGGAAGCGCATCCGCTCGTCGAGCCAGCGCGAGGGGTCGAGGGCGAACTCGGGGTAGATGGTGAGACGGGGGGCCAGGGTGTGGCCGGCGGCTTCGGTGGCGGCCCGGAGGATGCCGAGGGCCGGCCAGGCCCGTTCCGGATTGACGTGGTCCGCCGTCACCGGGGACACCCCGCCCCAGTCGTCGATCCCGGCGGCCACCAGGGGTGCGAGCTCGTCGGACAGGTTGGGCGGTGCCTGCAGGTGGATGTCGGTGGGAAGGAGCAGGCGGGCGGCGGCGATGGTCCACAGGAATTCGTCGCCCGGGCACGGGGGCGAGCGGTGCATCGAGGTCCCCGGCTTCGGCAGGAAGTTCTGGACGATGACCTCCTGGACGTGCCCGTGACGGACGTGGCTGGCGGCGATGGCCTCCAGTGTCTCCAGGCGGTCCGAGCGCGACTCGCCGATGCCGACGAGGAGCCCGGTGGTGAAGGGGATGCCGAGCTGGCCGGCGGCTTCGAGCGTGGCGAGCCGCCGGGCCGGCAACTTGTCCGGGGCCGAACGGTGGGCGGGCAGGTCCGGGTTGGTGGACTCGACCATCATCCCCTGGCTGGCCGACACCGCCCGCAGGGTGGCCAGGTCCCGCCCGCCGAGGGCTCCGGCGTTGGCATGCGGGAGGAGGCCGGTCTCCTCGACCACGGCGGCGCATGCGGCGGCCAGGTAGTCGACGGTCGACGAGTACCCGCGATCGGCCAGCCAACCGGCGGCCGCGGGGTAGCGGTCCTCGGGTGCCTCGCCCAGGGTGAACAGTGCCTCGTGGCACCCGGCGGCCCGACCGGCCCGGGCGATGGCCAGCACCTCGTCGAGTTCCAGGTAGGGGGAGTCGAGGTGGGCGGGGGCCTTGGCGAAGGTGCAGTACCCGCACCGGTCACGGCACAGCATGGTCAGCGGGACGAAGACCTTGGGGGAGAAGGTCACGCGGGTGCCGAAGGTCTCGTCGCGCACCGCGGCGGCGCGCGTCATGAGCTCGGCGACGGGGGTGGCGCACCACTCGTCACGGGTGGCTGGGTCGGGGCTGCGGTACGGCCGGTGGCCGGGGTCGGCGGGCATCGGCGTCACCTTACCGGAGGCGATCCGGGCACCCGCCGGGCGGTCCGGGTCACCCGACGCTGTCGGGATCGATGTCGCCGAGGGCGTCGGCGTCGACCAGCCACACGATGTCACGACCGGTCACCCGGCCGGCCGGCAGGTCCTCCCCGGCCCGGATCCGGGCCAGCGCGTCGCGTTTGGACGGGCCCGACACCGTGAACACGGTCCGTGCCGCCCGGGCGATCCCGGCATAGGTGAGGGTGATCCTCGGATGGGGGTTCACGCCGTTCGGGTCCTCGTTGGCCACCACGAGGTGCGACGGGTCCCGGTCGTCGAGAGCGGTCGAACCGGGGAACAGCGACGCGCAGTGCCCGTCCGGGCCGAGACCCAGGTGCACGAGGTCCATGCGTGCGAGACCGGCGACGAGGGCCTGGTAGGCGACCGCCGCGTCGCCGGGACTGCCCGAGACGTACATGGGGTGGTCGGAGCGCACCGGTCCCACCACGTCGAGCAGGGTCCCGGCGATCATGGCGTGGTTGGAGTCGGGGTCGTCGGGGGGGACGCAGCGTTCGTCGCCCAGGTAGACGTCGACGCCCGACCAGTCGACGCCCCGTCGGCCGGCCAGTGCCCGGTAGCACTCGACGGCGGTGCCTCCCCCGGACAGGAAGAGGGCGTAGCCGGGCGGGGTGGCCCGGGCGACCCCGTCGGCGACCAGGTCGGCGAACGCGTCGGGCACCGAGTCGACGAGTCGCACCGTGCCGTTCACGGCGTCACTGCTCGAGGTGGGTCTGGCGGCCGCCACTCAGCTCCAGGTCGACCACCGGATTGCGCCACTCGTCGCCCGACCGCTCGACCAGGAGGTCGGCCAGGTGGGGCCCCCACGAGCCGGCCGGGTAGAAGTGGAGCGCACCGCCCGGGTCGGACCAGGCCTCGAGGTACGGGTCCACGATCCGCCAGGCCTGCTCGACCTCGTCGGAACGGATGAACAGCGTGGCGTCGCCGACCATGGCGTCGTGGATGAGCCGCTCGTACCCGTCGGCTGCCTCGGTGCCCGAGAAGGCCTCGTCGTAGGAGAAGTCCATGGCCACCGAGCGGATGTGGAACTTCTCACCGGGTACCTTGGCGCCGAACTCGAGGCTGATGCCCTCGTCGGGTTGGATCCGCAGGATCAGCGTGTTCGGCCGCAGGTCGCGGCTGGAGCGGTGGTCGAAGAGCAGGAAGGGCACCTGGCGGAACGTGAGGGCCACCTCGGTCACCCGGGCGGGCAGGCGCTTGCCGGTGCGCACGTAGACGGGTACCCCGGCCCAACGCCAGTTCTCCACGCGCAGCCGGAGCGCCAGATACGTCTCGGTCTGGCTGTCCGGGGACACGTCCTCCTCCTCGCGGTAGCCGACCACCGGTTGGCCGTCGATGCTGCCGGCCAGGTACTGGCCCCGGACCGACTTGTCGACGGCCTCGTCGGGAGTGGGGATGTCGATGGCCTGGAGGAGCTTGACCTTCTCGTCGCGGATGCGGTCGGCGTCGGTGCTGGTCGGCGACTCCATCAGAGTCAGGGACAGGACCTGCATCACGTGGTTCTGGACGATGTCCCGCAGGGCACCGGCCGTCTCGTAGAAGCCGCCGCGGTGCTCGACGCCCAGGCTCTCGGCCACCGTGACCTGGACCTGCTCCACGTAGCGGCGGTTCCAGATCGGCTCGAAGATGGCGTTGGCGAACCGGAGGGCCAGGACGTTCTGGACGGTCTCCTTGCCCATGTAGTGGTCGATCCGGTAGATCTGGCTCTCGTCGAAAGCCGCGTGCATCTGGTCGTTGAGGGTCAGCGCGCTGGCCAGGTCGCGACCGAACGGCTTCTCGACGACGACGCGCGCGAAGCTGCCGTTCTCGCCCGGTCCGTTGCACCCGTGCTTGGCCAGTGCCTGGGCCACCAGGCCGAACACGCTCGGGATGGTGGCCAGGTAGTAGAGGCGGTTGCCGGCGGTTCCGTCGAGGCGGTCGGCCTCGTCCAGGTGGATCTTGAGCTGGTCGAAGGTGTCCGGATGGTCGTACTCGCCGGTCACGTACTTGAACCGAGCGGTGAGCGCCTTCCACTTGGACCCGCCGTCGGGGGTCGACTCGGCGACGTGGGAGCGGAAGTCGTCGTCGCTCCACCCGGTCCGGGCGACACCGACGACGGTGAACCCGTCGTCGAGGACTCCGCGGTCGGCCAGCCGGGCCAGCGCGGGCAGGATCTTGCGGCCGGTCAGGTCCCCCGAGGCACCGAAGATGACCATGGCCACGGGAGGGGCCTTCGACAGGACGGGCGGGAGCGTCCGCTGCCTGGCGGCCGTGGCCGCCGGCGGGTCGGTTGTGGGATCCGCGCTCACGAAGGGGTCCCCGTCTCGCCGCCCAACGTGCCGTCGGTGGTGGTGAACGCGTGGCCGCCGAACTGGTTGCGGAGGGCCGCGACCAGGCGCAGCCCGAAGGCGTCCTTCTTCTGGGAGGCGAACCGGGCGAACAGGGCCGAGGAGATCACGGGAGCCGAGACCCCCCGGTCGATGGCCTCCTCGACCGTCCACCGACCCTCGCCGGAATCGACCGCCACCGCCTCGACCTGGTCGAATCCCGACTCGGGGCGCAGGGCCCGTTCGGCCAGGTCGAGGAGCCAGGAGCGCACCACCGAGCCGTAGCGCCAGATGGAGGCGATCTCGTGGAGGTCGAGGTCGAACTCGGGTGCCTCGGACAGGATCTCGAATCCCTCGGCGTACGCCTGCATGAGGCCGTACTCGATGCCGTTGTGGATCATCTTCACGAAGTGCCCGGCGCCGGGCGGGCCGACGTGGGCGTACCCGCCCTCGGGCGCGAGCGCGAGGAACGCCGGCTCGCACACCGCCACCGCCTCGTCGGTGCCGCCCACCATGAGGCAGTACCCCTCCTTCAGCCCCCAGATGCCGCCCGAGGTGCCGGCGTCGACCAGGGCGATCCCCTTGCCGGCGAGCTCCCCGACCAGCGGGGCCGTGGCCTTGTAGTTGGAGTTCCCCCCGTCGATGACCACGTCGCCGGGGCTGAACAGCCCGGCCAGCGTGGTGATGGTGTTGTTGGTCGGTTCACCGGCCGGCACCATCACCCAGGCCACCCGGGGCGGCTCGAGCGCGGCGGCCAGCTCGTCCAGCGTGGCGACGGGTTGTGCACCGAAGGCGACGGTGGCGTTGCGTGCCCCCTCGTCGAGGTCGAATGCGACCACCTGGTGCCCGTGCTCGACGAGCCGTTGGGTCATGTTCGCCCCCATCTTGCCGAGGCCGACCATTGCGATCTTCATGGATGCTCCTTTGTGGATGGGGGGTGGGGAGTGGCGTCAGCCGGCGGTGAGCGCGGCGGCCTTGTCGGTGAGTGACTGCATCAGGTCGTCGAAGGAGGCGGCGAAGGAGGCGACCCCTTCCCTCTCGAGCACGCCGGCCACCTCCTCCATGTCGATCCCGGCCGCCGACAGCCGGTCGATGACCGATTGGGCGCCGGCGTCGTCCGTGTCGACGGTCCGGGTCACCGTGCCGTGGTCGAGGAAGTCGGCCACCGTGCCGTCGGGCATGGTGTTGACGGTGTCCGGACCGATCAGGGTGTCCACGTAGGCGAGGTCGGGGTAGGCCGGGTTCTTGGTCGAGGTCGAGGCCCACAGCGGGCGTTGCACCCGGGCGCCCTTGGCGGCCAGTGTGTCCCAGCGGGGCCCGGCGAACGACCGGGTGAAGAGCGCGTAGGCCAGCCGGGCCTGGGCCACCGCCGCCTCGCCCCGGAGCTCGAGGAGGCCCGATCCGCCGTCGGCCGCCGCGGCCTCCTCGAGGCGCCGGTCGACCTCGGTGTCGACCCGACTGACGAAGAACGAGGCCACACTGGTCACCCCGGACAGGTCGGCGGCGCCGTCCGCGGCCAGCGCCTCGAGCCCCGAGAGGTAGGCCTCGATCACCTCCGCGTACCGGGTGAGCGAGAAGATGAGTGTCACGTTGATGCTGCGGCCCTCGGCGATCATCTGGCGGATCGAGGGAACGCATTCCGGTGTGGCCGGGATCTTCACCAGCACGTTCGGCTGCCCGATCCGCTGGTGGAGGGCGCGTGCCGCCGCGGTCGTCCCATCGGTGTCGTGGGCCAGCGACGGGGCGACCTCGACCGACACGAACCCGTCGCCGCCGCCCGACGCGTCGAAGACGGGGCGGAGGATGGCCAGCGCCGCGTCGATGTCGTCCACGACGAGGTCCCAGTAGGCGTCCTCGACCGTCGTCGTGGCGATGAGGGAGCGGAACTGCTCGTCATAGGTGTCCTGCCCGCTGATGGCCTTGGCGAAGATGGTCGGATTGGACGTCACCCCCCGGATCCCCTTGGCCACGAGGCCGGCCAGGGTGCCGTCCTGGAGCCAGTCGCGCCGGAGGTTGTCGAGCCACGGGCTCTGGCCCTCGCGTTCGTAGAGGTCGTGCAGTGTGGTCATCGGGAAGTCCTCTCGGTGGTCATGTCGGTCGGTGGGCGGGCGTCCGGGGCGGATCCTGCGGTGCCCGGCCCGGTCCGGACCGGTTCGCCTCGGATCACCACCGGTCATGTCCGGGAGCGTTCGACCAGTGCGGTGGCCCGTGCGACGACATCGGCCACGGTGAACCCGAACTCTTCCATCAGGACCGGACCGGGGGCGGAGGCCCCGAAGTGGTCGATCCCCAGGGAGTCGTCGGTGTAGCGCTCCCATCCGAACGTGCTGGCGGCCTCCACCGACAGGCGGGGGACCCCCGGGGGCAGGACCTCGGCCCGATAGGTGTCGGTCTGCTCGGCGAACAGCTCCCACGAGGGGAACGACACGACGCGGGTGGGGATCCCGGCCACGTCCAGCCGTCCGGCTGCTTCCAGGCACAGCGACACCTCACTGCCCGTGGCGACGAGTACCAGTTGGGCCGGGCCGTCCGGCGGATCGGCCAGGACATAGGCGCCGCGGGGCAATCCGGTGGTCGCGAGCTCGGCCGTCTCGGCCAGCACCGGTAGGTCCTGGCGGGTCAGGATGAGGGCGGTCGGCCCGTCGCCCTCGACCGCGATACGCCACGCCTGGGCCGTCTCGTTGGCGTCGGCGGGCCGGATCACCCGGAGCCCGGGCATGGCCCGGACGGCGGCGAGCTGCTCGATCGGCTGGTGGGTGGGACCGTCCTGGCCGAGGCCGATCGAGTCGTGGGTCCACGAGTACACGACGTGGGCCCGCGAGATCGCGGCCACCCGGACCGCGCCCCGCATGTAGTCGGAGAACACGAAGAACGTCCCTCCCACCGGGATCGTCCCCCCGTGGGCGGCCATGCCGGTCATCACCCCGGCCATGGCGTGCTCGCGGATGCCGTAGTGGACGAGGCTGCCACCGGGCTCCTCGACCGACTGGGCCGTGGCGTCGGACAGCGCCATCCCCGTGTTGCCGGTCAGGTCGGCACTGCCCGGCACCAGACCGGGGAGCCGCCCCTGGGTGGCGTCGAGGCACAGCTTGATCGCCTTGCGGGTGGCCATCGGCCCGTCGGCCGGAGTGAACCTCGGAAGGTCCGACTCCCATCCGGGCATCCCGTGACCGGACAGGGCGGCGGCGAAGCGGGCTCGATCGCCGTCCCACCCGTCGAGGCGCGCCTCCCACTCCGAGCGCATGGCTCGTCCGCGGGGGATGGTCGACCGGTACATGGCGAGCACGTCCTCGGGCACCCAGAACGTCTGGTCGGCGGGCAGGCCGAGGATCTCCTTGGTCGCCCGGGCCTCGTCGTCGTCGAACGGGTCGCCGTGGGCCTTGGCGGTGTCGGTCACGTGGGGTGCCGGATAGCCGATGTGGCTGCGGAGGATGATCATCGACGGGCGGTCCTCGTCGGCCCTGGCCCGCAGCAGGGCGGCCTCGAGCGCATCCAGGTCGTTGGCCACCTCGCCGATGTCGTCGACGGTCCAACCGTAGGCGGCGAACCGCTCGGCCGGATCGTCGTTGAGGGCCAGCTCGGTCGGCCCGTCGATGGTGATGTGGTTGTCGTCGTAGACGTAGACCAGCCGCCCGAGGCCGAGGTGGCCGGCGAGCGATGCCGCCTCGTGGGAGATGCCCTCCTCGAGGCAGCCGTCGCCGGCGAACACATAGGTGTGGTGGTCGACCACCTCGGGCGAGAAGTTGGTACGCAGCCAGCGCTCGGCGATGCCCATCCCGACACCGTTGGCGAAGCCCTGCCCGAGCGGACCGGTGGTCACCTCGACCCCGGCCGTGTGGTGGAGCTCGGGATGGCCGGGGGTGGCGCTGCCCCACTGCCGGAAGGCCCGCAGGTCGTCGAGGGTGAGCCCGTACCCGGTCAGGTGGAGCATCGAGTACAGGAGGATCGACGCGTGACCGTTGGAGAGGACGAAGCGGTCGCGGTCGGGCCAGTGCGGGTCCGACGGATCGTGCCGCAGGACACGGGTGAACAGCACGTGGGCCAGCGGGGCGAGGGCCATGGCCGTCCCGGGATGCCCGGAGTTGGCCGCCCGCGGTCCGTCGATGGCCAACCCGCGGATCACGTTCACGCCACGCTGCTCGAGCTCGTCGTCCGGAGCGGGGACCAGTGGTGGCGGGGGCGGGGAGGTCATCAGGGCAAACCCTATCGGTCGTGCAGTGCGACGGGGTGCGTCTCGCGCTTGGCTCAGCGGGACCGGAACAGTGCCATCGACGCCGCGAAGCTGTGCACGAAATTGCCCCCGCCCACCGGGCCGAACTCGCCGGCCGCGAACATGCCGGCGAGCGGCACCGGGCCGAGGGCCCGACCCATGGCGGCGGCGTCGTGGTGGGCGACGTCGAACAGCCGGGTGCCCCGGCCGTTGCAGGTGAAGAGGAGCGCGGCGTCGGCCCGGCGGCCGGCCAGGCTGGTGGTCAGGTCTCCGTCCGCGGTGCGGGCATCGCGGAGCGCGAATTGGACGGCGCTCCCGAGGGGGACCCTGCCCTCCACGGCCAGTGCCCCGGTGGACCGCTCGACCCCGACGACCGGTCGGAACAGGAGGTCGTGCGGGCCCGGGTCGAGTACCCGGGTGTCGACGCACCGGCCGAGGAGGAGCCCGTTGCCCTCGATGCCGGCGATGTCGGCCCGGCCGAGGTGCTCGGCGATCTCGTCGACCATGCACTCCATGGCCGGCCTGCCGGCGATCTCCAGGACGAGGTTGCGCTCGACCCGGGTGACGGTGAGGAGGCGGCCGAACGTGCGGCAACCCTGGGACACGACCGGGACCACCTCGACGGCCGGTCCGAGGAGGACGGCGGACGCGCCCCGGTCGACCACCCGACCTCCCGCGGCCAGGCGGGTGCCCCCCGGGCCGGAGGCGCCCGAGGCGTAGCCGCCGATGACCGGGAGCCCCGGCCGTGCCGCCTCCAGATGGGCGCCGAACTCGGCCATGGGGAAGGTGAACGGGTCGGCCAGCACGAGGAGGGCGGACGGGGCGAAGCCGACGGAGCCCGGCCAGCCGTCGAACCGCCAGGAGTCGTCGGCCAGGCGCGCGGCCGTCAGCTCGACGGGCAGGAGCGGCCCGACCCGACCGGCCCACAGGCTGATGCCCGGCAGCTCCTCGACCTCGGCGCCGGTGCCCACCACCGACTCGGCCGCGCAGCCGACCAGGCCGAGCGGGTGGAGCACGGCGTCGATGGTGGCGACGATGTCCTCGAGCGACCCGGCGTGGGACCGGGTCACGGTCACCACCACCAGGTCCGGCCGTTCGCCGACCTGCTCCAGGACCGATCCGAGGGCCTCACCGAGCGCCTGGCTGGACACCGGGTGCCGCGACAGGGCGCTGGCGAAGTCCACCGTCGTCAGTTGCCCGCCGAGGTGAACCGGATGTCGAGCGACCGCAGGTAGGTGTGGAGCCCGGCGTCCTGGATGGGAACCAGGTACGCGGGCGTCCCCGACTCGTTGTGGTGGCTGTGCCAGAGCCCGGGCGGGGTGACGAAGGCGCCGCCGGCCTCCCAGTCCACGCGCACCGGGTCGACGATGTGCCCGTCGTCGTCGACCTCGGCGCCGACCATCGTGTAGCAGCCGGGGGCGCAGCCGGTGATCAGGTCGAGGGCGACACTCTGGTGGCGGTGCGGTCGCTGCACCCGGTCCACCGGAAGCACCCCGAGCATGGCCCACAGGGTGTGGGTGACGGTGAGGGTCTGCGGCAGTGCGGCGTTACCGAGCAGGATGCTGACCCGGTTCCGGTCGGCCGCTCCCGGGTGGCGCTCCACCTCGGCCAGCCGGGCCAGTGACGCGGCGGCCGTGTACCGGGTGGGTGCGAAGCGGGGGATCCCCGGACCGACGCCCAGGTAGGCGAGGAGCGGGGCATCGGTGACCCGGTAGAGCACGGCGCGGTCCACGGGACCGGCGGTGTGCTCGGTCGTGCACCCGGCGGGCAGCGTCACGAAGTCCCCGGTGGCCCACGGGATCGTCCCGGTGGACGGGGCACCCGCGCCGGCGCCGCGGACGAAGGTGCTCGAACCGTTCCCCTCCAGGCAGTAGTAGAGCTCGCTGGTGGCGTCGGGCGTGGTCACCAGGGAGTCTCCCGGATCGAGGACCACGAACGCGGCGAGCAGCGCGGGGCTGGTCGCCGGGTAGTCGACGACGAGCGAGGCCGACAGGTCGAGGGGGACCGTGCGGGAGCCGGGTGCCGCGTGGAGGGCGGCGGGGAAGCGCTCGACGGGCAGCGGGGTCACCGAGCCGGACCCGACGGGGTCGGCCGCGGCCGAGTACTCGTGGAACCGTGCGTCCCCGGTCCAGTCCTCGGTGGCCTCGCCCACCAGGACGACCGGACCCGGGACCTCGTGTGCGTCGATGGCCATGCCCCCAGTATCGCCGGTCCCGGGCGGTGCGCGTCCACGCGGGTATCGTCTCGCCGTGGCCGACGCCCGCATCCAGGTGCCCCCGAACTGCGAGCTCACGCTCGGGATGACCTGCGTGGACAAGTCGGTGCCCGGACGGACCGTGTGGCGCATGCGGGCCGACGAGCGGTTCGCCAACCCGGCCGGCATCGTCCAGGGCGGGTTCATCGGGGCGATGGCCGACTCGGCCATGGGATCGGCGGCCGTCACCTACGCCCGGGGCGCGGACCGGAAGGTGTTCGCGTCGAACGTGGAGATGAAGACCAGCTTCCTCGCCGCAACCAGGGTGGGGAGCACGCTCGAGTGCACGGCGGTGATCGTCTCCGGCGGGACCCGTGTGGCCTTTGCCGAGGCCGTTGTGGTGGACGAGAACGGCCGGACGGTGGCCCGTGCCAGCTCCACCTACCTCTTCAGCGAGCGGACGTGAGCCGGGTGCGGACCGTCGCTGGCTAGAGTTGGGCAGTCCGAGCGTCGGGCCCGCCCGGCCGGCGGCGCCCGGCGGTGGCCCCGGCATCCGGCCGGGCACTGGTGCAGCACCCGAGGAGGAACGTGGCGCAAGGCCGGAAGGACGGGAAGCGGGGTCTCGGTGGCCTGCGTGACGAGAGCCAGGAGGCCGTCAGGCTCATCGTCGGCTACATCAAGCAGGAGACGCTCGATCCGGTCAAGGGTCTCGGCCGCTACGTCCTCTTCGGCGTCGTCGGCTCCGTGGCACTCTCCATCGGGCTGGCCATCTTGGCCGTGGGATTCCTGCGGGTGCTCCAGGGCGAGACGGGGACCACCTTCACCGGGAACCTCTCCTGGATCCCGTACGTGATCTGTGCGGTCGTCCTCGTCCTGGTCGCCGCTCTCGCCGTGCGGGCCGTGAGCCGGGGCCGGACGCCCGACGGTAGGACCGACAAGGAGCAGGCATGAGCCAGACCGAGGAGAAGATCACCCGGGACCAGATCGAGGCCAAGCTCCGGGAGATGACCGGCGGGGTGTCCGAGGAGGTCGAGGGGGCCCGGTCCCAGGCGCTGGCGGTCGGGCTGGCCGTCGTCGTGGTGTCGGTCGCCGTCGTCTACCTGATCGGCCGGCGCCGCGGGCGCCGCCGTTCGACCATCGTCGAAGTCCGGCGGATCTGAGCCGATGGAGACCCTTCTCCGCTACATCCAGGTGAAGGCGTTCGGACGGGGCATGCGGGGCTACAACTCCGCGTGGCTGGTGGTCGGCGCCGCCGTGTGGATGCTGCTCCGGGCGCGCCGGAGCGAGGACGTCGTCTACCGCACCAAGCTGAACCCGGGGGAGCGCCTCGTCATCACCTCGAGCCCGTCCGGCTCGACCTCGAGCTCCGACTCCTGAGCACCGTGGACCCCCGGGGGGGAGCCGACGACCCGGGCGGGGGCGCCGACAGGAGCCTGCTGCGGGCGGGGGAGAAGGTCCTCCTGGTCGACGCGAAGAAGCGCCGCTACCTGCTGACGTTGCGGGCCGACGCAGCGTTCCACACCCACGTCGGGATCGTGGCCCACAACGACCTCATCGGTGCCTACGAGGGATCGACCGTCCTCGGGTCCACCGGGCGGCGGTTCCTGGTCGTCCGGCCGACGCTCTCGGACATGGTGCTGAAGATGCCCCGGGGGGCGCAGGTCATCTACCCGAAGGACCTCGCCGCCATCCTGATGGAAGCGGACATCGCCCCCGGCATGCGGGTGCTGGAGGCCGGTGTCGGTTCCGGGGCGCTGTCCATGGCGCTGCTGCGGGCCGGCGCGTCGGTCGTCGGCTACGAACTCCGCCAGGACTTCGCCGACCGGGCCCAGGACAACGTGGCGGCACTGGTGGGACCCGACGCCGACTACCGGGTGGAGCTCCGGGACGTGTACCACGGCATCGGGGAGCGGGCCCTCGACCGCATCGTGCTCGACCTGCCCGAGCCGTGGCGGGTCGTACCCCACGCCGAGACGGCGATGCGCTCGGGTGGCATCGTCTGCGCCTACCTGCCGACGATCAACCAGACGGCACACTTCCGACAGGTGCTCGCGGACAGCGCATTCGGCATGCCGTCCACGGTCGAGGTGCTCCACCGGACCTGGCACATCGAGGACCGGTCGGTCCGACCCGACCACCGGATGGTGGGCCACACCGGGTTCCTCACCACCGCACGGCTCCTCCGGCCCGAGGCGCTCGGGAGCAGGCCGGGCGACACCGGACCGGACGTGGAAGGAGCGGGGACGGATCCTGGCGACGGAGGACCGGAGGGGCAGGTGGACCTGTTCCCGGAGTCCGCTCAGGATCCGGACGGTCCGGTCAGCTCTGTTCGATGAAGATGCACTCGCCGGGACACTCCTCGGAGGCCTCGACGACGGCGTCCTCGAGGTCGTCCGGCACGGCGGCCATCCCGGCCGAGCCGCCCGGTTCGTTGCGGACGTCGGCGCCTTCCTTGACGTAGGCGAGCCCGTCGTCGAGCAGCGTGAAGACCGCTGGCGCGATCTCCTCGCAGAGGCCGTCTCCCGTGCAGAGATCTTGGTCGATCCAGACCTTCATCAGCTGTGACTCTCCTACGTGTCTCTCGGCTCGAACGCGTGGGACCCGATCCTGCAGGGATCCCGGAGGCAGGCGCAGTCGATACCGGTTACCCGTTCCATCGGCGCGCCGGTCCCGTTGCTTGACTCATGCTATCCGCGTCGCGGACCGGGGTAGCTCAGCCCGGGCGCCGCCCCGTTGCACCGCTACCGCCACCGGCCAGGTGTAGGGTCGAACGCGAGGCCCGACTGCTCGATTGGGGTGATTGCTACGGTTGATTTCGACGATGGCGACGGTCAGCGCCGGCCGGCGGACGAGGAGGACCTCGAGACGTTGCGGGCCCGTGCCCTCACCGCCGAGGAGGAGGTGACCGTCCTCCGTCGCCGGCTCCAGGAGAGCCCACGGCGGGTACAGACCCTGGAGGAGAAGCTCCTCGAGACGAAGGGGCAGCTGGCCCAGGCCGTGTCCCAGAACGAGAAGCTGACCTTCACCCTCCAGACGGCGAAGGAGCACGTCGCCAACTTGCGGGACGAGGTCGAGAAGCTGACCCAGCCGCCCTCCGCGTACGGGACCTACCTCGGCGCCAACGGCGACGGGACCGTCGACGTCTTCTCCGGCGGACGCAAGATGCGCGTGTCGCTCCATCCCGACATCGATCCCGACGAGCTGAGGCGGGGCAACGAGGTCGTGCTCAACGAGTCGCTCAACGTGATCCTCGCCCGCGAGGGCGAGGGGCAGGGTGAGGTGGTGGTGCTGAAGGAGCTCCTCGACGGCGGGAAGCGCGCCCTGGTCTACGGGCGGGCCGACGAGGAGCGGGTCGCCGAGCTGTCCGACGCCCTGATCGGGATCAAGCTCCGGGCCGGCGACACCGTGCTGATGGAGTCGCGCACCGGGCTGTTGATCGAGAAGCTGGAACGGCCGGAGGTGGAGGAGCTGGTCCTCGAGGAGGTCCCCGACGTCACCTACGCCGACGTGGGTGGTCTCGACGACCAGATCGAGGCCATCACCGACGCCGTCGAGCTGCCGTACCTGTACCGGGAGCTCTACACCGAGCACAAGCTCCCGGCCCCGAAGGGCATCCTGCTCTACGGCCCCCCCGGCTGTGGCAAGACCCTCATCGCCAAGGCGGTGGCCAACTCGCTGGCCAAGAAGGTCGCCGAGGTGACCGGCAACACCAACACCCGCAGCTACTTCCTCAACATCAAGGGCCCCGAGCTCCTCAACAAGTACGTCGGGGAGACCGAGCGCCAGATCCGCCTCGTGTTCCAGCGGGCGCGGGAGAAGTCGGAGGAGGGCGTTCCCGTCATCGTGTTCTTCGACGAGATGGACTCCCTCTTCCGGACCCGCGGCACCGGGATCAGCTCGGACATGGAGTCGACCATCGTGCCCCAGCTGCTCGCCGAGATCGACGGCGTGGAGACGCTCAAGGACGTGATCGTGATCGGTGCCTCCAACCGCGAGGACCTGATCGACCCGGCGATCCTGCGACCCGGCCGCCTCGACGTGAAGATCCGGATCGAGCGTCCGAACGAGGTCGCGGCGGCCCAGATCTTCGGCCGGTACCTCACTCCGGACCTGCCCCTCGACGCCGACGAGGTGCGCACGCTCGGGGGCGGCGATCCGGCGAAGGCGACCCAGGCGATGATCGAGGCCACCGTCTCCGAGATGTACCGGGACGACGAGGAGAACCGCTTCCTCGAGGTCACGTACCAGAACGGCGACAAGGAGGTCCTGTACTACCGGGACTTCAGCTCGGGGGCCATGATCGAGAACATCGTCCGCCGGGCGAAGAAGCTGGCCATCAAGCGGGCCATCGCCGACGAGGGGCGCGGTATCAGGACCCAGGACCTCCTCGAGTCGATCCGCCAGGAGTACAAGGAGAACGAGGACCTCCCGAACACCACGAACCCCGACGACTGGGCGAAGATCTCGGGCAAGAAGGGCGAGCGCATCGTCTACATCCGCACGCTCATCAGCGACCGCGAGGAGACGACCGGCGGGAGGTCCATCGAACGGGTCGGAACGGGCCAGTACCTCTGAGCGGAACGGGGAGGCATCGCTTCCGGCCGCTGCGAGGGTAGGGTCGCCCACATGGCCATCCCCAAGGTCTGCGGCATCGAGACCGAATACGGCATCCAGGTGGTCAACGGCGATCCGAACCCGATCGCGGCCTCGTCGGTGCTGATCAACGCCTACGCCCGCGACGTGGCCCGCCAGCAGACGGGCTGGGACTTCGAGGACGAAGCGCCGGGCAACGACGCCCGGGGCTACGCCCGCGAGGGGTCGATGGCCCCGATGGTGGAGACGCACCTGGTCAACACCGTCCTCACCAACGGCGCCCGCTACTACGTCGACCACGCCCATCCCGAGTACTCGTCGCCGGAATGCCGGGACGCGCTCGAGGGAGTGCGATTCGACCGGGCAGGCGAGCAGATCGTGATCCGCTCGATGGAGGCGGCCGACGTGTCGGTCCGGGACGGCTCGCACATCGTCGTCTACAAGAACAATTCGGACGGCAAGGGCAACTCGTACGGCTGCCACGAAAATTACCTGATGGACCGCGACACCCCGTTCAGCAGGGTGGTCACCGGCATCACCCCCCACTTCGTGACACGGCAGCTCTACTGCGGCTCCGGGAAGGTCGGCTCGGAGACCACCATCCACGAGCCCGGCGCGGTCGAGTTCCAGCTGTCGCAACGGGCCGAGTTCTTCGAGGAGCAGGTCGGCCTGGAGACGACCCTCAAGCGTCCCATCGTCAACACCCGCGACGAGCCGCACGCCGACTCCCACCGCTACCGGCGCCTCCATGTGATCGTCGGAGACGCCAACCTGGCCGAGGTGGCGACGTTCCTGAAGCTCGGCACCACGTCGCTGGTGCTGTCCATGATCGAGGACGACGTGTCCGGCACGAGGAACCTCTCCCTGGCCGACCCTGTCCGGGCCATCCACGCCGTGGCGCTCGACCGGACGTTCACCCAACCCCTGTTGATGGCCGACGGTTCCACGGCCACCGCCCTCGGGATCCAGTGGGAGCTCTACACACTGGCCCGGAAGTACGCCGACGACCGGGGCCTCGAGTGCCTCGGGGCCGACGAGGTCGGGCGTGCCGTGCTCGAGCGTTGGGAGGAGGCCCTGAACGGGCTCGAGACCGACCCGTCGACGCTGGCCCGCCAGGTCGACTGGGTGGCCAAACTCCAACTCCTCGAGGCCTACCGCGAGCGGCACGGCTGCAGCTGGGCCGACCCCCGGATGGCCGCGGTGGACCTGCAGTACCACGACCTGCGTCCGTCCCGGTCGCTGTTCGCCCGCCTCGACACCGAGCGGTTGGTCGATGCGGGCTCCGTGACCACCGCGGTGACCGACCCTCCGAGGGACACCCGTGCGTGGTTCCGGGGCGAGTGCCTGAAGCGCTGGCCGGGCTCCGTGGCCACCGCCAACTGGGACTCCCTGGTCTTCGATCTCGGATCGGACCCCCTCCGGCGCGTCCCTATGATGGATCCACTGAAGGGAACGGCGGAACATGTCGAAGGACTACTGGACAGTTGTGCGAGTCCCGCGGAACTCGTGGACCGACTGAGCAGCTGAGAGCGGACGGGCAAGGGAGTGGAGCGATGGCAGAACGAGAGCTGAAGAAGAAGCCGACCCAGACCGAGCGGACCGACGAGGCCGTCGAGGAGGTCCCCGCGACCTCGGCCACGGGGGAGAAGCTCAAGGCCGAGTTGGACGACCTGCTCGACGAGATCGACGAGGTCCTGGAGGACAACGCCGAGGAGTTCGTGCGCAATTACGTGCAGAAGGGCGGGGAGTGACCCACGTGACGCTGCCGCTCTTCACGACCACCGACGACCCGGGGCCCGATTTCGCCGGTCTGATGCGGCGGCTCCGCGCCCCCGGTCACGCCCTGGTCGGGCCCCCGTCGACCGCCACCACCGATGGGTACCGCCACGGCACGACGGTGGTGGCGCTGCGCTACGCCGACGGTGTCGTGATGGCCGGCGACCGCCGTGCCACCGAGGGCCACGCCATCGCCCACCGGGCCATGGAGAAGGTGTTCCCCGCCGACCGGTACTCCGCGGTGGCCATCGCCGGAGCCGCCGGCCCGGCCGTCGAGATGGTCCGCCTGTTCCAGACCCAGCTCGAGCACTACGAGAAGGTCGAGGGGGTCGTCCTCAGCCTCGAGGGCAAGGCGAACCAACTCAGCCAGATGGTCCGTGAGCACCTGCCCATGGCCATGCAGGGTCTGGCCGTCGTCCCGCTCTACGCCGGGTACGACCTGGCCCGTCGGACCGGCCGCATCTTCACCTACGACATCACCGGCGGGCACTACGAGGAGAGCGAGTACAACGCCACCGGGTCGGGCGGCCGCGACGCCCGCACGACGATCAAGCTGGGCTACCGGGACGCCCTCGCTCGCGACGACGCTGTCGAGCTGGCCATCCAGTCGCTCTACGAGGCCGCCGACGAGGACTCGGCCACCGGTGGGCCGGACCTCATCCGCGGGATCTACCCGCTGGTGGCCACGGTCACCGCCGAGGGGTTCACCTCGGTCGCCGACGACGAGGTGGCCGATCGGTTCGCCTCGCTGATCGAGCGCCGCCGGACGGAGGGTCGCCAGCTATGACCATGCCGTACTACGTGGCCCCCGAGCAGGTCATGAAGGACCGGGCCGAATACGCCCAGAAGGGCATCGCCCGGGGCCGGTCCCTGGTGGCCAGCACCTACGACCAGGGCATCGTCATCGTCGCCGACAACCCGTCCCGGTCGCTCCACAAGATCAGCGAGATCTACGACCGGATCGCCTTCGCCGGGGTGGGCAAGTACAACGAGTTCGACCAACTGCGGGTGTCGGGCATCCGCCACGCCGACACCAAGGGCTACGCCTACAGCCGCGAGGACGTGGAGGCCCGGTCGCTGGCCAATCTCTACGCCCAGTACCTGGGCCAGGTCTTCACCCACGAGATGAAGCCGCTCGAGGTCGAGATCCTGGTGGCCGAACTCGGCAACGGCCTCCGTCCCCCGCAGCTCTACCACATCGCCTACGAGGGGACGATCACCGACGAGGACCGGTTCGCCGTCCTCGGCGGTGAGACGGAGGCCATCGTCGTGGCGCTCGACCAGGCCTGGAGTGCGTCGTGGACCCTCTCCGAGGCGTTGAAGGCCGCGGTCGGCGCCCTCGCCGGTGCCGACCGTACGCTCGGTGCGGCCGATCTGGAGGTCGCCGTGCTGGCCGAGGGGAACGGTCGTCGGGCCTTCCGCCGGTTGGTCGACGAGGAGTTGGCCGCCCTGCTCGCCTGATGTGGAACGAAATGTCAACCCCACTCACGGAACTTGTTCCGGTCTGATTTGTGGACGCGTCGAACCAGAGGTTCGGCGCTTGGACTGCCCCACTGGCAGGCGGCGGGGCCC
>JBEKRV010000014.1:0-100360 GCA_049517675.1 Acidimicrobiales bacterium
CACCTCGTTCTCCCAGTCGTAGAAGAAGTGCCGTACCACCAGCATGGTGGCGGCATCGTCGAGGGGGAGCCAGTTGCCCTCGTGGGGCTCGGCCGACAGGATGATCTCGAACTCGCCGTCCGGACCCAGATCGAACTCGTCGATCAGGGCATTCGAGGTCGACCCCATCCCGGCCATCACCTGCAGCCCCACGTACCGCGCCGAACCGCGGGTGCCCGACAGTCGATACGTGGTGCCACCCTCGAGGGCCGAGCCGACGTAGATGCAGTCAGGACACTCCATGCCCCACTTGAAGGCGGCATCCATCGCCGCGGGCTTGATCGCCGGCACCCGGTCCAATCCCCGTCGTAGTAGCTCATCGATACCGATGCCCAGGAGGACCAGGAGATGACGGAAACCGGAGGCCATGTCCACCGGGTCGTGAGGGACGGAGTCGGAAAGCACCGTGTCGCCGGCCTGCCTGAGTGTGTCCAGCAGGTGGTTCCACGCCTGACCGGACTCGAGGTCCTGGCTCGTCGCATCACCGGCCGTGACCGCCTCGCTCACCGAGAACGGAAGCCAGGCCGGATTCTGGAACGAACTCATGATCGGCGTGGTGATGGTGCTGCAGCGAACACCGGCGTTCCCTCCCGCGCTAGTCGAGTAATGGCCAGAACCTTACGACGCCACGCTGAGCTGGGAGTTCCTTCGCCCGAGCGTGCCGAACACATGTTCGCTATGTTCGCGAAGTGGACCGCGTGGTAGTCGACGGAACCGCCCTGTCCTGGGTGGATGACGCATCCGGGGCCCGGCTCGAGGTCGGCAGGAGTGATGCCGGCTCCCCGAGCCGTGCCGCCAGGTCGGCGTTCCGGCTGACGCCCGAGAGCGGCCGGATCCGGGTCGGAATGGCCCTCATCCCGACGACGCGGGTCGTCGACATATCGATTCAGCCGTCCGTCCTCATGGAGGTACTCCCCATCGACGTCGGGTCGTGTCGTCCGGGTTCGAGTGGGTCCGTAGCGGCCCGGTGGGTGGCGCGGCTGTCCGAGCGCTCGTCGATCTGGCACCCCTCCGATCCGGATTCCGCCGGGTTGATCAGGACCGTGGGTGGGAGCGCCTTTCCGCTGCTCGGAGCGGCCTACGATCGGGGGGCGTCACCCGTGCGGGAGATCCCCCGATGGGCGGCGTGCCCGCTCACCCAGTCCAGCGCGCGGGACGCGGCACAGGCCGCGTTCCCTTCCAAGGCCACCCGTCCGGTCATCGCTGCGCTCGCCCGCGGCCTCGTGCAGAGGCATCGGGAACAGCCGGATGCTCCCGACCCGGCGGAGGCGACCGACCACGGCGCCGGAGCCACGTGCGTGAGCCTTGTGGGCGTCGGCCTGGCTCTCATGGGCGAGCCCGTGCTCGAACCTGACGATCTGGCGCGGCTGCTCGGACAGGACTGCTTCGACTGCCGGCCGGCACTGTGGCCGACCTCCCACCAGATCGCACTCTTCCGCGGCCAGGCGCCGGCGCTCGGTCGAGCCCGGACATCGCGCCTCCTCGTGGAGGCCGCGACCCGACCCGACGGGATCCGACTGCTTGCTCGGATCATCACCGCCCTCGATCACGTAGGCCATCTCCTTCCCCGGACGATCGCCAATCGACTCGAGGACCTCGACCACCAGTGCCAGGCCCTACTGCCGATCGATCCCAACCCGACCCGTGGCCGATGGGGTCCCCTCCCGCAGAGGAGCACTCGCCCCCCTCGTCCGGAATCTCCGCGACCACGAGCCGTCCCACCAGCTCGGGCCGGAGGAGTTCCCCCGGCTGACCGGCAGGGGGCACCGGTTCACGCCCCACGAGCACCGACACCCCCTGACCCTCGACGAAGGGCCCTCCTCGCTCCCCGCCAGGAGGACCACCCACCTACGGCAACCGGCGACTCCGGGCTCGGCGACGCCGTTCGTGGATTGCGCGGCGCTGCTTTGAGCGACGGGCTCGTGCTCGTCGTCCCGAGGAGCGGCGCAGAACTCCAGGCGTGGGGCCGTCGTTTCGCCAACTGCGTGGGCAGCTACTCGGCTGCAGTGGAAGCCGGCAGGTCGCATATCGTCGGCGTCGAACTCCACGAGGTGCTCTCCTACTGCCTGGAGATCAAGCCCGACCGGACGATCAGGCAGTTCCTCGGCTACCGCAACCGCGCCGTGCCCAGGGAACACGCAACGGTGGTGGCTCGGTACCTCATGTCCAGAGGGGCTCTCGATGCCGGGAACGCGGCCAATCGGGTCTGGTTGTGACAGCGCCCGGGATGGACCTGATCGGCGACTCAGGGATTCTCGCCCGTGGCAAGGAACGTGATCGGCATGCCGTGCACCGGAGCCAGCATGACCTCGTCGACGACCACGTCGCCGATGTCGCGATGCTGCCGGTACGCGACCTCTGCGCCATACCCGAGCGCGATCGCCTCGGGGCCGTCCACCTCGTCGACGCCCATCACCAAGGAGTAGAGGCTCTCCCCCGGGTCTCGAGGAAGGTCGTGAACGCCGCCGCCGGCTCGCCGGCGTCGGGTAGGGCGGAGACCAACTCGATGCCGGCATCCCAGTCGATGAGGACCCGGATCTCGAGGTCGGCGAGCATGACCTCGGCGAAGTTGAGCCCCAGCTCGCGCCAGAGGTCGGCGGCCCGCTCCTGATCGTCGCCGTGGACGCAGAGCACCGCGTGGTGGACCTTCATCGAACGCCCCTCACATGCCGCTCACAGCAGGTCGGTGATCGACTTCAGCCCCGAATGTACAGCGCACCGGGAAGCATGCCCCCGTCGATCTCGATGGTGGTGCCGCTGATGTAGTCCACGTCGCCGGAGCACAGGAACACGAACGTCCGCCCCACCTCCGAGGGCTCACCGGTCCGACCGAGCGGCACGTTGGCGAAGTACTCCGACCCCTCCGGATCGTCGGCGGGAAGCACGAACGACCGGAAGTTGTCGGTCATCGTGGGCCCGAGTGCCAGGCAGTTGACCCGGGCCTTCGGGCCCCACTCCTCGGCCAGCGGCAACCACATCGCCGAGCGGGCCGGGGTGACCTGGGGCGTCATCCAATACCGCTTCGGCGACCGCAGCGGACTGTTGTCCGCGGCCATCGCCCACGGCTTCCGAAGCTTCCGCACCGCCATCCGGTCCGTTTCGGTTCCCGACGGGACATTGCGCCAATGCGTCGAGGCCGTGGTCGAGGCCGCCTGGTCTGCGTTCTCCAGCGCGGAGTCGCGGGCCAGCCTCGAGATCCTCATCTCGGCCCGGGCCGGTCGGGAGCGGGCACGGATCGGCGAGCTCGAGAACATGGCGCGCGACATGCGGGAGCTGAGCACTGTCCTCGTCGGGGGCGGGGACCATTCCGGATATCCGGACGCCTTCGTCGGGGAAGTGCTGTGGGCGACACTGCGTGGACTGGTGATGGCGCAGATGCTCACCTCGAGACCGATCGACTCGTCCGGCGAGCGCGCACTCCTCGTCGATCTGATCACCCGCCTCCTCGAGGGTGCCGCAGCCTGAGACAGTGCCGCCATCGCTCCGGCGACAAGGCTTCGGGACTCAATTCGCAAGGCGAGTCGGGCCGTGACAGCGGGGGGCCGATCTCCGTTCACCGTGGTCTCAGCGCCCACCCGTGGATAGCTTGAGGATCGGGCACCGTGCCCAGGGGGAGGCGGCCTCGAGATGACAGGCGGATCGGATGGCGCGGACGAACACGGGACGAGTGGCGCCGTCGACAGCTCGACCGAATCCACCGACCTTCGACGAGCGCGTCGCCCGCGGATTGCCGGGGTCGTCGGTCGCTTCACCGATCGCTATCCATTCGTCGGCTCCACCGCATGGATGCTCGCAATACTCTTCTTCGTCGCCCAGGTAGCTGTCGCCTACGGCTGGAAGTCCAAGAATGGGACGACGGGAGTGATCGCGGCCGGTCATCCCTACAGTTTCTTCGCCAATACCATCAGCGACCTCGGAGAGACCGGCAGGTTCGCGGAGCCGAGGCCACTCATGTGGTCCCCGTATCACCTGTGGATGAATCTGTCCTTCGTCCTTCTCGGCGTGGTCATGATCGTCGGCTCACCGCTCATGTACCAGGAGTTCAACGAAGGCGACCGGTTCAAGGTCCAGGTCGCCCGCATCGCATTCGGATTGCAGATCCTCGCTGGGATCGGGGCCGTGGTCGTCGGGACCAACCCGGAGAACGTGCGGTACCACGTGCACATCGTGGGCGCGGCCTTCGCCATCGCCGTCGGAACGCTCGGCGTTCTCCTACTCGGACTGGCCCTCCCTCTACCTGGGAGACTGCGTCGCTTCATGATCCTCTGCATGCCGGTCTCCCTGGTCGCCAGTGTCCTGTTCGCCGTCAACGAGTACCTGGGATTCGGCATCGGGGGCATGGAGCGGATCGCCGCGTTTCCCGAGGTGATCTGGCTGATCTGGTTCGGCTTCTACATCTCTCGGAGCCACTACAGCCACGAATCGGCACACCGGACACTTCGATCCGTGAGGTCCTCCAGGACGGGCCGGAACTACAACGAGCATCCCGACCTCGTTGCTCCCCGACTTCGGTTCCGCGCACACGGTCGACTGCCCGATGGAAGAGTAGGCACCCCCTACGACGTCACCATCAGTCCGATCGGCGGTACCGGGCGGCAACGAGCCTTCACGGAGAGCCCGCAGATCGCGCCGGGGCTCGGCCTCTCGAAGGACGGACGGATCTCGGGCACGCCGATCAAGCGAGGGCGAAACCGGCTCCCCGTCGAGGTCACCGACAGCGATGGGATCCCGATCAGGAAGACGTTCACGCTGAATGTTGCCGGAAACGACGAGCTCAGGCCGGCCCGGGCGGAGTAGGCAGGTCCGCATGCCCCAGCCTGCGCAGCTGAGCGCCCGGTCGCTCCGGTTCCTGTGGAAAGGTCCTTGGCATCTCGGCCAGACTGATCGTCTGAACGGTGCCGGTCCATGCCGATGTTCAGTTCAGACAGATTGCGCATGCATCGTATGAGCGGGAAAGGACTTTCAATGGCGGACACCATGGATATCAACAAGAGCTTCAAGCCTCTCGTGTACCGATACATCGCGGTCGTGTCGTTTCTCTTACTCGGCTTCGGCGTCGGCATCACTGCGTATGCAGCCACATTGCATGGACGGCCCGAAGCGGTTCTGATCGGGATCGGGAACGCACTGCTTACGGCTGGCGTTGTCGCTTTCCTGTGGAACGCACTCGTCGAACGTTGGACCAACCAACAACGAGAGAAGGAAATCGAAGCACTGGTCGACCGACTGGAGCTTCAGGTGGTCCAGAGATTGACCGAGGAGCACCGGACACTTGTCCGAGAGCACATTGGACCAATCTCTGAGAGTGCGGGCGCCATCGAGAAGGTGGTAATGCCTATCTTTCAGAGCGCAAGGTTCGGCCGGACAAGTAAATACCAGCGCGTGATTGCCAAGTACGTACTCAATCAGTTCAATATCGTAAGGGACAATGGCGAATCACTACGAGTCCACCGGGATGACGGCATCCTTCTTTGGCGCGACTGCCTGGTCGAATCTGACTCCTGGAAGGCCCTGAGCTTTGCACCGGATCTTTGGGCGGGCGACGAGTTGGCGGTATCCATCGCATTTCATCGTGTGCGCAACAATCTTCCAAACAAAGATCGCATACAGCGAGTCCTGGTGTTGAGGGATAGCGCTGAATTGTACGCTCAGCGCAACCTCTTGACGATGTTGAGGACGTTCGGAGTCGATGTGAAGTGGATCCTGCTCTCACGATTGCAGGAGCTGACCGATGCGAGGGGAATACAGTGGGAATCTGCGGCCATGGAAGGCAATCTGGACTTCGCCATCATGGACAACAATTTGGTCCTTCAGTTCAAGTTGGACGGTCGTGAGAAGCTGGAAGCCGCAGTTCTGACCCGTCGGGAGGAAGATGTGGTGAGAGCCAAAGCTCTGTTCGACGTCGCGTACTTCTATGGTGAAGAAGTACAGGATGCCAGGGATCAAGCGGCAGACAGCGACGATCCAAGCACCAGATTCGCGTGAAGCCGTCAACAGCTCGTCGCATGAGACGTGCCCTGCGTCCGCGTTCGTCCAAGCTCTTCGGGAACGGCGATTTGGATCCTTGCCCAGGATGCGCCTCGGAAGACACCGATCTCAAGAGACGATGCTGCACCGACCTCGCGTCGCCTCGACAGAGGCCTTAGCCGACGCTCCCGTAGAAGGGCGACGCGAAGCTGAAGAGACCGCCGTCCGACGCGACGAGCCAGTATCCGCTCGACCCGTTGGCGCTCATACCGACGATCGGCTGGTTGAGATGCTGATTGCCCAGCGAGCCGGAGAACGCCAGGCCGAAGGAGAAGACGCCGCCGTCGGCCGCGACGAAGCGGTAGCCCGATCCGTCGGGTGCGGCTTCCATGCCCACGATGGGCTGGTTCAGCGTCAGGTTGCCCGTCGACCCGTGGAACGGGGCGTCGAAGGAGAAGATGCCACCATCCGCAGCGACCAGCCAGTAGCCCCCTGAAGCGGGATCCACCGCCATGCCGACCACGGGCTGGTTGAGAGGCTTGTTGCCCATGGATCCGTGGAACGCGGCATCGCCGAAGGCGAACAGGCCACCGTCCGAGGCCACCAGCCAGTAGCCCTTGCCGTCGGGGGTCGGCGTCATGCCGACGATCGGCTTGTTGAGCGGGACCCCGCCCATCGAGCCGTAGAAGCCGGCGTCCCCGTAGGCGAAGATGCCGCCGTCGGAGGCGACCAGCCAGTAGCCCTTGCCGTCGGGGGTCGCCGCGACACCGACGATCGGGTAGTTCAGGAGCGGGGCACTGAAGTCGAGAGCGCCGGTTTCGGCGAAGTTGAGCGCATCGCCGAAGGCATAGACCCGCCCGTCGGCACCGGCCAGCCAGTACCCACGGTCGTCATGGGTGCTCGCCATGCCGACGACGGGGGCGGTCACCGTGCCCGGCGGCGAGCTGATCGACGTGGTGGTGCCCGTGCCACAGGTGGCGCTGTCCGGCATCGCCACCCGCACGATCGGAAGCCGGGCGAGCGTGGTCTGTGGACTCAGGTAGGAGACCTCGACGTTGACCACGCCGTTGACATCGAGGAGTCCTGCCGTACCCGACGGCACCCCGTTGTGGACTCCGGCATACCAAAACGGCCCGACCGGCACCGTGGAATTGCCGGACCACACCTGGAACGCTGCATTCGGAACCCCGTTGCCCTGAACGCCATAGGCACTGGATGGCAGGCCATAGGCCTGGACCTCGATGTACTCCCCGATGCTCGGATCGGAGCCTGGCTGATAGAAGCAGCCCGCGATCGCCACCGTGTAGGGCGTCGTGGCCGCGCCGGCCGGTGGCACCGGCGGAACCGCCGCGCCGAATGCGACCAGTGCGATGGTCCCGCCCAACGCGCACAGCGCGCGATACCCGATGCGTTTCGAACCCATGCTCCCGCCTTCCTCACGCCGAATGGGACGTACGGTAGCAGGGAGCGTTCGCGGCAGAGGTACATGTCAACCGGCTGGGGGATCATCGGAGCGTGGCGCCCGCCGTCCGGAGCTCGTGGAGTGATACGCATGCGAGTGCGCCGAGGTCCTGCTGGTTCGCCTGATCGGACCGGCGGACGTGCGCGATCTCGAAGACGAGCACGCCGACTTCGGCGGCGAGGATCGGGGCGACCGCCTCGAGCGGCGCGGTGGATGCGCTGGCTGCGGCACGGCCGTCCGAAGAGGAGCTGGCAGAGCTCGCCGCGACATGATCCCCTCGCCCAATTATTCACTTGACTTTCGATGGACCTGGCTGGACGATGAGCCGAGGCAGAGTTCCGTTCGTACGTCGGGTCGGCTCGCACGTCCTCGGGATGGAGCCGCAGGTGCTCGGTCCGGGCGGGCCGTCCGAAGGAGTAGGGATGCCAACTCTCCGAGGCGTGAATGCCGTGGCATCGCTCCGATCGCTCCGCCGGCGGCGCACCAGGGGCGCCGGGCCGATTCGCCGGAGCCCGTTCAGATCCGGCGATGTCGCGTCCGTACGCCCTGGGGCTCTTGCTGCAGTCGGCCTCCTGCTCTGCGCCATCTTCGTGCCCGCTTCGATCGGAACCCTGGCCGGGGATCACGGCTCGGCGACTGCCGGCCGGGCTCCATCAGTCATCCTGGCGAAGTCACCCGTCGCCCACCGTGGCAAAGCCACGCTGGACAACACCCAGATCTGCAACGGCGTGCCCCAGCCCCAATTCAGCGGCGGCACCGGATTCGGGCACACCGACCACTTCCTCAGTGACTACGTCGGTGCACCGGTGACCGGGGCCGCAGACGTGCCGAACGCCGACTTCACCAACATCTTCCTCTTTCCCGACGGGGGGGATGCGTCGTTCACCTGGGACGACTTCCAAGCAGTTGAAGCCTCCCACGGTGTGACGATCCCGTCACAGGAGGACATCGACGCCATGACCACCTCGCTCGTGTGCAGCTCGTACTTCGATCTCCTCACCCAGTACAACATCAACCCTCCGATCTACTCGGGCGACGAGAACACCATCCCGAGCTGTGTGACGAACGCACTCAAGGACGCGGCGACGTCTCCGAACGGGGTGATGGAGTTCGCCACCATGCGCTCCTTCGCCGGGTGCGAGGACTCGTCGGCGGTCAATGCCAACACGTCTCCCCAGGTGAACATCTTCGTGGCGCCACCGATCACCGCGTCTGCCTACGGTCAGGACGGCGACGCGATGTGCTCGCCGGCGACCACGACCAACGCGTACCACGGCGCCGGCCTCAACGTTCCGAACCTCGCGGTGATCCCGGTGGACCCGGCCTGTTTCAACGGCCCGGGCCTGGACGTCCTGGAGAGCCTGTCGCACGAGATGGCGGAGACCATCACGGATCCCTTCGGGCTGGGCTGGATCCACTCCAGTGGACCCACCCAGTTCACCCAGGACTACGGCCAGGGCGAGGTTGCGGATATCTGTGAGAACTCGGGCGAGCTGGGCGGTCTCCACCCGACGGCACCCGCACCGTTCCCGAACGTCACCTCGGCGACCGGCGATGTGATCACCGGTCTGACCGTCGGGCCTTACTGGTCGGACCAGGACGACCAATGTGAGAACCCGTTCATCATGAACACCACGATCATTCCGCTCGGGACGCCCGGTACCTCGGGGGATCTGAGTGGGCACGGCTCCATCACGGTACCGACCAATACCGGAGGCGAGGGCGCGTTCGAGGTGAACTCACTCGAACTGGAGGTCACGACGGGCAATGACAATCTGAACGGCGGATCCTCCGCCAACGTCGACCTGTCGGTCAACGAGCTGACGACCAAGGGAATGAAGTCGATCGACTACCAGGACTTCGGGCTGAACGAGGGGGCCGAGTGGGGGAACGGCACACTGCACGCAGTCCTCCTCAACTTCCCGAGCGGGGTGACCCTGGACAACATCACCCAGCTCAAGCTCAGCGGCGATCTCCCGAACGACACCTGGGACGTCACGGGCATCCGGCTCCTGGCCTCGGTGTCGCCGGTGTCGGGTAGCGGGTGTTCTTCCGAGGGTCCGGCGGAGGTCCTCGACATCCCGCAGGGCAAGACGGTGCTCTCGGACGGCAGCAAGGGACTGACCAGGTTCGTCGGCGATGTGTCGCAGTCGTTCCCCGAGACCCTGGCCATCCCGTCCGTCGACGACGATCTCCAGATCACCAGCCTCGACCTGACGGTCGATACCGGCAAAGCCGATCTGCGGGCCGGCAACGATCCGGGTGACAACGCCTCCGCCGTCCTGGATCTGACCAACGGGATCGACGTCGGATTCCCGAACGTCAACCAGAACGACAATTGGCCCGCCGATCAGCCGCAGCCGGTCTCCCTGCTGTCGTTCGACTCGCTCCCACCGGATACGACAGCCGGCGAACTGTCGTCCCTGTCCATCACCGCCGATCTGCCCGGTGGCCTCAGCGGAAGCAACTGGGACCTGGCCGGACTCTCGTTGTCCGTGTCCGTCGGCTGTCCGGCCACCACACCGGCCCCGGTGCTGTCCACCGTAAACCTGCTCGATGACGTGGGATCCACGACACTTCCGGACGGGCACACCGGCATCTGTCTCCTCTCGGGTTCGAACCACACCTGCCCGATCCTGATCCCCAATCCTGGGGCGCTCTACGACGACGACCAGGTCTACGGGTTCGAATTCACCATCGGGACGGGAGCCGACAATCTCAACGGCGGTAGTCTACTCGGGGACAACGCGACCGTGCAGATCGACAACTCCACGCAACCGAACCTCAACGAGTCCGACGACTGGGGGAACTGGACGGACAACTCGTTCCCGGTCTTCCAGTTGGCCTCTACGACGTCGACGATCGGGAGCATCACGTCCCTCAACATCGTCACGGACTTCACCGGCGTCTTCCCGGACAACTGGGACCTCTATTCCGTGCAGATCACCGCCCTCGTCGTGGAGGACAGCACGTGATGCCCGCGACCACGGACACATACGTCACCGAGTCCCGGTGGTCGGGCCGTGGTTGACCTGCGCCGCACCGCCGTCGTCGCCGGAGCCGCCGTGCTCGCCGTCGTGGCGGTGGCCCTCGTCGCGGTCTCCGGCCCGGACGCAGCCGGATCACGTCCGGCGGCGGCCACCTTGACGAAGAAGACGGTCGCGCCGCCGTGGACGGTGACCTCGAGTCCCGACCAGGGCGCCGGCGACAACCAGCTGTACGGCATCTCGTGCGTCAGTGCCACGACCTGCTTCGCGGTCGGCTCCGAGGCCTACGGGGGAGGGACGGAGGCCCTCATCGAGGCCTTCGCCGGCGGCTCGTGGTCGGTGGTCGCGGCCCCTGCGCTCACCGACTACAGCACCCTCTACGGGGTGTCCTGCACCGACGCGACCGACTGCGTCGCCGTGGGCATCGACGAGACCGGCGACGGTTCGGAGGCACTGGTGGAGACGCTCAGCGCCGGGGTGTGGACCGTCACCTCCACCCCGCCCACCGGCCCGGTCGGGAGCATCCTCAACGGCGTCTCGTGCACCCGGGCGGCAGGCGTCATCAGCTGCAACGCCGTCGGATACCTCGACCTGTCCGGACAGGCGCAACCACTGGCGATGACATCGAACGCGGGGGTGTGGAACATCGACCCCATACCGCCTCTCTCCAGCGTGTACGGCGTCCTGAACGCCGTGTCGTGCACCGACGCGACCGACTGCATGGCCGTCGGTTACGACGAGGTGTCGGGCGTCACCGAAGCCCTGACCGAGAGCCTCACCGGAGCCGTCTGGTCGGTGAGCACGGGCTCCAGCCCCGACAGTGACAGCGTCCTGTCCGGCGTCTCGTGCATCTCGGCGACCGACTGCGTTGCGGTGGGGGACTACGTCACCGAGACGAGGATCTCCCAGACCCTCGTCGAGTCGTGGGACGGCGCCGCGTGGTCGGTGGACACCTCACCCGACCCCGGCAGTCAGGGGAATCTCCTCAGCGGGGTCTCGTGCCCGAGCGCCACCGACTGCGTCGCCGGGGGGTCCTCCACGGACGGAGCGGGCAACCAGACGCTCCTCCAGACCTGGGACGGGACCACGTGGTCGGACACCACGAGTCCGGACCCGGGCAGCACGTCGGACTACCTGACCGCTGCATCGTGCCCGAGCATCGACAGCTGCCAGTCGGTCGGCGCATCGATCACGGGATCGGGCCCCGCCCAGACCTTGGTCCTGAGCTTCCAGGTCCCTCCGCCGGTCATCACCGAGGTGACCTTCAAGGGTGGTTCGAAGCATCCGAAGATCACCGTCACCGGAACCGGATTCGGGACCGAGCCCACCGGCGCCGCCACCAGTTGCAGCACCACGGGAAGCGACTATCCGGGCACCGACCTCGTCTTCCAGGACGTCACGGCCGGGTGGAGTGCGGGCGCGTCCGGAGACTGTCTGGGTCTGGTCGTGTCGCACTACAAGGCGACTGCTGTCGCCTTCTCCTTCGGTAGTGCCTACGCCACGGGTCTCCCTCCGGTCGAGCTCGTCCCGTCGGACATCTTCACGGTGAGCGTGGACGGCGCCACCTGCTCGGGCGCCGTACCCACGTCCGGTTCGGTGCCCTGCGGCGCCGAATGACGGCACCGGAAGGCGAGACCTTGACGAACCACGCGAGGGTTGACGTCGATCCCTGGTGAAGGACGCGGGCGGGTCGGGCTCGGCCCGCTGTCACCTCAACCAGACCAGCTCAGGAAGATCCCACCCGAGCCCTTGTCAGCCCTTGCGGTCAGTTCGATCCATAGGACGGAGCCCCGAAGGAGTAGAGGCTGCCGTCTCCACCGACCATCCAGTAGCCACCGGTAGCCGCGTCATCGGCCATGCCGACGATCGACGTGGTCAGTTGACTGCTTCCGAGCGAACCGAGGAATTTGGCACCTCCGAAGGCGAAGATTCCCCCGTCCGATGCGACGAACCAGTACCCCGCTCCACTCGGGATCGAGGCCATCGACAGGATCGGCCTATTGAGGATGATGTTGCCGGTTGACCCGAAGAACGGGGCATCGAACGCGAAGATCCCACCATCGCTGGCCACCTCCCAGTAGCCACCCGTCTGCGAGTCGGCGGCGATACCCACCACCGGTTGGTTCAAGACATGTTCACCCATCGAACCTTGAAAACGAGCATCACCGAAGGCGAAGATCCCACCATCGCCGGCGACGAGCCAATAGCCGCGTCCGTCCGGGGTCGGCGCCATGTCCACCACTGGAGCGTTCAGGTGCTGCCCACCCATCGACCCGAAGAATCCGGCATCTCCGAAGGCGAATGTGCCACCGTCCCCTGCCACCAGCCAGTAGCCCAGACCATCCGCGGTCGAAACGATATGGGCGATCGGTGAGTTCAGCGGTCGCCCGGCCATCGAGCCGTAGTTCTGGGCACTGCCGTGTGCGGAAACTCCGCCGGAGGCGCTCGCCAACCAGTACCCGTATCCATCCGGCAGTGCCGCCATACCGACCACCGATGTCGTGAGGGTGCCTGTATCCACCGGAGGGCTGAGAACCGGGATCACCTGCTGGACCTGGGGTGCAGGCGTGAACTCACCATTTCCGGCCTGGTTCGCATCGATGACGCAGGTGCCTAGTCCGTTGAAGTGGATGTCGGTCCCCACCAGACTGCAGCCGCTCGAGTCCGGGTCGATCGTGATCGCCGGCGTCAGTCCCGACGAAGACTGCGCCTGAGGCTCATACGGGGCGGCGCCGACCGTCACCTCTGAAGGAGCAGTCGAGGTGAACCGCACGGACTGTGCATCCGGAAACATCACCACCGAGCCGTTGTCGGCGATGAGTCCGTCTCCCGCTGTGGTCTGCCCGACGGCGACACAGCTGGTTGTCGACGGACAGGCGACCATGGCCAGGTCACCCGATACTGCGGGCGGGATCTCCGCATTCCAGACGGATCCGCCATTGCTCGAAACGACAATTGCCATGAAGCCCGGAAAGCCGAGGGTTCCCACCGCAACGCATGCTGTGGATGTGATGCAATCCACCCCGGTCAACGTCGCCGTGCCGCTCGGAACGGTCGACGAATTCCATGTGGCGCCACCCGTGCTGCTCGTGAAGCCGACAGTGGGCGTCGTATCGGACCCGCCGACCGTCGCGCACGCTGTGACAGTGGCACACGCTATCGACTGCTGGATCGCACTGTTGGGGAAATTGTCGGATGTCCAGCTGTCCCCGCCGTCGGTCGACCTCACCGCCACGTTCAGGCCATCTGCCACGCACACCGATGTCGAACGCACACAGGAGACCGCGCTGAGGCCGTAGACCCCGGCAGGGACCGGTTCGTTCGTCCACGTCGACCCACCGTTGCCGGTCGCGAGCACCGGCCCGTCACTGGTGTTGTCGCTCAGCACGGCGACGCACTGCGTGGTGGACATGCATGACACGGCCGATAGACCGATGTTGAAGACCCCGACGGGAAGAGGCTGTGACACCCACGTCGACCCACCATCGGTCGTCGCAAGGATCACCCCATTGGCGTCGTCGTACTGGCCGACCGCGTAGCAATCGGACACCGATGGGCAGGCGATGCCATAGAGGTCGGACACGGGAACCGGAAATGGCTCTGTCGTCCAGGTCGCGCCGCTGTTCTCGGTGGCAAGGATGCTCGTTCCTACCGCAAAGCACTCGGAACTACTGGGACATGCGATGGCATAGAGCGGGCCCGTGCCGGACGGCACGCTTTCGGTAGACCAGCTCGGTTGCGCAGCGGCCTGCGCCACGTGCATGCCGACCGGCGCGCCGGCCGCACCTACTGCGCTGACCACCACCAAGGCACCCGCCACGAGAGCCTTCTTGATGCCGAGTAACCCGCCCATGTTCCCGTGCTCCCGTCGTTCACTTTTCCAGACCATCACGGGCTGGTGGCAGGGAATAGTGGCACAGCGGACGATCCGGCGCCATCGTCAGATCGGCCGGGATCCTCCGGATGACCACCGAGCAACGTGTCCGGCCCGGCATCCGCCGGGTCCGCCGCCTGCGCCGGGGCGATCGCTCACATGATCTCGGCGATCAACGTCTCGGACTCCGCTTCGAACTCCTCGTCGACGACCGGTGCAGCGCTCGGCCGCTTGATGATGAGGAACCCGAGGACGATCGCCACCAGGACACTGGCCAGGGCGACGACGAAGGCCAGACGGTACCCACCGTCCAGCGCGTCCATGGCCGAATGTCCCGAGGCGAGGAGCGAGGCCGTGCGACCGGCGGATATCGCCCCGAGGACCGCCACCGAGAGCGCACCCGACACCTGCTGGGACACGTTGACGATGCCCGATCCGATGCCCGCATCCTTGGCCGGCACCGCGGCAAGGGCGATGGTCAGCAGGGGCGTGAACGCCGCTGCCGCCCCGAAGCCGATCAGCAGCACCGCCAGGAAGATCTGCGGGAAGTAGGCCGTATGGGCCCCGGATCCGACGAACAGGAGGAGTCCGACGGCCACCACCCCCAGGCCACCGAGCGCCGTGGCCCTGGGCCCGAATCTGCCCATGACCCGGGCGGTGATCCCGGAGGACATCACCGCCACCATCAGGGTCTGGGGGAGGAACGCCAGGCCGGTGACGACGGGGTCGAAGCCCAGCACGCGCTGGAAGTAGAGGACCCCGATGAAGAACGTGCTGTACATGCCCACGACCATCAGTCCCCGGACCAGGCTCGACGTCAGCAGGCCCGGTGATCTCATGACCTGCAGGGGCATCATCGGATGGGTCAGCCGGCTTTCGAGCAGGGCGAACCCGGCGAGCACGATGACCGCCCCGCCGCCGAAGGCCAGGGTGTGGGACGACCGCCACCCGTACTGGGTCGAGCTGACGATGGCGTAGACGGCGAGCATCAGCCCACCGGTGCTCAGCACGGCGCCGCCGACGTCCAGTCCGGCCCGGACCCCCAGACCGACGTTCTCGTCGATGAGCATGGTCCCGACGACGAACGTGGCGATGCCGATGGGGATGTTGATGAAGAAGATCCAGTGCCAGCTCAGCGCCTGGGTCACGTACCCACCGACCAGGAGCCCGAGCGACCCGCCGCCGACGGCCACGATGATGTACGAGCTCATCGCCTTGGCCCGCTCCGCGGGGACGGGGAAGTCGGCGACGATGATCGCCAGGATGACCGACGACGAAAGCGCGGCACCGAGCCCCTGGACGAACCTGGCTCCGACCAGGAGGGCCTGGGTGTCGGCCGCGCCGCATGCGGCCGAGGCCAGGGTGAACAGCGCCAGGCCCACCAGGAAGACCCGCTTCCGGCCGATGAGGTCACCGAGTCGACCGGCCAGCAGGAGCGCACCGGCGAAGGTGATCAGGTAGGCGTCGATCACCCAGGCGAGCGAGGCCTGGGTGAAGTGCAGATCGCGCTGGATGGTGGGCAGTGCCACGTTCACGATCGTCTGGTCGAGCGTGTTCATCAACATCGCGAAGCAGACGACGATCAGGGCGACCCAGCGGCGACGTTCGTGGACGAAGCCGCGGATGGACGACGGCATGGGAGCTTCCTCGGTCTTTGGGGGGGTACAGGGGTCTCTGGGGGGTGCAGGTTCCCTATGCATTGATAGTCACTGATCTAGTGAGTGTCAAGTAGCGGTGGTAGTCGTCACTTCAGGATGGATTCGGCTATACTCCGACCGATGTCGACGAGCACCACACCCGGGGTGACGGTCCTGGTGACCCAGCTGTCGAGGCTCATCTACCGGCGCACGTCCGAGGAGCTGCTGGGCATGACCGTCAAGGAGTTCGCCACGCTCGCCATGCTGCGCGACCACAGCCCCCTCCCCCAGCAGGAGCTCGGCGAGATGCTGTGCGTCGATGCCAACAACCTCGTGCTGCTGCTCAACGACCTCGAGTCGAGGGAGTTCGCCCTCCGCCGACGCGATCCGTCCGACCGTCGCCGCCACCTTGTCGAGATCACCGATGAGGGACTGCGGGCGTTCGACAACGCCGAAAAGGGGATCGAGAGCGTCGAGGACGACGTCCTGGGGCTGCTCGCCCCTCACGAGCGGGTCGAGCTCCAGGAGCTCCTCGCCAAAGCGCTCGGCTGAACTCCCCGCCTAGCAGCGGTAGACGCGCTCGGCGTTGCCGGCGAAGAGCTTCGCCCGGGATCCGGCGTCCAGACCGGCCGTGACCTCACTGAACACGGTGTAGAGCTCGTCGAACGTGCCGTACATCGAGTCCACCGGGAAGTTGCTGGCGAACATGCACCGGTCGACGCCGAACGCCTCGATGGCGTACTCGATCCACGGGGCGAAGGCGTCGACCCCGATGGTCTCCAACGGCATGGCCAGACCCGAGAGCTTGCACACCACGTTGTCGCCGACGTCGGCCAGCGCGTCGATGCCGTCCCGCCAGAGTCCGAGCTCCTCGTCGGAACCCGAACGGGGCCATCCGGTGTGCTCGACCACGACCGACAGCCCGTCGAGACCGGCGAGTCCGGCGGCCGCCGTCCCGAGCTGATCCGTATGGGCCATGAGCTCGAACACCAGGCCCCGCTCCTGCAACGCAGCGAGCACGCCGGGGTCGGGAAGGGGTCCCTCGTGGCGGCCCATGGGGCGGACGCCCCGGAAGCGCGATGCGGTCATCTGGCGGTCCAGGAGCTCCGTGGCCCCGGCCACGGTCTCGGTCGGGGGGATGCCGCCGATGATGGCGTCGGGACCACCCCTGGCCGGCGACTCGCTGTCGAGCTCGATGGTCTCGTCGATCGAGTGGGGGCCGGTCGCGGCGGCCACGTTGACGAACTTCACGACGTTCCACCCGGCCGCCTCGGCCCGGTAGGTCTCGACGTCGAACCGGCGGTACATCCGCGACACGTCCGCCGTGTCCGGGCCCTGGGGACGGGACAGGTACGGATACCAGTCGGTGCGGGCCGGATCCCAGATGTGCACATGGGCGTCCACCACGCGGGTGGGTCGATCGGTCATCCCGCCTCCGGGCCCGGGGCGTGCCCGGTGGCACCGGCGATCTCGCGGAGCGTCCCGTCGAGCCAATCGGGGAGCGCGGGTCCACCGAACGTGACGGCACCGATCGGTCGGGGATGGCTGCGCAGGCCGAGCCAGCCGTCGCCGACCGCCAGCTCCGCTCCGGCCAGCGCAGCCGCCTCCGGGTGGGTGAGAAGGTGGGCGACGAGCCCGCCCGCGGTGCGAGCGGCGGCCTCCTCCGGGGCCTCGAGGCCGACGGCGAACGCCGTGACCCGACCCTCGGTGGCACCGGCGGCGACCCGCGCGTGCTGGGCGACGGCCTGTGCCCGGCTGCGCCCTCCCGTCGTCACGGCATCGGTGAGGGTCACCAGCCGGACCGGGCGTCCGACGTCGGCGGCGTGGTCGGCGACCGCCCGGGCCCATCCGGCATCGGTGTGGATGCGGCCGACGATGTCCCGGTGCCCGGCGAGCACCTGTTCCCAACCACCGGCCGACGGGGCCGGCGGCGGGCCGGTGGGGGCGACGACGACCGCGTCGATCGGCCCCTCGGCTCCCACCGCGGTACGCAAGGCGGCGGCGGCCTCGCCGAAGCCGCGCACGGGCTCGGCCAGGCGGCACCGGAAGGACCGGGCCTCGAGCGCGGTGACGAGCGACTGGGTCAGCTCCGGCCGGTCGGACACGACGACGCACGAGCGCACCGATGTCGGTACGTCCCCGGACTCGTCCTCCTGGTCGAAGACCGGCCCGAAGCGGGGGTTCCCGCCACCGGCGCTCGCCTGGTCGGCCTCGGCCCTGGCGAAGGCGGCGGGGACGACGTCGTCGAGCACCCGGGCGAGGGAGCGGGCGGGATCGGTGCGCACCACCTCGATGAGGCGGGGCTCGTCGACCACGGCCACCTCCGGTCCGCCGGCGAACAGCACCCGGCCGGAGCACCACCCGAACTCCTCACCGACCAGGTAGGCGCCGAACGGGCCCAGGTCTTCGGGTTGGGGCACCGAGAGGAAGGAGATGCCACCACCACCCGACCGGCCCGCCTTGCGGGCACGCTCGAGGGCCGAGGCCATCATCCGGGTGGCCGCGATGGGCGACATGGCGTTGACGGTGACCCCCGGCGGCGCCTGGCGGCCCAGCTGCCAGGTGAGTGCGGCGATGGCACGTTTCGCGCAGCTGTACGCACCGGCGTCGGCGGCCCGCCACCCCGAACCGGAGGTCACCCCGAGGATGCGCCCGTAGCCGGCGGCGGCCATGAGCGGAAGTGCGGCCTCGAGCACGTTGAGGTAGCCCTCGAGGTGCACGGCCAGCACCGCCAGCCAGTCCTCCTCGGTGCCCTTCCCGAAGTAGGTCTGCCGGGTGATGCCGGCGACGTTGACGACGGCGTCGAGGCCGCCGTGCTCCTCGACCAGCTCCTGGAACAGGCTGGCGACCGCCTTTGCGTCGGTGACCGACGTCGACGAGGCCCTGGCCGAGCCACCGGCGGCCACGATCCGATCGGCCGTCGACTCCTCGGGATCCGGGAGCCGCGCCGATCCGTCGAGCGTCACCAGCGGGTCGACGGTGACGACGAACCAGCCGTCGCGGCCGAGCTCCTCGGCGATGCCCGCTCCGATCCCGCCCCCGCCGCCGGTGACGACGGCGACCCGCCGGCGACCGCTCACGTGTCCGTCGACGGGACTTCGAGCTCCAGGCCCTCCAGGCTGCCGGCCTCGAGCCAGCGCTCGATCAGATCGCGGTAGGCGAACCAGTCACCCAGTCCCCGGCCGTAGTTGCCGTTGCGGGGATTCATCTCCTCGGGATGGCCCTCGTTGTTGATGCGCGACGGCGTGCACGCGGACATGATGGCGCTGGCGTCGACGAAGGAGCCTACGATCTCCTCGGTCCACGACGCCTCGGCCTCGGCGCTCACGTCGAACACCCCGACGCCCTTCCGCTCCAGCTGCCCGACGGCGCCGCCGACGAACTCGGCGCCGAGCACGGCCAGCTGGGTGTAGTTGACCGTCACCACCGCCTGCTGGCCCGGGGCCGGCATCACGAACATGTTGGGGAACCCCCGGCTCATCATCCCGAACAGGCTGGCGGCCCCGTCCGCCCACTTCTCGGCCAGGGTGACCCCGCTGCGACCGACGATGTCGTGGCCGACGCGACGGAAGAGGGGGGTGAGCTCGGCCTCGAACCCGGTGCCGTAGACGATGCAGTCGACCTCGTACTGGTGCCCGTCGACGACCGGGCCCTGCCCGGTGATCCGCTCGATCCCGCCCGGGCAGTCGACCACGGTGACGTTGGACCCGTTCAGGGCCGGCAGGTACTCGTCGTGGAAGCAGGGACGCTTGCACATGTAGCGGTAGTACGGCTTGACGATCTCGGCGGTCGCCGGGTCGGCCACCAGCTCCTCCACCCGGCGCCGGTGCGCCTCCATGATCCCGAAGTCGATCTCCTCGACGGCACGCAGGTACTCCTCCGTCGTCATGCCCTTGCGGCGGGGGACGTTCCGGGCGCCTGCGTAGTCGTGCGTCCATCCGTCGTCCACCAGGTCGACCTCCACCGGCCGGCCCATGATGATCCCCTGGAAGTTGTCCATGCGCTCCCGCTGCCAGCCCGTCCCGTGGTCCTTGCCGAAGTCGGGATCGGTGGGCCGGTTGCCCCGCTCGCCGATCGCCGACGGCGTGCGCTGGAACACGTGGAGCTCCTCCGACGCCTCGGCCAGCGGCGGCACGCACTGGATGCCGGACGCCCCGGTGCCGATGAGGGCGACCTTCTTGTCCGCCAGATCGGTGAGGGGCTCGCCCGGGGCTCCGCCGGTGTACCCGTAGTCCCAGCGCGCCGTGTGGAACGAGTGCCCGGCGAATTCCTCCATGCCCGGGATGGTGGGCAGCTTCATGAGGTTGAGGATCCCGACGGCCAGGACGTACCAGCGGCAGGTGACCTCGTCGCCCCGGTCGGTGCGGACCCGCCACCGGCTCGCGTCCTCCTGCCACTCGGCGGTGGTCACCCCGGTGTGGAACAGCGCGTCGTCGACGAGGTCGAACCGGTCGGCGACCGCCTCGAGGTGGTGCAGGATCTCCTCGCCGAATGCGTACCGGTGCTTGGGGACGTAGTCGAGCTCCTCGAGCATCGGGAGGTAGATGTACGACTCGACGTCGCACATCACCCCCGGATACCGGTTCCAGTACCAGGTGCCGCCGATGCCACCCGCCTGGTCGATGATCCGGATCCGTCCGAGGCCGGCCTCCCGGAGTCGGGCACCGGCGAGGATCCCCGCGATCCCCCCGCCCACGATGACGACGTCGACGTCGTCGGCCACGGGTTCCCGGTCGACGTACGGCGTGAACGGGTCGTCGCGGTACCGGGCGAAGTACTCGTCGGACCGCAGGTCGCGGATGTCGGCCCGATGGGGGACCAGCCGCTTGTCGCGCTCGGCGAGGTACTTGGCACGGACGGCCTCGGGGTCGAAACCCGCGTCCGTCGGAGGGGATTCAGCCATGCGGCAATACTAGGTCCCGGTCGGTCGGCGCACCCGGGGTCGGGGCGCTCCGGGGTGCCGGGGCACCGGGATGACGCCGGTCGACGGGCGGGCACGCGGGGGCCGGGACCGGCTGACAGACTGCTGCCGGGGACGGCCGGGAGGATCGATGACGACCGACGAACGTGATGCCGATGGACGGGTCCCCGGGCCGGAGCGCCTGGCCGACCAGTTGGCGATCCAGGACCTCGCCACGTCGTACGCCTACGCGGTGGACGACCGGGACTGGGGACGGTGGGAGGCGTTGTTCCTCCCCGACGCCCTCGTCGACTACACGTCGGCGAGCGGCATCGCCGGAACCCCGCAGGAGGTGGCGGCGTGGCTGCCGGACGCCATGTCGGTGTTCGCCTTCTGCCTCCATACGACCTCGACCCACGAGATCCGCTTCAACGGGCCCGACCGAGCCGTCGGGCGGGTCCACGCCTTCAACCGCAACGGCGTCGAGTGGGAGGGCAGGAACGAGCTCTTCGACGTGGGCGTCGTCTACGAGGACACCTATGCACGGGTCGGACCGGCGTGGAGGTTCGCCAGCCGCATCGAGCACACCATCTACTTCGGTGGCGGGGCCTTCGCCGAGATGATCCTCGGAGTGGCCCGCAGCGCGGCCACCGACCGCCCGCCACCGTTCGGCTGACCGACGGACGGCCGGCCGACGGCGTCGGACTCGCCTGCCCACACCCGCAGCTTGCGAACCTCGCCGTCCCGTTCGGCCTGCCGCCCGCACCACCGATGACGCGGTTCCGGGTCCGAGGCGCCATTCCCGGGTAGGTTGCGTTCGTCGACCGGTCGGGTAGCGGCCCGACCGTTCGACGGAGCATGAACGACATCCCGGGGGGGACCATGATCCGACGTGAGTGCGTGCCCAGTCGTGCCCAGGCGAAGCCGGCGGCCGCGGTCGGTGTCTGCCTGGTCCTCGTGGCCGGTCTCCTGACCGCCTGCTCCTCGACCGACTCGACGGCGTCCTCGTCGTCGGGATCGTCCCCGGCGCCCATCCCGGCATCGGCCTTTGCCGACCACACCGGGGTGACGGCCGACTCGGTCACCGTCGGCAACGTGACCACCCAGCTGGCCGGGCTCTTCACCGGCGCGGTGGTGGGGACCGAGGCCTATGCGGCGTACGTCAACTCACAGGGAGGGGTGAACGGTCGGAAGATCGTCGTGCAGAGCGCCGACGACCAATTCTCCGGGGCGACGAACAAGCAGGAGACCGAGAGCGTCGTCCAGCAGGACTTCGCCAGCGTGGGCGGGCTGTCGCTGGAGGACAGCTTCAGCGAACCGATCATCGCCGCCGACCCCGGGTTCCCCGACGTCACGGCGTCGCTCGATCCTGCAACGGAGAAGCTGCCCAACAACTTCAGTCCGCTGCCGGCCGGACAGGGATGGCCCACCGGCCCGCTCCTCTACTTCAAGCAGATGTTCCCCTCCAAGGTGCTCCACACCGGCACCATCATCGCCAATCTGCCCTCGACCGAACTGACCTGGAGCAACGAGAAGGCGGCGATGCAGCACCTCGGCTACCGGGTGCTCGAGGATCCGGCCCTTCCGGCGACCACGACCGACTTCACGGAGCAGGTGGTGACCATGAAGGCCGCCGGCGTACAGATCCTCTTCCTCGAACAGGAGCCCCAGAACTACGCCTCGGCGATCTTCCGGGACCTCGACGAGCAGGACTTCCACCCGGTGGTCGTGCTGGGCGCCCCGTCGTACAATCCGCAGCTGGTGGCCAACTCGGGTGGGGCCCAGGCGGTGGACGGCGCCTACCTCGAGCAGGTGGCCTCGCTCTACCTCGGCGGGGACGCCGATCAGATCCCGGCGATCACCACGTTCACCACCTGGGTCCACAAGGTATCGCCCGGGTTCACCCCCGACTTCTTCACCCTGACCGGCTGGCTGTGCGCCGAGCTCTTCGTCGATGCCCTGCGCAACGCCGGTACCGACCCGAGCCGGGGGTCGCTCCTGCAGGCCCTCCGGAAGATCACGGCGTTCCAGAGCGGGAACCTCGTCCCGGTGAGCAACCCGTCGGGCAAGGTCCCGGTCACCTGCTACCTGTTGGGCCAGGTCACCGGGGGCAACTTCGAGCGCCTGGACGACCCTCCGGTGAGCGGGCCGACCCACGGTTTCCGCTGCGACGGCACCTACCACACGGCCGGGTAGCGGCTCGAGGCCCGATTCGGCGTCGGCCGCGGGGGACGAGGTCGTTCGTCACCCCGACGATGCCGCCGGTAAACGGCAGGTCCCGTCTGCGATGCTGGATCCCCCGGGGCCGGATCGATCGACCCGGCCGACAGGACTCCGCCATGGCCCGCCCGCCCGCTCCTACACCATGACCGATCGCCTCCACCGTGCGGGCACGGTCCGCCGGAGCCCCCGGAGGGTCACCGGGAGCTCCCGCCGGTGCACGGTCGGAGCAGTCCTCGTGGCGATCGCCGTCGCGGCGTCGACCCCGGCGATCGCCGTCGCCGACCCGGTACCCCCGGCGTTGACGGTCCACCGGTACCAGAACATGTCGGCGCCCGTACGACCCCGCGAGGTCGTCGTGCTCGGGGACAGCACCGCCCTCGCCCTCGGCTACGCACTGGCCGCCACCGCGCCACCGGGGACGACGGTGGTCAACGGGGGTCTGTTCGGGTGCGGGCTGGCCATCGCGTCCTGGTTCTCCGACGACCCCCCGTCGCCGAAGATGGCGATGACCCCCCGGTGCCGGGAGTCCACCCCGGCGGATCAACAGTGGCCGGCGGTCGACGCGACCAGGGTGGCGGGGACCACCAGCGGGGACGTCGTCCTCTTCCTGGCCGGCTACTGGGAGGTCATGGACGTGTTCCGCGCCGGGCACTGGACCGACATCACCGAGCCGTCCTTCAGGCGCTACGAGCTCGGACAGTTACGCGAGCTGGTCAGGATCGCGTCGTCCCACGGCGCCCACGTCGACCTCGCCACGATGCCGGCCATGGCCGACGAGAACGACTCCGCCACGGCGTCCCATCCGGACAGTTCGCAGCGACGGACCGCATACAACCGCTTGCTCCGAAGGGTGGTACGGGAGTTTCCCGGCACCGTCAGCATCATCGGCTTCAGCCACCTCGTGTCACCGCGGGGCGTCTACCGCGCCCGTCTGGACGGGGTGCAGGTGCGGTCCGTCGACGGGGTCCACACCCCGGCCTACGCACCGGGCAACGTCTTCGCCGACAATGCCACGGAGTCCGTGGCCGACGCCTTCTACAACTGGATCTCCCCACGGCTGTGGCCGCTCATCCTCGCCTCGGACCCACCGCCCGGACGAGGGCGCAGGTCGACCGCACACTGACAACGCAGCTCCCGCCGGAACGTCGTAGGCGGGAGCTGCGTCAACGGGCTCAGAGCTGGTCGACGTAGGTGTCGGTGCCGACCACGGTGCGCAGGAACGGTGCCGACAGCAGGAGGCTCGCCGTCCCATCGGCCTCCACCCCGTCGGTATAGGCCCGCACCCGGTCGACGGCCGCAGCGACGTCCCCGTCGACGAAGAGGAGCTGCACCAGGCGGTCGGTCCCCCCGGCCGACGAGCCGAGGTCCATCGGGGCGCCCCGATCCCCTTCGTCGGGCACCGACGGGACCCACGACGAGGCGATCTCGATCGGCGACCCGGCCAGGAGACCGGGCAGGCGCGATCCGACCAGCGTCCCGTGGAGCTCCTCGCCGGTTCCCTCCGCCGCGTCCCACCACAGGATGATCAGGCCGTCGTAGCCGCGGTCGAGGGCGAGCTCGATCGGTACCGGGTCGTCGTCGCGGTAGGACGATCCGACGTAGCGGAAGGTGGAGGTGTGGACGTGGGTCCGCTCGGCAAATCCCCTTCCGTTGGCATAGAGATCGCGCACCTGGTGGATCGACCACTCGGCAAAGTGCTCGTGGTGGTGACCCTTCTCCACCCAGTACACGGCCACGTAGCTGCCGGCGTCGGTCGGTCGGGCGATCGGGCTCTCCGTCGGCCACCGGCGGTCCTTCAACGCCCTGGTCGCCACCCACCGGCTCCCGGCGAACAGCCACGGTCCGACCATGCAGCCGCCGTAGAAGTGGTCCCGTTCGTACCAGCGGTTGTAGGCCCGCTCGAACCCGGGCGAGGGATCGACCAGGGTCAGCAGCATGCTGCCCACCTTGACCGGATAGTCGTCGACCCCGCCGACGTCGAATGGATAGCCCATGGTGCTCCTCCCCGGGTCTGTCAGGGCTCGGGGAGCCCCGCCGACACCGATGAGCCTGCCACGGCGGACGGCCGGATTCAGCGGAGCGATCCCCGATCGACGTCGGGCGGGGACAGGGCGCCGACGCTGCCTCCGCCTGCCGGTCATCCGCTCGATGGCGACGATCACTGTTTCCGATTGTCACCGTAAATTCAATGTGTTAACACGATCAATTTGGTATACTCGAGCTAGCAGATGACCACTACCTGCTAGCGAAGGAGCCCGGCATGCCGGAATCGACGACCTCATTCCGAATCGACGACCTCGACCTCTTCGCCGACTGCACCAAGGCGCAGCTGCGGAGGATCGGTGCGTTGACCTCGTACCTGCACATCCCGAAGGATCACGTACTCATCCGCGAGGGGAGTGTCGGGCGCGAGTTCATCGTCATCCGCAGTGGATCCGCACGGGTGACCCGGGAGACCGACGGCGGGGTCGCCCACCTGGCCGAAGTCGGCAGCGGGGACTTCCTGGGTGAGATGGCGCTGCTCAGCGGAACCCGCCGGACGGCGACCGCCACGGCCATCACCGATCTCGAGGTGCTGGTGAGCTCGGTCGGCGAGTTCCGGTCGATCCTCGAGCTCGCCCCTTCGGTGGCCCACAAGGTCCACCGTGCCTCGGCCGCCCGGGCCTCGAGCCTGGAGATCGCCGCCTGAGCGGTTCACCCTTCCCTTCCTGACGCGCTGATCGGCGCTCTGCGGGAAGCGATGCACCGGAGCCGATCGACCAGTCGCCCTGTCTCCTGGTCACCCATCGCCGACGAGCACCGTCAGGAGAACCGGGGATCCCGGGGGTGGGGCGATTCGGGCCGGTGGCGCCGCACCATCACCCACCGCGGCGGCATGCCGAACGCGGACAGGAACGCCACCTAGGCTCTGGGGAACAGGACTCCGCACGGCCACCGATGAGTCCGACGGGTCCCGGGTGAGCGTCGCGGGTGCACATGGGGGTGTGGGCCGACAGCCATGGCAACGAGAGCTGATGAACGGTGAGCTCCGCAGGTGACGGCCCTCGTGGCAGCACCGGCGCCTACCGACCGGGCGTGGATCGACGCTCTCGGTCGGCGACGCCGGGGCGGAATCGCACCCCGACGACACCGGATTCCGCTGCCGGACCGGCGTCCTCTGGCGGGAACGCACCCCGCCGTCCCGCCGATCGCGACCTGTCCGGGTCGACCATGACGGCCGGTCGGGGTGACCCGGCCGACCCGCCTGCCGCCCACGGACCATCCACCCCGCCCACGGAAACCCCCGATCACCCGCCGGCCCGGTTCCGACACGCCCGCCGTCGACCCGCGCGTCGGATCGTGGTCTGGTCGCTGGCGGTCATGGTGGTGCTCGTGGTCTCGGCCGGTCTGATGGCGGTCCAGCGGATCGACCACCCGTTACCCCCGCCCACGGTCGCCACCGGTCGGCTCACCGGCTCGGTGGTGCCCGGATCTCCGCCGGCCCCACCCTGGCCGTCCGGTGGCCAGGCCGCCGTGGACATCCCCGCGCTCGGGTATGCCGAACAGTCCGGGCCAGAGCAGCCCGTGCCCATCGCCTCGTTGACCAAGATGACCACGGCGCTGGTCGTACTGCGCGACCACCCGGTGCCGCTCGGCAGCAGCGGCCCGACCATCACCGTCACGCCCGACGACGCCACCCAATTCGGCGTGGACCTCGACAACGACGAGACCAACATCCCTCTGGCCGCCGGGGAGGCACTCACCGAGATGCAGCTCCTCGAGGCCCTCCTCGTCCAATCGGCCAACGATGCGGCGTACACGTTGGCCGCCTGGGACGCCGGCTCCCAGCAGCCCTTCGTGGACAAGATGAACGCCCTGGCCATCTCGCTCGGTGCGGTCCACTCCCACTACGTGGACGCCAGCGGCTTCGACCCCCGGTCCGTGTCGACGGCGGCCGACACGCTGCGCATCGCCGCCGCGGGGATGGCCATCCCGACCTTCGCCAAGGTGGCCGGGATGCCCATGGTGAACCTTCCGTGGGTAGGCAACGTCCGCAACATCGTCACCTCGATCGGCACCGACGGGATCGTCGGGGTGAAGTCCGGCTACACCTCCCAGGCCGCCGGTTGCATGGTGCTGGCCGGTTTCCGGACCGTGGACGGGCACTCGGTGCTGGTACTCGCCTCGGCCCTCGGACAGAGCGAGCCGGTTCCGGCTCCTCCCCCTCAGGCGGGCACCGCGTCCGCCGGCACTCCCGCCACCACCGCGCCACCGACCACCACAACGCCGACCGTGCCCTACAGCCCGATCGAGGCGGAGTACCCCCTCCTCTACACCGAGCCCATCGTGCAGCAGCTGCTCGACACCACCGAGGCGGCCATCGTCCCGGTGACGGTGGTCACCCCCAGCCACCGCGCCGGCATGGCCAGGACCGAGTGGGCCGGAACCCGCCTGCTGGAGCCCGTGGTTACCGATCACACCGCGTGGTTGCTCGGCGTGCCGGGCCAGCGGGTCGCCGCCACCATGGACCCGGCGACGGCGTCCGGCGTCCGGGCCGGTGCCGGATCGGTCGGCGTGGTCCGCTACGCCCTGGGGTCACAGACCGAGACCGTGCCGATCCGTCTCGACCACAGCCTTCCCGATCCCGGTTGGTGGTGGAAGGTGCTCCACGACTGAGTACGCGCGTCGGGTCTGTGCACCGATACCCCGGGACATCGAGACCGATCGCACCGGCATGCTGACCGTCTTCCGGGGTTCAGGCCCGACGCGGGATCCCGACCCCGGACGGTCGGACGATCAGCGGGCGATCAGTCGGCCCGGCTGGTGCGGTCGTCCGAGACCGCGTGACCATGCCCTTCGACGCCGTGCTCCCTGATCCAGTACCGGTCCGGATCGGGGTTGACCAACTTCTCGACGCCGTCCTCGTAGAACTTCACGACGTAGGGAGGGCTGCCGTCCTCGTTCGTGACCTCGATGACGGAACCCACCACCTCGGCCAGTCCGGTCAAACGCCCTTGCCTCACCAGCTGGTCCCCCACTTGCGCCCGCATGGTCCGTCCCTTCGTGCCTCGCCCCTCACGGACACCGTACGCCCATATCCGGCCCCGGGACAGGGACGAGGTGTGACGATTCGAGACGCCCGACCGAGCGATCCGAATTGACACCTGGCTCGCGGCGCACCGGGAGGCCCACGGTCACGGATCGGATCAGCCGACCGACGGTACCGAGCCAGAGGCTCCCCCGGTCCCCCCCGAGCATCGTTCCTGCCCATGACCGTGGGTCGTTGCTGCCCACGACCCCCCACGCAGGCCGCCGGAACGAGGCAAATGATCGGGGGTAGGGTGGTCGGAGGATCCCGGGCCGGGGAATGGGGCCGGGGATCGCGGGACGGGGGTCGCCGACTTTCCTCGGTGTGACGCCGCACCCGGTGATCTCGACAGCAGAGGGATGGGAGGGACCGTGCTCGACGCCCGACACAGGACAGTGCTGACCCGACGATCCCGGGTGGCCACGGTGCTGGCCCTGGTGGTGGCCGTGGTGGCGGCGGGCCTCGGCGTCGTCCTGGCCAGTCCGTCGGCCCAGGCCGGCCCGCAACGGATCGACGGCCAGCCGGTGTCGACCCTCGACCTGACCATGCCCCATCCGTACAAGCCGGTGTTCACCAACGGCAGCACCGACGACTACCACTGCATCCTCCTCAACCCCCACGTCACCAAGAACTCCTACATCGTGGCGTCCCAGTTCCACCCCGGCTCGGGACCCGCCACCGTCGAGGTGCACCACGCCATCCTCTTCCTCGTCCCGCCCGACGAGGTGGCGACGGCCGAAGCGAACAATCCGGGGAACAAGGGTTGGAGCTGCTTCGGCGAGTCCCCCCTCGACGGGAACAGCCTGGCCGGGCTGGGCGAATTCCCGTGGCTCAGCGCCTGGGCACCTGGCGCCGGGACGGACAACGAACCTCTGACGACCGGGACCCCGCTGCCGGCCGGGAGCATGGTCATCATGCAGGTCCACTTCAACGGCCTGGTCGGGGACAGGCCGGACCAGCCGTGGCTGCAGCTGAAGACGGTGCCGGCAGCCGCCGACCTCCGCCCGGAGAGCCAGACCATCGACATCGCGCCGCCCGACTACGGCTGCCCGGCCGGGGTCACGGGTCCACTGTGCAGTCGACCGGCGGCCTTGGCCTACCTGGGCCAGCGGTTCGGTGAGGGTGCCGTGACCTTCGACAACCTCATCGAGTCCGTCTGCGGGCGGAACCCGGTCGACCCGCCGACCAGCGACACCACCCAGTGCACCTGGCCCGTCTACCAATCGGGTTACGTCGTCCGCCTCGCGGCCCACATGCACCTGACCGGTGTGAGCGAACGGATCATCCTCAACCCGGGGACCCCGAGCCAGCAGACCCTCCTCGACGTTCCCGACTTCAACTTCCACTACCAGCGGGGCTACAACCTGGCCCACTGGGTCAAGGTCGTCCCGGGCGACAACATCGAGGTGAGCTGCACCTACGACCCCGCGGTGCGCGAGGAGCTGCCCCAGCTCCGCAAGCTCCCACCCCGGTACGTGGTGTGGGGGGACGGCTCGTCCGACGAGATGTGCCTCGGCCTGATCTCCATGGTGCCCCTCGACCCGAACGCACCCACCAACTGGACCGGGCACGGCAACCTCTACGGCCACGGCGGCTATCACGGAGCTCCTGGTGGATCCCCCTCCACGAAGCCGTCGACCGCGGCCTCGACGTCCTGAGCGATCCCGAACGCTCGATCCGAGAGGCGCTACCCATGCCCCTGCACGACCACACCGTGGATCCCGCCGACGGGGTCGCCCGCCGCCCTTCCGGAACCCGGGGGAGACGCCAGCGGTCCGGCCTGTTGACCGCCGCCGTCCTGGTCGCCCTCGGCCCCGGACTGGCCGCCTGCAGCACCTCGTCGACCACGACCACCACGACGACGGCATCCTCCACGACCACCACGACCGCGGCGACCACCACGACATCCGGAGTGGCCGCCACCCCCGCGCCCACCTCGGGTGCCGCGCCCCTCTACGAGGTGAAGACCGGCACGGTGCCCGGGCTCGGCACCGTCCTCGTGGCCGGCAACGGCTTCACCCTCTACCTGTTCGTCCCGGACAAGCAGACCGGGGTGTCGACCTGCTACGGCGGGTGTGCCTCGGCGTGGCCTCCGCTGCTACTGACCGGCACCGATGCCCCCGTCTACGGTCCCGGGGTGGAGCCCGCGCTCCTCGGCACCACGAAGCGGACCGACGGCACCCTCCAGGTGACCTACAACGGGTGGCCCCTCTATCTCTGGCAAGGGGACTCGGTGCCCGGCCAGGCCACCGGCCAGGGCATCAACAGCACCGGCGGGCTGTGGTACGTGCTGAACACGGCCGGGAAAGAGATCACGGCAAAGGCTTCGTAGGCACGCCCGGTCGCTCCGGACCCGAGCGAGCTCGTGACCCGGACCCGTCCGGCGCCGGTCGACACGCTGTGCCAGTCGGCCGTTTCCCCCTGATCCGCCCTTCGGGGGCGCCTTCAGTCCGACGGCGGGTCATCGTCGGCCACCTCCGGCAGTCGGTGAGCGTGCCGGATCCCATCGGTCAAGGTCAGCGCCCACGGCAGGCGGACGTCATCCAGACCGACGGCCACGATCAACTGACACAGCATGCCGAAGGCCACGACACGCTGCACCTGCGCATCGTCGGCGCGGGACCGCACCTGTAGCGAATCGACCAATTTGGCGAGCCCGCGCCGGACGGCGTCCCGGATCTCGGGGACGTCAGCGACGCTCTGGGCATGTACCTGGATCATGATCAAGCTGCGATCGGCGATCAGGTCGGCGTAGGCATCCTTCATCGCTGCGAGCACAGCTTCAGGCGACCCACCGGGAACTCGATCGGCGGCTTCCGCCAGTGCTGCGGCGACGCGATCGTTGCATCGGTCGACGACGGAGACGAAGAGCTCCAATTTCGATCCGAACAGACGCATGACATAGCCCTGCGAGATGCCGGTCGCCTCGGCCACGTCGACGATCGTCGTGGCGTAGTACCCGGTTCGGGCGAACACCTCGGTGGCCGCGCGCAGAACTTGCTGCCGTCGGACCTGCGCCGTGGAGCGGTTACCTGCGGAGTGGACCATGAACGTGACCATCTACTCGGATGCGGGGAAGGACAACAGGCTACGGCCCGAGGCCCGGCATGCCGACGTCCTTCCAGCTGCGTCTCTCGATGCCACCGCTCGACGGTCGCCCGATCGTGCGGCGGACCCGGACGATCCGATCGCGTCGCGACCGATCACGTGGAACTCTCGGATCTCCGGCATCTATCGGGACGTACCGTCTTCTCCCGGGCCGAAGAGGAGTCTCGTGACCACGTCGGCATGCACCTCGACAGCGTCACGCTCCAGCGGGTCGAACCCGCCCAGTCTCCGGCATTCGGGTGCGAGGACGAAGATGGTGGCCGCTGCGCCCGTGATCACGTAGTACAGATTGGTGGCCGGGACTGCGGGCACTCTGCCGAGCTCGACGAGCCGCGAGAACAGCGCCGCGGTCATCTCGTAGAGGGGGCGGATGTGCCGGTCGACGAGCCAGTCGATCCGGGTGCCGTCGACCTTGCACTCCTGCATCATGATGCGGTGCAGCTGCGGGTGGGCAGCGGAGAAGTAGATGAACTCCCGCACGACCAGCTTCGCCGCCGACAGCTCGTCCACGCCGCGCAGGCCCTCCACCCGGGCCGAGAGCGCCCGGTCGAGCTCTCCGAAGAGGCGGTCCACCGAAGCCTGCCAGAGGTACTCCTTCGAGCGGAAATGGTAGTTGAGCAGCGGCTGGGTGACACCGGCCCTCGCGGCGATCTCCCGGGTGGTCGCGCCTTCGAAGGACCGTTCGGAGAACAGGTCGAGGGCGGCGGCCAGGATCCGGTCCCGGGTGCCGTCGGCCGAGGGTCGGGTGGTCCGGGCAGCCGTCGTCGATGCCGGGGACGCCATGTCATCCATCCTAATCATCCGATCTGTATATTGACACTTATCTGATCGTATGATCAGATACTAACGGCGTTCGGCGAATCGCCGCGGACGTGGGAGGGAGCGATGACCGACACCGAGAGCTACGACGTGGCCGTCATCGGCCTGGGCCCGGTCGGCGGCGTCCTGGCATGCCTCCTCGGATGCCGCGGACACCGGGTGGTCGTGATCGAGCGCCACGCCTCGCCGTACCCTCTCCCCCGCGCCGTGCACTTCGACCACGAGATCGGGCGGATCCTGCAGGCCTGCGGACTCGGCCCGGATCTCGGTGCGATCACCGAGTCGGCCGACGTCTACGAGTGGCGCAACGGCAGCGGCCAGGTGCTGCTCCGCTTCGCCACCGAGGGGATGGGACCGTCGGGATGGCCCGCAGCCAACATGTTCTGGCAGCCCGCTCTCGAGGCCCTGATCGAGCATGCCGCGGCCGCCTGGCCGACGGTGAGCGTGCGCCGGGGATGGCAGCTGGAGGGAGTGGAACAGACGTCCGAGGCGGTATCGCTCAGCCTGCGACGCACCAGGATCGTCGAGCAGGCCGACGGCCGGCGCGAGGAGGAGCCCACGGGCGACCGCCATTCCATCGCCGCCCGCTACGTCGTCGGCTGCGACGGTGCCAACAGCACCGTGCGCGAGCTCCTCGGGACGACGATGACCGACCTCGGGTTCTACTACGACTGGCTGATCGTCGATGTCGACCTCCACGAGCCACGGGTGTTCGACCCGTTGAACGTGCAGATCTGCGACCCGGACCGCCCGACGACGGTCGTCTCGGGTGGCCCGGGTCGGCGGCGGTGGGAGTTCATGCGCCTCCCGCACGAATCGATCGACGAGCTCAACGACGCCGCCCGTGCCTGGGAACTCCTGGCACCGTGGGACGTGACCCCGGAGAATGCCACGCTCGAACGTCATGCGGTCTACACGTTCCAGGCCAAGTGGGCCGAGAACTGGCGGGTGGGGCGGGTCTTCCTCGCCGGCGACGCCGCCCACCTGACGCCACCCTTCGCCGGACAGGGCATGTGCGCCGGGCTCCGTGATGCCACCAACCTGGCATGGAAGCTCGACATGGTGCTGTCGGCACACGCCTCCGATGCCGTTCTGGACGCCTACGGCACCGAGCGTGCGGTGAACGCCCGGACGCTCATCGAGTTCGCGGTCGAACTGGGCAAGGTGATCTGCGTCGCCGACGCGGACGAGGCCGCCCAGCGCGACGAGGCGATGGCGGCGGCCATGGCCGGCGTGGACAGCCAGCCCATCCCCGACCTGCCCGGGGTGAGCGGCGGCATCGTCTCGCCGGGGGACCCCGTCGCCGGCTCGCTCTTCGTCCAGGGACGTGTCCGCTCCGGCGCCCGGATCGACCGTTTCGACGACGTCTTCGGCCCCGGGTGGCGGTTGGTCACCCTCGACGCCGAGTTGGCCAACTCGTTGCCGGCCGACATCGCCGAGTGGTTCGACGCCGTCGGCGGACGGATCGTCACCATCGGCACGGACGCCGACGACGTCGACGGCACCTACGCGGCCTGGTTCAGCGGACACGGCGTCAGCACGGCGCTCCAGCGACCCGATTTCTATCTGTTCGGCACTGCTGTCGACACCACCGGCGCGGCCGCGCTGGTGGCTTCGCTGCAGGCAATGCTCGGCGCCGGCGACGGGCCGACCGACGGAGGTGAGGCACCATGAGAATCGGGAACGACGGAGGCCGGGCGGTACTGATCTCGGACTCGGTGGCCACCGACATCGCCATCGCGACGAAGGGGGATTTCGGCCCTTCGCTGGCCTCGATCTACGAGCGTTGGGACGCCTTCGTGGCCGCCGCGGGCACGATCGACACGAGCGAGGGCCAGGTCTTCTCGACGGAGAAGCTCGGATCTCCGACCCCGATGCCCCGGCAGGTGTTCGGCATCGGGCTCAACTACCGCTCGCACGCCGCCGAGACCGGCATGTCCATTCCGACCGTCCCGGCGACCTTCACGAAGTTCCCCGCCTCGCTCTCGGCCCCCTTCGACGACATCGAGTTGTCGAGCGACACCGTCGACTGGGAGGTCGAGCTCGTGGTCGTCATCGGTCGCCGGGCCGACCGGGTGCCGGTCGGGTCCGCCTGGGAGCACGTGGCGGGGCTCTCGGTCGGACAGGACATCTCGGACCGGACACTCCAGTTCGCCGCGGCCGGTCAGTTCTCGCTCGGCAAGTCCTACCGCGGCTACGGCCCGATCGGACCGTGGCTCGTCACCCCCGACGAGTTCGAGGATCCGGACGATCTGGAGCTCAGCTGCTCGCTCAACGGCGAGGTGGTCCAGAGCGACCGCACCAGCGACATGGTCTTCACGGTCCCTCAGCTGATCTCCGAGCTCTCGGAGATCCTTCCGCTGCTGCCCGGCGACGTGATCTTCACCGGCACGCCGGCGGGTGTCGGTCTCGCCCGCCAGCCCGCCAGGTACCTCACGCCCGGCGACGTGCTCGAGAGTCGGATCGAGGGCATCGGGACCATTCGCAACACCTGTCGGACCCGTGGAACCGAGCGAGAGGAATGAGCGTGGACCACCAACTCGAATTCGCCTACATCGGCCTCGAGGTCTCCGACCCGGGAGCGCTCGGTTCCCTGTTGACCGACGTCGTCGGCCTGCTCCCCGGCGAGACCGCCACCGACGGGTCGACGACCTTCCGCAACGACGGGCGGACCAGGAGGGTCCTCGTCCAGGAGGGTCCGCTGGACGACTGCTCCGTGCTCGCCTTCGAGGCAGTGGACGACCGGGCCTTCGAGGAGACCGCGGCCCGACTCGAAGCGGCCGGCTTCCCCTTGACCGAGGGTGACGACGAGGAGACGACCGCCAGGGACGTGACCCGGCTCCTGCACACGGAGTCCCCGTGGCATCTCCGGTTCGAGCTCGTGCAGGGCCTCGCGGCGGCCGGGACGCCCTTCGCTTCGGCGCTGGCGAGGAGTGGCTTCCAGACCGACGGTGTCGGTGCCGGCCACACCGCCGTCGCCGTCACCTCGTTCGAGGACTCCGAGCGATTCCTCCTCGACGGACTCAACATGGTCCAGTCCGACTGGATCGAGACCGAGCTCATGGAGGGGATCGAGCTCGAGGTCCGCTTCTACCACTGCAACGAGCGCCACCACTCGATCGCGGTGGCCAAGCTGCCGCTGGACCTCGGCAAGTCCCTCCATCACCTCCAGGTCGAGGTCAACGATCGGGACGACGTGGGCTTCGCGTTCGACCGGGCGTGGTCCTCCGGCTGTGATTTCGCCAACGGCCTCGGCCTCCACGACAACGAGGGGGCGTTCAGCTTCTACATCACGAGCCCCGCGGGATTCCTCGTCGAGGTCGGATTCGGCACGAAGAAGGTCTACACACCGTGGGACGGGAACCGCCGCTACGACAGCATCAGCCGCTGGGGTCACCAGCCGATCCCCCGGTCATGACCGCCCTCCCGACCTCCCTCACCGGTCAGCGCCCGTCGGGCCGGGTCGACCGGTGACGGGCCTCCGACGATTCGAGGGCCGGGTGGCGATCGTCACCGGTTCGTCGAGCGGGATCGGCGAGGCGACGGCGCGTCTGCTCGACGAGCTCGGCGCGCATGTCGTCGTCAATTCGTCGTCGTCCCGTCAGGCCGGCCTCGATGTCGCCGCGTCGCTGGACAGCGGGCTCTACGTCCAAGCCGACGTGAGTGACGCCGTGCAGTCCGCGGCGCTCGTCGAGGAGACGATCGCACGGTTCGGTCGACTCGACGTCCTCATCAACAATGCCGGTTTCACCCAGGTGATCCCCCACCACGACCTCGACGGTGTGAGCGACGAGCTCTTCCGTCAGATCCTCGAGGTCAACGTCATCGGCCCCTTCCGGCTGACGAAGCTGGCCCTGCCGCACCTCCGCCGCGACGGCGGTGGGAGCGTCGTCAACGTGAGCTCCGTCGCGGGGATCCGGCCTACCGGGAGTTGCATCCCGTACGCCGCGTCGAAGGCGGCGCTCAACCACCTCACGCAGCTGCTGGCAAACGTCTCCGGGCCCGAGGTGCGGATCAATGCTGTCGCGCCGGGTCTGGTGAGGACCCCGTGGACCGACGGTTGGGGTCCGATACACGACGCGATGGACACCCTGGCCCCACTCGGGAGATCGGGGACTCCGGCGGAGATCGCGTCGGTCATCGTCGACGTCTGCGAATCGACCTACCTGACCGGGCAGGTCGTACTCGTCGACGGCGGTATGTCCTTGCGTTGATCCGCACGGCGACGATCCGCTCGGGGCGGACGGGCCGGTCCCGTGCCCGGGCGGCCGGTCAGGTCGACAAGCAGCGCCGGCAGCAGGTCACGGAGTACCTCCGGCACCCAGGCGACGGGCAACCGAAGGGAGCAGTTCGAGTGCGGTCCCACACCGCACGCGGGCGCGGTCGGTATCGGTGGACGGATGGTCGGTGATCCCGTCGACGGTCATCCGAGTGGCCAGTTCCGGAGCGAAGGGGTAGTCGCTGCCGAACAGGATGTGGTCGGCACCCACCAGCTCCGCGAGCGAGGACAGGGCGTGGGGGTTGGCCGAGAGGGCGGTGTCGTAGTAGAGCGACCGCATGTACGCGCTGCCTCCCTTCGGGGCCCGCTCGGCGAGGGAGTGGTCGACGAACCAGAGCAGGTCGAAGCGGGCGACCAGGTACGGGACGGTCCCGCCGGCATGGGACAGCACGAACCGGATGTTCGGGAAGCGCTCGAGCGCGCCGGTATGCGCCAGGTTGAATGCGGCGCGGGTCGTGTCGAAGGTGAACTCCATGGCGAATGCCGGGATGCCGACACCGATTTGGTCGGAGAAGGCCGGTGCCACGGGATGGACGAATACCACCGTCGACCGCCGGTCGAGCTCGGCGAGCAACGCATCGAAACGGGGGTCCCCGAGATAGGACCCGTCGTGGTGCGACGACATGAGCACGACGCCATCAGCACCGAGCACGTCGAGGGCATGAGCCACCTCCGCCACCGATCCCTCGACGTCGGGCATGGGGAGGATCGCGAAGAACCCGAACCGCGTCGGGTGGGATCCCACTGCCTCGGCCGACGCCTCGTTGCACCGTCGGGCCAGTTCCCGAGCGTCGGCGTCGTCACCAAAGTGGACGCCGGGGGCGGACACGGACAGGACCGCGGCGGCGATGCCGTTGCGGTCCATCACCCCGAGCGAGAGCTCGGGTGTCCAGTCCGGCAGGTCGAGACCGCCCGATTCGGCGATGCCGCGACCTGACAGCGCTGCGCGGTAGAAAGGCGGGATCGTGTGGTGATGGACGTCGACGTTCCCGATCTCACTCGGCATGCGGGCTCCTGGATGCATCGGTGAAGCGGGCCTTGTTGAGGAGGCGGATCAGCTCGCGCATCTCGTCCCCGTCGAGCCCACGCCATTGGCGCCGGTGCAGCGCCTTGATCTCCGCCGTCAGGCGCTCGAACAGGCGAAGTCCCTGCTCGGTGGGTGAGACGAGCACGACCCGCCGGTCCCCCGGTGACGGCTCACGGATCACATGCCCGGCCGCCAGCAACCGGTCGACCAGACGGGTGGCGTCGGCGGACCGGGTGAGCAGGCCGTCGGCGAGGGCGCCCATGGGCAGCCCGCCGGGTGCATCGGCCAGGCACAGTACCCACAACACGGTGTACTGGGGGTGCGAGATCCCCTCGGCTCGGCAGAGCTGTTCGATCTGCTCGTCGAACTGGTTGCTCGCCAGGAACAGCGAGATGAACGCCTCCCGGCCCAACCGGTCTTGCAGGGTCTCTCGCTCCATGGAGACCATCATCCCTCCACCGGGACGACCCAGGTTCGGCCGAGGGTCCGTCAAGCCGGCACCTCACGGCAGAGAATCCGCTCGAATGCACGGCGGAGCTCCTCCCGGGGGTCGGTGGCACGTCCGAGATGGCGCCATGCCACGAACCGGTCCGGGCGGACCAGGATCGCGCCCTCCGGGTCGATACCACGCACCGTCAGCCATCGGCACCGGAGATCGAGGTAGTCACCGTCCACATGACCGATGCGCACGGCATCGACCGGGAGTGCGGTCTCCCCGCCCAGCGCCGACGCGGCCTCGATCCACGGTCCCCCGTGCTCGCCGGCGATCACCAGGAACCGACCGGGACGGACCAGGTCGATGGTGGAACGACGCCCGCCGTCGATCGCGTCCAGCCATGCGTGGGGGAGAGGGCTCCCGGGTCGCGTGGACGGTCGGTAGATCCGGACAGGGTCGGGTGACGGCTCGGACGGGGTGCCGTCGGGGACCACTGCGGCCGAGTCGTAGGTATAGCCGTACTCGACGTTGAGCTTGCGGAATTCCATCGTCTGGCTCGCGATCGACGTGCGGACCCGCTGCCGGAACGCCTCGTCCTCCGGCTTCCCACTCCAGAGGCGACTCACCCGTGCCCAGCCCTCGTCAGGTGTGAGGTCGGGATCGGTCAGTCCGAGCGCCTCGCCGATCACCATGTGGTTGAGCGCGCTCTCGACCGAGTTGTCGACGTTCCACTGAACCGAGGACCGGCGCTCGGGCTCGTAGGAGTCGAGGAGTCCCTCGGAAGCCACACCGTTGAGCACCGCGGCGATCTTCCAGCACAGGTTGTGGACGTCCTGTGTGGCGCTCGTGAGCCCGAGTCCGCCGGTCGGCGGGTGCCGATGGGCCGCATCGCCGAGCAGGAACGTCCGGCCGACCCGCAACTCCGACGCGACCACCCCCATGAGCTCCCACCTCGTCATGAGGTGGATCGTGACGGGGTGGTCACCGATGCCCAGAGCCTGGCGCATGTCCGCTTCGACCGTTGCGTCGTCGAGCGCCCGGGGGTCCTCGACCGCGTAGGTCAGATGCAATACCCACTCCTCGGACCGTGGTCCCCACCTGGTCGGGCCCATGGGTACGAGAGTCGCGAGTGTGGCCATGTGGGGAACCCAGATCCACCGGATCAGCACCTCAGGATCCGGTGCCCACTTCGACAGGTCGGCGGTCATGTGGATGGAGGCCACGCTCCCGACATCTCGGATGCCCACCATCTCGACGCCGAGTCGCGGACCCACCATCCGTCCCGCATCGCAGGCGAACAGATAGTCGGAACGGACGGTGAACTCGCTGCCGCTCTCGCGGTCGAGGACGGTCGACGTGACGCCGTCGTCGTCCTGGTCGAACGACACCAGCTCGTGGCCGAACCTCACCATCCCCGGAGCCAGCTCCTCGGCGCGTCGGCGCATGATCGGCTCGAGGCGGATCTGAGGAAGGTTCGTCGATGCCCGGGGACTCGCCGCCTCCCAGTCCAGATCGGAACCCCCGCCTCCCCATGCTTCGAGCTTCTCCATCAACGCCCCTGCGTCAGGCCAGCCGGCGAAGCCCGCATAGAACCCGGTGTGGGACATGTTCGCCCGCGGTGTCCCCTGGGCGTAGATCTCGTCGGCCACGCCGGCATCGGCGAGGATCTCCATCGTCCGCTGGTTGAGGACGTGGGCCTTCGGGAGTATGGATGTCGTCGGCAGGGCGCTCACCAGGAGCGAGTCCACCCCCAGATTCGACAGCAGCATCGATGCCGTCAGACCGGCCCCTCCACCGCCGACGATCAGGACCGGTACCTCGAGATCAGCCATCTGCATCTCCCCCTCATTCTCTGGTGCACCAGTATATGTTGCCAGATTAGTCAGTGCAACGTATAACTGGCTCGTGACCGGACGGCCCACCGGTCGACCGGTCGCATCTGCACCTTCGCCGTGTCCGCTCAGCAGCCGGCTCTAGCATGGCCCCGTCGCCTCCACCCCTCGACCACGGGCGAGGGCCGACAGTGCCGGCGACGGGGAGAAGCCATGGTCGAGAGCGATGGACCACCGGACTCCGGGCCGGCAGAGATCGGCCCGGAGTCCGTAGCCCTGGACGACCGACCGGACACTCACATGGTCGACCGGGTGGCGTCCTCCGACCTGACGCGGGCGCTGCAGCAACTGGACATCCCCCTAGTCGTGCACAACGAGAAGGGGACGATTCAACTCGCCAATGAGGCGGCCGCCGATCTGGCCGGCCTTCCCCTCGACAAGTTGATCGGGATGCCGCTGAAGCAGTTCGTGTCGCCGGCCGGCCTCGTGGATGACGACGTCGCGGACCTCGTAGCGGGAAGGTTCGAAGGGTTCACCGCCACCCGATCGGTCCATCCCCGCCGCGGCGACCCCGTTCCGGTGTGCGCACTCGTCGATGCCATCGAGGTGGACGGAGAGCGGGGCGGCGTCGCCGTGTGCATACCCCAATCCGAACTGGGCCGGCTCGGGCGACACCCCCTGCGGTTCTCGAAGGACCTGGTCCCCGTTGCGATCGGTCTCGCCGACCAGGATCTGACGGTCACCTTCGTCAGCTCGGAACTGCACGAGCTCATCGGCAGGCGACCCACGGAGTGCGTCGGTCGGAGCTTGCTGGACATGATCCATCCCCTCGACGCGGCCGAACTGCGCGAGGAGTTCGGCCGTGTTCCGGCGACGCCCTTCGCCCTCCCCCGCGTTCGTTTCGCGTCAGGTGGCGGCTCGTGGATTCAGGCCGGCGTGCTGGTGGCTCCCCTGGAGTCCGACCCGACCTACGTCCGGTTCGCCCTCGTTGGAGAGATCGGACGAGCCTTCCCTCAGCCCGTCGACCGCGTCCAGGATCTGGAGCTGCACCTCCGCCGGATCGGCGCAGAGCTCCGGGCCGCCGGGGTACTCGATTCGATCGAGGTTGCCCCGGCCGTCGACGAGTACCGACAGATGGGTCAACTCACGTCGAGGCAGTGGGAGATCCTGAGCAGGCTGCTGCGCGGTGAACGCGTATCCACGATCGCCGAAGCGCTCTACGTGAGTCCGAGCACCGTGAGGAACCATCTGTCGAACATCTTCGAGAAGTTCGGCGTGCACAACCAGGCAGAACTCATCGAGCATTTCCGACCCGATCGCCACTAGCCGGAACGCGCAGGGCATCGAGGTCAGGATGGGGGCAGGGCGATGATCGGCCACGATCATCGCGATCGACGTGGCCCGTCCTGGGCTCGATGGAGTCGACCGACCGGACTCGTGGTGCTGACCGACGGGCGCAGTCGGGTGGGACCGAACGGGCGTCCTACGACCTGCCGGAGACACCGCAGTCCACTGCCACCGACAGGGCGGCGCACAATGTCATCAACGTGGCGGGCTGAGCCTGTCCGATGCGCCTGCGGAAGCGATCGCGGGAGAGAAGTTGGACATTGTCGAGGTTCGCGACCGACGGGTGTCGGATCCCGTCATCGCGTCCGAGCGGTACCTCCGTGGACAGACCCCGGATGGTCGAGGTGACGGGAGCCACGATCACCGAGTGGAGGAGCCGTCCCAGGGGATCGCGGGTGAGCACGATGACTGGACGGACCTTGTCCAGATCGGCGAGCCACACCTCGCCTCGACGAACGGCGGCGGTCACGAGAGGTCGTCGGCGTACAGGGCATCCCAATCGGTGTCGTCGCCGATACCACCGGTGTCGCCAGATGATGCCATCGCCACCTCATCCCGCGTCGGTGGCGTGCGTCGGTACGCCTCGATATCGGCCCGGAGGCGCTCGGCGTGAATGAGGTGGTCCAACGCCACGTCGATGGCCTCCGAGGTCGAGCCGACGCCGAGCAGAGCCCGAGCGGCAGCGGCCTTGTCGCGGTCCAACGTAATGGTTGCCTTCTCTTTAGCCATATACTTTATACTACCATTTGGTGGTATCGATCCGGTGCCAGCCGGCGCATCCGCCCGGTTCCGATGGGACCGTCGGCCTCCGTGACGTCCTCAACGGGGCGGCCGGCCCACGCCGGTGGCCTGCTCGGCCTCGTCGCCCAGTGCCAGGGTCGCAGCACCCGACGTGATCGCCTCGTAGAGCACGCGGAGTTGCTCGGTGATCCGGTCCCCCTCGTTACCGAGAGGTGCCGGGTCGAGTTGGCGGAGGACGAGATCGGGGGCGACGGCCAGGCGGGGCCGCGTCCGGATGGCTGCGACGTTGGCGTCGACTCCCCACAGCGACATCGAGTCCGCCCCCTGCATCGCCGAGGTGCGGTCACGATCGACAGCCGGCCAACCGAACGGCCCGATATCCACCGGCTCCGCAGCGGCACCCCGTCCAGGACCTGGACTCGATTCAGATCCGCGCCGGCGGGCTCGAAGGCTCGCCAGCAGATCCTCCTTCGTACGTCCACGCCAGGCGAAGATCAGGAACGGGTCGGCGTCGAACGACTCCGCCAGGAGGTAGTAGACCGCGGCGACGTGCTTGCACGGATTCTCCCAGTCCGGGCACGAACAGGCCGACTCGAGTTCGTCGGCTGATGTCGGGAACAGCGAGACCGACGAGTCGGCAAACGCCTCCTCGATCTCCTCCGGCATCTCGTCGGCCAGGAGCCTTGCCGCGAAGACAGCGCTCGACGCCATGACGGACTCCACCGCGTCCCACTCGGATCCGGTCAGCACGGCCGTCTCGATGAACACCCGGTAGGGCTTGGATCGCGACCCCTGCACCGAGGCCTTCACCTGGCCCGCAGTGACTTCCATCGCCAGCACCTGACCGGTGCGGGCATACCTCTTGCCGCGTTGCAGACGGCTCCCGATACCGAAGGTCTCGAGCACCGCGATGAAGCGCTGCGACCACCAGGTGTCGCCGATCCGCCCCCGCTGGCTGCGGGCCTGCAGGCCGCCCTCGACAGCGATCGGCGCGGAGGGGGGTGGCCACCACCCATCGGCCGGTGCCCGGGAACGACCCATGCGGCGACGAGGGGTCGGGCGGCGCGGTGCCATCAATCCTCCCCGACCGCGTCGGCCGAGAGCGCGACGACCTCGCGGAGCTGCTCAGTGGACAGTTCGGTGATCCACCCCTCGCCGGAACCCACGATGCGGTCGGCCAGAGCCCGCTTCGCCTCGATCATGGCATCGATCCGTTCCTCGAGGGTTCCTCCGCACACGAACTTCCGCACCTGCACATTGCGCTCCTGACCGATCCGGAAGGCCCGGTCCGTCGCCTGGTCCTCTACTGCCGGGTTCCACCATCGGTCGAAGTGCACGACGTTGGTCGCGGCCGTGAGGTTCAGGCCGGTGCCACCGGCCTTGAGCGACAGCAGGAACACCGGTGGTCCCTCCACTCCTTGGAACCGATCGACCATCGCGTCCCGTGCCTTCTTCGACACCCCGCCGTGGAGCCAGAGAACGTCGCAATCCAACCGATGGCTCAGGTGCCGCTCCAGCATGTCCCCCATCTGGGTGAACTGGGTGAAGACGAGGGTACGGTCACCTTCGGCCACCGCTTCCTCAAGCACCTCGACGAGCCGCGACACCTTGCCCGACCGACCCGCGATCGAGGAGCCGTCGGCCAGGAACTGCGCCGGGTGGTTGCACACCTGCTTCAGCTTCAGCATGGTGGCGAGGACCAACCCCCGGCGCTCGATGCCCTCGGCCTCGTCGATCCGGGCGAGCATGTCGTCGACGACTGCCTGATAGAGCGTGGCCTGCTCGCGGGTCAGGTTGCAGAACTCCTTCATCTCGAGCTTGTCGGGCAGGTCGGCGATGATCGACCGGTCGGTCTTGAGACGGCGGAGCACGAACGGGCCGGTGATCCGCCGCAGTCGGGCTGCGGCCTCGTCGTCGCCGTCGCGCTCGATGGGGAGGGCGAACCGCTCACGGAAGGCCTTCTCGGAGCCGAGCATGCCCGGGTTGAGGAACTGCATGATGGACCAGAGTTCGGACAGCCGGTTCTCCACCGGCGTGCCGGTCATGGCGATCCGTCTTTCGGCCGGGATGGCACGGACGCTCTGGGTCGTGCGGGCTGCGCTGTTCTTGATCTGCTGCGCCTCGTCGAGGACTACCCGCCGCCACGGAAACTTCGCCAGCAGCGGCTGGTCACGCGTGGCCAACCCGTAGGTGGACAGAACGAGGTCCGTCCCGCTGGCGTGGCGGACGAATGCCTTGCCGTCGAGTCGGTCAGAACCGTGATGGACGTAGACCGACAGCTTCGGAGCGAACCGTGCAGCCTCGCGCTGCCAGTTCCCGACCAGCGACATCGGGCACAGGACCAACGTCGGTCCCAGCGGAGGGATGGGACTCCGCCTTTTCGGTCCGGCGTTGGTCCCCCGTGCTGTCGGTGCTTCGACGCCATGGCGGCGCTCGTCGACCAACAGCGCGAGCAGCTGAGCCGTCTTTCCGAGTCCCATGTCGTCGGCGAGGCACGCCCCGAGGCCGAGCTCACCCAGGAAGGCGAGCCAGCCCAGGCCCCGCTCCTGGTACGGACGCAACTCCCCCGCAAATCCGTCCGGAGTCGGAATCGAGCGGAGTTGCCGGTCGTCGGCCCCGGCGAGGAGGTCCCCGAGCCACCCGTCCGCCTCCACCGCGGCCACCGGCAAGCCGCCGGCGGCACCTTCCAGTCCGAGTGCCGTGCGCAGAACCTGCCCGGCCGGCATCTGTTCCGCGGTCGCGCCCTTCCTTCCGACTGCAGCGATGGCCGCAGCGAGATCCTGTTCGTGCAGTTCGACCCACTGGCCACGCACACGGACGAGGGGCTGCTTGAGCCGCGCCAGTTGACGGAGCTCGGTGAGTCCGAGTTTGTCCTCCCCGAGCACCGCCTCCCACCGGACGTCACAGAGACCTTCCAGCCCGATGGTGCCCGTCGAACCGGCGGTTTTCGATCCCGTCGTGGCCTTGAGGCGCAGGCTGAGGCGCGCGTTCGAGGATCGCCACCAGGGTGGGGCCAGTACGCCGAACCCGGCCTCTTCCAGAATCGGGGCGCCATCGCGGAGGAAGGCGAGAATCCCGCTGGCGTCGGTCGTCTGGCCGGAAGGTGCCATGTCGGCCAGTGCCGGCCCGAGCGAGGGTACGAGCCGGGCGGCCCGACCCAGTCCACGGAGGAGTTGCTCGTCGGGGTGCTCCACATGGCGCTCCAGGGCGGTGAGCTCGGGACCATCGGCCCACACGGTGGTAGCGGACACGAGCAGGCTCGGGTCATCCGCCGCCTGCAGGGCGAACTCGATCCGCCACTCGTCGACCCGTCCAGATCGGCCCTTCGGGCGACGCCCGTTCCGCTCGACGCCGTCGCCCGCTCCTCGCAGGAGGTCCTCATCAACAGGAGGGATGATCCGGAAACACGTCCGAACCGGCTCGGCGAGCGTGGTCGCCGTCGCCTGCCAGGCACCCAGTCGTCCGGCGAGCACGGCCAGATCGTCATCATCGGCCTGCACGGATCCGTCGGGGGAGATCAGGGCGGAAAGCCACGCGTCGACCGGGCCACCGGACTTCGGTCGGCGCCGTCGTTCGGCCGGCGGACGGTCAGGGCTGAACCGGCGGGCCAGCGCATCCGTGAAGCCCCAGATGAGGGATCGGAGCGCATCCCCGGGCATCTCCGGTTCGACATCGTCGCGAGCGGGATCCGAGCCCCCGCCGGGCGCGCCCGCGGCCAGGAACACAACGGGGAGCGACCACGCCAGCTCTTCGATACGACCTCGGTCGGCACCGTCGATGAGCGGACGCCATCGGGCCCACCATCCGTCGGCGGTGGATTCGAGTGCCGGGATGACGCGCCCCCGGGTGGTCAATTCCAGGGCCATCTCCGCCGCCCGGGCGGCGAACCGGAGGTCGGCAGCAAGCGCGATGCCGAAATCGTCCGCGGTCGACGGTCCAGCGGTGTCGCCGGCCACCGCCATCAACGTGGAGAGGGCGTCCGAGGCGTCGGCCCACTCGACCATCAGGCCCGGAGCCGTCCACAGGGGCAGCTCGGGCGAGACCGACGGTTCCGAGGACGGGTCGGTGCGTTGGTCTTCGAGCCACGGAGAACCGGCCGGCCCTCCTCCCGCGTCCGGCAGCCGGAGCATGAGCTCCGTCCCGCCCCATCGCTCCGGCTCTCCGACCGACAGCCCGCCGAGCTCGGTGACAGCTCCTCGGATGCCATCGGCGTCGAGGGCGAACGGATGGGATCTCGGACGGGGTCGCCGGGGCGGTCGCCCGCGCCGGGCTGGAGCCGTTCGCGGTAGGCGCCCGTCCTCCGCCCACAAGGCGAGACGGCCCGCAGGTGTCACCCAAGCGGCGTGGAGGACGATCACCTCCGCATGGTGCCTCGCAGGTGCGACCCTGTCCAGTTCCCAGCGTGGCGGTCCCGGAGGCGCGGGCCGCCGGGTCGCCGACCCTGGCCGAAGTGCTGGACCAACCTGCAGTGCCTCGTGTCAATCAGATGATGCGGGAGCGGGCCTACCGAACAGATAACCCTGACCGAGGTCGACTCCGAGCTCTCGAAGTGTTTCTGCCTCGGCTCGGGTCTCGATGCCCTCGGCGAGCAGCGTCATCCCGGCGTGTCCGGTGAAGTACTTCATCCCGGTGACGAGAGCCTGACGGGCAGGATCACGGTCGACCGACCTCACCAGCGAGATGTCGAGCTTCACCACATCGGGGTCGAGCGCAAGGATGTGCGCGAGTCCGGCATAGCCCGCACCGGCATCATCGATGAAGAGCTTCGTGCCCGGGATCCCCCTGATCGCCCTGCGCAGCGAGTCGTAGTCGTCGATGTGGGCATGCTCGGTCACCTCGATCGCCAGGTGTCGCGACGAACCCGCCGCGACCTGGGCCACTCCTCCGTTCATCGCCGTCTCGGGAGAGAAGTTCACGCTCAGCCATACGTTCGGCGGCAGCTGTTCCGCAGCGCGGACCGCCGCTGCAGCGCAGGCAACCTCGAGCGCCGACTGCAACCCCACCGACGATGCCTCGCTGAACCAGAGGTCGGGTCGGGTGCCGTCGTCGAACCGGGTGAGGGCTTCGTAGCCGACGGTCTCGCCGGTCGCGAGGTCGACGATCGATTGGAAGACGGGGTGGTATGCCACCGTGTCGAGGATCGACTGCACATTCCTGCGGATGGCCTCGCTCCGGCCGTAGGTCTCGGCCTGGGCGCCGAAGAGCGTGCCGGCGAAGGCACCCAGCTCGTCGAGGAGGGGAAGCCGGGAGTCGGCCCAGTCCGGGTAGCGGTGGTCCTTCGTCCCGATGACGAGATACGCGACCATCTCCCCTCCCGATCGGATGGGGACCCGCAGCACTCCGACGAAGCCCGCCTCCAGCGCTTGTTCAATGGGCCCATTGGAGCGGAACGGTTCGATGTTCCGCAGGTCCATCCACCACGAACCCAGTTCCGTCCGTTCGGCGAGCGCTGCGCTGTTCTCGTCCCAGACGGGCGACACTGCGTCGGCGATGGGGCGGAGCTCCGGCGCCACCCCGATGGGGATCGACGGACAGCCCGCTCGGAGCAGGACCACGTACGCCCCGTCGATGCCGTCGATGCCACCAATGGCACGACAGAGGGCGGCAGAAGTCTCCTCCAGTGTCTCCGATGGTCCGACCTCCCGCATGAGCGAGCGGACCGTATCCAGGTCGCGGTGCCTCCTGATGAGGTCTTCCTCGAGGCGTCGCTCGGCGCTCAGGTCGTGCTTGACCGCGACATAGGCCATGAGCTCGCCCGACGAGTCGTGGATCGGAGCGATGGTCGCATCCTCCTCGTAGAGTTCGTCGTTCTTGCGCTTGTTGACCAGGACGCCGCGCCAGGACCTGCCGTCGAGGAGCTCGTTCCACAGCGTCTGGTAGAACGCCTCGTCCTGGATTCCGCTCTTGAAGATCCGGGGACTCTGCCCCAGGAGTTCCTCCACGGTGTAGCCCGAGGTGCGCACGGTCGACGGATTCGCGTAGACGATGAGGTTCTCGGGATCCGTGACCACGATCGATTCTTCGGCTCGATCGATCGCCGTTGCCAGCAGGGTCTGGTCGTCCAGTGCCTGGATGAGTCGCGCCTGCTCCCGAAGGCGACCGATGCCGTAGCCCAATTGGGAGGCGAGGTCTTCCAGCAGGCTCACGGTCCGCTCGTCGAACGCATGCGCCTCCAGCGCATAGACCGTGAGGGCCCCTTCCAGCTCGCCGTCCACCCGGACGGGGAGTGCGATCGACGAGCGCAGCCCTTCTCGAAGGGCGGCGTCTCGCCAGGGCTGCATCCGGGCGTCGCCGGCGATGTCCTGCGCGATCGAGGTGCGGTCCTCCCGTATGGCCGTCCCCGTGGGGCCCTGGCCCAGCGGGTTGTCCCGCCACGACACGTCGATCATGTCCAGATAGGCGTGATGATGGACGCTCGCCGCCACCTTCTCGACGGTCCCCCGTACGTCATCGATCGGTGTCCCGAACCAACCGAACGCGTACCCGCCGACGTCCACCGCCATCTGGCACATCTCCTGGAGCAGCGATTCCTGGTCGATCGCCCGCACGAGGATGCTGGCTCCTGCCGACAGGGTTCGCAGTGCCCGTCGAACCAGCATCTCGCGCTGGCAGCTCCGGAGGCTGACGATGGCGGCCTCCATGCTCGTCGATGACGACCGAGGCCTTGACGGAGAACCAGTGGTAGTCACCGTCCAATCGGCGGAATCGGACGTCCACGGTCTCCTCGGTGTCGAGTGATCCCTCGTAGAGCCGGATCCGGTAGGCGTTGACCCGGTCGAAGTCCTCGGGGTGGATGAGTTCCCGTGGACGGTGACCCAGTAGGTAGTCCGGGTCCCATCCGAGCTCACGCTCGACGGATGGCGATACCCACGTGATCACCCAGTCGGCATCGCACTGGTAGACGATGTCCGATGCATGCTCCGCCATGAGTCGGAACCGCTCGTGCAGTGCGTACCACTCGGTCACGTCGCTCCAGGTCAAGCACAGCAGGTCCCCGACCTTGACTCCCCGGATGTCGTAATGGCGGTCGGATGCACCTTCCTCGCCGCCATAGACGAAGTCGCTGAGGTTCAGGGGCTCGCCGGTCTCGAAAGCATGGATGCACGCGTCGAGGAGTCTGGAGCCAGGACGCACGGGATGGAACTCCAGCAGGCGCCTTCCGATCAGGTCCTGCTCGGACACCCGGCTGTACTCGCGGGCGGCCCGATTCGCGTCGACGTAGACGAAGTCGGCGATGCGACCATCGGACTCCCGGACCTCACGAAGCATGACGTACGGATCGAGCAGTGGATCGAGGGCGGCACCGAGCAACGCCTCGTTGCCTCCGAGAGCACCATGCTGAGCATCGGTCGTGGAATGCTCCGCGCCCGGAGGACTCAACCGTAGGGCCTTCGACGACATCCAGCCACTTCCCACCCCTTCCGCTCCGCCTACAGCGATGCGTTTTCGCACTTCATCCTAGGGGAACGCAATTGTTGCCGACAGGGCCAATTTCCCTCTTCCCACCATGTCGCCTGGATCCATCGTGAACCGCCCCGGTCCGTATGGAGGTCCCCGTCGACGAGCTCGTACCGGGGTCGTGGGCGTGTCGTCGGTCGCACGCCACACCGCAGGCGACGTCGTGCCATCGCTCACCAGAAGTTGGGAGGTCGTCTCAGACGAGGTGTCGGCAAGAGAGTCTCTTCGCCGAGACCCCCGAACCCGGAGCGATGGTGACGACGGTCAGGAACCGCGTGATCCCCTCCTACGGGCCACTTCCGCACTTCTCGGGGCTGACCGCGGTCAAACGCGACCTCGATCAGCGATCGAAAGTGATCGTGACGTCGTCCTGGGACGACGGGCACGAGGGTTCCGAGGAGGCGTCCGCTCGGTTCTTCAAGGAGATCGTTGAGACGGCGGGGAAGAATCCGTCCCGCATGTCGTACGACACGTTGTATGCCCAGGTGCTCAATTCGTCGGAAGTGTTCGGGGTCGGTGGGATGCGCTGGGAGGGACGTCCTCGTATCCGGCCGATGGCCGGCGAGACGGAGGATCAGTGCGGCGTGACGCTGAACGGGTCGGGGTCGGCCCCGTAGGGCTGGGTGAATTGTCCTCACGCCTGGAAGCGCCGGTCGGGGACCGACTCTGGTCTCGATGCGGAAAGCGAGGTCGCCTTCGGACTTGGCGACCCGCCGGGAGCCTGGGTGGTCAGACGCTCTACCAGCGGCGTCGGCAGGAGACATCGACCTCGGTGTATTCGGTGAATGTCAGTTGCACTCTTGCGCGCCCGGCAGTGTGCGCTCGGCAGGATTCGAACCTGCAACCTTCTGATCCGTAGTCAGATGCTCTAATCCGTTGAGCTACGAGCGCTGGTCGGCTGGGTACCCTCCGCACCGGACCCCACTGCCACGACGGCCGACGGGGAGAACACAGCAGCGGAACACTCTACCCGACCCGGAACGCGCCGGTTCCGGCGTGGCGACGGGCCCGCACCCGGTTCCCATTCGCGGCGCCGCAATGCCCTCGCCGCCGCTGGGCCGTCCGCACTGGCCAGCTGTAGGGTTCGCAGGATGAGCGGCATGGACGAATCCTTCGACCTGGAACTGGCGGCGGCCCAGCTGCGCGCCGACAGCTCCGACGTGGGCATCCTGGTCAAGGTCCTGGTCGACCAGCTGTCCGACGCCCTCGGGCCCCGCCTGAAGGTCCAGCGTTCCGGTGGGCGGTTCCGCAAGTCCGACCAGATCCGGTCCCTGACGATCTCCATGGGCGACGACCAGTTCGACGCCGAGGTGGACGGACCGGTCCTGCGCTGCGCCATCGGCCACTCGTCGGGCGGCATCCGCATCCGCAGCGAGAAGGTCGACATGGACGCCTGGCTCAACCGCCTGCTCGCCGTCCTGAAGGCCGAAGCCGACCACAGCCAGGCCGTGCGCCAGGCACTCGAGAACATCGTCATCGGAGGCAATTCATGACCGACACGCCGGAGGAAGCTCCCCAGGACCTGCCCGAAGGGGCGAGTCGCCGGCTCGCCGAACTCGAACACGGACTGTTCACGTCCGACCTGTCGGTCAACGAGTTCCTCCTCATCAAGGAGGTCGGGTTCCACCCGGTCGGCTTCGTGATGGGCTCGTCGATCTACCACACCGGCATCCAGACCCGTAAATGGGGACAGAGCCAGGAGCTGACCAAGCTCACCGAGGCCATGTACAACGCCCGCGAGCTGGCCATGACCCGCATGGAAGAGGAGGCCCTCGAGCTGGGCGCCGACGGCGTCGTCGGGGTCCGTCTCGACGTCAACTACTACGAGTGGGGCAAGGACGCCGCCGAGTTCATCGCAGTCGGCACCGCGGTCAAGGCGGAGAGCGGCGTCTCCCACCGAAACAAGCTGGGCAAGCCGTTCACCTCCGACCTGTCCGGCCAGGACTTCTGGACCCTCATGCAGACCGGCCACATCCCCCAGGGACTGGTCATGGGAACCTGCGTCTACCACATCGCCCACCGCGGCCTCGGGGCGACGCTCGGCTCCGCCGGCCAGAACGTGGAGCTGCCCAACTTCACCCAGGCCCTCTACGAGGCTCGCGAGCTGGCCATGACCCGCATGCAGGACGAGGCCAACGAGCTGGACGCCACCGGCATCGTCGGCGTCCGCTTGGAGGAGAAGTCCCACCAGTGGGGCAGCCACACCATCGAGTTCCTCTCGCTCGGGACCGCCGTGGTCAAGACCTCCGACGAGGTCACCCTCCCCCGGCCGACCACCATCATCTCGCTCGACAACTGATGACCGTCCCGGCCGACGCTCCCGACGACCTCCCCGAAGCGGCCGTCCGCCGCTTTGCCGAGGGCGCGTTCACCTCGGGGCTCACCGTGCCGGACTTCGCCGCCTGCCTCCAGATGGGCCTCGAGCCGGTCGGCTTCACCCAGGGCTACAGCGTCATGCAATGGCAGTGGTACGGGATGTCGCCCATGGGGATGGGAGGCGGGTTCGGCGCCCAATGGGGTGGGGTCCACGGCTACTCGGAGACGTGGAACTGCCCCCACGGCTTCGTCTCCGGCGAGCACCGGTCCTGGGGCCAGAACTACGAGCAGTCCTGGGTGGAGGACGCCTGGACCGCAGGCTTCACCACTGCCTGCACCCGGATGGTCGAGGAGGCGGCGTCGGGTGGCGCCCACGGCGTGGTCGGCGTGGTCGACTCGTGTCAGCCGCTGAGCGACATGGGTGTCCTCGAATTCCGGGTCCAGGGGACCGCGGTGCGGGTGACCGGTGGCGCCCCGCCGGCCGGCGGCCGGCCGTGGACGACCTACCTGGCCGGCCAGCGCCTGACCAAGCTGGTCGAGGCCGGATACGCGCCGGTGTCGATCGCCGCGGCGGTGGCGTCGGTGCGGGTGTGGGCCAACTGCGTCACCCAGTACCTGACCGAGGGCTCGAACTCGATGTTCGCCAGCGCCACCGCCGGCTCCGAGATCTCCCAGACGGTCAATGCCCAGACGGCGGCCCGCCAGCTGGCCACCAAGCGGGTGCGCGGCCAGCTCGGCCACGACTCGCTGCACGGGGCGGCCATGAGCACCACCCAGCGCGAGCTCGGCGAGGGTGACTCGGAGATCGAGTGCGTCCTGCGGGGGAACCGGGTCCGCCGGTTCAAGGAGTTCGACCCGATGCCCGCCCCGCGGCCCACGGTGCGGCTGCTGTGACCGTGCCGGAGCCCCTCGGCGGGGACCAGGCCGGCGCCGAGGTCGACATCAAGGCCGAGATGCGCGCCGCGGCTGCGGCGCTGGCCAAGGAGCCGGCCAAGGGCGCTCCGCGCATGACCTCGGACCTGTCCATCGACGAGGAGCTCGTGCTCCACTCGATCGGCTGGGAGCCGGTCGAGCTGGTCAGCGGGGTGTCCATGCACTCGGTCCCGGTGGGCGTGTGGAATTGGGGACAGGGGGAGATCTCCTATGCCTCGGCCGCCTACGCGCGCTCGTTCGCCAACGCCACGCTGCGCATCCACGACCAGTGCACCAAGGCCGGCGGCCACGGGGTGGTCGGCGTCCATGTGGAGTGGGCGGTGGAGCGGCACCACATCGAGGTGGCCCTGACCGGCACGGCGGTGCGGCCGGTCGGCGCGAATTCCCTGGGCGCCGACCCGATCTTCGTGTCCGACCTGTCCGGGCGCGACTTCACCCTCCTGCACAGCGCCGGCTGGGCCCCGCTGGGCCTGGCCGCGGGAGCCAGCTTCGTCTACGCCCCCCGGCGGACGATGGGGGCCACCATGAAGCAGTCGGGGCAGAACGTGGAGCTCACCAACTTCACCGAGGCCATGTACGCCGCCCGCGAGTCGGCCATGGAGCGCATGCAGACCTCGGCCATCACCCTGGGCGGAACCGGCGTGGTCGAGGTCAAGGTGACCGAGGGGCCGATGGAGTTCGCCCACCACGCGGTGGGCTTCACCGCGTACGGCACCGCCGTCCGGTTGGTGGCCGGCGAGCACCGTAATCTCGGGGCCCGCATGGTCCTTCCGATGGACGACCCGGTGGTCGCCTTCGACGCCGACTCGTTGCGGGGCGGCTGAGCGGGGCAGCTGGCCCGGGCGGCCACGGCACGCTTCCGACCGGCCGATTCTGACGGGGCCTCAGATACACTTCACCGCCATGCCAACCGACGCCCCCCTCCACGGCATCCGCATCCTCGAGGTCTCGGCCCTCGGCCCGGCCGCCATCACCATGCCGCTCATCGACCTCGGCGCCGAGGTCATCAAGGTGGAGCCTCCGGCCGGCGACTACATCCGGGAGATGACCTGGCCGATCGTCGAGGGCGTGTCGCTGATGCACCTGCACGTCAACCGGGGGAAGCGCTCCATCGTCATGGACCTGCGCACCGACGAGGATGTCGCCACCTTCAAGGAACTGGCCGCGACCTGTGACGTGGTCGTCGAGGCCATGCGCCCGGGTGGCCTGGCCCGCCGGGGCGTCGGCTACGACGACCTGGTCGCCCTCAAGCCCGACATCGTCTTCTGCACCATCTCCGGCTACGGCATGACCGGCCCCTACCGGGACCTGCCCGCCCATGGCGTGGCCTTCGACACCTGGGCCGGCATCGTCTCCCCCCAGGTCAACGACGAGGGTTTCGCCTACCTGCCCGAGCACGCGTCGATGGGCATCCACGCCGGACCACTCTTCGGGGCCCTCGGCATCATGGCCGCCGTCCTGCGGGCGAAGACCACCGGCCAAGGTGCCTTCCTGGAGATCGCCCAGTCCGACGCGGCAGCTGCCATGGACTGGTACCGGAGCGAGACCTGGAAGGCCTACGAGCGGCCCGAGTCCGAGGTCACCGGCAACAAGTCGGACGACTACGAACGCCGGGAGCCGGGCACGGCCGGCATGGTCGAGGGCGTCCGTTACCAGGTCTACGAGGCGAAGGACGGCCGCTACGTCCTCTTCATGGCATCGGAGCAGGCCTTCTGGAAGAACTTCTGCGAGGCGGTGGGCCGCGTCGACCTGTTCGAGAAGTGGCCTGGCTCCAAGTACGCGGATCACGCCCGTGGCAACCTCGAGTTGCGGGCCGAGCTGCGCGACATCTTCGCGACCCGGACCGCCGTCGAGTGGATCGATTTCGGAGTGGAGGCCAACTTCCCGGTGGCACCGGTCAACTCCCCGAAGACGATCGCCGAGGACCCGCAATTCCGGGACCGGTTCCACTGGTATCCGGTGGAGCAGCTCGGGGCCGAACAACTCGGCACCCCGCTCAAATTCCTCGGCGAGGAGCTGCCCGCCCCGGCCCACGCCCCGACGGTCGGCCAGCACACGGACGAGGTCCTCGCCGACCTGCTCGGATGGGACACCGCCCGCATCGCCGTGTCCCGGGCACGTGGCGGACTCGGTGGGCCGGCTGCCACTCCTCCGGCCTCCCCCCGGTAGGCCTCGGGACCCGGGGCCCTCCTGACAGGTCCAGCGGCCAGCCGACCCCCGGCCGGTGGGCCTCCGCTCCGTTTCTGACGGTCCGTTAGGATTCCGCCCATGACCACGAAGACCCGAGTGCCCGCCATCGAGGGCTGGTTCACCATGGACGAGCAGGCGCCGACGCTGCTCGGCTCCAGGTGCACCAGCTGCGGGAACTTCGCCTTCCCCTCCGAGACGTTCTTCTGCCGGAACCCGGGATGCCAGGGCACCGAGTTCGCCGAGACACCTCTGAGCCGGACCGGCAAGGTCTGGTCGTTCACCGATGCCTGTTACCAGCCGCCCAAGCCCTACGAGGCGGCCGACCCCTACGTCCCGTTCTCCATCGCCGCCGTCGAGCTGGCCGCGGAGCAGATGGTGGTCATGGGCCAGGTCGTCCCCGGGGTGGGCGTGGACGACCTGCACGTCGGGACCGAGGTCGAGCTGGTGCTCGACACCCTCTACGAGGACGACGAACACGAGTACATGGTGTGGAAGTGGCGCCCGACCGGCGCGCCGAGCGGACAGGGGGCCTGACCGTGCCCGACGACAAGAGGATCGCCGTCCTGGGCGCCGGCATGCACCCGTGGGGCAAATGGGGCCGCAACTTCGTCGAGTACGGGCTGGCCGCCGCCGGCGATGCCCTGGCCGAGGCGGGGCTCCCGTGGACCGACATCCAGTACGTGGCCGGGGCCGACACCATCCGCAACGGCTACCCCGGCTTCGTGGCCGGCGCCACCTTCGCCCAGGCCCTGGGCTGGACCGGTGCCCGTGTCTCGTCCGCCTACGCCGCCTGCGCGTCGGGGGCCCAGGCCATCAGCAACGCCCGGGCCCAGATCCTCGCCGGTCTGTGCGACGTGGCCCTGGTGGTCGGGGCCGACACCACCCCCAAGGGGTTCTTCACCCCGGTGGGTGGCGACCGCAAGGACGACCCGGACTGGCTCCGCTTCCACCTCCTGGGCGCGACCAACCCCACCTACTTCGCCCTCTACGCCCGCCGTCGGATGGAGCTGTTCGGCGCCACCGAGGAGGACTTCGCCGCCGTCAAGGTGAAGAACGCCCGCCACGGCCTGGAGAACCCGAACGCCCGCTACCGCAAGGAGGCCACCATCGGGGAGGTCCTGTCCTCCCCGATGGTGGCCGACCCCCTGCGCCTCCTCGAGATCTGCGCCACCTCCGACGGCGGTGCCGCTCTGGTGCTCTGCTCCATGGACTTCGCTAGGCGCCATGCCGGCACCCGGGACCTGGTGACCATCGACGCCGTGTCGACGGTCACCCCGCGCTTTCCCCAGACCATCATCGAGATGCCCAACTTCTCGACCGACTCGTCGACCACCGCAGCCTCCGTCGGGCCGACCTTCAAACAGTCGGTGGCCCTGGCCGCCTACGAGGAGGCCGGCATCGACCCGGACGACGTCGACCTGGCCGAGGTGTACGACCTCTCCTCCGCCCTCGAACTCGACTGGTACGAGGACATCGGGCTGTGCAAGCAGGGCGAGGCCGAACGGCTGCTCCGCGACGGCGACACCACCCTCGGCGGGCGGGTCCCGGTGAACCCGAGCGGCGGGCTCTCCTGCTTCGGCGAGGCCATCCCCGCCCAGGCCATCGCCCAGGTGTGCGAGCTGGTCTGGCAGCTGCGCGGCCAGGCCGCCGGTCGGCAGGTGGAGGGCGCCCGGGTGGGCATCACCGCCAACCAGGGGCTGTTCGGCCACGGCTCCTCGGTCATCGTCTCGCGCTAGCAGGGACGGATCGCCACGGGTCCGGCCCCGGGTCCCGGCCGTGCAGTCGTCGGCTGGTCGGTCGTCGGCCGGTCAGTCGTTGACGAGGACGACCTTGCCGAATTTGCCGCCCGCCGCGAACCGGTCGTAGGCGGCGGCCGCCTCCGACATGCGGAAGGTGTCGGCGACCGGCACTCTCACCGCCCCCTCGCCCAACAGCCGGACGGCCCGGGCCTCCACCAGCCACGCCACGCCCGCCTTCTCCTCGGTGCTGCGGGAGCGCAGGGTGGACCCGCCGATGGTGGCCCGCGCCCCCATGACGGCGAGCAGGTTCACCTCGGCCTTGGCCCCCGCGCTCACGCCGATCACCACGATCCGGGCGCCGGGGGCCAGGTGGGGCAGCACCGCCTCGACGCCGGGTGCCCCCACCAGCTCGAGCGAGACGTCGTAGGGGCCGCAGTCGGCGATCCGGTCGGGCCGGATGACCTCGTGGGCTCCGAGCTCCCGGACCCGGTCGTGGTGGTCCGGGTTACGGACCGTGGCCACCACCCGGGCGCCGGCCACCGCGGCCAACTGCACGGCCGCCGTGCCCACGCCGCCGGCGGCACCCGAGATCAGCACCGTCTGCCCCTCGCACAGATCGGCCTGGGTGAACAGCGCATCCTGGGCGGTCGAGAACACCTCGGGGAACCCTCCGGCCGCCACCAGATCGACACCGTCGGGCACGGTCAACAACAGCGACTCGGGGACGACGATCTGCTCGGCCTGACCGCCGCCTCCGCAGATGGCCATGACCCGGTCGCCGACGGCGAATCGGTCGGCGCCCGCACCGTTGGCCAGGACCGTCCCCGAGAACTCCAACCCGGGGATGTCGGCCGGCCAGCCCGGGGGTGCCGGATAGAAGCCCTTGCGCTGGACCATGTCGGCCCCGTTGAGGCCGGCTGCGGCGACGGCCACCAGCACCTCGCCGGGCCCGGGGGTGGGATCGGGGTGCTCGTTCCAGTGGAGCTCCCCCTCGACGATGGTCACGGCGTGCATCCGTCCAGGGTATTCGACCGTGTCGCCGGCCGACCGGTTCCGACGGCCCCGACCATGGAAGCCCGGGTGGTGGACCCGGACGCTCGCGGCGGGGTCGGCATCGTGACAGGGGTCGGTGCCACTCTTTCTCTATACACACGCTATGCGCATATCCAAGACCAACGTGCCCCCGGCCCCCGGCCCCGACCCCCGGCCACCGATCTCGGACCTGTGACCTCCGACCTCGGACCCGTGGCCTCCGACGGTGGCCCCACCCCGTCCGCCCCTCAGCACCGCGGGTTGCGCACTCGTAGGCTGGTCGGAAAGGACGGGACCATGACCAGCGAACCACTCGAAGACGACGCCGACGACGGATCCGAGCCGTCCCCGGCCGGACGGCACGGGCAGTCGATCGACGGCGCCGAGCTCATTCCCGAGCCGACCGCGGGGATGGTGCTGCACCGGGTCCTGGCCATGTCGGCGCGCGCCTTCCTCCTGAACGACCGTGTCGACGAGTTCGAGGGCGGATCGCGGGGGACCGGGACCGTCGACGCCCTCAGCCTGTCCCTGGGGACCCGGCCGCTGTGGGCCCAGTCGACCGTCGAGTCGCTCTCGGGCACCGAACGGTGCGACGACCCGACCGAGCGGATCCACCAGACCCGGGTGGCCATGCGCCAGATCCGCTCCAACCTGCGCACCTTCCGCCTCCTCCTCGATCCGGCATGGGGAACCTCCCTGCGGGCCGAGCTCGCCTGGTACGGCGACGAGCTGGGCCGGTCCCGGGATCTCGACCTGCTGGCCGTCGTCGTGTCCGAGCGCGGCCCCGAGGTGCTCGACGCCGACGAGGTCGCCCGCCTGTTGGCCGTCGTCGACTGGCGGCGGGGCGAGGTCGCCGACCGGATCGCTGCCGAGCAGGCCAGCTCGCGACGGGTACGGCTCACCGAGCAGATGAAGGTCCTGTGGGACGGGCCCCAGTTCAAGGCCAAGGCCGCCAGACCGGCCGCCGAGGTCCTGGCCCCCATGCTCCACCGTTCGTGGCGCGACGTCCGCGGCGCGGGCCGGACGGCCAGGAAGGACCCCACCGCCGTCCACCTCCACCAGCTCCGGATCCGCCTGAAGGACCTCCGCTACGGGTCCGAGACGCTGGCCCTGGTCGAGGGAGGCCCGGCGGCCAAGACGGCCAAGGCGGCAAAGAACCTGCAGAACAAGCTCGGCGACCTGCACGACACGGTCGTCTCCATCGACTGGCTCGAGCACCTGGCGGGCGAGCAGCCGGACCTCGCCGACGCGGCCGAGCGGCTGGCCGCCGTCCAGCGGGACGTGGCCGCCGACACCCGCAAGGGATGGAAGCGCGGCCTCAAGGACGTCGAGCGCCGTTGGCGGCGCTGGCAGGGCTGAGCCGACCGGTCGGCCCGGCCCCGTCAGCTCCCGGCGGCGGCTCCTTCGTCGGCATGGAGCGGCACCCACAGGCGGATCCCACCCAGGATGCCCGCCGAGTTGTCGACCACGGTCACGTCGGCGGGCAGGTGGTGGCGGAGCACCCGCCGTGAGTTGCCTCCCCCGATGTAGAGGTGGTCGAACAGGGTGAGGGCCCGCATGTTTGCGATGGCCTTGGTGACCCGCTTGTTCCAGCGCTCCTCGCCGATCTCCTTGCGGGTGGCCTCGCCCAGCTGCTCGTCGTACGTCTCGCCCTTGCGGAACGGCTGGTGGGCGATCTCCAGGTGGGGCATGAGCTCCCCGTCGTAGAAGAGGCCGGTGCCGAAGCCGGTGCCGAGGGTGATCACCAGCTCGAGCCCCTTGCCCCGGACGACGGCCGCCCCCTGGATGTCGGCGTCGTTGGCCACTTTGGTGGGGACGCCGAACCCCTGGGCCAGTGCGGTTGCGAGGTCGAACCGGTTCCACTCCTGCTCGAGCCGGCGGTCGACCGCGCTGCCCGGGCCGCTCACGGTGACGAAGTGGGGCGCCGACAGGACGAGGCCGGCGCGGACCATCCCCGGGAAGCCGACCGCCGCCCGCTCGGCGGTGGGCAGCGGAGCGACCAGGCCGGTGAGCAGGGAGACCATCTTGTCGGGGGGCAGGGGGTACGGCGTCGGGATCTTGACCCGGTCGGCCACCATGGCCCCGTTGGCATCGAGGACCGAGGCCTTCAGTCCGGTGCCACCGATGTCGACGGCCAGGGTGAAGGGGTGTTCCGGAGCGGTACGAACCTCGCCGGTGACCGGGTCCTCGGGGGCACTCGTCCCGCCAGAGGGCGAGGAGGCGGTCGGTGCCGACGTGGTGTCGTCGTTCGTGGTCATCCCCTCACGCTAAACCGGACGGGGGCGGCGTGACGGTAGGTTCGGAACCGAAGGGCCCGACGGGCCCCCGATCCGAGGGGAGCCAACATGGATCACCGCACACTCGGTGTGGCCGGGCCGGTCTCGGCCATCGGCCTCGGGTGCATGGGCATGTCCGGCGCCTACGGACCGACCGACCGGGCCGACGCCATCGCCACCGTCCACGCCGCGCTCGACGCCGGGATCACCCTCGTCGACACCGGCGACTTCTACGGCATGGGCCACAACGAACTGCTGGTCGGCGAGGCCATCGGGAATCGGCGTGAGGATGCGGTCCTGTCGGTCAAGTTCGGCGCCCAGCGGGGACCCGACGGGTCCTGGCAGGGGTTCGACGCCCGCCCGTCGGCCGTCAAGACCTCCCTCGCCTACAGCCTGCAACGGCTCGGCACGGACTACGTCGACGTGTACCGACCGGCCCGGCTCGATCCCGCCGTGCCGATCGAGGACACCGTCGGTGCCATCGCCGAGTGCATCGAGGCCGGTTGGGTTCGTCACCTGGGCCTGTCCGAAGTCGGCGCGGACACGATCCGCAGGGCACAGTCCGTCCACCCGGTGGCCGACGTCCAGATCGAGTACTCCCTGATGTCCCGCGGTCCGGAGTCGGCGATCCTCCCGACCACCCGCGAGCTCGGCATCGCCATCACCGCCTACGGGGTGCTGTCCCGCGGGCTGCTCTCAGGAAGCTGGTCGACCCGCCGGGAATTCGCTCCCGGCGACTTCCGGGCCCATGCACCCCGCTTCGCCCCCGGGAACGTCGATGCGAACCTGGCACTGGTGGAGGCCCTCGCCGAGGTGGCCACCGCCATCGGCGCACCGGTGGCCGAGGTGGCCATGGCCTGGGTCCTGGCCCGGGGCGAGGACGTCGTCCCGGTGATCGGTGCCCGCACACCCGCCCAGCTGGAGGGCGCGCTGCGGGCCGTCGCCCTGGAATTGGACGACGCGCAGCTGGCCGCCATCGAGGCGGCGGTGCCGAACGATGCGGTGGCCGGCACCCGGTATGCGGCTCCCCAGATGGCCGGGCTCGACTCCGAGCGCCCACCGTCGGCCGGTGGCGACAGGGCGGACCGAGCGCCCGGGGACCGGCGGGGGTAACGTCCCGACCCATGACAGAGCCGTGGTTGGACGATGCCTGCTCGCTGGTCGATGCCTTCCGGGCCGGGACCCTGAGCCCGACCGAGGCGTTGGAGGCATCGCTGGCCGCCATCGAGGCGTCCGACCTCAACGCCGTCTGCCACGTCGATGCCGACGCGGCCCGGGAACGGGCCGCGTCCGCCGACGTGTCGCTGCCGTTCGGCGGCGTGCCCATCGGCGTCAAGGAGCTCGACCACGTGGAGGGCTGGCCCTACAGCGAGGCGTCGCTGGTGTTTGCCGACCGGGTCTCGACCTTCGACGCCACCCAGATCACCCGGCTGCGGGCGGCGGGTGCCGTCCTGGCCGCCCAGACCACGGCGTCCGAGTTCGGTGGGGTCAACTGCACCGCCACCAAGATCCACGGCATCACCCGCAACCCGTGGGACGCCGATCGCACGCCCGGCGGCTCGTCGGGGGGGTCGGCCGCGGCCGTGGCCGGCGGCCTGCTCCCCATCGCCACCGGCGGGGACGGTGGTGGCTCGATCCGGATCCCGGCCGGCTTCACCGGCCTGTTCGGGTTGAAGTCGACCTACGGCCGCATCCCCCGGGGCCCCGAGACGATGCAGCCGCCCCTCACCGTGACCCTCGGCTGCCTGTCCCGTTCGGTCCGGGACACCGCCCGCTGGTTCGACGTGTGCAACGGCTTCGACATCCGCGACAACCTCAGCCTGCCGAAGGTCGGCGGCTGGGAGGCAGGCCTCGGCAGCTTCGACCTGTCCGGCAAACGGGCCGTCGTCTCGGTCGACCTCGGCGCCGCGGTGGTCGAGCCACGGGTGGCGGCCCTGGTACTCGAGTCGGCCGAGGCCCTCATCGCCGACGCCGGACTCCGCCGGGTGGACGTGGTCGTGCAGCTGCCCCAGGGTGGGCTCGAGTGGGCACTGTCGAACCTGGTCGGCCTGGTGGGCGAGCTCGGCGACCGCTATCCCGACTGCAACGACGACCTCACCCCCGAGATCCAGATCGGGATGAACCTGGCCACCCACCACTACGGCATCGAGTCCGCCGGCAAAGCCGAGCTGTTCCGGGTGGCCCTCAACGAGCAGATGGCCGACCTCTTCGACCAGGCCGACTTCGTCTTCGCCTCCACCAACCCCGACGTCGCCTTCGATGCCGGCGGGCCGATGCCGACGAAGGTGGGCGACATCGACCTCATCACCACCTACGGGTTCGACAAGGCCATCGGTAACAACGGGGCCCTGACCATCCCGGCCAACCTGTCCGGACTGCCCGCCGTGTCGATCCCGGTCGGGTCCGTGGACGGCGGGCCGGTGGGCATGCAGGTGATCGGGCGCCACCACGAGGAGCAGCTCCTGTTGGAGCTGGCCCGGACCGCCGAGCGCGAACGGCCCTGGCCCCTCGTGGCGCCCTCGGTGCCCGCATAGGGTCCACGCGCCGTCCGGAGGCCGACGGGCAGGGCCCGGTTCGTCTAGAACATCCCCATGCGCGTCGACCTCTGGCTCCCCACCGCCTCGCCGTTCTCCACACCGGAGCTGCTGGCCACCGTCGGACGGGAGGCCGAGGAACGCGGCTTCACCACCCTGTGGGTGGGTGAGCACGTCGTCCTGTTCGAGGAGTACGCCTCCTCTTACCCCTACGCCGAGGACGGCAGGATCCCGGCCCCTCCGGGGAGCGGGCTGCTCGAGCCGCTCAACACCTTGACCTTCCTGGCCGCCCACACCACCGAGGTCCGCCTGGGCACGGCCATGGTGCTGCTGCCCCAGCGCAACCCGGTGTACACGGCCAAGGAGGTGGCCACACTCGACTGGCTGTCGAACGGCCGGGTCGACTTCGGGATCGGCGTGGGCTGGCTCGAGGAGGAGTTCCGGGCGGTCAACGTGCCCTGGCCCCGGCGCGGCCGGCGCACCGACGAGTATCTCGACGTCCTCGCCACCCTGTGGACCGACGACACCTCGCAGTACGGGGGCGAATTCTACTCGCTGAACCCGTGCCAGATGTTCCCGAAGCCGATCCAGTCGCCCGTTCCCATCCACATCGGCGGCGAGTCCGACGCCGCCCTCCGGCGGGTCGCCCGGGCCGGGAACGGTTGGCACACCTTCAACCGGGCCCCCGAGGACCTGGCTGAACCGCTCGCCCGCCTCGACGTGCTCCTCGGTGAGCAGGGCCGGTCCCGATCCGACATCACCGTCACCGTCTGCCCCTACTTCCAGCCACTCGACGCCGACCGGACCGCCCGGTACGCGGAGGCCGGCGCCGATGCGGTGTCCGCGCTGGTCGTCCCCTTGGACGTCGACTCCGTGCGCACCCAGCTCGACGGACTTGCGGCCGTCCAGGAGCGGGCCGCGTCGATCTGAGGCACAGGCGAGACATCCGCTCCGCGGGAGCGGATCGGGCACACTGGGACGGTGACCGGATCCGATCTCGACCGGTTCGTGCGCGCGCAGGACGCCGGCGGCACCTTCGACCGCGCCCTCGACGAGCTCCGGTCCGGCCGCAAGCAATCCCACTGGATGTGGTTCGTCTTCCCCCAGATCGCCGGCCTCGGCTCGAGCGCGACGGCGCGGCACTACGCGATCGCCTCCCTCGACGAGGCGGTCGCCTACCTGCGCCACCCCGTGCTCGGCGACCGCCTGCGGGAAGCGACCGCGTGCGTCCTGGACCACGACTGTCGGGCGGCCACCGACATCCTCGGTCCCGTCGACGCCATGAAGCTTCGCTCGTCGATGACACTGTTCGCACGGGCCGGTCCCGACGAGCCGCTGTTCGCGCTCGTGCTCGAACGGTTCTTCGGGGGCGTCCCGGACGACAGGACCGGGGAGCTGCTCGACCGGGGCCGCTGAGCCCCCGCCGGACAGGCCGGGTTCGACCGGGCCCCGTCGTCGGTCCCTTCTCTAGGCTGGTCCCACCCCAATGGAAAGGTCACCCACCATGTCGTCTCCCGTCGCCCTGATCACCGGCACCTCCTCGGGTATCGGCCTGGCCTCCGCCGTCGCCGCCGCCGGCCACGGCTTCACCACCGTCGCCACCATGCGCGACACCTCGAAGCACGGCGCCCTGCAGGCAGCGGCGAAGGAGGCCGGCGTGGAGCTCGACATCCGCTACCTCGACGTGACCGACCCGACGTCCGTCGTCGCCTGCATCGACGGCGTAGTGGCCGATCACGGCGCCCTCGACGTCCTGGTCAACAATGCCGGCCGCGGTTTCGTCGGCACCATCGAGCAGGTGTCGATGGAACAGATGCGTGACGTCATGGAGGTCAACTACTTCGGCGTGGTGGCGACCACCAAGGCCGCCATGCCCCACCTGCGGGCCAGCAAGGGCCGGGTGGTCACCGTCACCAGCGTCGGCGGCGTGGTCGGCCAGCCCTTCAACGAGGCCTACTGCTCGGCCAAGTTCGCCGTCGAGGGGTTCATGGAGAGTCTCGCCCCGGTGGCGGCAACGGTCGGGGTGCACGTATCGGTGGTCGAGCCCGGGCCGGTCACCACCGAGTTCGTCAACAACGTGGGTGTCGACGTGGGCAAGATCTTCGCCGAGGCCGGCGAGTACGAGCCGGCCATGCAAGGCTACTTCGACCATGTCATGGCGGAATTCGCCGACCCGGCCGCCGTCCAGACCGCCGAGCGGGTGGCGGAGGTGGTCCTGACCGCCATGGTCACCGACTCGCCCGCCTTCCGGCACCAGACCTCGCACTGGTCCCGCACGTTCACCGGCTACAAGCTGAGCGACCACGACGGTTCGGCCGTCGTCGGGATGACCAGCGACTGGGTACGCGGTCACTGACCTGTCGGGTTCACCCGGCGGCCCCGTGGGGTTGCCACGGCATCTCCGGGGACTCCTCGACTTCGGCACGCGTCCGCAGCCACGGATCGTCGAACCAGGTCCGCAGCGTCAGTCGGGCCGGCGGCAGGTCGCGGTAGACGAGGATCCCCGAGCCCGGGCCGACCCGGCGCAGGGCGTCGGGCGGCGCCAGACGACGGGTCGTGGGCGACCGGGTCGTGCTCGAGCCGCCCCGTGCGGCCGAGGTCGTGGCCGGCAGGTGGAGCTCCTCGTCACCGATGAGGTGGCTGGCGTAGTCGAGGGTGGACGGGTCCGAGATGCCGGACAGGAACAGCTTGGCCCGGTGGTTGTTGACCACGGTCGTCGCCCGGGGGCCGAACCGGGCGGTGATCTGGGCCAGGTCGTGCCAGATGGTCACCAGCTGGATCCCGTGCCCCGCGGCGGTCGCGGCCAGGGTGTCGAGGTCCGGGACGGGGGCGATGTTGGCGGCCTCGTCGAGGACCACCAGCAGCGGGGGGTCGAGCGGCCTGCCGGTCCGGGCGACCTGTTCGTAGGCGTGGTCGAGGACGGTGCGGAGCACCCCGACGAACAGGGGTGTCAGCCGGCGCTGGTCGTGGGCCGGCGCACAGAGGTAGAGGGTGTCCGAGCCGGCGAGGAGCGCACCGGCGTCGACCTCGGGCACACCGGCCCGACCCGGTGCCGAACCGGCGAACGGCTCGAGCAGGGTCTCGACCGTGGTGACGATCGAGCTGCGCTGGCGCTCCTCCTTGCCGAACGTCGAGCGGATGGCGTCGACCGCCTCGGGCACCCCGGCCCGCAGGAGCAGCTCGAGCACCTCGAACTCCTCGCCGGTCTCCACCCAGTGGACGACCTCGGCCATGTCGCGTCCCGAGGTGGCCGCCGCGAACAGGAGCGGGGCCAGCATGCGGGTGGCCGTGGCGTACCAGAAGTCGCCGTCGCTCATCCCACCCACCTGGGACCGGCCGACCTCGGTCAACGTGGACGCGGCGCGCCGGGCGCCGGGCCAGGTGCGCGAGGCCGGCAGGGGCGACCATCCCGTGACCTCCCGACCGGTGACCCCGGTCGGATCGAAGCAGTGGACGGACCCCCGGGTGGCCCGGTGGCCCACGGTGTGCTCGAGCAGGTCGCCCTTGACGCTCGCCGCCACCACCGGTCCGTCCCATCCGAGGATGGCCGGCACGGCGAAGCCGGTCGTCTTGTGCGACTGGGTCGGCCCGAACACCAGTACGGACTGCGAGCGCTCGGCCGCCACCACCCGCCGCCCCACCGTGCCGAGCACCAGGCGTCCGACCGGCGGCGGCCGGCTGCCACCGGGGACGGTCAGGCAGCCGAGGTCGGTCGGCTTCGCCCACCGGGCCGACCGGTGCTCCCGTCGGCGACCCGGGGCCGTGCCGGTCGTGCGCGACCCGCGGATCGGACCACTCCCACCCGGCCGGAACACGCCGGCGGCCACCATGGCGGTCAGCCCGATCCCGACGGCGGCAGCCGTGGCCGGCGTCACCACCGTGAACCGACGGCGACGCCGCGCTCACCGGGGGCGTCGGCCATGGCGTGGTCGGTGTCGACCAGCCACCTCTCGGCGGTGCCGAGGCGGTGCTCGACGAGGAACGACCGACGGCCGACCTTCCACAGCGCTGTCCCCCGCCGCAGGGTGCTCACCAGATCGGCCTCGGTGTCGGTCAGGCCCAGGAGCTCGGCCGTGCGGGCGACCTCGCCGGGCGACTGGGCGTAGACGACGCGGGTCTCGGAGTCGGCGAGCAGTCCTTCGGCCAGCCCCACCTGCTCCGAGCCGGCCGCCGCCACCGACATCAGGTCGGAGAGCCGGTGGAGCACGGCGACGTTGGCCACGCCGAGCGCCCGCGACAGCTTCCACGACGATTGGAGCCACCGGGCCACGCCGAGGTTGCCGAGGATGGCCCATGCCTCGTCGACCACCAGCAGGATCCGGTTGCGGTGGGTGGCCTGGACCGCGCTCCGCAGCCATGCCGCCGCACAGGCCATGAGGACCCCGAGTGCCGGCGAGTGGTAGACGGCGGACAGGTCGAGCACCACCAGGGGTCCGTCGAGCCGGAGGCCACCGGTCGTCGGCCCGTCGAACATGCCCCGCAGATCGCCGTGGACCAGGCGGCGCAGCTCGAGGGCCACGTCCCGCCCGTCCTCCACCAGCTCGGACCGGGTCGTCCGCAGCGCGGCTGCTGCGTCGGTGCCGGGGTCCAGCAGGGCGTCGACGACCTGCGGCAGGGTTGGCGCCGGCATGGATGCGGTCGAGGCGGCGGCGTCCGCGGCGGCCAGGGCGGCGTCGATGGCCGCCCGCTCCCGGGGCAGCAGGTCCCTCCCGAGGCACGACACCGCCAGCGACGCGGTGAGCGAGGTCCGGCGCACCGCCGCGCCGTCGACATCGTCCCCGTCGGCGGGCGACCGGGCCGGACCGCCGGTGTCGAGCGGGTTGAGGCGCACGGGGCCGCCGGGCCGGAGCGCGACCGGGACCACGTCCCAGGCCTCGCACAGCGGTCCGTACTCGCCCTTGGGATCGATGACCCATGCGCTGCGGCCGAAGACGGCCTGGCGCCAGAGGTAGGACTTGACGAAGCTGCTCTTCCCCCGACCGATCTGGCCGACCACCACCATGTTCGGATTGGTGACCACCCCGTTCCGGTAGAGGGCGAACGGGTCGTAGACGAACGACCCGCCCAGCACGTCCCGGCCAATGAGGACCCCTTCGTGGCCGAGCCCGGCCTCGGCCACCAGAGGGTAGGCGGCGCACAGGTGACGGGTGGTGGCCACATGGGCCGGGAGCCCCGGCGGGAGACCGGCACCGATCGGCCCGATCACGACAGCCCCCGACCGAGGGGGAGCAGGCACAGCAGGGCGCCGTCCTGTTGGCCGTAGAGGCGCCGCACCTCGATGCGTGACTGGCCGGCGGCCTGCTCGAGCGCGGCGCACGCCGCGGTCAGCTCGGCCTCGGAGTCGGCGGTCACGCCGACGTAGCCGGTGAAGCGGAATTGGGCATGGCCGTCGGCCAGCTCGACGTCCCGGTCGTCGACACTCTCGCGCTCGCGGGCGTGGCGGGCCGTGGTGAGGAAGCCGTTTCGCCGGCGGAGCTCGCTGTCGGCCACGCCGGCGGTACGGGCCTGGGCCACCTGCCGGGCGGCCCGGGCCGGATCGACCGGCTCCATCACCATCGAGAGGGTGCGCCGGAGCGGCGCGAAGAGCAGCGGACCGAGGAAGTCCGGGTGGACGTCGATCCGGGGCCACTCGCTGACCCAATAGACGGCGTGCCACGCGCCGTCGGTCCGGACCGCATCCCACCGGGACTCGAGTCCCATGGGCCACGGGCTGGCCGTCGCCGGTGACGGGAGGACGCCGGTGGTGGTGTCGGTTCCGCCCGGTGCCGGACGGAGCGCTTCGGCCAGCACGCCGGCGAGGCCCGACCGGCTGAGCGCACCGTCGACCCCGAGATCGACGCCGGAAAGCGCGCGGTGGACGGCGGCCACCTCGCGGGCCAGCACCGCCGTCGCCCCGGCCACGCCCCCTCCCGCGCCCCGCACCGCCCGACCGGCACGTGACCGGTGCACGGTCACGGCCACGAGGACCCGGTGCCGCCGGGTGACCGGTGCCGACTCGTCCAGCAGCGTGCGGTACGAACGGGCCGCCGGGGCCGACGCGTCGAGGACCCCGTGGCCGTCGACGAACGAGCGCACGGCCCGGCCGTCGTCGGGCAGGCACGTCTCCACCCACTGCAGCCGGTGGACGGCCGATCCCTCGCGGGCCAGCGACGCCAGGACGCGGCCCCACGCCGCAACCCGCGCGTCCTGTTCGGCCGGACCGAGCAGCGCGAAGCTGTGGCCACGCACTGACAGGACGGCGGTGACCGTCCGGGCCCGCTCGTCCACCACGACGCCCATGCCGTCCCCGTCCGCCGCCCCGTCGTCCGGCTGGACGAGGCGCAGGCCGTCGAAGACCCACGGCGACGGGACTCCCGGTCGGCGGGGCACGGTGCGCAGCCGTCCGTCACCTTCCTCGTCGATCGCCACCCGCACGCCCGAGCCGGGCCCCGGGTCGGGCTGGAACCGGTGCCCGGTCACGCCCGCCCACGCCCAGCGCACCACCACCGGTAGCCACTGCTCCCCCGTCCGTCCGGCCACGGGCCAGAAGGCGAGGGCGACCCCCGCACCCACCACCGTGACGGCGACGACGACACCGGTCAGTGACGGCCGGCTCCGGACGGCCAGGACGGCGAGCACCAGGCCGGCGGCCACCGACCCGATCTGTCCGGCCCGCCACCCGACGATGACCCCACGGCGTTCGAGGGGTGGGAACCGGTAGCGGACCCGGCCCGCGGCCCGGGTTGGCCCGTCCGCGCTCACCGGCCGGTGCCGTCGGCGCGCCGGTTGCCGGCGACGAGGACGGGGCCGAGGTGGTCTCGCCCGAGGTGGTCGGCCTGGAGGGCACCGGTCGACCGTGGCAGCGGCGACACGTACGTGACGCCAGGGGGCATGACCGGGACGTCGTCCGGCGCGGACGGTCGGGGCGCCGCCACCGCGTCGCCGCCTCCCCCGTCGCCGTTCGCCGCCAACCGTTCGGCCTCGAGCAGTGGGGCGAACCGGGCCTGCGTTGCGGCCATGCGGCGCATGACCTCGGGGGAGTGCGGGCTCGGCGGCATCATCTTGACCGTGCCCCCGGGCTCCCACGGCTGCGGCCCCGTCCAGTCGTCGGGCCGGTACGGATCGTAGAAGTCCTCCCGCGCCCCGCCACCGACCGGACCGCCGCCGCCCGTCGGCGGCCCGGTCAACCCCGGGGCGGCCTCCCCGCCGGCACCGCCGCCGAGCCCACCGGCCACGGCCCCGAGCACCCCGACGGCGCCCGCCGGCATCGACCCGGCCATGGCGGCCCGAAGGGCCACGTTGGCCAGTCCCCGGGCCGGGGCGACCCCCTGGTGCCGAGCGCGCCGGCCCAGACCCTCGAGATGACCCACCGCCCCGGCCTCGATGAAGGGCAGCAGCCGGAACAGCGACCACGGGGCGAACGCGGCCAACAGCAACAGGGCGGCACCGCCCAGCACCGAGGCGAACCCGCCACCCGCTCCGGTGCCACCCGACGGCGTGGAGCCCGTCCCCCCGGCCAGTGCGCCGGCGGCCAGGCTGAGCACGGCCACGATCACCAGCTTGGAGAGCACCAGAGCGACGAGCGTGTCGACCAGGCGTCGGGACCAGTGGGCGATGGCCGGCCACGCCAGGCTGGCCAGCGCGAGGGGGAGGAACAGTACGGCCACGTAGACCGCCGCGGCCCGCAGCAGCAGCTCGATCCACACCATGACGGCGCCGACGACCACGGCGACGGACCCGAGGAAGAGGACGAAGGTCGGCGCCCCGACCCCGGACACCGCCTGCTCGGGACCGAGGGCGGCGACGACGGAGGCCATGAAGTGGCCGGTGTCGAGCCCGGATCCACCGGATACGACCCCGCACATCCAGTCGGTCACGGCCAACCCGATCTGGACGAGGGTGATGGCCACCGCGGTCAGGAGGACGGCCAGCGGCACGTTGACGAGTACCGAGCGCAGCAGCATCGCCGCGCTCTGCCGGTAGACGGCCTGGAGGATGCCAAGCAGCAGGAGGGGGACGACCACCACCCCGGCCAGTGCGGCCATGGTTGCGTAGTGGGCGCTGAACCACGGCGCCCCGAGGTCGACGGCGGTACTCGCCGACAGCACGCCCCCGATCTGCCCGAGCAGCCACACCGCGCCGTCGGAGACCCAGCTGCCCAACGCGTCGAGCACGCTGCTCGCACCGAACCCCACGGCGGAGCCGACCGCCGATCCGACGACGCTGCCGGCCCCGCCGACCACCGCGCACACACCGCCCAGACCGGTCACGTTCAGGGCACCGGCGGCCGGGGAGCAGGCGGCGGCCGGCAGGGCGGGAAGGGCGACCAGAGGGGACACTCAGTGCACGCCCTGACCGGTCGAGAAGCAGAAGTTGACGATGGCCGGGCCCGCCCCAATCAGCAGCGCGGCCAGTCCGGAGACCAGCACCGCCTTCCGTCCGCTGTAGGACTGCTGGTAGTTCTGGCTGTGGGCGCCGAGGGCCCACATGGCCGCCCCGACCAGCAGGCCGACCAACGACAACGCCAGGGCCCACCCGCCGATGCCGTCGGTCAGCTTCTGGAGCACCTCTCCCCCCGGCAGCTGGCTCGGGTCCGGGGTCATCGAGACGTCGACGAGGCGGACGTGGGTCAGGGCGGTCAGCGCGGCGTGGGTCATGCCGGCAACCATAGAAGCACTTTCGGCCTATTACAATATGTTTCAATGCTTTTCATGTATTCTCGGACGCTATCCGGGGGCTGCCCGACTCCGTCGCCGCGGCCTGTCACACTTAGACCGTGAAGCCCTATGTGATCGGATACATCGTCCTGGGCGTGGTGGCGGTGGCCGCGGTGGTGATCGCCAACGCGGCCGGCCGGCGAGCCGGGCGGCGGAGCCTCCAGCAACGGCTGACCGCGCTCTCCAACCGGCTCGGGGTCGAAGCGCCCGACGACCACGGGATGGAGCCGGTGCTGAGCCACCTGGAGAAGGTGGCCGGCGACGCCGCCGAGGCGGTCACCGAGGCCAGCGCTGACGCCATCCGGCTCCGCCGGGCCCTCGACACCCTCACCCAGGGCGTCATCGTCTGCGACGAGAACGGCGAGGTCGCGTTCCGCAACGCCCGGGCCGTGGCGCTCATGAACAACCGCCACGGGGACGCGCTCGCCGCCCAGGCCGTCACCGAATTGCTCGAGAACGCCTGGCAGGAGGGCTCGGCCGAGCGCACCCTCGATCTCTACGGTCCTCCCCGGCAGACCCTGGCCGTGCGCACCCGCCTCATCGACGACGGCCGCCGACCGCTCGGGGTGATCGCCATCATCGAGGACGTCTCCGAGCGCCGCCGGCTCGAGGAGATCCGCCGCGACTTCGTGGCCAATGTCAGCCATGAGCTCAAGACCCCGATCGGCGCCCTCGGGCTGCTGGCCGAGACCCTCACCGTCGAGCCCGACCCCGAGGTGGCCCAGCGCCTGGCGTCCCGGATCCACGCCGAGGCCTTCCGGGTCAGCCGGATCATCGACGACCTGCTCGACCTCAGCCGCATCGAGTCCGAGGAGACCCCGCCCCGCGAGCCGATCCACATCAACCTGGTCATGGCCGAGGCGGTCGAGCGGGTGCGGAGCGCCGCCGAGCAACGTCGGATCTCCATCGAGCTCGACGAGCCCGACCCCCCGGTCCACGTGGTCGGCGACCGCCGCCAGCTGGTCTCGGCCATCCACAGCCTCCTGGAGAACGCGGTCACCTTCTCCTACGAGGACGCCTCGGTGAGGGTCTCCGGCCACCAGGCCGACGGGGAGATCCGCCTCTCGGTGTCCGACACCGGGGTGGGCATCCCCACCCGCGACCTCGAGCGCATCTTCGAACGCTTCTACCGGGTCGACCACGGCCGCCGGGTGGAGGTCGACTCGCGCGAGGGTGAGGGATCCACCTTCACCCTGGTCCTCCCCAATCCGCCCGAATACACCGCATGACCTCGGTATCGTGGTCGGAGTGGCCGGAGGGCTCCCGGTGAGCAAGAGTGATGGCGTGAGCAAGGACGGGAACGGACAGGTGGACGTCGACGTCCCGACCCAGACCCGGGTCCTCCTGGCCGAGGACGACGAGTCGTTCGTCGACGCCCTGGTGGTCGGCCTGGCCCGCGAGGGTTTCGACGTCGTCGTGGCCACCGACGGCACGGAGGCGCTGCGCCTGTTCGCCGAGGTCGACCCCGACCTGATCCTGCTCGACCTGATGCTCCCCCGACTGTCCGGCATCGACGTCTGCCGTTCCATCCGGGCCCATTCGTCCGTGCCGATCATCATGGTCACGGCCAAGGGCACCGAGATCGACACCGTTGTCGGCCTCGAGGTCGGGGCGGACGACTACGTCACCAAGCCCTACCGGCTCCGCGAGCTGGTGGCGCGGATGCGTGCGGTGCTGCGCCGCACCCCGGGTGAGGGGGACGACAACGGCGAGGACGCGTCCGGGGGCGAGGGCTCCGAGTCCGCCGACAACGGCGAGCCACGCCGGGGACGGTCCCCCGAGCGCCATCCCGAGCCGGGCTCGGTGTTGGAGGCCGGTGGCATCCAGGTCGACGTCGACCGCCACCTGGTGTTCATCCGGGGCGACGAGGTCCACCTCCGTCGCAAGGAGTTCGAGCTGCTCTCGCTGCTCATGGAGAACGCCGGGCGCCTGCTGACCCGCGACGTGCTGATCGACCGCATCTGGGGCTCCGACTACTTCGGTGACACCAAGACCCTCGACGTCCACATCAAGCGCCTGCGGTCCCACATCGAGGAGGACCCCTCCTCCCCCAAGCTGATCACCACCATCCGCGGTGTCGGCTACCGCTTCGACGCGAAGCGCGACTGACCGCCGCGCCGCCGCTCAGCTGCGTGCCGGGATGACCGTCTCGCCCCGCAAGTAGGGGGCGAGCACCTCGGGCAGGACCACCGAGCCGTCCGGCCGGCGCCCCGTCTCGACGATGGCCGCCCAGATCCGGGCCCAAGCCAGCGCCGAACCGTTGAGGGTGTGGACGAAGGCTGGGGTGCCGCCGCCGTTCGGCCGGTAACGGATGTTGGCCCGGCGGGCCTGGTAATCGGTGCACCAGCTGACCGACGACACCTCGAGCCACTGGTCGACGCCGGGCGAGTAGACCTCGAGGTCGAACGTCCGGGTCGCCGAGATGCCCATGTCCCCGGCGCACAGGTCGAGCACGCGGTACTGGAGGCCGAGGCGGCGCAGGAGCTCCTCGGCCCGGGCCACCATGGCGTCGAGCAGCCCGGGGGCCTCCTCGGGCGTGGCGTAGGCGAACAGCTCGACCTTGTCGAACTCGTGGACCCGGAGCAGACCCCGGGTGTCGCGGCCGGCCGCGCCGGCCTCGCGGCGGTAGCAAGCGGTGCCGGCGGTCAACTTGAGCGGCAGGTCGTCCTCCTCCAGCACGTCGCCCCGCCACATCGACGTCAGGGGCACCTCGGCGGTCGGGATGGCCCACAGGTCGTCCCGTTCGATGTGGTACGCCTCCTCCTCGAACTTCGGGAGGTGGCCGGTCGAGACCATGGTGGCGGTCAGCACCAGGGTCGGAGGCCGCACCTCCTCGAACTCGTCGGAATGGCTGTCGAGGGCGAACGAGCTGAGGGCCCGCAGCAGCCGCGCCCCGAAGCCACGGTAGAGGGGGAACATCGACCCGGAGAGCTTGGCCCCGCGCTCCATGTCGAGCAGGCCCAGCTCGGTGCCGATCTCCCAGTGGGGGACCCGTTGGGCGTCGGTGTAGGTCGGTTCGACGTCGGGCCAGGCGCGCACCACCACGTTGTCGTCGGCACCGGTGCCGTCGGGGGTGTCCGCGCTGGGCAGGTTGGGGAGGAACAGCAGGGCCCGGCGGACCTCCTCCTGGGCCCGGTCGGCCACGGTGTTGAGCTCGCGCTCCCGGTCCCCTTCGGCCCGGCTGTCGTCGGCCAGCCGTTCGGCCAGGTCGATGTCGCCGGCCCGGCGGGCCTCGCCCACCCGCTTGGACAGCGCCTTCACCGCGGCCCGCACCTCGTCCCGGGCCCCGATGGCCGACCGCGACGCCGCGTCGAGCGCGACCAGGCGGTCGATCTCCCCGGGATCCACTCCCCGGCGGGACAGTGCGGCCTTGACCGCTTCGGTGTCGTCTCGGACCAGTCTGATATCGATCATGTCGGCACAACGGTAGCGTGACCACCCGTGGACCACGCCGACGACGCACCCGACCGAGGTGCGACCCGCCGGACCGACGCGGATGCCCTCGCTCCCGGCGCGGTCGCCGTCGACTGCGACGGCATGGTCGTCCGCTACGGCGACACCCTCGCCGTCGACCGGCTCTCGTTCACCGCACGCCACGGCGAGGTGCTGGCCCTGCTCGGACCCAACGGGGCGGGCAAGACGAGCACGGTCGAGGCCCTCGAGGGGTACCGTCCGGTCGCCTCCGGCACCGTCCGCGTCCTCGGGCTCGACCCCGGGAGCGACCATGCCGCCCTCGTCCCGAGGATCGGGGTCATGCTCCAGAACGGCGGCGTCTACCCGATGCTCGGGCCGGCACAGGTGCTCCACCTGTTCGCCGCGTACTACGAGGACCCCGAGGACCCCGACGCCCTCCTCGACCTGGTCGGCCTCGGCCGAGTCCGGCGCACGCCGTGGCGCCGGCTCTCCGGCGGCGAGCAGCAGCGGCTGTCGCTCGCCCTGGCCCTCGTGGGCCGCCCGGAGGTGCTCTTCCTCGACGAGCCGACCGCCGGTGTCGACCCCGAGGGCAGGATCGTCGTCCGCGACATCATCACCGCCCAGCGCGACAGGGGACGCTGCGTCCTCCTCACCACCCACGAGCTGGCCGAGGCCGAGCGGGTGGCGGACCGGGTGGTCATCGTCGAACACGGTCGCCTGCTCGCCGAGGGTACGCCGGCCGAGCTGGCCGCGGGTACCGCCGACGGATCGGTGCGGTTCACCACCGACCCCGGCATCGACACCGCGGCTCTGGCCAGGGCCGTCGCCCCCGGGGCCGACGTCGTCGAGGAGGCCGACGGCGCCTACCGGCTCCACCTGCCCGAGGGAACCGCGATCCCGCCCGTCGTGGCCGCCCTGGCCGGCTGGCTGGCCGAACGGGACCTGGCCCTGGGCGACCTGCGCACCGGCCGGTCCCTCGAGGAGGCATACCTGGCCATCACCGGCGCCCGCGACGAGCCGGAATCCGACACCGACAGCGGCGCGGCGAGGGGCCGACGCGGGCGGACACGGGGGCGGCGCTGATGCGGCCCCTCGCGGCACAGCTGCGGGCCGAGGTCGCCATGCTCTTCACCAACGGGGAGACCGTCTTCCTCACCCTCGGGATCCCGGTGGTGTTCCTCCTCTTCTTCTCGGCGGTGCACGTGCTCCCCACCGGCACTCCGCACCCGGTCGACTTCCTCGTCCCGGGCATCCTGGCCCTCGCCGTGATGTCGACCTCGATGACCGCACTGTCCATCGGCACCGGCTTCGAGCGCGGGTACGGCGTCCTCAAGCGACTGGGATCGACGCCCCTCGGGCGGCCCCGCCTGCTGGCGGCCAAGATCCTGGCCATCATCGCCGTCGAGGTGCTCCAGGCCGCCGTCCTGGTGGGCGTCGGGTACGCGCTGGGTTGGAGTCCCGGGGGCCCGGGCGGGACGGGCGCACTGGTGGGCGAGGCGCTCGCCGCCATGGTCCTCGGCACCGTGGGCTTCGGCGGCATCGGCCTGGTCCTGGCCGGCACCCTCAAACCGCTGGTGAACCTGGCCGTGGTCAACGCGCTCTTCGTGGTGCTGCTCCTGCTGGGCGGGATGCTGATCCCGCTGTCCAAGCTGCCCGGCTGGCTCGCCGACCTGTCGAGGGCGCTACCCGCCGCAGCCCTGTCCGAGGCACTGCACGGTGCCCTCGGTCACGGGACCCCGGTGTCGGCCCGCGACTGGATCGTGCTGGCGGTGTGGGCGATCGGCGCGCCGGTCGTCGCCGGCGCCGTCTTCCGCTGGGAGTAGCCGGTGCCCACTCAGCCGCCCCCGGCCAACCGGCGGATCCATCCGTCGAGCTGGGTCGCGTCCACGGCACCGATGACGTGGCCGACCACCACGCCCGACTCGTCGATGAAGAACGTGTTGGGTTCGGCGTTGAGCCCGTAGACGTCGCCGGTCACCCGCAGGTCGGCATCCTGGGCCACCGGGTAGGTGATGCCCGCCGACCTGATGAACGGCACCGCGTCGGCCGGCGGGTCGGCGGCGTCGACGCCGACGAACTGGACGATCGAGCCCTCGCTCTGCTCGGTCCGGGCCGTCGCCGCCAGCAGCGGGGTCTCCTTCTGGCACGGGATGCACCACGACGCGAAGAAGTTGAGGACGACCGGCCGGTGTCGGTCGACACCCAGGGCGTCGAGCACCACCGGAGGACCACCGAGCACCGAGGGCAGGGCGAAGTTTGGAGCCGTCGTCCCGATCCCGACCACGCCACCGGTCCCGGACCCGCTCTTCGAGGTGGTGCCGAGGCCCACGAAGAGGACCACGGCCAGGACGGCGGCCAGGAGGACCCCGATCAGGAAGGCCCGCAGTCGGCGGGGCTGCCGGGGCGACGGGGACGCCGACGTCGGTGCGCCGGGGTCGGACCCGTCGGGCACGACGTCGCCCGGGCCGTCCGGCTCCGCGGTCAACGGGTGACGAAGACGTCGACCGCCATGACGACGAACAGCAGCGTCAGGTAGGTGATCGAGTAGCTGAAGAGCTGCATGGACGCCTTCGGCGTCGCCTGGACCCACAGCCGGACGGCGAAGGCGATGAAGCCCGCCCCGAGGACGGCTGCCGCCGCCACGTACAGCATGCCGAGATGGGCCACCGGGGCGAGGGCCAGGGTGAGCCCGACCATGACGACCGTGTAGGCGAGGATCTCGATGGCCGTCCGGCGGAAGCTGGCCACGACCGGCATCATCGGTACGTTGGCCGCCTCGTAGTCGTCCCGGTACTTGACGGCCAGGGCCCAGAAGTGGGGCGGCGTCCACATGAAGATGATCCCGAACAGCACCAGCGGGGCCCATGCCAGCGAGTCGGTCACCGCGGCCCAGCCGACCAGTACCGGCATGGCGCCGGCGGCGCCGCCGATCACGATGTTCTGCTTGCTGGTCCGCTTGAGCCAGAGCGTGTAGACGAAGACGTAGAACAACGTGGCCGATACGGCCAGCACGGCGGAGAGCAGGTTGACCCACGCCCACAGCTCGGCGAAGGCCACGACCTCCAGGGTGACCGCGAAGATGAGCGCGTTGCGGGGGGCGATCACCCCGGTGACCAACGGCCGCTTGCGGGTCCGCTGCATGAGCTTGTCGATGTCCCGGTCGACGTACATGTTGATGGCATTGGCCCCGCCCGCGGCGAGCGCCCCGCCCACCAGTGTGGCGATCATGAGCCAGACACCCGGCAACCCGCCCTTGGCCAGGATCATGGTCGGCAGGGTGGTGATGAGCAGGAGCTCGATGATGCGCGGCTTGGTCAGCGCCACGTAAGCGCCGACGCGTGACACCAGCGAGAGGCGGCCGGGAAGGGCCACGGCAGGGACGGACATCGCTCCCAGACTACCCCCAACCCGTTCGACCGGTCCCCTCGGCGATCTCCGGTGCCGTGCCGACGCCCTCCGGTGCCGTGCCGACGCGGTGAGGCCGGGGTTCGGGAGGCCCGATACCATCGATGGGCGGTGCCCACCCTGCGAATCAGTCCCCGCGGCTTCCTCCTCCTGTGCCGGATCTCCCTGGCGACGATCGCACTCAACGTGGCCACCGGCGCCGCCGTCCGCCTGTCCGACTCCGGCCTCGGCTGCCCCGACTGGCCGACGTGCGCCCACGAGCACCTGACCCCGCCGCTCTCCATCCATCCGATCGTCGAATTCGGCAACCGGATGGTCGTCGTCCTCCTGGTCGTCGCCTGCGGGGTGACCTGGGTGGCGTCGATGTTCCGGTCCCCGTCCCGACGGGACCTCCGGTGGCTGTCCGGCGGGCTCATCCTCGGGATCCTGGGCGAGTCGGTCCTCGGGGCCGCCGTCGTCTACTCCAAGCTCAACGCCTACGTGGTCATGACCCACTTCATGGTGGGCATCGCCCTCTTGACGGTGAGCGTCGTGCTCACCCTGCGGGCCGACCACGGGCCCGGCCGCGGCACGCTGGTCGTGACCCGGCGGGTGCTGGTGACGACCCGGGTCTACCTGGTCCTCCTGGTGCTGGCCATCGCCGCCGGCACCGCGACCACCGGGGCCGGCCCCCACGCCGGCGGCAAGGGGGCCAAGCGGGTGCCCGTCCCCCTGGCCGACATGGCCCGCATCCACGCGGAGACGGTCCTGGTCACCGGGGCCGTGCTGCTCGCCCTGCTGTGGATGCTGTGGAGGTCGAACGCACCGGCACGCGTCCAGGAGTCGGGCCGGATCCTCATCGGGGCCATGGTGATCCAGGGGATCATCGGCTACACCCAGTACTTCACCCACCTCCCGGTAGGCCTGGTCTGGCTCCACGTGGTCGGCGCGACCCTGGTGTGGTCGACCGCGCTGTGGTTCCACCACGGGCTCTCCGACCACCGTCGTGAGGTCGCCGCGGTGGACGAGCCCGAACCCGCTGGCGGGACCGGGCTGGCGGAACCGGTCCCGGCCGTCGCGGTCGGGGACGCGCGGTGAGGTCGGCTCCTCCCCCGGAGCAACGCCGGGAACCGGTCGCGGTGGTCCCGCCCGAGACCGTGCCCGTAGGGGACGTCGAGACCATCCTCGGCCAGGACACCACCCTCGACAGGCCGTGGCTGGTGATCGTGTGGAACGACCCGATCAACCTGATGTCGTACGTGACCTTCGTCCTCCAGAAGCTCTTCGGCTACTCGAAGGAGAAGGCGACCGCGCTCATGCTGGACGTCCACCACAAGGGCCGGGCCGTGGTCTCGTCGGGCAGCCGGGAGCGGGCCGAGCTCGACGTCTACCGCCTCCACGAGCACGGTCTGTGGGCCACCATGGAGCAGTCCACGTGACCTCGCCCATCAAGCGGCGCCGTGACGGCCGTTACGTCATCCGCCTCGACCCCAACGCCCGCACGGTCCTCGCCGACCTGGCCCGGCAGCTGCCGGCGGCCATCGACGCACGCGACCCGATGGTCCGGCGGCTGTTCCCCCCGGCGTACACGACCGCCGAGCTGGCCGGAGCCGAGCAGGAGTACCGCGAGCTGGTGGACACGGCCCTGGTCAACCACCACACCCAGGCGCTCGAGGTCCTGGTGGCCACGGCACAGGCCGACACGCTGAGCCCGACGGAGTTCGACGCGTGGCTCGACGCCATCGGCTCGCTCCGCCTGGTGCTGGGCACCCGCCTCGACGTTCACGAGGACATGGAACCCCCCGACCCGGAGGATCCGTCGGCCGCCGAGTACGGGCTCTTCGTGTTCCTGGGGGAGCTGCAATACCTGATGGTGGAGGTCCTGTCCGAGGACCTTCCGGACGAGGGACGGCCCGAAGGGGCCCTGTGAACCTCTGCTAAAGTCCGTAAGCCCTATACGGGATCGAGCCCCCATCGTCTAGCGGCCTAGGACGCCGCCCTTTCAAGGCGGTAACACGGGTTCGAATCCCGTTGGGGGTGCCGTACGCCCCAGCGCGCAGTAGCTGGTTGGGGACCTGTGGTGCAGTTTGGAGTGCACGCCGCCCTGTCAAGGCGGAGGTCGCGGGTTCAAATCCCGTCAGGTCCGCCACCCCGGTTCATCCGGGGCGAGGTCGGGTAGCTCAGTTGGTAGAGCGCGCGCCTGAAAAGCGTGAGGTCACCGGATCGACGCCGGTCCCGACCACCGGTGGAGGCCACCCCGCCGTCAGGCAGATGCCCAGCGGGTCTGCGAGTACGGCTCGCCCTTCCCGAAGGCGAGCACAGCGGTGGGTGCCACCTCGTAGAGGACCACACCGCCGGTCCTGACGGCGTCGCCGAGACCGACCCAGGTCCCGTCGGGCGGCTCGAAGTGGGCCCCGTACTTCGCCTCGAACGCGTCGGCCACGGCCCGCCTCCCCGCCGGGTCCACGACCGGGAGGGCACGGCCCTCGACGACGACGTCGACGCCGTCCAGACCGTTGGTCCCGGTGGTCAGGACGCAGGACGGGTTGGCTCCCAGGTTGGCTGCCTTGCGCTCTCCGGCGCCCGTGCAGAAGAACAGCGCGCCGTCGAGCCACACCGCGAGGAGCGGCGTCACGTGGGGTCGACCGTCCGGCCGCACCGAGGAGAGCCAGAAGACCTCGGCGGCGTCCATCGCCCCCACCACCGTCGCCCACGGTGTCGGGGTCGTACCCGGGCTCGAGAATTCCGCGCACAGGCGCCCCTCGGTCATACCGTCCTCCGCCACCACGCACCTCCGTTCGCTCGCCGGGAGGTGGACCCGGCGTCCGCTCCGAGTATCCACCACGCGGGTCGGACGCGGCAGGGGCCCTCCCTCGGCGCGGATCAGGCTCAGGACTTGACATCGTCCGTATTGCGATATATCGTGATTGCACGTGAGCGGTACGGAACACCGCACCACACGAACTGGCGGCCGGTCGATGGACCGGCCCATCCCATGGAGGAGACACCACATGCACGACAACCACGGACACGGACGACACGACCATCCCCGGGGCGGACACCGCTTCGGCCCGGGAGCACCCGAACGGACCGATCGCTCCGGTGGCAGCACCCGCGGACGGGGCGGTGGCCGGGGTCGGGGCCGGGGGCGCTACGGCGACTTCGGGCCCGGATTCGGCGGACCGATGTTCGGGCGGGGCCCGAGGGTGGGCAGGGGCGACGTGCGCGCCGCCATCCTCGCCCTCCTCGCCGAGGAGCCGATGCACGGCTACCAGATCATCACCGAGCTCACCGAGCGCAGCGGCGGCGTCTGGCAGCCCAGCCCGGGCTCGGTCTACCCGACCCTCTCGGCCCTCGAGGACCAGGGGCTGGTCACCGCCGACACCTCGGAGGGGCGCCGGGTCTTCCAGCTGACCCCCGAGGGCCGGACCGAGGCGGAGGCGGCCGGCGACGGCCCCGCACCGTGGGAGGACGCGGCCAGCAGCGCCGACCGTTCCCTGGTGGACCTCAAGCTCCTCATGGTCCAGGTCATGAAGGCCACCAAGCAGGTGGCCGAGGCCGGCACGGTCACCCAGATCCGGTCCGTCGCCGACATCCTGACCGACGCCCGCCGGAAGATCTACCTGGTCCTGGCCGACGGGAACCCCAGCGACGCGCCGGCCACCGGCGACGCTCCGGCCGACCCGACCGGGGCCGCGTGACCACCGGGGCCGACAGCCTGGCCAAGAAGCGCCGTGCCGCTGCGGACCCGAACCGACCGGGCGAGCGGTGCGCGGCCCCGGCCGGCACCTACCTGCCGGTCGTCGACCACGCCCGGTGCGAAGGGAAGCGGGACTGCATCGACGTCTGCCCCCACGACGTCTTCGAGGTCCGCCGCATCGACGACACCGACTACCGGGGGCTCGGGCTGGTGGGCCGCCTGAAGGTCCGGGCCCACGGCATGGTCACGGCCTACACGCCGAACGCGGCCGACTGCCAGGCCTGTGGGCTGTGCGTGGTCGCCTGTCCCGAGAGCGCCATCACCCTCACCCGCCCCGGCTGACCGCATCCACGCCGCCGCAGCGGGCGGGGCATTAGGTCCCCTCGTACTCGAATCCGAGATCGGGGGCGGTGACCAGTGCGGTGAACTCGAGGCCCTCGGCCGCAGCCATGGCCGCGCAGGTCCCCCCGCGGTCGACCACCGCCACCAGGAGCACCGGCACCGCGCCGGCCTCGATGACGGCGTGGGCCGCCTCGAGCAGCGACGTCCCCCGGGTAACGGTGTCCTCGGTGATCACCACCCGGTCGCCCGGGTCGAGGGCGCCGGCGATCCGGCCCCCGGCACCGTGGTCCTTCGCCTCCTTGCGGACGCTGAACGCCTTGAGCGCCCTCCCCCGGGTGGCAGCCACGCCGGCGGTGACGAACGCCACCGGGTCGGCACCCATGGTCAGGCCGCCGATGGCGCTCGCCTCGTCGGGGATCACCGAGAGGATCCCCTCGGCCACCAGGACCATGGCCTCGGGCCGGCAGACCGTCTGCTTGGAGTCGATGAACCAGCTGCTCCTGCGGCCGGACTTGAGGGTGAAGTCCCCGCGCCTGACCGAGTGCTCGAGCAGGTGTGCCCGCAGGGCCTCGAACCTGGTGTCGGGGAGCGAGTCGGTCACGACCGGCCCTCCCACAGGCTCGGTCCGACGAGGTCGACCCCGCGCTCGCCCTCTTCCACCCTCCCGACCACCACGGGCTCGAGGCCGGCGCCCCGGAGGGCCGCGAGGGCGTCGTCAGCCGAGTCGGCACCCACCATCAGCACCATCCCGAGCCCCAGGTTGAACACCCGGGCCATCTCCTCGTCGGCCACCCGGCCGAGTCGCCGGATCTCGCCGAAGATGGCAGGCACCTCCCAGCTCCCCTGCTCGACGACGGCACGGGCGCCCTCGGGCAGTGCCCTCGGGATGTTGCCGGCGTAGCCGCCACCGGTGATGTGGGCCACGGCATGGACATCGGATGCCTCGACGGCCGCACGGACGGCCGGCGTGTAGATGACCGACGGCCGGAGCAGCTCGTCGCCGAGGGAGACGTTGGCCCCCTCCCAGGCCGGGGCGTCGAGAGCCATGCCCATCCGCTCCAGGAGGACGTTGCGGGCCAGGGTGTAGCCGTTGCACCGCAGCCCGGGCGACGGCAGGCCGATGAGCACGTCACCGGGACGGACCCGGGCCGAACCAAGGATCCGTTCCTGGTCGACCACGCCGACGGCGAATCCGACCAGGTCGAACTCACCGGGCTCCATGATGCCGGCGTGCTCGGCCATCTCGCCCCCGAGGAGGGCCGCCCCCACCCGGCGGCAGCCTTCGGCCACCCCGGCGACGAGGTCGGCCATGTGGGCCGGCTCCACCGCGCCGGCCGAGATGTAGTCGAGGAAGAAGAGCGGCTCCGCGCCCTGGCAGACCAGGTCGTCGACGCACATGGCGACCAGGTCGATCCCGATGGTGTCGAGGCGTCCCATGTCCTGGGCCACCACCAGCTTGGTGCCCACCCCGTCGGTGGCGGCCACGAGGACCGGGCGGTCGTACCGGGCGGTGTCGAGCCGGAACAGGCCGCCGAAGTCGCCGAGGTCCCCGACAACCTCGGGACGGCGGGTCGAGGCCACCATCGGCTTGATCAGCTCGACGGCCCGTTCGCCGGCGTCGATGTCCACCCCGGCGTCGGCGTAGGTGGCCGGTCGGTCCGAGGAGTGGCGGGGTGTGGTCGCCACGCCGTCGGTCACACCGACGCGGAGCCGGCGGCGGCCGTCATCGTCGGCCGCTCGGTGAACGCCACCTTCACCGGCACCGGGTAGTTGCCGGTAAGGCATGCGTCGCAGAAGCCGGCACCGGGTGCGTTGATCGCCTCGATGAGATGGTCGAGCGTCAGGTACTCGAGGGAGTCGACGTCGAGGAAATCCACGATCTCGTCGAGTGACTTGACCGCGGCGAGCAGCTCGGTACGGTCCGGGGTGTCGATGCCGTAGTAGCACGGCCACCGGAACGGCGGCGAGGAGATCCGTAGGTGGACCTCGGTGGCTCCGGCCTCGCGCAGCATCGTGACCATGGCCCGGGTGGTGGTGCCGCGGACGATCGAGTCGTCGACCACGATGACCCTCTTGCCGGCGATGTTCTCGCGCAGCGGGTTGAGCTTGCGCCGCACCCCGTTGGCCCGTTCGGCCTGGGTGGGTGCGATGAAGGTGCGTCCGATGTAGCGGTTCTTGACCAGGCCCTGGCCGTAGGGGATACCGGAACCCACGGCGTAGCCCTCGGCCGCCGGCACGCCCGAGTCGGGCACGCCCATGACCAGGTCGGCCTGCACCGGCCGCTGGGTGGCCAGCAGTTGGCCCATGCGGCGCCGGGCACCGTGGACCTCGTTGCCGTAGAGGGTGGTGTCGGGCCGGGCGAAGTAGACGAATTCGAAGATGCACAGCCGGGGATCGAGCCGCTCGTCGGGGAAGGGCCACTCGGAGCGGACCTCCTTGCCGTCGATGACGACCATTTCGCCGGGCCGGAGCTCGCGCACGAAGGTGGCGCCGATGACGTCGAGGGCGGGCGACTCCGAGGCGAGGACCCAGCCCTGCTCGAACTCGTCGGTGGCGTCCAGCAGGCCGAGGCACAGGGGTCGGAACCCGTTGGGGTCGCGTACGCCGATGACCCGGTCGGCGTCCATCAGCACGAACGAGAACGCCCCTTCCACCTTCGGGAGGACTTCCTTCAGTGCGGCCTCGAGGTCGTCGGTGTGCTCCGTCCGCGTCCGCTCGGGCAGATCGGGGGGGAACGCCTGCGCCAGCAGCTCGGCCACCAGGTCGCTGTCCGAGGAGACCAGCCCGGGCAGCATGTTGGCCTGCTCGGCCAGGAATTCCGTGTTGGTGAGGTTGCCGTTGTGGGCCAGTGCGAAGCCGGCACGGCCGACGCCCCGGAAGACCGGCTGGGCGTTCATCCAGTCGCTGGATCCGGCCGTCGAGTACCTGGTGTGCCCGATGGCCAGGTGGCCACGCAGGCCGGAGAGCTTGCGCTCGTCGAAGACGGTGGTCACGAGGCCCATGTCCTTCATCACGGTGATGAGGTCACCGTCGCTGACGGCCATGCCGGCCGACTCCTGGCCGCGGTGCTGCAGTGCGTAGAGGCCGTCGAAGGTGAGGTGCGCCACCGGACGCCCCGGGGCGTAGACCCCGAAGACGCCACACGCTTCCTTGGCCTCCATCATCGGTTGGTCACCGCACACACCGGGGGTCGTCGGACTGGCCTGACGCGATCAGGCTCGTCGTGCACCGGATCACGAATTCACTCTAGTGCCACCCGCCGCACGCCCGCCCATCGACCGACGCCGGATCGTGCCCTGACGGTGCCACCGGCCCGCCGGCGTCGGCGACCCCGGTCGTGGTGCGCACCTGTGGCCGGAGGTCCGTGGCCTTCGGAGGAGGAGGAGGAGGAGGAGGAGGAGGAGGAGGAGGTGAGTCACTTCTCGGATGTACGCACATGTGTGTACATCCACCAGGTGACGACCCCCTCGATCCTCGCGGGCCCCGACCATTGCGGGACCCCGGTCCCGGTGACCCCCCCGGCCGGTAGCGTTCGCGGTGTGATCGACCTCCACACCCACTCCGACCGGTCGGACGGGAGCGAGACCCCCGAGCGGGTGGTCGAGTTGGCCCACGAGGCCGGATGCAGCTCGGTGGCGCTCACCGACCACGACACGCTCGGCGGACTGGCCCGGGCGAAGGTGCGTGCCGATGCGCTCGGCATCCGGCTGGTCCCCGGCTGCGAGGTCTCGTGCGTGCCCATCGCCGGTGGCGGCGTCCACGTGCTGGTCTACTTCGTCGACGACCCCGGCAGTCCCCTCGGTGCCGAACTCACCCGGCTGCGCGCCGACCGGCGGGCCCGCAACGAGGCACTTGCGGACCGGCTGCAGCAGCTCGGCATCCCGGTCACCGTCGAGATGGCCGCAGCCCACGCCGGTACGTCCGCCGGGGTCGGGCGGCCCCACTTCGCCCAGGCCATGGTCGACGTCGGAGCGGTGGGATCGGTCGACGAGGCGTTCGAGCGCTACCTCGGGAACGGTGCCACGGCCTACGTGCCGAAGGGCCGCCTGTCGGTCGGCGATGTGTGCCGCCTGGCCCGGGACTCGCGCGGCGTCGCGGTCCTGGCCCATCCCACGACGGTCGGACTGGTGGGCCACGAGCTGGCCGACGCCGTGCAGGGCTGGGCCGCCGAGGGTCTCGTCGGGCTCGAGGCCATCTACGGGCGGTACTCACCTCGGACCCGTACCGACATGGGCAACCTGGCCCGGCGGTTCGGTCTCGTCGCCACCGGCGGCTCCGACTTCCACGGGGCCACCAAACCCGACCTGTCCGTGGGGACCGGGACCGGCGATCTGCGGGTGCCGGACCGGGTGCTCGACCTCCTCGGGGCGGCCCGGCCCGGAGCCTGAGGCCGCTCGCGTCAGGCCGTCATGCCGTCACGGGCGGTGGAGGCCTCACCGTCGGGAGGGGTCCCCGGCCCCTCCCCCGTCGGGACCGGGCCGGACGCCTGCCGGCGGCGGCGATCCCACACGGCCAGGCCACCGGTGGCCACCAGGGCGAGCACCGAGATGATCGCGGAGCCGTGCTCGACCCCACCGGGGCTGGCCGTCAGCACGACGTCGTTGCTGGTCGGGACCACCACCAGGTCGTCCGGTGCCAGCCTCCACGGACCGTCGGCCCCGGTGGCGTGCCACCACGGGAAGTACGTGACCCGCACCTCGACCGGCACCCCGGTGCGGTCGACATGGAACGACACCGTCGACGTTCCCGTCGACACGTCGGACACGGCGATCGGCGGTAGGGCGCGACCCGGTGCCACCGTCGTCGGGTCGGACGATCGGGGCCACTCCGGTGGACCCCCGGCCGAGGGCCTCGCCGTCGTGTCGTCGAGGAACCACGTGGAGGCCGTGTCGATCCAAGCCAGGGGGTCGACCGACGTGCCCGGATAGGCGACGACGGGCTCGTGGGTGAGCGGCTGCACGAGCGACGTATCCCGGATCTCCCAGATGACCCACGGGCCGCTCGTGGCCACCCGCTCGAGGTCGGACAGGGCATCGGCCTGCTTGATGAGTACCGGATTGTCGGCCAGGTAGTAGCGGACTCCCAGGGTCCGCAGGAGATCGATCCCCTTGGCCACGTCGAGGCTGGGATTGGCCACCCCGGGCTGCACCGTCTCGTAGTTGGTGATCGACAGCGCGGACGCGGCCAGGTTCTGGAAGGTGTAGTTGAGCGACTGGTCGGTCGGGGCCCCGTACATGGCCTGGATGCAGCCGCCCGTCCAGTAGGGGAGCAGCGAGAACTCGAACGTCGACCCGTACACGCCGTACGGGTCGTACTGGGGCAGTGCCCGGCCGCAGCCGTGCTCCTTCCCGACCCGGTTCATCGTGTCCATGAGGGCGCGGTACTCCGGCCACTCTTCGGTTCCCTGATAGCCCCCGAACGCGGTCTTGACCGCCGAGGTGACCTGGCTGGTCCCCGTCGAGACGAAGAGCCACGTCGACCGGGTCGGGGCACCGGGCAAGAGGGCCGTCGTCGTCGTGCTCCCAGGCATGGTGCCGGTCACCACGGCGATGCACAACAGCACGATCCCGAGGGCGACGAGCGGCGCGACCACGGCGGCCGGCGACCAACGGCGGGACCAACGTAGGGCCAGGTCGGCGCCGCCGATGCCGGCCAGCAGGCCCGCCGACAGATACCAGAAGGGCATCAGGCGACCGGCCAGCTGGGTCAGTGTCTGCTGGAACTCCCACCCGCCGATCAGCCCGTGGGGCAGGACGACGACGGCCAAGCCGCTGACCACGGCAGTGCCGACCAGCATGAGCGACACCGGATGGCGCCCCGTCACGGCGCGCACGACACCCGCTGCCGCCAGTGCCACGAGCAACAGTTCGGACCAGGCCGGCAGGGGGAAGAGGAGGTGGAGCCAGCCGCCGGGCAGCGTGTACGGCAGCGGGTCGACCTCGGACTGGTACCAGCTGAAGGGGAGGGTCCAGAAGCAAGTGACCAGGGGCGCCAGCACCAGGACGGGAGCGGCCCGGCGGAGGGCACCCCAGCCGAGCTCACGGCCGTAGGCGGCGATGAGCATGGCCCCGGACAGCACCAGCATCACCCCGACGATGGGGTGGCACAGCGCGGCGAGCGCGGCGACCAGGGTGGTGAGCGCCCGCCACCGCCCGGTGCGCAGCACCACGTCGAGCAGGCCCAGGGCGACCAGGGCGAGGACGAGTGCCAGTCCGTAGCTGAACTCGCCGATCACCGTCGACAACAGGTTTCCGCCGTACTTGTAGTACGAGTCGTCGAACAGGAACGGCAGCACGCCGATCGACATCGCCACCGGGATCGGCGCCGGCAACCGGCTCATCCGGCCGAGCGCCCACGCGGCCAGAGGGAGCGACAGCGGGACGGCCGCCACGACCAGCTTGATCGCCGTGCCGTAGGGCAGGACGAGGTGCACGGCGAGGATGCCCAGGGCCGGGACCGGCATGTAGAACTCGTAGACGGGGAACCCTTCGAACCACTGGGGCGACCACCCGGTCAGGTGCGGTAGCACCAGCTGCTGCAGCTGGATCGGCGCGCCTACGTGACCGCCGAGGTCACCACCGGTGGGCAGCGACGACGAGAAGAGCAGGCTCGGCTGCAGCTGCCAGAACACGAAGGTGGTCACGGCCACCAGGACGACCGGGGTCAGCCACCCCGGGACCTCGACTGGCCGGGTCGCGCGGGCCTGCTGGGCCCGGAGCGCCTGTGCTTCCTGGGGAGTCCTGCGGGACGGCCTCGGCCGCTGCGCCTGCGTCGGCCGGCGGGTCGACTTCACCGGTGGCTGCACCTTCTGCGCAGGTGTCTGCTTCTGCGCAGGTGTCTGCGTCTTCTTCCCGGCCGGCTGCACCCTCTGCGCCGCTGACTGGGCCTTCTTCCCGGCCGGCTGGGCCCTCTGCGCCGGTGACTGGGCCTTCGGATCGTCGCGTCCGGAGGTCCGGCGGGACGGCTGGGCCGCCGCCTTCGGACCTGATCCCGTTGCTCCCGGCTTCGGGGCGTCCGACTTGTCGGTCGACGGGCGGGCGCGCCGCTGCCCGGATGTTCTCTTCTTTGCGGACATCGGAGCGACCTATGTGATGCGCTCGCGGGGCAGGGAGTGGGATGTCCCCACGGATGGATACCGGATCCGGTTCGGCCACGCCACGGTGGCAGGGTAACCGGCGGCCGGCGACGGCGTCCAGGGACCCGGGCCGCCTGTTCCCGGGCGCTCGGACACGCGACCACGGTGGTGGCGCCGTGGGTCAGTTGGTCACAGGGGCCAGGTCGTCGAGGAGGTCGGGCAGCCGGCCCCGCCAGGCCGCCGTCGCCTGGGCCACGTCGAGGTCGACCAGGTCGTCGATCACCACCCGATCCCCTCCGGCGGTGCCGAGCACCCGGAATCCGACGCCGGCGTCGGCCGCCCTCGACAGGAGCTCGTGGCCGTGGGTGGTGCACACCACCACCCGGGACGGGGACTCGGTGAACAGCTCGTGGTGGTCGGCCACCCCGGACACCCGGAGGCCGACCCCCGAGCGGACGGCCATCTCGGTCAGGGCCACGCCCAGGCCGCCGCCGGACACGTCGTGGACACCGTCGACCAGTCCGTCGCCTCCGGCCACGACCGTGGCCACCAGATCGGCTACGAGCCCGACCAGGCGCCGGTGGCCGGCCAGGTCGAGCGGGGGCAGGGTGCCGTTGCGGTGACGGCGGAGTTGCACCGCCCAGCGCGATCCGGCCAGCGACGGCGGCCGGTGGCGGGTGTCGGACGTCCCGACGCTGGCGTCCAGCAGGACGAGCGTCCCGCCGTCGACCAACGTGACCCCGGGCGGCCGCGCGACGAGGCGGTCGATCACACCGAGACCTCCGATGACGGGAGTGGGGTCGATGTCCCTCCCGTCGCTCTCGTTGTAGAGGCTCACATTGCCGCCGATCACCGGCAGGCCGAGGGCGAGGCACGCCTCCGACATCCCGTCGACGGCCTCGGACAGCTGCCACATCACCTCGGGGTGCTCCGGATTGCCGAAGTTGAGGCAGTTGACGACCGCCTTGGGCGTGGCGCCCGAACAGGCCAGGTTGAGCGCGGCCTCGGCCACCGTGGCGGCGGTGCCGGCCCGGGGATCGATGGCGCACCACGCCGGATTTGAGTCCGTGGTGAGAGCCAGGCCCCGTCCCGACTCCGGCAGGCCGGGCGCGGCCAGGCGCAGTACGGCGCTGTCGCCGCCGGGCCCCTCGACCGTGTTGAGGAAGAGCTGGTGGTCGTACTGGCGGTAGACCCAGGTCGGGTCGGCCAGCAGCGCCAGCACGTCGTCGCCGCAGTCCGACGGGGTGGGCAGCGAGCCGGGGTCGTCGCCCAGCCGGGCGTCCTGGTCGGCCGGCCGGGCCATCGGTCGGCGGTAGAGCGGTGCGTCCTCGCTGAGGGCGGCGGCGGGCACGTCTCCGAGGACCGGGCCGTCGAAGCCGTCGAGGACCCGGAGCCTGCCGGGGGCACCGGCCGGCGCCTCGGTGACCCGTCCGACGACCGCCGCCCGCACCTCCCACTTGGCGCAGACCTCCTGCACCCGGGCCAGGTCGGCCGGGGTCACGATGGCCAGCATGCGCTCCTGACTCTCGGAGGTCATGACCTCGTAGTCGACCATGCCGGGCTCACGGCGGGGGACCGCGGAGACGTCGACGTCCATCCCGACACCGCCCCGTGCCGCGGTCTCGCTGGTGGCGCACACCAGTCCGGCGCCGCCCAAGTCTTGGATGCCCACGACCAGCTTGGCGTCGAGCAGCTCGAGGCACGCCTCGATCAGGCGCTTCTCCTCGTAGGGGTCACCCACCTGCACACTCGGTCGCTTGGTCGCCTCCTCGTCCCCGCCCCCGAACCCGGCAGAGGCCAGCACACTGACCCCGCCGATGCCGTCGCGTCCGGTCGACGATCCGAGCAGGACCGCCAGGTTCCCGGGTCCCGACGCCTGGCCGAGCACGAGGCGTTCGGTCGGCAGCACACCCATGCACAACACGTTGACCAACGGGTTCTGGGCGTAGCAGGGGTCGAAGGTCAGCTCGCCGCCGATCGTCGGGACGCCGACGGAGTTGCCGTAACCGGAGATCCCGGCCACCACACCCTCGATCAGCCACTGCTGGCGGGCGTCGCTCGGGTCTCCGAAGAACAGGGGGTCCATCACGGCGATGGGCCGCGCTCCCATGGTGAAGATGTCGCGCAGGATCCCACCGACCCCGGTCGCCGCCCCCTGGTAGGGCTCGATCGCCGACGGGTGGTTGTGCGACTCGATCCGGATGGCCACGGCGATGCCGTCGCCCGCATCGATCACACCGGCATTCTCCCCCGGGCCGACGAGCACGTACGGCGCCTCGGTGGGCAGGCGCCTCAGGTGGACCCGCGACGACTTGTAGGAGCAGTGCTCGCTCCACATCACCGCGAACAGGGCGAGCTCGAGGTGGTTGGGAGCCCGCCCGAGAATGCCTTCGACCTCGTCGCGCTCGGCGTCGGTCAACCCGAGCGCCCGGTGCAGGGGCTCCCCGGTCCCCGTCGCCGCGCCGGCCGGTTCGTCTCCGCTCGGGTCCATGCCCCGCAGCGTACCCGGACGCCGCAGGGCGTCAGATGGTCCGGTCGGCACATGCCCGGGCACCGGCCCACGCCGCGTCCACTGCTGCTCCCCACCGACCATCCCACTGGGCCCTTTGTAGCGAATTCAGGTCGGTGAGATCGGTCACGGCCATACGGGTCGCCCACCCCTTTCCGGGGATCCACGGTCGACAATGGCGCCCATTGACGCCGAGCGCGCGGAATCGGCGTATCGGACCGCTCCTCGACCGAGGGTTGGCAGGCAGATACGTATGAACTCGGCGGGTATCCCTTGCGGACTCCCCGCGTCTGGCTAGTATTTGCGATGATGTACCGTAGTGTTTTGAAATAAATACCCAACTCTGGAGTAGTGAGAACATGCCGCCAACCACCGCCGCCAAATCCCGTAAGAAGACCCCGATGTCCGTCGAGCACAAGGCCGCATTGGCCAAGGGCCGTGAAGAGGGTCGGATCGTACGGCAGTACCTCGAAGCACTCGAGTCGACGAAGCCCCGCCGTGGACGCAAGCGCACCCCGGACACCATCAAGAAGCGACTCGCCACCATCGACAGCCAGCTTCCCGAAGCCGATCCGCTCAACCGGCTCCACCTGGTCGAGGAGAAGCAGCGCCTCGAGGCCGAGCTGTCCCACAACGGGGACGTCGTGGACCTCGCCGCCCTCGAGAAGAGCTTCGCCAAGGTCGCCCGCCAGTACGGCGAGCGCAAGGGGATCTCCTACTCGGCCTGGCGCACGGTCGGCGTGAGCGCCTCGGTGTTGCAGCAGGCCAAGATCGCCCGCACCAGGAGCTGATCCGCCACCGCAGCGGTGACCGGGAGGCGTCCGTCGCTCAGGCGGCGGGCGCCTCCGCACCGGCGGTGCGCAACAGGGCACGGAGCAGGACGGTGCCGTCCTCGGACCCGAGCAGGGGATCCGACGCACGCTCGGGATGGGGCATCAGCCCGACCACGTTGCGGCCGGCGTTGCACACACCGGCGATGTCGTCGATCGAACCATTCGGGTTGTCGACGTAGCGGAACACGATCCGTCCCTCGTCCCGGAGCCGGTCGAGGGTGTCGGCGTCGCAGGTGTAATTGCCCTCGAAGTGGTTGATGGGGATGGACAGCTCGGTTCCCACGGCCACGCCGTCGGTCAGCGCCGTGCCGCCTTGCTCCACCCGGATGGCCACCGTCGTGCAGACGAAGCGCAGCCCACGGTTCTTCTGCAGCGCACCCGGCAGGAGCCCCGCCTCGGTCAGCACCTGGAACCCGTTGCAGATGCCGATCACCGGCCCCCCTTCGGCGGCGTACCCGGCCACCGCGTCCATCACCGGGGAGAACCGGGCGATCGCACCGGGCCGGAGGTAGTCGCCGTGGGCGAACCCGCCGGGCAGCACCAGTGCGTCGTAGCCGGCGAGCGACGTGGTCCCGTGCCACACCAGTCCGGCGTCGGCACCGAGCCGCTCGAGGGCGTGCACCGCGTCGTGTTCGCAGTTGGTGCCCGGGAACAGGACGACACCGATGCGAGCGGTCATCCGGTCACCACCTCTGCGGGTCGGACCGTCACCACCGACTCCTCGATCACCGGGTTGGCGAGCAGCCGGTCGGCCACCACGGTGGCCTTGGCCAGGGCATCGGCGTCGTCGGATGCGGCGAGGTCGAAGTGGAACGACTTCCCGGCCCGCACCGCGGTGACCCCGCCGAGGCCGAGGGCGGGCAGGGCGCGCTCGATCGTCGCGCCCTGGGGATCGGCGATGCCGTCACGCAGCAGTACCTCGACCTGAACCGAGAACTGTCGGGAGGGAGCCATGTTCAGGCACCGTACCAGTCGGCCAGCGAGCGGCCGCAGACCCGTTCGTAGGCGGCCACATAGCGGGCCGAGGTGGCCTCCACGATCTCGTCGGGCAGCGCCGGCGGCGGCGCCTGCTTGTTCCAGGGCTGGGCCTCGAGCCAGTCGCGCAGGGGCTGCTTGTCGAAGGACGGCGGGTTGGTGCCCGGTGCGCAATTGTCGGCCGGCCAGAACCGCGACGAGTCCGGGGTGAGCACCTCGTCACACAACGAGAGCCTGCCGTCGATGTACCCGAGCTCGAACTTGGTGTCGCAGATCACGATCCCGTGCTCCTCGGCCCGGGCCGCGGCCCGGGTGTAGGCGGCGAGGCACAGCTCGGCCGCGGCCTCGGCGGCCTCCTTGCCCACGATGTCGGCGGCCTCGCCCATCCCGATGTTGAGGTCGTGACCCTCGGTGGCCTTGGTCGAGGGCGTGAAGATGGGCTCGGGCAGGGCCTGGGCGTGCAGCAGCCCGGCCGGCATGGGCATGCCGTGGACCGTCCCCTCGCGCTCGTACTCGTTGTACGCCGAACCGGCCAGGTACCCGCGCACGATGCACTCGATGTCGAGCATCTCGGCCCGATGGACCAGCATCGACCTGCCGGCCAGGTGGTCGAGCCCGCCGGGCAGCTCACCGGCCCCCTCCGGGAACGCCGCGGTGTCGGCGCTGATGAGGTGGTTGGGGGCGAGGTCGGACAGCTCCTCCAGCCACGCCGCCGTCATCGCCGTGAGCACCCGTCCCTTGTTCGGGATCGGCTCGTCCATGATGACGTCGAACGCCGAGATCCGGTCGGAGGCGACCATCAGCAGTCGGCCGTCCCCGGCGTCGTAGAGCTCGCGCACCTTTCCGGACGAGAGCAGCGGCAGGGGGCTCGGGGTCATGAGGTCAGCTCCTCCAGGGCGTCGGTGAATCGGTGGACGTGGCGCAGGGTACGGGACAGGTCGAAGGCGGCGTCGAGCTCGGCCGGGGACAGGGTCACCTCCGGGTCGGCATCGAGGACCGCCCGGAAGCTGCGGCCCTCCTCCCACGCGGCCCGGGCGTCGCGCTGGACGATCCGGTAGGCGGCGTCCCGGCTCAGACCACCGCTGACCAGGGCCAGCAGCACCGATTGGCTGAACACCAGGCCGTAGCTGCCTTCGGTCAGGGTGGCGAGGGCCCGCTCGGGGTGCAGGACCAGGCCCTCGACCAGGCCGGTCGTCTTCTGCAGCATGTAGAGGGCCAGCATGCTGGCGTCGGGCAGGACCACCCGTTCGACCGAGCTGTGGGAGATGTCCCGCTCGTGCCACAGCGCCACGTCCTCGAGCCCGGCCGAAAGGTAGCCCCGCAGCACCCGGGCCAGGCCGCACAGTCGCTCGGACAGGATCGGGTTGCGCTTGTGGGGCATCGCCGAGCTGCCCTTCTGACCCGGCCTGAACGGCTCCTCCACCTCGCCCAGCTCGCTTCGGGCCATGTGGCGGATCTCGGTGGCGATCTGCTCGATCGTGGCCCCGACCGACGCACACGCCCACAGGTACTCGGCGTGGCGGTCGCGGGCCACCACCTGGGTGGCCGGCACCGGGACGAGACCGAGGGACGAGCACACGAGGGCCTCGACCCGGGGGTCGATGTTGGAGAACGTGCCCACCGCCCCGGACAGCTTGCCCACTGCCACCCGCTCCCGGGCGGCCCGCAGCCGCTGGACGTCGCGGTCGGCCTGGAGGGCCCAGAGCGCGAACTTGGCCCCGAAGGTGGTGGGCTCGGCGTGCATGCCGTGGGTCCTGCCGGTCACCGGCACGTCGATCGCCCCGAGGGCCCTGGTCTTGCAGGCCCGCACCAGTCCCGTGGCCGCGTCGATGAGCAGGTCGGCGGCCCGGGTCAGCGTGGCGCACAGGGCGGTGTCGACCACGTCGGACGAGGTCAGCCCGTAGTGGATCCACGAACCCTGGGGCTGACCGATGGCGTCCTGGACCACGTCGACGAAGGCGGCCACGTCGTGGTCGGTGACCCGCTCGCGCCGGGCGACGGCCTCGACGAACGCCGCGTCGACGGCGGGCGCGTTGGCCCGGCAGTACTCGGCGGCATCGGCGGGGACGTCCCCGACCGCCACCCAGCCGTCGGTGGCGAGCAACTCGACCCGCAGCCACATGGCGAACCGGGCCTCGTCGGAGAAGAGGGCGGCCATCTCCTCCGGGGCGTAGCGGGGGATCATCGGAGGGCCTCGGCTTTCACGGTGGGGGCGGGCGGGGCGGGGCCGGCCAGTGCTCCGAGGGCGATATCGGACCGCCGCTGGGCTCCGGGCCAGTCGATGGCCGCCACCCCGGCGTAGGCCCGCGACCGGGCCTCCCCCAGCGTCCCGCCCAGACCGGTGACGCCCAGGACGCGGCCGCCGGAGGTGACCAGGTCGCCGGCGGCGTCGATGGCGGTGCCGGCGTGGAACACGGTGACCCCGGGGACGGCCGACGCGGCGCCGAGGCCGCTGATCCGGTCGCCGGTGCGGGGCGCCTCGGGATAGCCCTCCGACGCCATCACCACACACACCGCCGCGTCGGGGACGAAGTGCGGCGTGGTCGCCAACGCGCCGGCCGCCGTCTCGGCCAGCAGCGCGGCGAGGTCGCCGTCGAACCGGGGGAGCACCACCTGGGTCTCGGGATCGCCGAAGCGCACGTTGAACTCGAGCACCTTCGGACCGGACGGGGTGAGCATGATGCCGGCGTAGAGGACGCCCCGGTAGTCGATGCCCCGGGCGCGCAGGGCGACCACGAGCGGCGCCACGGACTCGTCGACCAACGAGGCGACCAGGTCGTCGTCGACCGACGGGACCGGCGAGTAGGCGCCCATGCCGCCGGTGTTCGGGCCACGGTCGCCGTCGTCCCGGCGCTTGAAGTCCTGGGCCGGTGCGAGCGGGGCCAGACGTTCGCCGTCGCACAGCACGAGGAGCGAGCACTCGGGGCCGACCAGTCCCTCCTCGACCACCACCCGGCGCCCGGCCGCGCCGAACGCGTCCCCGGAGAGCTTGGCCGCCACGTCCGCCTCGGCCTCGGCCAGGGAGCCGGTGACCAGCACGCCCTTGCCCGCGGCCAACCCGTCCGTCTTGACCACCCACGGCCCCTCGAGGGAACGCAGGAAGGCGACGGCTGGCCCGACCTCGGTGAACACCCCGAACCGGGCCGTCGGGACCCCGGCCTCGGCCAGGAGCTCCTTCATGAACGCCTTGGAACCCTCGAGCCTCGCACCGTCGGCCCCGGGGCCGAAGACCAGTCGACCCTGCGCCCGCAGGCGGTCGGCCAACCCGTCGACCAGCGGCGCCTCGGGTCCGATCACGAAGAGGTCGGCCTCGATCTCCTCGGGCGGGTTGGCGACGCTGGTGATCGCATGGCCCTCGGCCGAGCGGCCGGTGATGCCGGGGTTGCCGGGAGTGACGACCACGTCGGCCGTGCGGGCCAGCGCGGCGGCCAGGGCGTGCTCACGACCTCCGGAGCCCACCACACAGACGGTGCGGATCGGTCCGGGAGGCCGGGTCGAGCCCGGACGAGCCCCCCCGCTCATGCGGCGAAGCGGACGAACTGCTCGCGGCCGGGGCCCACACCGACCAACCGGACCGGCACGCCGATCTGCTCGGCCAGGAAGTGCACGTAGTCGCGGGCGGCCTGGGGCAGGTCACCGATCTCGGTGGCCGAGGAGATGTCCGTGTTCCACCCAGGCAGCTCCTCGTAGATGGGGGTCACCTGATGGAAGACCGACTGGTGGTACGGGGGGTGGGTGAACCGCTCGCCACCGGCCTCGTAGGCCACGCACACCTTGACCGTGTCGAACGTGTCGAGGACGTCGAGCTTGGTCAACGCCACCTCGGAGAGCGAATTGAGGCGCACGGCCTGGCGCATCATGACGGCGTCGAACCAGCCCGGCCGGCGCCGGCGCCCGGTGTTGACCCCGTACTCGTGGCCCCGGTCCACCAGGGTGTCGCCGACGTCGTCGAGGAGCTCGGTCGGGAACGGCCCGCTGCCCACCCGGGTCACGTACGCCTTGGCGATGCCGATGACCTCGTCGATGTAGCGGGGCCCGATACCGGCGCCGGTGCAGGCTCCCCCGGCCACCGGGTTGGACGACGTCACGAAGGGGTACGTCCCGTGGTCGAGATCGAGGAACGTGGCCTGGGCCCCCTCGAGCAGCACGTTGGCGCCCCGGTCGAGCGCGTCGTGCAGCAGGCCCACCGTGTCGGCCACCATCGGGGAGACGCGGGGGGCCAGCTCGTCGAGGTAGAGGTCGCAGATCTCGTCGCCCGAGAGCGGCAGCCGGTTGTAGACCTTGGCCAGGATCTGGTTCTTCTCCTTCAGGACCACGTCGAGCTTCTGGCGGAAGATCTTGGGGTCGAGCAGGTCCTGCACACGCAGGCCGACCCGTGACGACTTGTCGGCGTAGGCAGGCCCGATGCCGCGCTTGGTCGTCCCGAGCTTGTTCTTCCCGAGGTAGCGCTCGGCCAGCTGATCGAGCTCGTGGTGGTAGGGCATGATCAGGTGGGCATTACCGCTGACCAGGAGTTTCGAGGTGTCGATGCCCTTGGACTCGAGGACGTCGACCTCGGCCAGGAGCACGGTCGGGTCGACGACGACGCCGTTCCCGATGACCGGGGTGATGTGGGGGTAGAGGATCCCGCTCGGCACCAGCTGCAGCGCGAAGGTCTCCCCTTCGACCACGATGGTGTGTCCGGCGTTGTGGCCGCCCTGGTAGCGGACGACCAGCTCCATCTCCCTGGCCAGGAGATCGGTGAGCTTGCCCTTGCCCTCATCACCCCACTGGGTCCCGACGACGACAGTTGCCGGCACGCGTCACTCCTCCGTTGAGAATCCGGATTACGCACCAGTGTACCCCGCACGGTCACGACGGTCCGATGGACTGGAGCGGTCGCGGGGCCGCATCCACCCGCGCCGCCCGCGATCCTGTTCCACTGGTTGCGCGACCATGGACCACGCGCCGGGCGGCGGGTCGTGACACCGACGGACGGATCGAGGCAGGCGGATGAGCAGACACCCGGGTTGGACACAGCCACGGCGGCGCCGGACGGGGCGAGCCGTCGGCGCCGCGGTCGCCCTGGCACTCGCCGCCACCGCGTGCGGGGGCGCCGCGACGCCCGCGGCGTCGACCGGGACCTGGTCGGCCGCCGTCCACCCCGAGGGGACCGGCGGCCCCGGGATCTACAGCGTGTCCTGTCCGACCTCAAGCTTCTGCGCGGCGGTGGACGGTTCGGGCAATGCCGTCGTGTGGAACGGCACCACCTGGTCCGCCCCGGCTCCGGCCACGCCCGACGGCACACTCAACTCGGTGTCGTGCGCCACCCCGACCTTCTGCGTTGCCCTCAACAGCCAGGAGGCGGTGACCTTCGACGGCAGAACGTGGTCCGCCCCGGTGGCCGTCGGCCCGGCACCTACCGGACCGACCGGCGGCCAGTACGAGGTCTCGTGCGTCTCCCCCACGTTCTGTGCCACGGTCAACACCGCCGGCGTGGCCAGCCTGTGGGACGGGGCCAGCTGGGGCCACGACGCGGTGGTCGACAACGGGACGGCGACCAAGCCCGTCCAGAACCTGTCGTGCGCCACCCCGACCTTCTGCGTCGTCGTGTCGGCCACCGGCAACATCGCCACGTTCGACGGGAGTTCCTGGTCCACCGAGCCCTCGCCAGGCCAGTCCCTGCTCCACTCGGTGTCCTGCCCGACCACGCGGTTCTGCATGGCCGTCGACCTGACCGGCCACGCCCTGGTGTTCGACGGCTCGAGCTGGTCCGCGGCCCAGTCCATGCCCGGCGCCGAATCCCTGACCTACGCCGTCTCGTGCCCGACCGCCTCGTTTTGCCAGGTGGCCCGCTCGGACGGCTCGGTGTCGACCTGGCGGTCGGGCAGCTGGTCGGCCGGGGTGCCGGTGCTGAACGACGGGACCCTGTCGACCGCCGACGTCAGCTGCGCGTCGACGGCGTTCTGCGCGCTGGTGGACTCGGCCGGTTCGATCGCCACCTTCCGCGACTGACCGTCCGTCCCGGACCCGTCCGACCGTCCCGTCCTGGTCCGATCCGGTCCGGTACGTCCCGGTTCAGACCAGGATCACGCTGCCGTCCTCCTCGTCCAGGGTGACCGTCGACCCGTCGGGGTACCGGCCCTCCAGCATGGCGAGGGCCAGCGGGTCCTCCACCTCGCGCTGGATGACCCGCCGCAACGGCCTCGCCCCGAAGTCCGGGTCGAATCCATGGTGGGCCAGCAGGGCCTCCGCGGCCGGGGTGACCTGGAGGGTCAGGCGCCGGTCGGCCAGGCGTCCCCGCAGGCCCTGGAGCTGGATGGCCACGATCCGGTTGAGGTCGGCCTCGGTCAGGCGGTGGAACCGGACGATCTCGTCGATCCGGTTGACGAACTCCGGCTTGAAGTGCTCGATCGGCTCGCCCGGGATGTTCGACGTCATGATGAGCACCGTATTGGTGAAGTCGACGGTCCGGCCCTGCCCGTCGGTCAGCCGTCCGTCCTCCAGCACCTGCAGGAGCAGGTTGAAGACGTCGGGATGGGCCTTCTCCAGCTCGTCGAGGAGCACCACCGCGTAGGGCCGGCGGCGGATGGCCTCCGTCAGCTGCCCGCCTTCCTCGTAGCCGACGTAGCCGGGAGGGGCCCCGACCAGGCGGGCCACCGAGTGACGTTCCATGTACTCGCTCATGTCGATCCGGATCATGGCCTTGGCGTCGTCGAAGAGGAACTCGGCCAGGGCGCGTGCCAGCTCGGTCTTGCCCACGCCGGTCGGTCCCATGAAGAGGAAGGACCCGATGGGCCGGTCCGGGTCCGACAGGCCGGCCCGGCTCCGCCGGATGGCGTTCGAGACCGCCGACACGGCCTCGTCCTGGCCGATGACCCGGGCGTGGAGGGCGTCCTCCATGCGGACCAGCTTCTCCACCTCTCCCTCGAGCAGGCGGCTGACCGGGACACCGGTCGCCCGGCTCACCACCTCGGCCACGTCCTCGGCGTCGACCTCCTCCTTCAGGAAGCGCTGCGTCTGCTGGAGTGCGTCGAGGGCGGCCGTCGCCTCCTCGACCTGGCGCTCGAGCGCGGGCACGACCCCGTAGGTGATCTCGGACGCCTCGGCCAGGTTGCCCTCGCGGCTGAGCCGCTCGGCATCGGTGCGCTTCTGCTCCAGCTGGCCCTTCAGCGACTGGATGGTGGAGATGGCCTCCTTCTCCGACTGCCAGTGCGCGGTCATCACCG
>JBEKRV010000015.1:0-69094 GCA_049517675.1 Acidimicrobiales bacterium
TCGGCGTCCATGAGACCTCCAAGGTCGAAGTGGTTTTGAGCAACGCCGATCTTGGACATCTTTTTCGCGTCAGTGGTGGACCTCTGCCGAGCAGCTACCCCTTGGAATCACTCGTCTAGCGGAACAGGTCGCCGGCCGGGTCCCGCACGATTTCGGCGGAGACGGAGCCACGACGAAGCCAGGACGGGTCGAGGCCGCGCACGACGGCTGCGGGCACCCCCCGGTCCTTCCCCATGACCAGTTCGGCGGCCCCGGCGATCTCGTCGGCGATGCACACCTCGGTCGCCTCGAGGAGACGTCCGGTGGCGTCCGGTGTGCCGCGCAGGTCGACTACCCCGGCGATACCGGCGATACCGATGGCAACATCGGTGACCCCGTTGCGCCAGGTCCTGCCGAACGTGTCCGAGATCACCACGGCCACGTCGACGCCGAGACGGTGGCCGAGCGCTTCGCGGATTCGGCGCGCCGACTTGTCGGGATCGACGGGGAGGAGCGCCGCCGTCCCCGCCTCCACGTTCGACAGATCGACTCCGGCATTGGCGCAGACGAACCCGTGGCGGGTCTCGGTGATGAGGAGATCGCCGCGGCGGCGCAACACCCGGGTCGACTCGGACTCCACCAGGACCCGCTTCGCATCGGGGTCGTCGGGGTCGATCGCGACGATGCGACCCTCCGCCTTCGACACGACCTTCTGGGTCACCACGAGCACATCGTGGTCGACGATCCACGGGGCCCGGTCGTCCTCCGGCCCACCGGTGCACAGGGCGTCGGCCAGTACGGTGGCCAGATCGTCGCCCGGCCGGATCTCGCCGACCCCGGTCACCGGCGCGACGACCAGCGTCCCCGGGAGCGGCATGCCGTCAGACACCGGCATCGAGAACGACCCTCGCGAGCGCGACCGAGTGTTCGACGTCCGACATGATGGTCGGAGCCACCACGCACCGGACCCCTTCGTCCTCGACGGCGGCGGCAAGGTCGGCGTCGACCTCGTCGATGACCAGCGTGGACACCCACGCTGCATACCAACGGGCCACACCGACCACGGAGGACTCGGAACCCATTTCGACGAGGAGGCGATCGGCCGGACCCTTGAGGGCCGCACCGGCGACGATGGGGGAAACCGCCACGGTCCGGTCCCGCCGGAGTGCGAGCGCCTCGGGGACACCCGGCACGGCCAGCACGGGGTCGATGGAGACGACCGGATTGGAAGGGCACACGACGATGGTGTCGGCCTCTCGGATCGCATCGAGGACGCCCGGTCCGGGCCGTGCACTCGCGGCGCCGACGAATCGGACCCGCTCCACGGCCACGTCATGGTGGAGCTTGACGAAGTACTCCTGGAAGCCGACTTCACGGCCACCCGCCAGCAGTATCCGTGTACGAAGCGGGTCGTCGGTCACCGGAACGAGGTGGACGCCGACGCCGAAGCGCTCGGCGAGCTCGCCGGTGACGGTGCTCAGCGGAGCGCCTTCGGACAGCCGCTGGGTCCGGTAGCAGTGCGTGGCAAGATCCTGGTCACCCAGGTTGAACCAGGTGATGCCCCCAAGCTTTCCGAGGGAATCCATGACCCGCCATGTCTCGCCGGCCAGTCCCCATCCCGTCTCGGGGTTGATGGCATCGGCCAAGGTGTACATGACGGTGTCGAGGTCGGGTGATATGTGGAGCCCGTGGAGGTCGGTGTCGTCGCCGACGTTGACGATGGCGGTGATTTCGCCCGGGGGCACGACCTCGACCATGCCGCGGAGCAGCCGGGCCGCACCCACCCCTCCGGCGAGGGCGGTGATCACGGGCGGTGCCGACGGCCGGGGCACGAGGTGGTCATCGGCGCAGGCTACCCGGGTGGGAGGACGGCATCGGCCGTCCCGGTGCTGCCCGGTCCACGTCACGGGCGCGGGTGCCGGATGTGCAAGGCTCACGACGTGCCGCCGGAGCGATCAGCGACCGCCGATCCCGACGTCCTGTCCGTCGGATTCGATGCGACCCCCCTGCTCGGGCGCCCCACTGGCGTAGGAGTGTTCTGCGGCGGGGCACTCGAGGGGCTCGCCGCCCGGGGAGACCTCCGCGTCTCCGCCTTCGCGATCAGCTGGCGCCGCCGGCAGGGCGTGGCGGAACGGGTGCCTCCCGGCGTGTCCACGAGGCAGCGCCCCATGCCCGCCCGACCTCTGCACGCGGCCTGGGCGCACCTGTCGGTCCCACCGGTCGAGTGGTTCGTGGGCGACGTCGACGTCGTCCACGGATCGAACTTCGTTGTCCCACCGACGAGGCGGGCGGCCCGGGTGGTGACCATCCACGACCTGACAGTCGTCCGCTTCCCCGAACTGTGCGATGCGCCCACGCTCGCCTACCCCGGTCTCATCCGCCGGGCGCTGGCCGATGGGGCGTGGGTCCACACGCCCTCCACCTACGTGGCCGCGGAGGTCGTGGCCGAGTTCGGCATCGATGCGTCCCGGGTGCGCGCCGTACATCACGGCGTGCCCATCCTTCCGCACGGGTCCGACCGGAGTTGGACACCTGAACTACCCGGGGGATGCGATCGCTACGTCCTCGCGGTGGGGACGATCGAACCCCGCAAGGACTATCCGCTCCTCGTCCGGTCGTTCGCGGCGGTGGCAGCCGCCCGTCCCGATGTCGCTCTCGTGATCGTCGGGAGCGAGGGTTGGGGAGCCGATCGGCTGACCGAGGCCGTGCAAGAGTCCCCCGTGCGGGACAGGATCATCCGATCCGGCTATCTCGACGACACCACGTTGGCGGGCGTCCTGCGCGGGGCCTCCGTACTGGCCTACCCGTCGAAGTACGAGGGGTTCGGACTTCCGCCGCTACAGGCCATGGCCGCCGGGATCCCGGTGGTGGCAACGGCCGGGGGTGCCGTGCCCGAGGTGGTCGGAGACGGGGCATGGCTGGTGGACACCGGCGACGGAGAGGCGCTCGCACAGCAGATCGTGCGGGCGCTGGCCGGTGGCGAGGACGTGGCGGCACTGATCGCCCGGGGCCGTGCGCGCAGTGCCGAATTCACCTGGGACCGGTGCGCCGAAGGGCTCGCCGGCCTCTATCGGGACGCGACCGGATCCGTCACCAGCGGACATCCGGTCGAGCGATGAAGCGGCTCCGCGTCCTCGTCCTGGCCGAACAGCTCCGCCGGTCGGCTGCGGGGGGCATCGGGACCTATGTGCTCGGCCTGCTCCAGGGGCTCGACTCACTGGCCGCCGCCGAGCCGGCGGACGCCCCCGAGATCGTCTTGACGGCGAGCCGGTCACCCGGCGCCGGCAACGACCCCCTCGCCGCCCTGGGTCACGAACTGCGGACCTCGAGGCTCCCCGGACCGCTGCTGACGAGGGCGTGGGATCACGGCCTGATCCGGGCTCCCTCCGATGTCGATCTGGTCCACGCCGTCTCGCTCGCCACACTGGAGCCCGGGGACGCCCCGTTGGTGGTCACGGTCCACGACCTCCTGTGGCGCCGGATCCCGGAGGCCTACCCGGCGCGGGGACGTCGATGGCACGAGGCCGCGCTGGCCCGGGCGCTGCGACGGGCGGACCACTTCGTCGTGCCGGCCGACGTCGTGGCGGACGACCTCGCGCGGGCAGGCGCCCCGCCCGGGTCGATCTCCGTCATCCCCATGGGCTCGGACCACTTGCCACCTGCCGACACCCAAGCTGCCGCAAGCCACCTCGAGCAGCTCGGGGTCCATGGGCCGTTCCTCCTGTGCGTGGGAACCCTGGAGCCCCGGAAGAACCTCCAGCGCCTGGTGGAGGCCTACGGGACCATCCGTGACGCCCTTCCGGAACCGTGGCCGTTGGTGATGGTGGGACCGTCGGGCTGGGGCGAGCAGGTGATGCCGGCGGAGGGCATCATCCATGCCGGCCCCGTGTCGTCGACCGAACTGTCCGGGATGTACGCGACTGCCCGGCTCTTGGCCTACGTGCCCCTGATCGAGGGGTTCGGCCTGCCCCCCGTGGAGGCGATGTCGGTGGGCACCCCGGTCGTCGCCAGCCCGCTGCCGAGCACGGCCGGGGCCGCCTTCGAGGTCGACCCGAACCGGACCGAATCCATCGCCGCCGGTCTGCTGGAGGTGGCGACCAATGAAGGGACCAGGGCGGAGCTGGTCCGACGTGGAACGGCCCGATCGGGCGAGCTGACCTGGTCCTCCATCGCCCGACGCCACCGGGACGTGTGGGAACGGGTCGTGCGGGAAGGCGCGGTCCGACGTGGCGGTTGAGCCCGGGTCGACACCCGGGGGAGTGCTCCGGGTCGCGCTCGATGTGAGCGCAGTTCCTGAACGGCCGGTGGGCGCGGGTCACTACATCCTGCAGTTGGCCGGGCAGCTGTCCATCCGGCCGGACATCGACCTGGTGCTGGTCTGCAGGGCCGGGGACCGGGCCCGCTGGTCGACCCTTGTCCCCGACGGTGACCTCCTGGCCGCGGCTCCGGCCGCTCGGCCGCTCCGCCTGGCCTGGGAGCAGCTCCGGCTCGGTCCGCTGCTGAGGGCCTCGGGTGCCTCGGTGCACCACGGCCCCCACTACACGATGCCCCGGCGACCACCGATCCCGTCGGTGGTCACCGTCCACGACCTCAGCTTCTTCGATGCACCGCAGTGGCACGAACGGTCCAAGGTCGCCCTCTTCCGGCGGGCGATCACCCGGGCAGCCCGGGAGGCAGCCGTGGTCGTGTGTCCGAGCGAGACGACCGCCCGGTCGTTGCGACGGTGGTGCCGGGTCGATGCCGAGCTGGTGGTGGCCCCCCACGGAGTGGACTCCGGGAGGTTCCGTCCCGAGGAACCCGCTCCCGGTGCGGACACGGCCCGTCTGTCCCTGGTCGACGAGCGCCTGGTCACGGGCCGGCCCCTCCTCGTCTTCGTCGGAACCCTCGAACCGAGGAAGGACGTGCCCACGCTGGTCAGGGCGTTCTCCGCGGTGGCATCACTCCATCCGGAGGCGCTGCTCGTACTGGCCGGAGGACGGGGGTGGGGGGCGGACGACGTCGATGCAGCCGTCATCGCGTCGGGGTTCGGGGCGCGCATCGTGCAGACCGGGTACGTCGACGACGACACGATCCCGGCCCTCCTGCGGTCGGCAGCTGCCGTCGTCTACCCGTCGCTCTACGAGGGGTTCGGCTTGCCTGCCCTCGAGGCGCTGGCCTGCGGAGCCACGCTCGTCACCACCAGCGGCACGGCCATGGAGGAGGTGGCGGGGGAGAGCGCGCTGCTCGTGCCGCCCGGTGACTCCTCCGTCCTGGCCGAGGTGCTCGACGGCATCCTCAGCGGATCCGGTGACGACCGGGCGGGATCGAGGCGGCGCTCCCTCGGGTTCGACATCGTGGAGCGGCACACGTGGAAGCGGAGTGCCGATGTCCACGTGGGCGCCTATCGGACGGCGGCCGGGTCTCGTAGGTGAGACCTGCAGGCCGGGGGCCGTTCTCCCCTTGGGTGCCCAGCCGATAGGGTGACCCGTCGTGCGCTCCTTGATCACCGGTGGACGCGGCTTCGTGGGAACGTGGCTGGCCGAGCATCTCCGAAGCCGCGGGGACGACGTCGTCCAGATCGACCAGGAGGTCGAGATCACCGACCCCGTCGCGCTCTTGGATGCGGTGTCCGCGGCCGCGCCCGACGCGATCTACCACCTGGCGGCGATGACCCACGTGGGACAGTCGTGGGACGAGCCGCTCCGGGTCTTCGCGGTGAACGTGCTGGGGACCGGTGCCCTCCTGGCCGCCGCTCGCGAGTGCGGGAGCGACCCCACCATCCTGGTGACGAGCTCCGCCGAGGTCTACGGGGCGGTGACCGACCCTGCGATGCTGCCGCTCACCGAATCGTCCCGGACCGCCCCCCTCACCCCGTATGCCGCCTCCAAGCTGGCCGCCGAGGCGCTGTGCACCCAGGCCTGGCTCGGCCACGGTCAGCGGGTGGTCGTGGTGCGGCCCTTCAACCACATCGGACCGGGGCAGTCCCCGAATTTCGCCGTGGCCGCGCTGTCGAAGCGCATCGTGGACGCCGAGCGCTCCGGCGCATCCGAGATCCCGGTCGGGAACCTGTCCGCCCGCCGTGACTTCACCGACGTCCGAGACGTGGTCCGCTCCTACCGCTTGCTCGTCGAGTCCGGGGAGCCCGGCGGCGTCTACAACGTCTGCTCGGGGCGCGACGTGTCGATCCAGGAGATCGCCGACCGCCTCCTGGCGGCAGCGGGGAGTTCGGTCCGCTTGGTCCCCGATCCGGCGCTGATGCGCCCGATCGAGGTGCCGGTGCTGCGTGGGGATCCCGGACTCCTGACGGGGACGACGGGATGGACGCCCGAACTCACGCTCGACCAGACCCTGGCCGACGTCCTGGCCTACTGGCGCGCCTCCCCGGCCTGACCTGGTCTGACCGGTCCCGGGTGGGTGCCCGGCCCCCGAGGGTGGTCGCCCCGGGCCACGGTCGACACGCTGGTCGACCGCTCCTTGTGCGGACGCGGAGAACGGCCCACACGTGGTGGGCCGTTCTCGCGGGGACCGAGGGGGGATTCGGTCCGGTTCGACCGGGTCCCGTAGGGCCCTGGTCCGGGTGCCGGGGTAGGCGGGGTTCCGCCCCGGCACCAGCCTGTTTCGCTCAGGCGACGGTGGTGGGGCGCATCGAGCGCAGCTGGGTGCGTGCGTCCTTGGCCTGGACGTGCGCCTGCTTGGCGATTTCACGGGCCTGGGCGGGCAGACGGTCCTCGAAGGGAGCGAAGACGGCCTCGACCCGCTCGATGATCTCCTCGACCCGGTCCATCAGATCCTCGACCTTGGTGTCCACGGTGCGGACGGCCTCGGTGAGGTCCCCACGAACGGTCGACACCCGATCTGCCACGCCCGACGAGGGCTCGTGCAGCTTCGCCATGAGCTCACGACGCTGGACCTGGGCCTGCTGGAATCCGAGGACCCCTGCGCCGATGACGACGTAGGTGGCGTCCTTCGCGACGTTGGCGATGTCCTTGGCTGCCTTGGAGATGTCGGTGTTGATGTCGGTCATGCTGTGCTCCTTGTGTCGGTTACGTGCTGACTCGTGCCGTTCCCACCGTGCCGGTGCCTCATACCGGGTCCGGTCACCGTGTTCGAATACAACTGTATACGCAATGTTAAACAGTTGCAAGCACTCCGCGATCACCCCGCGAACACAAGACGAGACGATGCAACCCTCCGGCGACCACCCGGCAACCTTCCGCCGACCACCCGGCAACCTTCCGCCGACCACCCGGCAGTCGGGCGTCGGGCGGTCGCCGGACACCCGGAGTGCCGTCTCTGGCACCGGCCGGAGACCCTCCTCTGCGGGCCGGTGATCCGAGGCGGTATGCCCCGTCACCCACCCTCCGGCCCGATAGCCTCTGACCCCTGATGGAAACACTGGCACCGCCGGTTGTCGCCGTCGTCGTCACCCACGATCCCGGTGCGTGGTTCGAGGAGACGCTGGCTTCGATCGCCTCACAGGACTACCGGGAACTGTCGGTGCTGGTGTTGGACACAGGTGCCTCCCCGGACCTCGCCGCCCGCGTGGCGGCCGTCCTCCCATCGGCCTACGTGCGCCACTTCGAGGAGAACCGTGGATTCGGGGCCACCGTCAACGAGGTCCTGTCGATGGTGGACGGCGCCGCGTACTTCCTGGTCTGTCACGATGACGTGGCCCTGTTTCCCGACGCCGTCCACCTCCTGGTGGAGGAGGCGTTCCGCTCGAATGCAGGGGTGGTCTCCCCGAAGGTGGTCAGCTGGGACGACCCGGAGCTGCTCATCCACGTCGGGATGAGTGTGGACAAGGGTGGATCGGTCGTCGATCGGGTCCAGCCGCACGAGATCGACCACGGTCAGCACGACGCCGTCCGCGACGTCTTCGTGGCACCGGGGGGCTGCACGCTCATGCGGGCGGACCTCTTCGACGAGCTCGGCGGCTTCGACCCGACCATCGTGGCCATGGGGGAGGACCTCGACATCTGTTGGCGGGCCCAGGTGGTGGGGGCGCGGATCCTGGTGGCCCCGGACGCCCGGGTCCGGCACCTCGAAGTCCTGGCATCCGGCGAACGCAGCCTCGATCCGTCCCTCTTCGCCGCCGCGGACTCTGGCCCTGGTGGCGGAGGATCGGATGGCGGGGAAGACGAACCCGTCGTCGACGCGAGCTCCGATGCGACCGCCGTCGCACCCCCGGCCGTCCGGCCGCCGCGTCACCCGGTCACCCTTCAAGAGCTCCAGCGGCGCCACGAGCTTCTGGCCGTGCTCAAGTGCTACTCGAAGACCCACCTCGTCCGGGTCCTTCCCCAGGTGTTCGTCCTCGCCGTCGCCGAGATCGTCGTGGCCGAACTGGCCGGCAACCGGACCCGTGCCCGGGCCGTGGTCCGTGCGTGGCGATGGAACTTCGGCCGCCTGGGGGTCATCCGGACGCAGCGTGCCGAACTGCAGGCCAAACGGCGTGTGGGCGACAAGGAGATCCGCCTGCTCCAGGTGCGGGGCAGCGCGCGACTCACCGCCTATATGCGGCGGGTGTTCCAGTTCGGGTTCCACGGTGCTCATGCCGACGAGCTGGCGGCGGCGGAGGCGATCGGTCCGACGGTCCCGGTGGAGGAGGCCGCAGAGGCGGAGGCCGGCGCCGAGCAGACCGAGGCCGGTCGGGTCAGCGGACAGGCACGTCTGGCCGTATGGCTGACCGCCACGCTGATCGTGGTGATCGGTTCGCGCGGGGTGCTGACCGGTCGACTTCCCGCCGTGGGCCAATTCACCCCGTTCCCCTCGTGGTCCGCCACCCTGTCGCAGTTCTTCACGGGGTGGCACCCGTCCGGGGTGGGCACGACGGCCCCGGCGGCACCGGCACTGGGCATCGCCGGTGTCCTCGGCACGGTGCTGATCGGATCCATGGGCCTCACCCAGAAGGTCCTGGTCTTCGGATGCCTGCCGGTAGGGGTCTGGGGCGCCGTGAGGCTGTTGCGACCGTTCGGCTCGCAGCGGGCATCCCTCGTGTCCGGGCTCGCCTATCTCGCCATGGCACTGCCCTACGACGCCCTCGCCCTCGGTCGCTGGGGGGCCCTTGTCGTGTATGCCGGTGCGCCGTGGGTCCTCGCCTCCCTCGTACGCTCCACGGGACTCGAGCCGTTCGTCCGGCGGGTGGAGGTCCCGCTGCCGCCCACCGGAGCGGGGGCGGGACCCCCGGCACCGGGAGGCGCCTGGGCGTCGCGGCACGGTCTCCTCGGTGGTGCCCTGGCCCTCGGCGTCCTCGAGGCCGTCCTCATCTCCTTCGTCCCGGCGGCGGCTCTGGTGGTCCTTCTCGTCGCACTCGCCGTGGTGGCGTCCTCGATGCTCTTCCGTGACGCCGCCTCGACCGGTCGGGCCGTGCGGCTCGCCCTCGGCTCGACCGGTGTCGCCCTGGTGATCTGCCTTCCCTGGTTCGTCGGTGTCCTGAGCTCGGGAAAGGGCGTCCTCGCCGTCTTCGGCGTGCCGACACCGACGTCGGGCGCTGCGTCCTGGGGCTCGCTGCTGCGGTTCGCCGTCGGGCCCATCGGTGGGTCCCCCCTGGCCTGGGGATTCGTCGTCGCGGCGGCGGCCCCCCTCGTCCTGGCCCGTGGCGTCCGCTTCCGGTGGGCGGTCCGGTTCTGGACGATCGCCCTCGCCTTCTGGATGGCCGCCTGGGTGATCGGGCGGGGGTGGACCGGCGGGCTGGCGGTCGACCCCCTGGTGCTCCTCGGACCGGCGGCGGCGGCAACGGCGGCCTCGATCGGCCTGGGCGTCGCCGCATTCGAGCGCGACCTTCGCAAGGCGGAGTTCGGGTGGCGCCAGCTGACCACTGCCGTGGGGATCCTCGCCGTCGCGCTCGCCTCAGTCCCGACCCTGGTGTCGGCGCTGCCCGGGCGTTGGGAGCTGCCGGTCAACGACTTCTCGCAGGCGCTGGACTGGATGCACGCCGACACGGCGACAGGCGCCTTCCGGGTCCTGTGGCTCGGCGATCCCCGCAGCCTCGACCTCGGCGGGTGGGGGGCCGGCGACGGCCTCGCCTACGCCACCTCGGAGAATGGACTGCCCGATGCCAGGTGGCTGTGGAATGCCACGTCGCCCGGCCCGGCCGCCGCGTTGGGTTCAGACGTCGATCTGGCCCGTGCCGACCGGACGGACCGCCTCGGGAGTCTGATCGCACCGGCCGGCGTCCGCTACGTCGTCGTGCTCACCTCCGTGGCTCCCGAGATCCCGGGCGAGCAGACCCCGACCGTGTATCCCGTTCCGAGTGACCTGCTGCCGGCCCTCGGGCGTCAGCTCGACCTGAGCCAGGTCCTGTCCGGTACCGGCATCACCGTCTTCGCCAACGCCGACTGGATTCCCCAGCGGGCCGAGGTGCCCGGCGCCCCGGGGGCCGCTGTCCCCCTGGTCTCGGTGCTGGCGGCCGCCCCCGGCGTGCCGATCCTCCCCGGGGCGGTACCCGTGCTTCCCGGTCCAGCCGCCGCCCGATCGTTCCGCGGGCCCCTGGCGACCGGCACCGTGTTCGCCGCGGTGGCACCGGCCGGCAAGTGGGTGCTGGTCGGGGATTCCGGCGCGGTCGCCCGGCGGTCGTCCTCCTTCGGGTGGGCCGCCCGGTACCGGGTCCTCTCGACGACCACCGGCACCCTCCGGTTCGAAGACGGCCTCCTTCCCCTGGTGATGGGGGTGTTCTCGATCCTGGTCTGGGCGCTCGCCCTGGTGGCCCTGGTGGATCGGCGACGCATCCGGCGCGAGTGGGAGCGGGTGGGACGACCCCGCAGCTGGTCCACCAGACGGTCGTCGCACCCGGCCGAGACGCTCGAGGACGCCTGGTCCACCGACGAGGGGATGTCCAGGTGACCGGCCCGCCAAGGACGGACCCGACCCCATCCGATCCGGCGGGCGCGACCGGAGCCGGGGAGGCGGTGGTCGACCCGGGAGCAACGGGAGCGGTGCTCGTCGAATCCCGGGTCGCCCGACGGCGGCGTGCGCAGCGCCCGGTGACCGGACGCACCACGGCGATCGCGGCGGCCGCGGTCGTGGTCTTCGGGGTGGCCCTGGCGGCCGCACTGGTGCCACCTCCCGGTACGCCGACCGCACCGGCCGCCGGCGACGGGGTGACCATCTCCCCGGCCGACGCCCGTTCCTCGTCCTTCTTCTGTGCGACCGGGGCGGGCGTCGACGCCGGATCGGGTGCGACCGGTGTGGTGGTGCTGACCAACACCAACCACACGACGGCAACGGGCGTCATGTCGACGGTCGGGACCTCCGGGGGCCGGGCGGTCAGGCATGCGCTGACGGTGCCGCCGCTCGGGTCGACCGAGGTCACGCCGGGCGACGGCCTGCCGGCGGGCGCCACGGCCTCCACCTTCTCGTTCCTCGGCGGCGGGGTGACCGGCACGGCGATCATCACCGGCCCGGCGGGATGGAGTACGGCACCTTGTGCGTCGGAGGTCTCGTCGCAGTGGGACTTCGCCGGGGGCTCGACCTCGTCGGGTCTGCTCGACCTCTCCCTCTACAACCCGACCGCCGCTCCCGCAGTGGTCGACCTGACCTTCCTGACCGCGTCCGGGAACGTGCTCGACCCTCAGCCGTACCAGGGCATCACCGTGACCCCCGGGGCGCTGGTCGTGGAGGGACTCGGCTCCTACGTGCAGAACCAATCGGTGGTGGCGACGCTGGTGCAAGCGTCGTCGGGATCAGTCGTGGCCACCGAGCTCGACCAGATGGCGGTGGCATCCGGGACCGGCCTCGCGCTCCTGGCCGGAACGCCGGCCCCGGCCGTCACCTGGCGGTTCGCCCAGACGACGGCGGTCCAGGGCGGGACGGTCGAGCTCGACCTGGCCAATCCGGGAACGTCCCCGGTGACCGCCGAGGTCTCGGTCGGGCTGCCGGGGGCCTCGGTGGAGCCCCACCAGGTCCCGTTGCCCGCCCTGACCGTGGTCACGTTCGGCGCCTCCTCGGTGGCGGGGTGGCCCCTCGGTTCCCCGTACTCCGTGACGGTCACGGCGTCGGCACCGGTCGTCGTCGGTCGCACCGTGACCGCTCCGGCCGGGGCGGCGGCACCACAGGGTGGGATCGCCATGGGGACGACGACGACGGCCACGTCCTGGCTCGTCGACGGCCCGGGTGCCCCCGGGAACCCACCGGTGTCCGGTGCTGCCCGGGACAGCCTGGCCGTGGTCAATCCGGGTTCGGCGCCGGTGAACGTCACGGTGACACCCCTCGGCGGGAGACGGCCGGTGGCCACCTTCCGGATCCCGCGCAACGGCACGTACGTTCTCGGCGCCGGCCTGGCGGGGGGGCTCCGGCCCCTGGTGGTCGGGGCCTCCGGCCCGGTCGGGGTCGAAGCGGACAGTGGACCGTCCGGCGCTCCGGGGTCCGTGTCGTCGGCCGGATTCCCGTTCGGCCCCGGGTCATGATCCGGTGCCCTCCCATCCCACCCGGGACGGCCGGATTCCCGTCCGGACCGGTAGGACCGGGACGGTCCCGATCAGTAGCGCCGTCTCAGCGCGAGGTGGGCGGCGGGGGCGGCGGTGGCCACGGGGACTGCTTGGCCGGCCAGGAGGCCGGTGGCGGGGGCCAGTGTCCGGATTGCGCCTGAGTTCCGTTCGTCGGCGCGGAACCGCCGGTCGCCGGGGCCTCACCCTGAACCGGTGCGCCGTTGTCGGTCGCATTGGAGATCGAACCGGCCGGCTCGGCGGTGGGGGACGGGTCGGGGCTCGCCGCGGCGGGGTCGATCACGGCGGAGGGGACGGGCGTAGGGGGTGGAGGCGACGGGGACCGCCCGTCGGCGTCGGCCGGGGGCCCGTCGACGTTGTCCGCCCCGGTGGGGCCGTGCTGACTGGCCACGAAGACGGGCGGGACCGTCTTGACCCCGGGGGCGTGGACGGGCCGCCCGTAGGCGGTGTCGACCAGACGACCGACGGTCTCCCCGTCGATGGTCTCCTCGTCGAGCAGGGCCCTGGCAACCGCGTCGAGTCCCCCTCGGTGACGGGCCAGCACCTCGAGGGCCCGCTGCTCCTGGGCGCGGAGGATCAACTCCACCTCGTCGTCGATCACCTGGCTGGTGTGCTCGGAGTAGTCCCGGGTGTGCATGAGATCCTCGCCCAGGAAGACCTGGCCCTGCGAACCCCAGGCCATCGGGCCGATCTTGTCGCTCATCCCCCACTCGCGCACCATCTTGCGGGCCAACTCCGTATTGCCGACGAGGTCGTTGCTGGCACCGGTCGACAGGTCGCCGTAGACGAGGAGCTCGGCGGCCCGCCCGCCCATCCGAACGGCGAGGGAGTCCTCGATGTGTTGGCGCGGATGGATGTGACGCTCCTCCATGGGGAGCTGCATGGTGACGCCGAGGGCCATGCCCGTCGGGAGGATCGTGACCTTGTGGACCGGGTCCGCGTCCGGAAGGACATAGGCGAGGACGGCGTGGCCGCCTTCGTGGAAGGCGACCCGCTCCTTCTCGGCGTTCGACAGCACCAGGCTCTCGCGGCGCTGGCCCATGAGGACCCGGTCGCGCGATGCTTCGAAGTCAACGTTCTCGATGACCTGGGAGCCGCGGCGCACGGCGTGCAGGGCGGCCTCGTTGACCAGGTTGGCCAGGTCGGCTCCACTCATGCCCGGGGTGCCGCGGGCCACCTTGCCCAGGTCGACCGAGGGGTCGACCCGCTTGTCCTTGCAGTGGACCTGCAGGATGGGGAGCCGCTCGTCGAGGTCGGGGAGGGGAACGACGATCTGGCGGTCGAACCGGCCCGGGCGGAGGATGGCCGCGTCGAGGATGTCCGGCCGGTTGGTGGCGGCCATGACGACGATGCCCTCGGTCGGATCGAAGCCGTCCATCTCCGAGAGCATCTGGTTGAGGGTCTGCTCGCGCTCGTCGTGGCCGCCACCGAGGCCCGCGCCCCGCTTGCGGCCGATGGAGTCGATCTCGTCGATGAAGACGATGGCCGGGGCCTGCTTGCGGGCGGTGGCGAACAGGTCGCGGACCCGGCTGGCACCGACGCCGACGAACATCTCCATGAAGTCGGACCCGCTCACCGACATGAACGGCACGCCGGCCTCGCCGGCCACGGCCCGTGCCAGCAGCGTCTTGCCGGTCCCGGGGGGTCCGACCAGGAGGATCCCCTTGGGGATGCGGGCGCCGATCTCACGGAAGCGTGCCGGAGTCTTCAAGAAGTCGACGACCTCGCTGATCTCGAGCTTCACCCCGTCGTATCCGGCCACGTCCTCGAAGGTGGTGGACGGGCGTTCCGTCGAGTACAGCTTCGCCTTCGACCGACCGATCGACATGATGCTGCCCATCTGTCCCTGTGCGCGCCGGCTGATGTAGACGAAGACGGCGATGATGATGGCCAGGGGAAGGAGGTACCAGAGCAGCGAGACCAGCGGGTTCTCGGTGGTGGTGACGTACTTGGCGTTGGCACCGAGCGTCTTGAGGGCCGTCTGCTCGGAGTCGGTCACCGGGTTCGGTCCGTTCGACGAGTAGCTCGTCCCGTCGGCCAGGGTCCCGGTGATGATGCCGTTGCTCTGGTCCACCGTGGCGGTCCGGACCTTGCTGTCGGTGACCTGGCCCAGCCAGGAGTTGTAGGTGAGCTGCGAGGTGTTCGACTTCTGGACGAGGCGCGGCGCGAAGAGCACCACCAGCACCACGATCAGCAGGACCACGGAGAGAACGATGCGGTTCTTGTTCGGCCCGGGAGCGTCCTGGCCGGATCCGCTCGGGGACGCCGGTCCGTTTGGGGTGTTGGGGGTGGGCGGGGTCACCCCATCATGCTACGCGCCGCCGGGAGGCGTTGACGCATCGCGCCGCCCGATCGCGCCGCCCGACGGCTCGTGCGACCCGGTGCCCCGCCCCAGGGTGGGATCGGTATCGTGGGGGGGTGAACGACCGACCCGAACAGGCGGTGGATGCCGCGGGTCCCGGCGCATCGCCCCCACCTGCTGTGGAGCGCGGGTCCTCGGTCCGGACCTTCTGGCGGGGGGACGTCCCACTCGGGCGCCAGTTGGACGCCGGCAGTGCCCCGTGCGACCGCAACGCCGCCTGGATGTGGCTGCTCTTCGCCGGACTCGGATTCCTCGGAGGCCAGGTGCTGGCCGCGGTCTTCGTCGGAGTCGCCGCCGAACTCGCCGGCCAGCTCCACTCGCTCACCGCGCTGTCGAAGCTGGCCGAACCCCCTACCTGGTACGTGGTCTCCACACTGTTCGGGCTGTGGGGCGGCTTCCTCGGGGCGGCCGTGCTGGCCAGCCAGATGAAGGGCACCAGGCACTTCCGCACAGACCTCGGGCTCCGGTTCCGCTGGATCGATCTGATCGGCATCCCGATCGGGGTCGGCGGCCAGTACCTGATCGCGCTGATGTACGTACCGATCGCGCCCCACGTCCACGACTTCCACCAACGCTTCTCGGCCCCGGCCCAGCGCCTGACCGGCGGCTCGCACGGTCTGGACTACATCGTGATCGGGGTCGCCACCGTGGTCGGCGCCCCCTTCTTCGAGGAGCTGTTCTTCCGGGGCGTCCTCCTTCGGTCCCTCGCCCGGTTGTTCGGCAACTGGGGAGGCTGGGTGGGCCCCGGACTCGCCATCGTGATCAGCGGCGTGCTGTTCGGCCTGGCCCATGCCGAGTCCCTTCAACTCCTCGGACTGGCCGTCTTCGGGGTGATCCTCGGGACCGTGTCGTACCGGACGGGCCGGCTCGGCATGGACATGGTGGCCCATGCCTCGTTCAACCTCGTGGCGATCGTCGCCGTCGTCTGCCCGACGATCCTCAGCCTCCGGGGCCCGGTGTGACGTGACGGTGGAGGAGACTGGTGATCCGGTAGCAGCGACAGCCGTCGGCGCCGCCGGGCGGCTGGTCGACCCCGGCGTGGAACCGGCGGCCAGCCGCGGCGTCCCTCCGACCCCGACCGGACCGATCCGGCCCCGCCGCACCGTCTGGTGGGTCCGCACGACCAATCGTACGGCCTGGCCGGCGTGGTCGAGCGGCGTGGCGATCCTCGGGGTGATCGTCGTCGTGCTCACCCAGATGCACCCGAACCTGCTCTTCCTCAACACCACCACGGCCGGTGGCGACACCGGGTCCCACGTCGCGCTCCCGGCCTTCCTCGAGTCGAACCTGCTCACCCACGGACAGGTGACCGGGTGGGATCCGGGGTGGTACGACGGGTTCCCCCTCTACACCTTCTACTTCCCGTTGCCGGGCCTGGTCACGGTCGTTCTCAACGCCTTCTTCACCTACGACGTGGCGTTCAAGCTGGTGACGATCCTGGGCAGCCTCCTGCTGCCGGTGTGCGCCTGGGCCTTCGGCCGTCTCGCCGGCCTGCGCGACCCGGGGCCGGGCTGCCTGGCCGCGGCCACGCTCCCGTTCCTGTTCGAGCCGAGCTTCTCCATCTACGGGGGCAACCTGCTCTCCACATTGGCCGGGGAGTTCTCCTATTCGCTCAGCCTGTCCCTGGCCCTGCTGTTCCTCGGCGTGGTGGCCGCCGGACTGCGCACCGGTCGCTATCGGGCGGCGACCGCCATGCTCTTCGCCGCGACGCTGCTCTGCCACCTCATCCCCGCGATGTTCGCGGTCGCCGGGGCCGGGATCCTGCTCCTGCTCGATGCCGACCTCCCGCGACTCCTGGGCCGGAGCCGGCGGGCGGTGGCCGCCGGTCACCGTTGGGGCGGACGGGTGCTGTGGTCGGTGGTGGCCGGCGCCGTCGGCCTGGGACTCACCGCATGGTGGCTCGTCCCCTTCATCGCCGAGCAGTCGTACACGACGAACATGGGGTACACCAAGGTGTTCGGCTACCCCGGCCTCCTGTTCCCCGGGTCGGCCCGGTGGGTGCTCATCGTCGACGTGGTGGGCCTGGTGGCCATGGTGGCCCGCCGCAACCGGGTGGCTCTCTTCATCGTGTTGATGGGGGGGCTGTCGGCCGCCGCGGTGATCCTCGACCCGGCCGGCAAGCTCTACAACGTCCGGTTCCTCCCGCTCTGGTTCCTCTGCCTCTACCTCCTGGCCGGGTACGCCGTCGCCGAGGTCGTCGCCGCCACCGCCCGGTGGACGCGCCGACGGAGGCTCAACGTGTGGGTGCGCGCCGTCCGCGGACGACTGAGGTCGATGCCCGAATCGACGTGGCTCCCGGGGATGAGGATCAGCCACTACCGGCGCCCGGTGCCCCTGGCGGTGCCGGCAGGGGCCGTGATCGGACCACTGGTGGCACTCGCCGCGGCGTGCCTCGCCGTCGTCCCGCCACTGGCCGTCCCGGCCGCCACCCTGGCCAAGATCGGGGTGCACGTCGGCCCGGACCAGCCGAGCGCCTGGGCGGAGTGGAACTACACGGGCTACGAGCGCAAGCCGGACTATCCCGAGTTCCAGGCGGTCATCCAGATGATGGAGTCGGTGGGCGCCGAACAGGGGTGCGGTCGGGCGATGTGGGAGTACGACCCGTCGCTCAACCGGTTCGGGACGACCGAGTCACTGATGCTGCTCCCGTACTTCACCCACGGGTGCATCGACTCGATGGAGGGGCTGCTGTTCGAGTCGTCCTCCACCACGCCCTTCCACTTCATCAACCAGAACGAACTGTCCCCCAACCCGTCGGACGCGGTGGTCGGCCTGCCCTACGGAGGCCTCGACATCCCGCTCGGGATCCAGCACCTCCAATTGATGGGCGTCCGCTACCTGCTCACCTCGTCGACCACGGACCAGGACGCGGTGTCCGCCGACCCCAACGCCGTCCTGGTGGGCACCTCCGGACCATGGAGCACCGACTACAACGGCGAGTCGCTCGACACCACCTGGAAGGTCTACCGGATCTCCGATTCGCAGTTGGTGGTCCCGTTGGCCAACCGACCGGTGGTGTGGCAGGGGATCGGCCCCAGTCAGTCGAGCTGGCTGGCACCGGCGCTGGGCTGGTACGACACACCCACCCGATGGAACGTGGTCCCGGCAGCCGACGGACCTCCGGACTGGACCCGGGTGGCCATCGGTGACAAACGGCCCGGTGTGGAGCCCGAACCTGCCACCACCGTGTCCGACGTGGGCCAGACCCCCGAAGGCGTGACCTTCCACGTCGACAGGGTGGGCACGCCCATCGAGGTCCGGGTGTCGTACTTCCCGAACTGGCACGCGACGGGGGCCGAGGGGCCCTTCCGGGTCGCACCCAATCTGATGGTAGTGGTCCCCACCAGCCACGACGTGAGCCTCTCCTACGGTCGAAGCCCCGCCGACGACGTCGGCCAGCTGATCACCGTGCTCTCGCTGGTGGCCGTCGTCGCACTCGTGGTCGTCGACCGCCGCTCGAGGCGGGCCAGGCGGTCCGGCCGGTCCGGGACGGGCGGACGGCCTGCGTGGCCGGGGCCCGCGATCCGATGACCTACCGGCTCGGGATGTTCCCGCTCTCGACCGTGCTCTTCCCGGAGGCAGGTCTACCCCTCCACGTGTTCGAGGAGCGGTACCGGGTCCTCATGGCCCACTGTCTGGACGCCGACGGCACCTTCGGCGTGGTCCTCATCTCGCGCGGTTCAGAGGTCGGCGGCGGCGACGAGCGTGTCGACGTCGGAACGCTCGCCCGCATCGCCAACGTGGCCGAGCTCGAGGACGGTCGCATGCTGGTCGTGGCCACGGGTGTCCGGAGGGTCAGGGTGGAGGAGTGGCTGCCCGACGGCCCCTACCCCCGTGCCCGGGTGGTCGACCTTCCCGACCGGGTCGCCACCTGCTCCGCCGGGCTGCTCGCCACGGCCGAGGGCTCGCTGCGCCGGCTGCGGTCGCTCCTGTCCGAGCTCGGCGACGTGCCCGCCCTTCCGCACAGCCTGCGGATCTCGGGTGGACAGGACCAGATCGGCTGGCAGCTCTGCGACATGGCGCCCCTGGCCTCGATCGACCTGCAGCGGCTCCTCGTGGCCGACGGTCTGGAGGCGCGGATGACGCTCCTGGCCGAACTGTGCGACGCGATGGCCGGCGACGTCATCGGCCTGTTGTCGGACAGGGACGGCGGGGGGGCCGAGGAGCCCGCATAGGCTCCGGCGGTGCTCAGGGCACCTCGCGCTGGACCAGGAACGCGGTGATCCCGTCGGCCAGGCCCTGGGCCGCCTGCTGGCGCCACGCCGGGTTCTCGGTCAGCGCGGCGTCGGCCGGATTCTGCATGTTGGCGCACTCGACGAGAACCTTCGGGACCGTGGAGAGATTGAGTCCTCCGAGGTCGTCACGCGGGTCGATCCCGTCGCTCCCCGCATAGTCGGACACCTGTTCACCGGTGTCCTCCAGGAAGCTGTTCCGCACGTCGGTCCCGAGCTGGACCGAGGCCGGCACGATCGGGGTGTCGTTGCTGATGCTGCTGACCACCGGGAGCGGAACGTCGACGGCGAAGCCCCGGCCCGTGACCGGACCGCCGTCGGCGTGGATGGAGATGGCGGCATCCGACCCGTCGTCGTTGCCGATGGCGGCCCGCACGTTCACGCACGGTCCGACCCCCACGTCGGTGTAGCGGGTGAGCACCACGGTGGCGCCACCCGCCTCGAGCAGGGCGGCCAGGCGGGTGGCCACGTCGAAGTTGAAGGCATGCTCGGGATAGCCGGAGGCTGTCTCGGTGCCGGCCGTGTCACACGGCTCGGCGAGCCCGCCGCCGTCGATCGGCTGATCGATGAAGGAGGGGTCCGAGCCGTTGGCGCCGTCGTGGCCCGGATCGATGGTCACGACCTCGCCCACCAGCGGTGGTACGTGCACCGAGCCGAGGTATGCGGCGCCGCCGAAGTCGTAGACGGACCCGTCGGCCGAGACGACCCGGTAACCGGTACCGCTGGAATCGAGGGACACGGCCGCCCTCTGGAGAAGTCCGACCGCCGAGCCGGCGAACGGGGTCCCGAAGGAGAACAGCCCGCCGTCGGCCGCCACCAGCCGGTATCCGCCGGCCCCTCCGCCGGACTGCACCCCGACGACCGGCGAGTTGAGTTGGATGCCGCCCATGGACCCGAGGAACCGCGCGTCGCCGAAGGCGAAGACGCCCCCGTCGGAGGCGACCAGCCAGTAGCCCCCTCCATCGGGAGCGGCGGCCATGCCCACCACCGGCCGGTTCAACGGCACGCGGCCCATGGACCCGAGGAACCGCGCGTCGCCGAAGGCGAAGACGCCCCCGTCGGAGGCGACCAGCCAGTAGCCACCGCCGTCGGGGGTCGCGGCCATCCCGACGATGGGCGCGTTCAGCGGCAGGCCACCCATCGAACCGTGGAACCGGGCGTCGCCGAAGGCGAAGACGCCCCCGTCGGAGGCGACCAGCCAGTAGCCCTGGAAGTCGGACGTCGCTGCCATTCCGACCACGGGTTCCACCAGCGGGAGTGCGCCGGCCGATCCCTCGAACGGGGCACCGAACGCGAAGACCCCGCCGTCCGAGGCCGTCAGCCAGTAGCCACCGGTGAGGGCGTCCCCGGCCGATGCGACGACGAGGTGGGTACTGGCGACCACGAGCTGGTGCGGGACGGGGGACGCGCCACCGGGTCGGCCCGCTGCCACGCCGCCGGCTGCGGACGTGCCGGCCACCACCGAGGTGACGAGGGCGAACACGGAGGCCGCAAGCCGGGCCCGACGGCCTCGTGCGTGACCGGAGGAGGTTCTGTCCATGGCCAGATCCTGGCACGGGGGCCTGGCCTAGGATGAGCACTCCATGACCTCACTCTCCAACGTCTTCAAGGCCTACGACATCCGAGGGATCGTCCCCGACGAGCTGGACGCGGTCATGTTCCGGGCCATCGGCGTGGCCGTCGCCCGGTTCACCGGTGCCCCGACCGTGCTGGTGGCTCGCGACATGCGGGAGTCGGGGGTGGCCCTGTCCCAGGCGTTCGCGCTGGGCGTCCGGTCCGAAGGCGTCGGCGTCGTCGATCTGGGGCTCGCCTCGACCGACCTGCTGTACTTCGCGGCGGGGAGCCTGGACGCCCCAGGCGCCATGTTCACCGCGTCGCACAACCCGGCCCGGTACAACGGCCTCAAGCTGTGCCTGGCGGGGGCTCGGCCGATCGGACGCGACACCGGCCTGGCCGAGATCCAGTCCACCGCCGAGTCGCTGCTCGACGAGTGGTCGGCTGACGGTCCACCGGAACCCGATCCGGCCACGCTCGGACCGATCGAACACCGGTCGGTCCTCGACGCCTACGCCGACCACGTGCGCTCGTTCGTGGACACCGGGGCGCTCCGCCCGCTGAAGGTGGTGGCCGACACGGCCAACGGGATGGGCGGCCTGGTCGCGCCCAAGGTCTTCGAGGGGCTCCCCTTCGACGTGGAGATCCTCTATCCCGAGCTGGACGGCAACTTCCCCAACCATCCGGCCGACCCCATCCAGCCCGAGAACCTGGTCGCGCTCCGACAGGTCGTCCTCGACACCGGCGCTGACGTCGGTCTCGCCTTCGACGGCGACGCCGACCGGGTGTTCCTGGTCGACGAGAAGGCCGAACCGGTGTCCGGCTCCCTCACCACCGCCCTGGTGGCCGCCGCTCTGCTCGACAAGTTCCCGGGCTCGACGGTGCTCTACAACTGCATCTGCTCCCGGGTGGTTCCCGAGGTCATCGCCGAGAAGGGCGGGGTCGGCGTGCGGACGAAGGTGGGTCACAGTTACATCAAGCAGGTGATGGCCGAGACGGGGGCGGTGTTCGGCGGTGAGCACTCCGGCCACTACTACTTCCGGGACAACTACCGGGCCGACTCCGGCATCATCGCCGCCATGCTGGTTCTCGAGGTCCTGAGCGTGACGGGCAAGCCGCTGTCGGAGCTGCTGGAGCCCTACAAGCGCTACGCCGCGTCGGGCGAGATCAACACCGTGGTCGACGATCCGGCCGGGGCTGTCGAGATGTTGGCGGCCGAGGTGGAGGCCGCGGGCGGCGCCCTCGGCACGGCCGACCGGATCGACGGGCTCACCGTCGACCGGGGCGACTGGTGGTACAACCTGCGCCCGTCGAACACCGAGCCGCTGCTCCGGCTCAACGTCGAGTCCCGCGACGAGGTGTCGTGCGCGGCCCATGTCGTCGAGGTGCAGGCGGAGATCGCCCGTCTGCTCGGCACCTGACGGTGATGACCGAACCCGTGACACCGTGAGACCCGTGACACTGTGAGACCCGTGACACCGTGAGAGAGGAACCCCGATGACGCTGGACCCCCTGCTGATCGATGTGCTGGCCTGCCCCGAGGACAAGGGTCCGCTGCTGTACTTCGCGGACGAGAACCTGCTCTTCAACCCCCGCCTCCACCGCACCTACCCGGTGCGGGACGGCATACCCGTGATGCTGATCGACGAGGCGACGACGGTGGACGCTGCCGAGGACGCCCGGCTGACGTCCAAGGCGGCCGCCGGAGGCGCCGTGTCCACGAGCAGCCCCGCCGGGGCGTGACCCCCGTGCCGCTGCCCGTGGACTCCCGCGACCTGTGGGAGTCCACGATGGGACTACCCGAGCAGGTGGCTGCGGCGGCTGATGCCGCCTCGGCCGTGGACGACCTCCCGGGTCACGACAAGGTGGAGAACGTCGTCGTCCTGGGAATGGGCGACAGCGGCATCGTGGGGGACGTCCTCACGGCAGTGGCGGCCCCCTTCATGCCGGTACCGGTCACCGTGGTGAAGGGCTATGTGCCGCCCGACTACGTGGGGACCGGCTCGTTCGTGATCGCCGTCTCCTTCTCGGGTGACACGGAGGAGACGGTCGAAGCCGCGACCGCGGCATTCGAGGCCGGCGCAGCCCTGGTCGTGGTGTCCGGCGGGGGTGAACTCGTGCGGCTCTCCGGCGAATGGGACGTGCCGCTCGTCCCCGTCCCGGTGTCGATCCCCGAAGCGAGGACCGCGCTCGGGGCCATGGCCGTCCCGCCGCTGGTGTTGCTGGAGCGGATCGGACTGTTCCCCGGCGCCCGGCAGTGGATCGACCAGGCGGTGGTCCAACTGCACCGCCGGCGGGACCAGCTCGACCGGTCCGGGAGCGTGGCCGAGGCCGTGGCCCGGAGGATCGGTCGGACCATCCCTCTCGTCCACAGCTCCCAGGACCTGGGTGCGGCAGCGGCTCTGCGCTGGAAGTGCCAGATCAACGAGAACGCCAAGGCACCCGCGTTCTGGAACGTCCACCCCGAGCTGTGCCACAACGAGGTGGCCGGCTGGGGGCAGAACGGCGATGCCACCCGCCAGCTGGTGACGCTCGTGAACCTGCGCCATGACGCCGAGCACCCCCAGGTGAGCCGGAGGTTCGACCTGGTCACCGATCTGCTCCGCGAGGTCATGGCCGACGTCGTGGAGGTCCGGGCCGCCGGCGAGGGCGATCTGGCCCAGCTCCTCGACCTCGCCCTGGTGGGAGATGTGGTGTCCCTGCTGTTGGCAGGCCACGAAGGGATCGACCCCGGTCCGGTCCCCGCGGTCGATGACATCAAGCGCGCGCTCTCCGGTGTGGACGCCTGATCACAGGCGTCATCCAGAGCCGGTCCCGCTCCATTGTTTCGATTCGATGACGTCCGGGTGGCAAGCCCGTGAACTCGGCGAGGGGAAGTTAACTTTGCGGGCGGGCGGGCGTAGACTCCTCGTCGTGAGCAGCGTGCGGGTCTGTGGTTGCAAGTCGAAGCCAGTCGCAGGCAAAACGACCCACGTAAGGCAACTCATGGTTGCTGAGCATGGTGCGGCTTAGGAGTAAGCCCTGCCCGCGGCGTCCCCGGCTGTCGGGGGCGGGCGGAGAGGAGATGACGCGTGCCCCGAGGGGCCCCGCAGGGTGTCCGACCGGTGACGGTCGCCACCGCCGGGGTCCGGCCGCAACTCTCCCTGCAGGCGAGTGTGGGGTCAAAGACCAGGTCAGCCGCACGCTGCTCGCCATGTGCCAATTCCCATCCCTTCACCGACCGACCAGGAGGACCGGCCACCGATTGCAGTAACCGATCAACGATGCCGAGGAGGCGTAACAGTGGACGTGGTAATCACGAATGGTAGGAAGATCGTGTCCGACGAGGTACGAGCCCTGACCGAGGAGAAGGTCCGTCATGTCGGCCTTCACTGTCCCGGATTGGAACGTGCCGAGGTCCACTTCACGGAGGAGCGCAACCCGAGGATCGCCGACCGGGAGTGCTGCGAGGTGGTGATGTCCGGCCATGGGCGCACCATCCGGGCCAAGGCAGCCGGCCAGGCCCCACTGATCGCCGTCGACCTCGTGGTCGACAAGCTGGAGCACCAGATCGAGCGCACCAAGGGGCGCATCGTCGGCCGCTCACAGCCCCGTCACCGCCTGGCCCCGACGGAGACCCTCTACCGAAGGGTCCGCACCGCCTGAGCGCAGCGGCGCCCGCCCCCGGGGACTCCGACGCGAGATCACCGGGGGCGGGCGACCGGTCACGCCGGCTCGGTGTTCCAGGGGAGGCCGCCGACAGTAGAGTGGATTCCCCATGAGCATGTTCTCGAAAGTCCTCCGCGCCGGCGAAGGGAAGAAGGTCCGCCGTCTGGCCGAGCTGGTGCCGCTGGTCAACGCGCTCGAGCCGGAGATGGAGGCGCGCTCCGACGCAGACCTCCAGGCCCTGACCGGCGAGTTCAAGAACCGGCTGGCCAACGGGGAGACCCTCGAGGACATCCTCGTCGAGGCGTTCGCGCTCGTGCGTGAGTCCGCCTGGCGGGTACTCGGCCAGCGGCATTTCGACGCCCAGCTGATGGGGGGGATGGCCCTCCACTTCGGGTGGATCGCCGAGATGAAGACCGGTGAGGGCAAGACCCTGGTGTCGACGCTGCCGGTCTACCTGAACGCCCTGGCCGGCGACGGCGTCCACGTCGTCACCGTCAACGACTACCTGGCCACCCGTGACTCCGAGTGGATGGGCCGTCTCCACCGGTTCCTCGGCGTGTCCGTGGGCCGGGTGGGTCCGGACATCAGCGATCCCGCCGAGAAGCGCGAGGCCTACCTGTCGGACGTCACCTACGGGACCAACACTGAGCTCGGCTTCGACTACCTCCGCGACAACATGGCCCGGTCCAAGGAAGCCATGGTTCAGCGTGGCCACCACTTCGCCATCATCGACGAGGTCGACTCGATCCTCATCGACGAGGCCCGCACGCCGCTGATCATCTCGGGCCCGGCCGCCGAGTCGGCCCAGCTCTACTACCAGTTCGCCGGCATCGTCCGTACCCTGCGGGCCGAGGAGGACTACGAGGTCGACGAGGAGAAGCGGACCGTCGTACCCACCGAGCAGGGCATCGAGAAGGTCGAGCGCCAGCTCGGTGTGGCCAACCTCTACGACGCGGTCGCCGTCAACTACGTGCACCACCTCACCCAGGCGCTGCTGGCCAAGGAGCTCTACCGCCGGGACAAGGACTACCTGGTGGCCCAAGGGGAGGTCCGGATCGTCGACGAGTTCACCGGCCGCACCCTCGACGGGCGCCGGTGGTCCGACGGCCTGCACCAGGCGGTCGAGGCCAAGGAGCGGGTCAAGATCAAGGAGGAGAACCACACCTGGGCGACGGTGACCCTCCAGAACTACTTCCGCCTGTACGAGAAGCTCGCCGGCATGACCGGCACGGCCGAGACCGAGGCCTCCGAATTCGCCAACACCTACGAACTGCCGGTCGTCCCGATCCCGCCGAACCGGCCGCTCGTCCGCCAGGACCAGCCCGACCTCATCTACAAGTCGGAGGACGGGAAGTTCGCAGCCGTGGTGGAGGACATCGCCGAGCGCCACGCCAGTGGACAGCCGGTGCTGGTCGGCACGGCCTCGGTGTCGAAGTCCGAGCAGCTTTCGCGCCTCCTCGACAAGCGGGGCATCCCCCACGAGGTCCTGAACGCCAAGCAGCACTTCCGGGAGGCCGAGATCGTGGCCCAGGCCGGGCGGGTCGGCGCGGTCACGGTGGCCACCAACATGGCGGGTCGAGGAGTGGACATCATCCTCGGCGGCAATCCCGAGGGACTGGCATCCCGTGAGGCCAACGCCAGGGGGATCGACGTCACCACCGAGGAGGGGGCGGCGGAGCTCGCCCGCCTCGAGGAGGAGTTCGAGACCCGGTGCAAGGCCGAGGGCGACCAGGTCCGCGAGCACGGCGGCCTCTACGTGCTCGGGAGCGAACGCCACGAGAGCCGGCGCATCGACAACCAGCTCCGTGGTCGCTCGGGCCGCCAGGGCGATCCGGGGGAGAGCCGGTTCTTCCTGTCGCTCGAGGACGACCTGATGCGCCTCTTCGCCACGGGAGCCATGAACTGGGTCATGGGCCGGGCACTGCCCGACGACGTACCCATCGAGGCGAAGATGGTCACCAAGGCCATCGAGCGGGCCCAGAACACGGTCGAGGGCCGCAACGCCGAGTCGCGCAAGGACGTCCTCAAGTACGACGACGTGATGAACGAACAGCGCAAGGTCATCTACGCCCGGCGCTACCAGATCATCGACGGGGAGGACCTGCACGACGACACGGTCGAGCTCCTCGAGTCGACCATGACCGAGGTCGTGGCGACGTACTGCCCGTCGGACTACCCCGAGGAGTGGGACCTCCCGGGCCTGATCGCCGGGATCACGCAGTACTACCCGACCAGGTTCGTCGCGGAGGACTTCGCCGAGGCCGCGACGGCCGGCCAGGTCACCGAGAGCATCATCACCGAGGCGCTCGAGCTCTATGCCGAGCGGGACGAGACGATCCCGGGGGGCGCGGACACGGCCCGCCAGCTCGAGCGGGACATCATGCTCCAGATCATCGACCAACGGTGGCAGGAGCACCTGGCGGACATGGACTACCTGAAGGAGGGCATCAACCTGCGGGCCATGGGCAACCAGGACCCGCTGGTGGCCTGGCAGCGCGAGGGCTTCGCCCTCTTCGGCAAGTTGATGGACGGGATCGCCGACGACTACCTCCGCTTCGTCTTCCACGTCCAGGTCCTCACCGAGGAGCCTGCCGCCGAACCCGATCTCGCCCAGGCCAGCTACGTGGCGGCCGACGACCCGGTCCAAGGTGACGCCGCCATCTCGGCGGCGTTCGCCAACGCCACGCCGGCCGAGCTCGAGGCCGCCGCCGCCGTGGCCGGCGGCTCGTCGCTGGCCGCGGGCGGAATGGCCGGCGGGTTCGACGAGAGCGAGTCCCAGGCGCCCATCGTCAAGTCCGACCGGGAGAAGATCGGCCGTAACGAGCCGTGCTGGTGCGGAAGCGGCAAGAAGTTCAAGCTCTGCCACGGCGCCAACTGAGATGGCGGGTGACAGTCCCCGCAAGGGGGACGGTGAGCCGGAAAGGGTCGACATCGCCGCGGCCCTGGACAGGCTGCGCGAGCGGCTGCGCGAAGCCCGGGGGTTCCTCGGGGCGGACGCATTGGCCGAGCGCCGGGCCGAGTTGGAGAAAGCGGCGTCGGAGCCCGACCTGTGGGATGACCCGGATCACGCCCGCGAGGTGACCACCGCGCTCGGTCGGGTCAACGAGGACCTCGAACTGCTGGCCTCGCTCTCCGGGCGCCTGTCCGATGTCGAGACGCTCGACGAGCTCATGCAGGAGGAGGACGACGAGTCGCTCCGGTCCGAGGCGGAGGAGGGCATCGCCGACCTCGACCGCACCCTCGGGGCACTCGAGCTCCGTGCGCTGTTCGCCGGCGAGTACGACGACGGCGACGCCGTGGCCGAGATCCACGCCGGCGCGGGCGGCACCGATGCGCAGGACTGGGCCGAGATGATGCTCCGGATGTACACGCGTTGGGCCGAACGCCGGGGATTCTCCATCGAGGTGGAGGAGGCGACACCGGGACAGGAGGCCGGGTTGATGTCCGCCACGTTCATCGTCCGGGGCCGGTACGCGTTCGGCCTCCTGGCCGCCGAGCGCGGCGTGCACCGGCTGGTCCGCATCTCGCCGTTCGATGCCCAGCACCGCCGCCAGACCAGCTTCGCCTCGCTCGACGTGGTTCCGTTCCTGGAGGACCTCTCCGGCGAGGTCGAGATCGACGAGAAGGATCTTCGCATCGACACCTACCGCTCGTCGGGGGCCGGGGGCCAGCACGTGAACAAGACCGACTCGGCCGTCCGGATCACCCACCTCCCGACCGGCATCGTGGTGACGTGCCAGAACCAGCGCAGTCAGACCCAGAACAAGGCCCGGGCCATGCTGGTCCTCGGGGCCAAGCTGGCCGAACGGCAGCGGGCGGAGCACCAGGCCACGCTCGACCAGTTGGCTGGTGACCGCACCGACAACGCCTGGGGGAACCAGATCCGTTCGTACGTGATGGCGCCGTACCAATTGGTGAAGGACCTGCGGACGAATGCGGAGACCGGCAACGTCGAAGCGGTGCTCGACGGCGACCTCGACATGCTTATCGAGGCGGAGCTGCGGCGCCGAGCCGAGCTGCGACGCGACCAGGGCTGACGACGGGCGGGCGTCGACGGGACCGCAGTCGGTGCCGTCATCCGTGTCGAGGGAGGTCAGGGGGGCTGACCCCTTTGTGCGACACCCCCGGGTAAGATGAACCGGCGGGCGACCCGCGCCTGACCCGACGTATCCCCCTCACCGCAGTTTCCCGTAGCACCAAGCAACGCCGAATCACCTCCGCTCCATGATCAAATTCCAGAACGTCACCAAGACGTACAAGGGATCCACGGTCGCACTCAGTGACTGCACCGTCGAGATCGACAAAGGTGAGTTCGTGTTCCTCGTCGGCCCGTCCGGCTCGGGGAAGACGACGTTCATCCGGCTGCTGCTACGCGAGGAGATGCCCGACTCCGGACGCATCTGGGAGGCCGGCAAGGAGATCGGGCACCTGCCCAAGTGGCGTATCCCGTACCTGCGCCGGAACATCGGCTGCGTGTTCCAGGACTTCCGGCTGCTCCCCAACAAGACCGTCTTCGAGAACGTCGCGTTCGCCCTGGAGGTCATCGGTCGGCCGAAGCACGTGATCGCCGCCCAGGTCCCACAGGTGCTCGACCTGGTGGGCCTGGCCAAGAAGCGGGACAACCTGCCGGGCGAGCTCTCCGGCGGTGAGCAGCAGCGCGTGGCCGTGGCCCGGGCCTTCGTCAACCGTCCGTTGATACTCCTGGCCGACGAGCCGACCGGCAACCTCGATCCCACGACCAGTCTCGGCATCATGCGCCTGCTGGACCGGATCAATCGCACCGGGACCACCGTGATCATCGCCACCCACGACGCCGGCATGGTGAACCAGATGCGCCGCCGCGTCATCGAGCTCGACCGGGGCATCCTGGTGCGCGACCAGGCCCACGGGGTGTACGACATCGACAGCGCCACCGTGGCGGGCGGGGCCGGAATGCCCACCGGATCGCTCGTGGACCAGATGCCCACCGCCGACTCCGAATTCGAGGTGCCCGGCACCTTCCTGGCCCGACCCTGATGCCCGTTTCCCCGGCGTACGTCTCGAAGGAGGCCGTCACCAACCTGTGGCGGAACCGCCTGATGACGGCGGCAGCGATCCTGACCGTCGCCGTGTCGCTCGCCCTCGTCGGCTCGGCGCTGCTGTTGAAGCAGGGTGCGAACAAGGCGACCGAGCTGTGGCAGAACGGCGTCCAGACCATCGTCTGGGTCCAGCCGACCGCGGGCAGGGCCCAGACGAACGCCATCGGTTCCGAGCTGCACCAGTCGGTCTACGTGAAGACGTGCACCTACCGGTCACAGGCCTACGACTACAACGAGGCGAAGCACGTCCTTCCCGTCGACGAACTGGACGTCACCACCCAGTCCGAGTATCCGGCGTCGTTCCGGTGCGAGCTCACCAACCCGTCCCAGGCGCCCGCCCTGTACCTGGCCTTCTACGGCAAACCGGGGGTCTACGACGTCAAGTACCCCGGTCAGCAGATCAAGACGATGCAGAGCGTCATCCGGGTCCTCCAATGGGTGTTCCTGACGGTGGCGGTGGTCCTGCTCCTGTCCGCGTCGGTACTCATCCTCAACACCATCCGGATGGCCATCTTCGCCCGACGTCGCGAGGTCTCGGTGATGAAGCTGGTCGGTGCCACCAACTGGTTCATCCGTCTGCCGTTCATGGCCGAGGGGATGATCCAGGGTCTACTCGGGGCCGGGGTCGCGGTCCTGGTCGTCCTGGCCCTCTACTGGGGGACCGGTCTGGACCAGGGGAGCACGGCGGCCGACGCGAACAGCATCATCCACCAGATGTCGTTGAGCGGGTGGGAGGTCTTCGGGACCTGCCTCCTCGTGTCGGCGGTCGGTGTCGGTGTCGGTGTGGTCGGGTCGGCGTTCGCCGTCCGTCGCTTCCTCGACGTCTGACCGCGATCGTCCCGTCTCAGGTGGTTCGGGAGAGCCCCAGTCCCGGCCTGGTGCAGGAGTCGATCGTCGGCCCGCCGCCGAACCTGTCCTGGATCCACCGTTCGATGAGCCCCGATGAGATCCCCATGACCTGGCTGTGCCCGGCTCCCTGGTCGGTCACGTACTCCACGTCGTCGTACTGACTGCGGCACAGGCTCTGCTTGATGAACTCGGTCGTCTCGCCGAAGGGGACCACCTCGTCCGCAGTGCCCTGGACCACCAGGATCGGGGCCGAGGTCGGGGTCCCACCGGGGCGGTTGGCGCGGTTGGCGGCCTGGACGGCGGGGACCTGCTCCCAACCGGGGAGGAAGAAGTGGGCCGGAGGCACGGCGTCGTACAACGAGGCCACGCCGTCGACGCACGAGGAGGACACGGCGCCGAGGTCGGCCAGGCCGGCCGGAGTGAGCACGGTCCGGAGGCCGAACGTCCGGTAGTGGCGGGCCCAGGCGAAGAGGACCATGGCGGTGAAGGCCGACTGGCCCGAGGGGGGCGGCAGGTCCCCCGACGGCGCCAACTCGAGTACCGACGTGACCGGGGCCACGGCGGCAACGCCGGCGACGTAGAGATCGGGGGCGTACGACGGTGCGATCTCCCCGGCGAAGAGTGCGGCCTGGCCTCCTTGTGAGTACCCGAGGATCACCACGTCGTCCGATGCGTCGCTGCCGACCAGCGCCCGTGCCGCCCGTGCTGCGTCGAGTACGTCCTCGCCCTCGCTGTCGCCGACGAGATAGGGATGGAGGCCCGGGGCCCCCAACCCGCGGTAGTCGGTGGCCACGACGATGTCCCGATCGTGGATGAGGCCGGCCAGATCGGGCAGGGTCGCGGTCCCCTCCAGGGACGGTGCGCAACCCGACGCCACCCCGGTGGTCCCGTGGGCCCAGCTGACGACGGGGAATCCGCCGGGCGGAGGGGTACCGCCGGGAACGACGGCGATCCCGGACTCGGCCAGGTCGCCGCCCGATCCCGATGTGGAGTGGTACAGGATCCGGTAGGCCCTGGTGCCAGAGGGGAGACCCGACCCGGCGGGGATCTGCTGGGTGCGGATGACGGAGCCGGCGGGGGCGTAGGGGAGCGGGTCCGGCGGTCGGTAGAACGAGGCGAGTGCTCCGGTGACCGAGGCGTCGGTCCCGTCGACCGCGGTGGTGGGCGGGGCCGGGGTGCCGGCGGAGGCCGCGGCAGGGGCGGCGAGTGCTCCTCCGAAGCAGGTCACCGCGGCGAGCGCGACGGCGAGGGAGCGGGCCCGCTTCGACAGCGCGGCGACACGTGCGCGGAGAGGGGCCATGGCCGTTCCACAGTAGCCAGACCGGACTGCGGGCGTCGTCCTCTACGCTGGTCGGGACATGGACGCTCTCGCATCGGTGGCCGACTGGCCGGTGGACTCGGCGGCTGTCGGCGTCGTGCGGATCGACCGGGACGGTCCCGAACGACTGTCGGCGGTCGGCGACGTGGAACGTCGCTACCCGTGGGCTTCGGTGACCAAGCCGGCCACCGCGTTGGCCGTCCTGGTGGCCGTCGAGGAGGGCACCCTGGCACTGGACGAACCGGCCGGTCCGGCAGGTTCGACGGTCCGGCACCTCCTGGCCCACGCATCGGGGCTCGGGCCCGAGCCCGGGCCGCCGACCGAGCCCCCCGGCACCCGGCGGATCTATTCGAACGCCGGCTACGTGGAGCTTGCGACCGTGCTCGCGGCTCGTGCCGGCATGCCGTTCGCCGACTACCTCGCCGAGGCGGTCCTCCGCCCGCTCGGCATGTCCGGCACGACCCTGATGAACCCGACGGCCGGTGCCGCCGCGGCCGGTCTGCTCGGGCCTCTCACGGACCTGGTGTCCCTCGGTTGCGAGTGGGCCCGCCCCACGCTCGTCGCCGGCACGACCTGGAGGGATGCCACCTCGGTCCAGTTCCCGGGGCTCGCCGGGGTGCTCCCCGGCTTCGGCCCATTCGACCCGTGCGACTGGGGACTGGGGGTCGAGATACGGGGCGCCAAGTTCCCGCACTGGACGGGCGCCGACAACTCGCCGGCCACCTTCGGACACTTCGGCCAGACGGGATCGTTCCTGTGGGTGGACCCGGTGGCGGGGGTGCTGTGCGCCGGCCTGGCCGACCGCCGGTTCGGGGTGTGGGCGTCACGAGCCTGGCCGGCCCTGGCCGACGCCGTACTGGCCGAGGCCGCCCTGTCCGCACCGGGTGCGGTCGCGGGCGGGCCACCGCACGGTGGCGACGGCCACGTCTAGGCTGCGCCGCATGAAGGGTGTCCTCCTCGCCGGCGGTACCGGCTCGCGTCTCCATCCCCTGACCCGGATCACCAACAAGCACCTGCTGCCGATCTACGACCGACCGATGATCAACTGGGGCATCGAGGCCCTGGTCAACGCCGGTATCACCGAGATCATGCTGGTGACCGGAGGTACCCACGCCGGTGAGTTCCTCCGGCTGCTCGGCAACGGGCACGAGTTCGGCATCGACCGCCTGAGCTACGGCTACCAGGACAGGCCGGGGGGGATCGCCGAGGCGCTCGGACTGGCGGCCCGGTTCGTCGACGGGGACCCGGTCCTGGTGATGCTCGCCGACAACATCGTCGAGAATTCGATCAGGCCGTTGGTGGAGGCCTTCCAGGCGGACCCCCGCGGGGCGCGGATCCTGCTCACCCCGGTGGACGAGGACGAGCACCTGCGCCACCTCGGCGTCCCCACCTTCGACGACGAGAACCGCATCGTGGGAATCGTGGAGAAGCCGGAGCACCCCGCCTCCAAATTCGGGGTCACCGGCATCTACTGCTACGACGCCGACGTCTTCGACGTGATCCCCGACCTGGTCCCCTCCGGGCGGGGCGAGCTCGAGATCACCGACGTCAACAACCACTACATCGCCCAGGGGGCCATGGCCTACGACATCCTCGAGGGGTTCTGGGGCGACGCCGGCGAGTCGATCGACGCGTACTACACCGTGAACGACTTCGTCCGGAAGCACGGGGCCAACAAGGCCTGAGGCGGCTCCTGCCCGGGCGGTCCGGACCGGGAGCACCTCGGCCCGTACGGCACCGGGGCCCCGGAACCGTCCCCGTGCCGGTCCGGGCCGCGGCCACCCGTCAGTCGAGCGGGACGCCCAACCACTCGGCGGTCTCGCTGCGGTGGCGTGCGTAGTCGACCTTGCCCGACGGCGACCGCCCGATGGTCTCGACGAATCGGACGCGGCGGGGCGCCTTGAAGCCGGCCAACCGCGCCTTCACGTGCCCGATGACCGCGTCGGGAGCGACCGAGCCCTCGGCGACCCCGGGCGACAGCTGCACGACGGCCACGATCTCCTCGCCGAAACGCTCGCTCGGGATGCCGACGACGACCGCGTCGAGCACGTCCGGGACGGTCTTGACCACCTCCTCGACCTCCTCGGGATAGACCTTCTCACCGCCGGTGTTGATGCACACCGAGCCGCGCCCGAGCAGGTGGATGGACCCGTCGGCGCGAACCTCGGCGAAGTCGCCGGGGACGGAGTAGCGGGTGCCGTCGATGGTCCGGAACGTGGCCGCCGACTTCGCCTCGTCCTTGTAGTAGCCGACCGGGATCCTGCCACCGAGGGCGAGCACCCCGATCCGGTCCGACCCCGGCCCGATGTCCCGTCCGTCGGCGTCGATGACCCGTACGTCGGGCCCGAGGGAGAACCGGGCCGTCTCGGCGGCCGCCTGGGCCGACGACACCGAGGAGCCCATCCCGAGGGCCTCCGACGAGGAGAACGCGTCGACGAGGAGCATGCCCGGGTGGTGGAGGAGGAGGCCCTGTTTGGACTGCTCACTCCACATCACCCCCGAGGAGACGATGGCGACGAGGCTCGACAGGTCCCAGCGGCCCGGCTCGGCGTCGAGGGTGGCGAGGATCGGCTTGGCGAAGGCGTCGCCCACGATGACGAGGCCGTTCACCGCCTGCCGTTCGATGGTGTCGAGCAACTCGGTCGGGTCGAACTGCCGCGAGGTCAGGGTCACGACGTGGCCACCCTCGCTCAGGCACTCCATGGCGGTGAACGCACCGGTCCCGTGCATGAGCGGGCAGGCGGGCAGGAGCGTCATGCCGGGCCCGCTCCGGGCCAACTCGGCCCGGACGTCGTCGATCCCGCCCTCGGGCGGATAGCGCCGGAAGCCGCTGCCGTTGAGCCGGGCGAACAGATCGTCCTGGCGCCACATGACGCCCTTCGGCATCCCGGTGGTCCCACCGGTGTAGAGCATGTGGAGGTCGTCCGGACTCCTTCCCCATGGCGCCCGGACCCGTTCGTGGCCGTCCGGCCCGAAGGCGCCGGTCGTCTCGGCGGCCTCCTCGAAGGGGACGGCCCAAGGCGGGCACGAGGCGGTCGCGTCGTCGACCCACAGCCAGCTGCGTATCCCGGGGACCCGGTCGCGGATGCCCTCGATCCGCTCGACGAATGCCCCGTGGAAGACGACGGCGACGGTGTCGGCGTTCTCCCACAGGTAGACCAGTTCGTCGTCGGCGTAGCGGTAGTTGGTGTTGATGGGGACGAGGCCGATCTTGTGGGCGGCGAAGGTGGACTCCAGGTACTCGGAGCAGTTGTAGAGGTACAGGGCGACCTTGTCCTGCTCGGCCGCGCCGGCCCCGAGCAGCCATCGGCCCACGTTGTCGGCCCGCTGGTCGAACTCGCGCCAGGTGCGGGTGTAGCTCCCGTGGACGAGGGCCGGCGCGTCCGGGATCTCGTCGGCCACCGTCTCCCACACGTCGGCGAAATTCCACTTGCTCACGTCGGTCTCCTCGTTCCCCCGGTCCGGAGCGGGTCCAACCCGTCCCCGAGACCATGCCGTCCCCTTCGACCCATCCCGTCCCGCAACCGTCGGAGGCCGTCACCAGCGTACGGGCACGTCCCGACGGTGGGACCGCGGTGGTCGGTGCAGCCTACGCTGGCCCACGTGGATACCGCGCTGCCCCCCGATGACGACCCGCGCCGTATCGAGCTCCGGTCGTGGTTCGAGGCCAATCCGACCCCGAGCGGTCGCCAGCTGGCCCGGCGCGGCCTGGTCGCCCCCCACTGGCCGGCCCCGTGGGGCCTCGGGGCCGACCCGACCCACCAGCTGCTGGTCGACGAGGAGCTGCGTCGCGCCGGGGTCCGGCGTCCGGACAACACCATCGGGATCGGTTGGGCCGGGCCCACCATCCTGCATGCGGGCTCCGACGAGCAAAAGGAGCGCTACCTGCTGCCCCTCCTGGCCGGCGACGAGATCTGGTGCCAGCTCTTCAGCGAGCCGGGAGCCGGCTCCGACCTCGCGTCGCTCACCACCCGGGCGGAGCTCGACGGCGACGAGTGGGTGGTCCAGGGGCAGAAGGTGTGGACCAGCTACGCACACCGGGCCGAATTCGGGATCCTCCTGGCCCGGACGGATCCCGATGCCCCGAAGCACCAGGGGATCTCGTACTTCATCTGCCCGATGGACCTTCCCGGGATCACGGTCCGCCCCCTGGTCGACATGACCGGGACCCACACGTTCAACGAGGTCTTCCTCGACGAGGTCCGCCTTCCCCGCTCCAACCTCGTCGGCGACCCCGGCCAGGGCTGGTCGTTGGCCAAGGTCACCCTGGCCAACGAGCGGGTGTCGCTGTCGGGGGCCGGTGCGCTCTGGGGCATGGGCCCGACGGCGGACGACCTGGTCGCCGCGGTCCGCGCCGGCGGGGGGACCGGCGACCCGCTCATGCGCCAGCGCCTCGCCGCGCTGTGGGCCGAGGGGGAGATCCTCCGCCTGCTGCGACTGCGGACGGTGTCGGCGGCGGTGGCCGGCGCCCCGCCGGGACCGGAGGCCTCGGTGCGCAAGGCGCTCGCCGACGAGCACGGACAGAACATCATGGCGCTGGCCCGCGACCTGGCCGGTGCCGCCGGGATGCTGTCGGACAGCGGGCCGACCCCGGGGACCCCCGGCGATCCGTCGTGGCCGGACGCCATCTGGTCCTACGGCTTCCTCTTCGCGCCGGCGCTGACCATCGGAGGGGGGACCTCGGAGGTCCAGCGCAACATCGTGGCGGAGCGGACCCTCGGACTGCCCCACGACCCGCAGGTGTGATCCGGCGTGCTCAGCCGACCAACGGGCCCGCGTCCTCGTAGCCCTGGCGCACCCCACGGCCGGCGTTCCGGGTGAGCTGTTCGGGCTCGTAGAGCATCCAGTAGGCGTTCCGGGCGTGCTTCCGGGCCCGGTTGACGCAGACGACCGCCAGCTTGGCAGGGTCGTCCTCCTCCGTCTCGTGGACGAACACCTCGAGGATGTGGGTGGAGGTCATCAGCTGGGCCAGCATGATCCCCTGGGACGCCTCGTGGGCGCAGACCTGGTCGATCTCGGCCCTGCCGGGCATGCCGAGGGCGACCACGATCCGGCAGCCCTCCTGTTCGATGAGGCGCTTGCAGGCCACACCGAGGTCCTTGAACCCGGGGACGGTGCGCCGGAGCACCTCGAAGGTGGTCCCGAAGCCGGGGCAGTCCTCGAGCTCGGCGATCGCCTCCGCCCCCATGTCGTAGCGGGCGAACATGGTGTCGACGACCCCGATCCGATCCATCGGTCCACTCTACCGGCCACCCTCCGCGACGACGCCCCGACAGGGCGGTACGGCCCGGTTCGCCCGGCGCCCCCCGGGTGGGCAAGACTCGTTCCCGATGAGTGCCGATCCCCCGTCCGTGGACGCCGTCGACCCCTGGGTGGCCAGGGACGCCGCCGTGGTGTGGCACGGGTTCACCCAGATGGCCGCCTATCCGGGGAACACGCCGGTCACCGTCGAGCGGGCCGAGGGGCGGGAGCTCATCGACGTCCACGGCAACCGCTACTTCGACGCCATCTCCTCGCTGTGGGTGACCACCCTCGGCCACCGGGTGCCCGAGCTCGACGCAGCCGTCGCCGATCAACTGGGGCGTGTGGCCCACGCCACCCTCCTCGGGAACGGCAGCCGGGCCGTCATCGAGTTCGCCGAGGCGCTGGCCGCGGTGGTCCCGGTGGACGGGGCGCACATCGCGTTCGCATCCGACGGCGCCGTCGCGGTGGAGCAGGCCCTCAAGATCGCGTTCCAGTACTGGGTCAACCGCTCGGAGCCGGGACACACCGGGTTCCTGGCCCTTTCCGACGCGTACCACGGGGACACCGTCGGGGCCCTCTCCGTCGGCGGCGGCGGGTTCGGGACCACCGTCTTCGACCCGCTCCGGTTCCCGGTGGTGCGCACACCGGGGTACGCCACCGCGGACTGGGCGGCCAAGGCGGTGGCGGCCGTGGGTGCCCACGCCGACTCGCTGGCCGCCATGATCATCGAACCCCTGGTGCAGGGCGCCTCGGGCATCCTGGTGGCCGATCCGGCCGACCTGGCCCTGGTCGGGCGGGCCTGCCGGGAGCACGGGGTCCTGCTGATCTGCGACGAGGTGGCGACCGGGTTCGGGCGCACGGGGCGCCTCTTCGCCTCCGAGTGGGCCGGTCCCGAATTCCGTCCCGACATCATGTGCCTGGGCAAGGGGATCAGCGGCGGGTACCTTCCGCTGTCGGCCACCGTCGCCTCGGAGCGGGTGTTCGGGGCGTTCGACGGCGAGGACCTCGGGACCACGACCTTCTACCACGGCCACTCCTACGGGGGGAACGCACTGGCCTGCGCGGTGGCCCTCCGCCACCTGCAGCTGCTGGGTGAGTGGGAGGTCCTCGACCACGTGGCCGCGGTGTCCGACCACCTGGAGGGTCGCCTGGCCGATTCGATCGCCGGACTCGACGGGGTGGCAGCAGTACGCCAGCGGGGGCTCATGGTCGGTGTCGAGCTGGCCCCACCCGTCGGGGCGACCCGCTGGGGACGGCGGGTCTGCGCCGCAGCCGTCCGACGGGGCGTGCTGCTCCGTCCCCTCGGTGACGTGGTCGTCATCATGCCGCCGCTGACCAGTACCTCCGGCGAGTTGGACCGGGTGGTCGACGTGCTGGCCGAGTGCATCGGCGAGGTGTGGACCGAGGACGCGCCGTGACCGAAGGCGGTGCGACGGCATGGGAGTCGTGGGTCGACGACGCGTGCACGAGGGTGGCGACGGCCGGACGGTGGCGGGCCCCGCGGATGTTCGACGCCCGGGGCCACGACGGACTGCTCGGCCCCGACCCGAGCCCCGCCCGGACGGTGGTCTCCTTCGCCTCCAACGACTACCTGGGCCTGGCCACCCACCCGGCCGTGGTCGCCGCGGCCCACGATGCTCTCGACCGCTGGGGCGCCGGATCGGGAGCGTCGCGGCTGGTGACCGGGTCCCGTCCGGTGCACCACGACCTCGAGGCGGCCCTGGCCGAGTGGAAGGGCGCCGAGGCGGCTGTCGTCCTCCCTACCGGTTTCGCGGCCAACCTGTCGGTGCTGTCGGTCTTCGCCTCGGACGGGGCGGTCGTCCACTCCGACGAGCTCAACCACGCGTCGATCATCGACGGGTGCCGCCTCGCCCGGGCAGAAGTCAGGATCTACCCGCACGGCGACCTCGATCGGCTGGACGCCTCGCTGGCCTCGGTGGCCGGACGGTCGATCGTGGTGTCGGACACCGTGTTCTCCATGGACGGGGACATCGCCGACCTCGACGGACTGGTGGCGGTGGCCCGACGGCACGGGGCGTTGCTCGTCCTCGACGAGGCCCACGCCGTCCTCGGGCCCGACCTCGGGTGTGTGCCCGGGGTCGACGTGCTGCGGGTGGGGACCCTGTCCAAGACCCTCGGCTCCCTCGGCGGGTTCGTGGCCGGCCCCCGACGGTTCGTCGACCTCCTCGTCAACCGGGCCCGGCCCTACATCTTCACGACCGCCCCGACGCCGTCGGACGCCGGTGCGGCCCTGGCCGCCGTCGGCGTCCTGCGCTCGGCCGAAGGTGCCGAACTGCGTGACCGGCTCGGCCGACTCGTGGATCGGGTCGCCGACGGGATCGGTGCGCACGCCCACCCGTCGCCGATCGTCCCGATGGTGATCGGGCCGGAGGACGACGCGGTCGCCGCTTCGGCCGCGCTCCTCGAGCAGGGCCTGTGGGTCCCGGCCATCCGTCCCCCGACCGTCCCCGCGGGCACCTCGAGGCTGCGGGTCACGCTCTCGGCCACCCACACCGACGAACAGGTGGGCCGACTGGTCTCGGCCCTCGCAGGCCTTCCCGGCGCCGCGTCCCGACGCGCCAGGGGCGTGGGCAGTGCGGCCTGAGCGGGTGGTGCTGGTGTGCGGCACCGGGACCGAGGTCGGAAAGACCTGGGTGGCCGCCCGGCTGCTCGCCGAGCTGCGCGGGCGCGGGCTCGCGGTGGCGGCCCGCAAGCCCGCCCAGTCGTTCGACATCGACACCCGAGGGGCCAGCCTGGGCGGCGCCACGGATGCGGAGGTCCTGGGGGCCGCCACCGGTGAGCCCCCGGGCACGGTCTGCCACGCCTCGCGCTCGTACCACCGGGCCATGGCCCCACCGATCGCCGCCGCGGTCCTCGGCCTGCCGGCCTTCAGCGTCGCCGATCTCGTGGGGGAGCTGTGCTGGCCGACCGACGGGGCCGACGTCGGCCTGGTGGAGACGGCGGGAGGGGTGCGCTCCCCCCAGGCCGACGATGGTGACGTGTGCGACATGATCGGGGCGGTGGGGCCCGACGTGGTCGTCCTGGTGGCGGACGCCGGACTCGGGACGATCAACAACACCCGACTGTCGATGGGTGCTCTGGCCACCGCGCCCGGTGGCCCCGACCTCGCGGTCGTGGTCGTCCTGAACCGCTACGACGGGCACCACGAGATCCACCTTCGCAACCGCGCCTGGCTGACCGAACGGGACCGCTACCGGGTCGTGACGCTGCCCGGCGAGGAGCCCGCCCTGGCGGACCTGGTGGCGGGCGCCTGATCCCACCCCGGGCGTGTCCGCCGGTCGCCGTGGCCGACGGGCGGGGTCGTCGGCTCAGCCGCCCATGCCCGACGCCGCCACCACCTGGCGCGACCAGGGTCGGGCCAGGCCCCGGAGGGTGTCGCACCCGTCCTCGCCGATGGCCTCGTAGGGGGCGACCGAGAGCCGGTCGGTGGCCTCCTCGATGGCCTGGCGCACGGCGGCGCCCTCCTCGCTGAGCACCAGGTGCTCGGCCGACCCCGCGGGCCGGACCCAACGGCGCTCGCGCAGTCGTTCGGTGGCCGAGGCCCACTCCTCGTCGGTCCAGCCACGGGTGGAACGCAGGAAGCTGACCGGGAGCTCCCCGGTGGCCTCGTGCATCACCAGTGCCTCGAGACCGTCGAGACCGTGCTCGAGGAGCAGGGCGATGTGGCCGTCACCCCGGAACTCCCGGAGCAGGGTCTGGGCGTGCCACAGCACCTCGAGCGGCTCCTCGGGCCAGTCCAGGCCGGCGTGGCCGGCGAAGAGCGGTCGACCCTCCATGTGCTCGCAGGCACGCAGCGCGGCTCGCCGGGCCAGCCCGGCCGCGGTGGCCAGCTCGGGCGAACCGGACGCGGCGCCGAGCATCCGGCGCAGCGCCGACCCGGCGGCGGCGGTGCGGGCCGCCAGCACCGCCGCAGGGGTCGTGGCCTCCCACACCCCTTCCATCGACCGGTGCACGAGGGACGGTTGGAAGTTGTAGAACGTGGCGACCACGGTCCCGGCGGACACCGCGCCCATGGGCGCCGAGCGGGAGGCGAAGTAGCCGGCCTGTCCCACCAGGCCGAGCGCACGGTAGGACGCATCGGACTCGGGGGCGAAGTAGACCATGCCGTGCAGCGGCTCGACGGTCCGCCAGGTCTTCCTGGCGGTGACCGGCGAGACGGGGGACGGGGACGGGTCGGGGGTCATGGACCACGGTATCCGCCGCCGGTCGGTCCACGGGCGTGGAGGGCCTTCCAGGGCGTCCACCGGATCGGGCCCGGGGGACGGGCACCGAAGAGCGGTCCCGTATAGTGCAGTGGAGTGGTCGAGACGCCGACGTCCCCGGGAGACGCAGGTCCGTCGGGTCCCAGACCAGGTGAACGTAGAGCAGGAATCAGGAGTCGGCGATGTTGAACGGTGTCCCTGGCATGGTGGGCGAGACCGCGGTGGTCACCAAGGAGCTGTCGGCGACACATTCGCCCGGGTCGGTCCTGGCCCGAGGCGAGGAGTGGTTCGCCAGGCCGCTGTTCCCGGGGACGGTCATCGCCCCCGGGACGACCGTGGTGGTGGCCGACGTCGAGCGGGGGCTGCTCGTCTGCTACCCGGCGAACGACTCCTGACGGGACACCTGGCCGGTCCGACGAGGCTGGCGGGCGACCGGGACCGGGCCTCCACGGAGTCGGGACGGGGCGCCCGGGTGAGGCGGCGGGGCGGCAGCCGGAACGACGCCGCATATCGGTGGCCGGCGGTGCCTAAGGTGTGACCGGGAGGTGGTCGCGATGATCATCGGTTCGGTGGGGTTCGACGTCGGCGTGGCGGTGGTGGGCTTCTTCGTCTTCGCCTTCATCGTCCTCTTCTTCAAGTCGTCCTTCAAGGTCGTCCAGCAGGGTTGCGTCGGTGTGGTCAAGCGGTTCGGCGAGTTCAGGACCATCAAGCAACCGGGGCTCCACGTACTGATGCCCATGGCCGACCGGATGGACAAGGTGGACATCCGGGAGTTCCCCCGCACCGGTGACCAGCAGGCCGTGATCACCAAGGACAACGTGTCCCTGTGGGTGAGTGCCACGATCTTCTGCCAGGTGACCGATGTGAAGCTCGCCCTCTTCGAGGTGAACGACTTCGGCCTGGCCATCGACCAGATGGCCCGGACCGCGCTGCGTGCCGTGTTCGGGGAGCTCACCCTCGACGAGTCGCTGTCGGAGCGCGAGACGATCAATTCGAAGATGCAGGACCACATGGCCGAAGCCACCCTCAAGTGGGGGGTCCGCCTCAACCGGATCGAGATCCTGGACATCACCCCGCCGACCAACGTCCTCCAGGCCATGTCCGAACAGAAGGAGGCCGAGCAGCACAAGCGGGCGGCGATCCTGAAGTCCGAAGGCGAGCAGCAGGCGGCCATCAACAGTGCCCAGGGCCGCAAGCAGGCCAACGTGCTCGAGGCCGAGGGTCAGAAGCAGGCGTCGATCCTTGCCGCCGAGGCCCAGAAGCAGGTCCTCGAGCTGCGTGCCGACGGTGAGAAGCGGGCGGCACAGCTCCGGGGCGAGGGCGAGGCGGCGGCGCTCAATGCCATCGACATGGTGGGGATCAAGCCGAACACGCTGGCCGTCATGCAGTTGCGGGCGCTCCAGGCGGTGGCCACCTCACCCAACGCCAAGGTCGTCGTCCCCTACGAGGCGGCCGGCCTGGTGGGTGCGGCCTCGGTGCTGGTGGACGCCATGAAGGATGCCGGGGCCGTCCCGGACGCGGCGCCGGGTGCTCCGCCGAAGTAGGCCCGTCGGTCCGTGGCCGGATCCGGCACGGGCGTCCGTCGCACCCCGTGTTTCGGTACCGGAGCCGGGAACCACCGCATAGGATCGTCGGGAACGGCGAGGTCTTCCCTGCACGCTCGAGATGCCGCCCGGACTCTCGGGGCCTGTGGGCTCGGGAGAGAGCATGGTTCCTTCGAGTGGAGAGTTCGGTGCGCCCCCTGCGTCGGCCTCCGACGGCGCCGTCGCCGGTCCGGCCGAAGCAGCCGCGAGGAGCGCCGACGCCGACGGACGGGCCCATCGGGCGCCGGAGCCCCCGGGGGGTGACCTGGTGGCTCAGCCGATCCGGGCGCGGGCCGGGTGCGGGCCACCCTGTGGCTGACGACGCCGGCCGTGCGGTGAAGGTGCTCGTGGTGGACGACCACGAGATGTTCTCGCAGAGTCTCGCCCGGCTCCTCTCGATCGAAGACGACATCACCGTCGTCGGGACGGCGACCACAGGGCCGATCGCACTCGAGATGGTGGCGGAGCTCCATCCGCACGTCGTGCTGGTCGACTATCAACTACCCGGTCAGAACGGCGTCTCCGTGGTGGCCGAGATCAAGCGACTGCATCCCCAGGTGATGGCCGTCATGGTCACCGGGCTGTCCGACGAACGGATCCTGCGCGCCGCGGTCGAAGCCGGATGCTCCGGCTTTCTCACCAAGGACCAGACGGCGGACAGCGTCGCGGACGCGGTACGTTCGGCGGCGGCCGGCGAAGCGGTCATCTCGCCGTCACTGCTCGGCCGCCTGCTGCCCACGCTCGGTCGCGGCAACCGCGACCTCGGGTACGACCTCACCGAGCGTGAGCGGGAGGTACTGGTCCTGCTGTCGAACGGCCTGAGCAACAAGGCCATCGCCACCGAACTGCACCTGAGCGTCAACACCATACGGAATTACGTGCAGTCGATCCTCACCAAGCTGAACGTGCACTCGAAGCTGGAAGCGGTGTCGACCGGCGTCAAGGCCGGGATCATCGACTACCCGTCGTCCTGATCGCTCGAGGAGACCGCCTTCGACATCAGGGTCAGGAGGACGTAGAGGGTCGACCGATTCCGCTCGGGCGTACCCCCCGTCGTCGATCCGTCGAGGGCAAGCATGCAGCTGTCGTCCAGCTGCCGGATGACGAAGCGTCCGTGGAACCGGCTGAAGACCCCGTCGTCACTGTGGGGCCACCAGATGAACGGCACGGAGATCTCGGGGCCGGCCTCCGCCGTCGGTCCGAGGCGGTACCAGGGCACGGCCGTCGAGCCGTTGCCGCCACGCGTGGCCGCGCCCGGCAGCAGCGACAGCTGGAGGAAGGAGCGCAGCCAGGTGGCCGGTCGATGCTCCAGCAGGCCGACCACGGTTGCCGCCCCGGTGTCCGCCCGCTCTTCGATCCGGATGGTGTCGATGACCCTCGACCTTTCTGGCAGCTGTTGCACCCATCCTGAGCCACGAGGTCGGGGCGGGCCAGATGTGGTTGGCCCGAATCGGTAGATGCAGTCGCGTCCCCGGCAACCCGCCCGACGGGGTCGACCGGAGTCGCCCGCAGCCGGATCTGGCGCGTTCGGACCGTGTGGAGAGGTCACTACGCACCGGGGGACGAGACGCGAGTGCCACTGGACATTCGACGTACCTGCGTCTACACGGGCGCCACCACTCCTGTTCTACTGGGTTACATGGCAGCGAGGGGCACGAGCACGACGACGGCGACCGCGCCCGTCATCGGGGACGGTCGGTGTCGTCGCACCCGGCAGTTCACGGTCCGGACCGTCCCACGTGCCGGATCGTCGAGGAGGCCGAACCGGGAGGCCGCCCGATGACCGCGCGCCGCAACGGCTGGACCGTGGTCGCCGGACTGCTCTTCGTGGTCGGCGTCACCGGCTCGCTCTTCGGGGCCCGGGCCATCGTGTCGAACCAGAGCCAGAAGTCCCGTCAGCAGCTGGCGACCTCGGCCACGCAGATCACGGAGTCCCTGCGGGAGACCCTGGTCCACGAGCAGGACCTGACCATCACCGCGGCCGCGTTCGTGGGGGGCGACCCGTCCATGTCGCAATCGGCCTTCGCCCGGTGGATGGACCAGGTCCAGGCCTTCGCCCGCTACCCCGAAGTGCTGAGCATCGGTGAACTGGCAATGGTCACGGCGTCGCAGCTCCCGGTATTCGAGGCCGCAGAGGACCGGTTGGCGATCGCGTCCGGTTCGGCGACGCCCTATGCGGTCTCGCCACCCGGCCGGCGGCCCTACTACTGCCTCCCCACCGTGTCCGTGCACCGGAACGGCGTCATCCCTCCGCCGTCCGGAGTCGACTACTGCACCACTCCGGTGGGGGCGGCGCTCCGCGAGGCCCGCGACTCCGGACAGAGTGCGTACCTGCCATTCAAGATCGGGAACGCCGAACTGCTGGTCGTCGGATCCGCCGTGTACCAGGGCGGCTCGTCCCCGACCACCGTCGCCGGCCGGCGGGCGCGAGTGGTCGGCTGGCTCGGCACGGAGATCCAGCCCGGGACCTTCCTCGACTCCGCACTCGTCGGTCACCGGGACACGATGCTGAGGTTGAGTTTCCGGGGAAGCTCGCAGAAGGTGACGTTCCAGACCGGATCCGCCCCCGTGGGTGCCGCCTCGGTTCTCGTCCGCCTGCCGGACTCGTGGCAGGTCCAGATCCTCGGTCCGGTCGTCGGGTCCGGGCTGCTCTCGAACGGGACCGCGCTCCCGTTCCTCATCGCCGGGTCGGTCTTCTTCCTCCTGCTCGCGATCCTCGTGTACGCGCTGAGCACGGGCCGCTACCGCGCCATGCGACTGGTCGAGGACCGCACCCGCGACCTCCGGTACCAGGCATTCCACGATTCGTTGACCGGTCTGGCGAACCGGGCGCTGATCCTCCGGAGCACCCGTCAATTGGTGACGCAGCACCAGGAAGAGGGTGTCCCCTTCTCCGTGCTCTTCCTCGATCTCGACGACTTCAAGGACATCAACGACACCCTCGGTCACGCTGCCGGGGACGAGCTGTTGATCGCCGTGGGCAGGCGGTTGGAGTCCGTCCTCCGCGATGGCGATTCCGTCGGACGCCTGGGCGGAGACGAATTCGTCGTCCTGGCCAGCGGGGCGTCACTGGCCGCGGGGAGCCAAGGGGTGGCGGACCGCATCAGCGACGCGTTCAACGAACCTTTCGTCATCCCGCACGCGGGCATCGACCTGTCGACCACCGTGAGCATCGGCGTGGTCACGGGCGATCGATCGGATCCGGAGCTGCTGCTGCACGACGCGGATATCGCCCTGTACCGGGCCAAGGCGCAGGGGAAGAACCGTGCCGTGCTGTTCGACCGGTCCATGCAGGAGGAGGTCGACGATCGTCGGAAGCTCGACCTCGATCTGCACGAGGCCCTGGCCCGTGGACAGTTCTTCCTGGCCTACCAGCCGGTGGTGAGCCTGGCGTCGGACACGGTCAAGGGCTTCGAGGCGCTCGTCCGGTGGCGCCACCCGGAACGGGGCGTCGTGATGCCGAGCGAGTTCATCCCGACCCTGGAGTCGAGCGGCCTGATCGGCTCGGTCGGGACATGGGTGCTCGACGAGGCGTGTCGCCAGGGAGCGGAGTGGCAGCGGCAGGGACGGCGGTTCACGATCTCGGTGAACGTGGCGGCAGCACAGCTCGACAACGACGGCATCGTCGACGACGTGTGCAACGCGCTCGAGGCGAGCGGCCTCGATCCCGGGTTGCTCGTGGTGGAGCCGACCGAGACCACACTCATGAACGACATCCGGGCGATCAGCGGTCGTCTCCAGCGGATCCGGGCGCTCGGGGCCAAGGTGGCGATCGACGACTTCGGGACCGGCTACTCCTCGATGTCGTATCTCCAGGACCTGCCCATCGACTGCCTGAAGCTCGACCGGTCCTTCATCTCCCGGCTCCCCGCTGCCGGGAGATCCCCGTCGCTCGTGCGGGCGATGATCCAGATCGCCCAGGCGCTCGATCTCGATGTCGTCGCCGAAGGGGTCGAGAACGACGACCAGAGGCGTTGGCTGGCCGACGAGGGGGCGGATTTCGCCCAGGGGTTCCTCTTCTCCCAACCGCTTGTCGGGGACGAGCTCGACCGGTTCGTCGAGGGCACGACGCACGTCGACGCGGAGTTCACCGGACAAGGGTTCGCCCAGGTCGCGGCGTCGGGTTCCGGGATCTCGACCGACACCTGGTAGCCGATCCGACCGGCCGGACCGGTGGCCGTCCGATGCGCACCGGGCGGTACCGGGGTCGTGGCTACTTCATCTCCACCATGTCGAGGTAGTCGTCACGCCAGTGGGTGAAGACCTCGTCGGGGAGCTTGAGGGCATGGGTCGGCTCCATCGCCTCGACGAAGGCACGGTCGTGGCTGACGACGATGATGGTGCCGGGCCAGTTGGCGAGCATGGTCCCGACCGCCTCGATCGACGAAGGATCGAGGTTGTTGGTCGGCTCGTCGAGCAGAAGCACGTTGGCCTGCCCCGCGGCCAGCATGGCCAGACCGAGCTTGGCCCGTTCCCCACCCGACAGGGTCTTGGGCATCTGGTAGGCGACGTCGCCGACCAGGCCGAACGAACCGAGCAGTGCCCGACGCTCCGTCTCCTTGGTCAGGATCCGGTCGTCGATGTTGTCGAGGACGCTGACCCCGAGGTCGACCTGCTCGTGCTCCTGGGCGAAGTAGCCGAGGGCGACGTTCGGGCCCGGTTCGACCGTCCCGTCGGTCGGCTCCTGCACCCCGGCCAGACAGCGCAGGAGGCTGGACTTGCCGGCACCGTTCTTGCCGATGACCACCACCCGGTCCCCCCGGCGGCAGTGGAAGTCGACATCGGTGAGCACGGTGTTGGTGTCGTAGCGGACGCACAGGTGGGTGACCCGCAACGGCACCTCACCGGAGCGGGCCGGGGTCGGGAGCTTGAACGAACTCTTCCTCTCCCGCTTGTGCACCTCGGTCTTTCCCGACTCGAGACGCTCGACCCGCTTGTCGAGTGACTTGGCGATCCTGGCCCTTCGGTTGGTACTGCCCCGCATCGAGTCGGCGAGCTTCGACAGCCGGTCGATCTCCCGGCCCTCCAGCTGGGCCGACCGCTCGCGTTGGGACTGGTCCGCCTCGAGCTGCACCAGGTACGAGGAGTAGGTGCCCTTGAACTCGGTGAGGCGGGCGTCGGACAGATGGAGCACCTTGTTGATCGACCGGTCGAGCAGCTTGAGATCGTGGGACACCACCAGGATGGCGCCGGGGAAGGTCTCGAGCTCGTCCATGAGCCACTTCTTGGCCGGGCGGTCCAGGTGGTTGGTGGGTTCGTCGAGGATCATGGTGTCCGGGCCCTGGAAGAGGATCCGGATCAGGTCGACCCGGCGCCGCTGCCCCCCGGACAGGCTCTCGATGTCCTCGAAGAGGAGCTCCTGGCGGAGGCCGAGCCCGTCGGCCAGGCGGGCCATCGTCGACTCCGCCTCGTAGCCGCCGTTCTCCCGGAACTGCTCCTCGAGGTCGGAGAAGAGGGCGATGTTCTCGGTCGACGGGTCCTTGGCCATCTGGGAGCGGGCCTTGCCCAGGGCGTCGTCGAGGATGTCGAGCCCCCTTCCGGACAGCACGTGGGAGAAGCCGTTGGGCTCGAGGCCCAGACCATGGGGTTCGGGTACCTGTGGGAGGTAGCCGTAGGTGCCCCGGATGGCGGCGCTCCCGGTGGACCGCACGTTGCGCCCCGGCTCCTGGATGACCACGGAGATGAAGGTGGACTTGCCGGTTCCGTTCCGTCCGACCAGTCCGACCTTCTCCCCGGCACCGACGACGAACGAGGCGTCACGGAGCAGGGTGCGGTCACCGATCTCGATGGTGAGGGAGGATCCGACGATCATGGGAGGGGGGAGGGGCGACCGTTCGGGACCGGGGGATCCCCGGCACCGCGCCGGATGGCCCCGGCGGGGTCGACCGTCCCAGTCTCCCACACCTCCGTCGCCCGCCTGTCGGCGGCGACGGTCATCCTCCCGACACCAGCAGGTCGCCCCCGGCGGGAGGGGTGGGGTCGTCGACCGTGTCGAGCCAACGGTCGGGCAGGTGCACCGGCCGGGGGCCGTTCGTGTGGCCCCGGGCCATGCGGAGCGACTCGGGGGGGAACGCGGCGTCCGGGTCGAGGCCGTCGAGCAGGGCCACCACTTCGGGCACCGACGACGCCGTGGCCAGCGACCTGCGCACCCGGGGACCCACCGGGAACCCGGTCAGGTACCAACCCGAGTGCTTGCGGAATTGACGCACACCGAGGTTCTCTCCGAACAGACCGCAGAGCAGGTCGAGGTGGACGAGCATCATCGAACAGATCTGGCCGAGCGTCGGCGGGTCGGGGACCGGTCGTCCCCGCAGCGCCGCGGCAAGGTCCCGGAAGAGCCACGGGCGTCCGAGGCAGCCCCGCCCCACCACCACCCCGTCGCACCCGGTGGAGGCCATCATGGCCAGGGCGTCCGACGCCTCCCAGAGGTCACCGTTGCCGAGGACCGGGATGGTGGCCACGGCCTGCTTCAACGAGGCGATGGCGCCCCAGTCGGCGCTGCCCGAGTAGAGCTGCTCGGCGGTGCGGGCGTGCAGGGTGACCGCGGCCACACCCTCGGACTCGGCGATCCGACCGGACTCGAGATAGGTGACGTGGTCGGCGTCGATCCCGATGCGCAGCTTCACCGTGACCGGCACCGTGCCGGCGCTGGTCACGGCAGCTCGGACGATGTCGCGGTACAGGGTCCGGTGTACCGGGAGGGCGGCCCCGGCCCCCTGCCGGGTGACCTTGCCCGCCGGGCACCCGAAGTTGAGGTCGATGTGGTCGACCCCGATCTCGTCGACCAGGCGCGCCACCGCCCTACCCATCACCGTGGGATCGACGCTCGACAGCTGCACGCTGCGCACCTTTTCGTCGTCGCCGAACGAGGCCATGCCCAGCGTCTTGGCATTCCCTTCGACCAGGGCCCGGGCCGTCACCATCTCGCTCACGTACAGGCCTGCCCCGTAGCTGCGGCACAGGGTGCGGAACGCACTGTTGGTCACCCCGGCCATCGGTGCGAGGACGACCGGCAGATCGACGACGAGCTTGCCCAGCTCGAGCACGGCCGCCCCGGAGGGTGCCGGTTCCGAGGCACGGACGTCGACGGTCACGGCCGGCGACCGTCCCACAGGTCGGTGATCACCACGCCGACGTCGGCCAGCAGCGAGCGGAGCGCGGGGAGGGACAAGCCGATCACGTTCCCGTGGTCACCGACGATCCCGTCGACGAACGGGGCCGACCTCCCGTCCAACGTGAACGCACCGGCGACGGCGAGGGCGTCCCCGGTGGCGAGGTAGGCGTCCAGTTCGTCGTCAGTGGTGACCCCGAACCGCACGGTGGTGCCGACCACGGCCTCCGACCTCGCCCCGGTGGCCTCGTCGATGAGGACGTGCCCGGTGAAGAGGGTGCCGGACCGCCCCCGCATCGCGGTGAGCCAGTTCCGGGCCTCGTCCACCGACGCCGGCTTTCCGTGGGGCCGTCCCTCGAACTCGAGCATCGAGTCGCAGCCGATGACCAGGTCGGCACCGTCCGGCCGGGCGACCGCTTCGGCCTTTCGAGCGGCCAGCCGCCTCACCGACCCCCGAGTGTCGCCGGGGTCGACGTCGTCCTCGTCGATGCCGCTGACCACGACCCTCGGATCGATGCCGGCATCGCGCAGTAGCTTGAGGCGCGCGGGGGAGCCCGAGGCGAGAACCAGGGTGCGAGCCGACATGGGACAAGCCTAGGTGTCCGGTGGAGCGGCCGGAGCGGGACCACCGGGTCGTGCCGGGCCCCGGAGAATGCGCGATCCTGGGAGGATGACCGACGCCGGCACCACCTTGGCCCCGACCCACGTCGACCCCCAGCTCGACGGCGACCACGAGCGGATGTCCCACATCGTCCTCGAGGGGTTCAAGCCCGAGAAGGGCGACTTCATCTCGGCCGGGCCCTCGGTGGTGGAGGGGATGGTCAACGGGACCGCCGTGAAGGCGCTGTGCGGGAAGATCTGGGTTCCGGGCCGCAATCCCAAGCGCTACCCGGTGTGTCCCACGTGCAAGGAGATCGCCGAGTCCCGGGGCTGGAAGGTACCCGAGGGCTGACGTCTGCAGCGGCGACCCGCGGATCCGGCGCGCAGGTCGGCATCGGTATCATCTCGCCATGGCCGACCAGGATGGACCGAACGTCGACGCGCTGCAGGATCTGACCGATGCGAACCGTGTCGCCCGGGAGGTCATGGTCGAGGCCGAGGAGTTGCTGTCGCGGGGGATCGAGCAGATCAGGGCGGGCGTCAAGGTCACCGATGCCGTCCGCACCGAGCCCGTGAGCTCGCAACGGCTGTCGACCCGCGAGGCGATGGAGCGGGTGGACGTGGCCCGCAACGAGCTACGGCTGCTGGTCATCGCCGAATGCGTCAAGGAGGGGATGGTCCCGCGGGAGGTGGCCGAGCTGTGGGGCATGTCCCGTCAACGCGCTGACCAGTACGTCCAGCAGATCAGGCGGGCGTCGCGAACCTGACGACGCCGGACGCGCGACGGGCACGACCGCGGCCGCTCCGACCCCCGTACCGGACCGACCCGTCGGACGCGGCCCCCGGGGGTACGATGTGCCACCGTCGCTCGGCGTCCGGCCCGCATCAGGCCCTCCGGAATGACCCTGCCCCACGCGCGCCTGCGCTCCTGGAGTCATCATGGGTCCCGCATCCCCCGCCACCGCCGTCCTGAGCGCCACCGATCCGTCCGACGACGGGAGCGGTCCTCCCCATGTGGTCCCCGTACCGCAGAAGGTGATCACCGCGACCATCGTGGCGGGCCCTGCGATCGCCCTCGGCCTGGCCGTGTGGTGGCTCTGGGGCGGCGTGGTCGACGTCACGGACGTGGCCATCGCCCTGGTCCTGTACGTGGTCACCGGCTTCGGGGTCACCGTCGGCTTCCACCGCCTCTTCACCCATCGGGGCTTCGCACCTCACCGGGCGCTCAAGATCACCCTCGCCGTCCTCGGATCGATGGCCGTCGAAGGATCGGTGACCAGCTGGGTGGCCACCCACCGCCGCCATCACATCTACAGCGACCACGCCGGCGACCCCCATTCCCCCTACCGGTACGGCGACCGGGGGACCGCACTGCTGCGGGGGCTGGCCTTCTCCCACATGGGTTGGCTCTTCGTCTCGGACGCCTCGAGTGCGGAGCGCTACGCCCCCGACCTGTTGAAGGACCGTGACATGGTCCGGATCGGGCGGTTGTTTCCGGTGCTGGCGGTGGCATCACTGGCCATCCCCTTCGGTATCGGGTACGCCATCTCCGGATCCTGGGTGGGTGCGCTGATGGCACTGGTGTGGGCCGGTCTCGTCCGCATGGCACTGCTCCACCACGTGACCTGGTCGATCAACTCGCTGTGCCACGTCTTCGGGAGCCGGACCCACACCACCCCCGACCGGAGCTCCAACCTGTGGCCCCTGGCCGTGATCTCCTTCGGCGAGAGCTGGCACAACATCCACCACGCCCACCCGTCATGGGCCCGTCACGGCGCACGCCGGGGGATGGTGGACCCCTCCGCCTGGCTCATCGGACGATTCGAGCGGTGGGGTTGGGCGACCCGGGTGCGGTGGCCGGAGCTCGGGATCGACGGCGGATCGCCCCGGCCGACCTGACGACCGGCCTTCTCTCCTCGCCGGCCTGTCGTCCCGGCCGGTCGAGGCTCTAGACCCCGGTGGCCCCGCCCGAGACGTGCTGGACCAGCCAGCCGTTGCCGTCGGGATCGCGGACCTCGAAGAAGGTGTTGTAGTCGCGACCCTCGGGGTCCGGCCCGTCGGTCGGTCGGCCTTCCACGAAGTGGACGAGGCCGCCCGGTCGGGCCCCTCGTTCGACCAGCTCGGCGCGGGCCCGGACGATGTCGGGGACCACCAGGTGGAGACCCTGGGCACTGCCGGCCGACTCGGGTTCGAGCATGAGAGCCACCGAGCACGCCGAGCCGGGGGGCGTGACCTGGATCACCCTGAAGTCCGGTCCGCCCCGATGGTCGACGTGGAGGTCGAAGCCGAATCTGTCCAGGTAGAAGGTCTTGGCCCGGTCCTGGTCGGCGACGGGGACCACGACCAATTCGAGTTTCCACTCCATGTGCAGCTTCCTTTCCGGTCCGATCAGGGGAGCGTCCGGATCCCCTTGACGACGAGATACACCGTGAACACCGCTTCGATGACGACGCCGATGATGCGGGCATGGCCGTTCACCCAGTCGTGGGTGGCGTCGAGGGCCGGGTCGGCGCCGGACCCGGTGGCGGTCACGAGCACCACGGGGGCCAGGACGGGAAGCAGGACGATCACGTACATGACGGCGAAGACGACCGCCTTGGTGGCGTCGTCCGCGGTCGAGTGGGTGATCTCGTGGACGGCCGCCAGCACCAGGACCAGTGTCGAGAAGTTCACGACCATCCCGACGGCTCCGACCCCGAGGAACCATCCTGTCGAGGCCGTGCCGAGCCGGTCGGCGATCGTGGAGGTGTGCCGCTCGCCCACGGTCGGTCGGCGCACCAGCGACCGTACGGCGAGCAGGCCGAGCAGGCCGCCGGAGACCAGGAGCACCGCGGCGTCCGTGGCCGACTTGTGGGAGGCGTGGTGCGGCCGGATGCGTTCGAGCGCGGTGACGCACAGGACCGAGTAGACGCCCAGCACCAGGGCGGAACCCAGGGTCAGAGCCCAGGCGCGGGCCAGCCGGTGGGTGTGCCCGGTCAGGACCAGGAGCTGCAGGGCGAGCAACGTGGGGCTCACGGCCGCGCCGAGTGCCAGCGGCAGCACGGCGATGAGCAGCGACCCCATCGACCCACGGTACCGCGGCGCCTTCCGTTCGACGATGACCCGGGTGGCGCCGTCCGGACGGACCCGGACAGCGCGGACCAGGAGGAAGGGGCACGTCCGGTCGGTGACGGCCGCACCGGACCGGCGGGGTCAGTGGCCGGCCACTTCCCCGTGGTCGCGGCACCGTGCCCGGTAGCCCCCGGGAGTGACCGTGACCGTCAGCCGGAGCCCGCAGTCGGGACAGAAACGCGGCGGGTCGAGGGTGCGGCCGCATCCGATGCACGACTCCGAGCCGCAGCCGGTGCAGTGGGTCCCCGACCCGGTGGTGACACGGCCGGCGGCGTCCACGACCGTGCCGCTCAGAGGACGCCGGTGAGGGCGCCCACCGGCATGCGGAGGTCGGCCAGCATCCGGAGGTCCTCGTCGGCCGAGCGACCGAGCGTGGTCAGGTAGTTGCCGACGATGAGGGCGTTGATGCCCGCGGTCATCCCCATGGACTGCAGCTCCCGGAGCGTGACCTCGCGGCCGCCCGCGTAGCGCAGGATGACGCCGGGGAGCCCGAGCCGGAACAGGGCGATCCACCGGATCGCCTCCCAGGCCGCCACCGGTCGCTCGCCGCCGAGGGGCGTGCCCGGGCGCGGGTTCAAGAAGTTGAGGGGAACCTCGGTGGGGCCGAGCTCCTGGAGCTGGGTGAGCAGCTCGATCCGCTGTTCGTCGGACTCGCCCATGCCGATCAGGGCGCCACAGCACAGCTCCATGCCGTGGTCGAGGACCAGCCGGCACGTCTCCACCCGCTCTTCCCAGGTGTGGGAGGTCACCACGGTGGGGAAGAAGGACCGGGAGGTCTCGAGATTGTGGTTGTAGCGGTGCACCCCACATTCGGCGAACCGTCGTGCCTGGTCCTCGGTCAACAGGCCGGCGCTCACGGCGACATTGAGGCCGGTGCGTTCCTGGACCATGGGCACGAGCTCCAGGATCCGCTGCATGGTGCGCTCGTCGGGACCCCGGACGGCCAGGACGATGCAGAACTCGGAGGCGCCGGCGGCCCGTGTCTCCTCGGCGGCCTGCAGCACCTCCTCGGCGTCGAGGAAGGGGGTGGCCTTGACCGGGGTGTCGAACCGGGACGACTGGGAGCAGAAGTGACAGTCCTCGGGGCAGCCGCCGGTCTTGGCCGACAAGATGCCCTCGACCTCGACCTCCGGCCCGCACCAGGCCAGACGTACCTGGTGGGCCAGCGCGGCCAGGGACGTCACGTAGCCGTCGGGCAGCGCGGCCAGGCCGGCCAGCTCGTCGCCGGTGAGGAGACGCCGCTCGTCGAGGAGCGCGACTTCGGCCGCGTGGATGCGGACCCGGGCGGTCGACGGGTCGACGTCGGGGCGCTCGGGCTCACACCGCCTGGGCGGCGAGAGGGTGATGGTCGTGGGTACGGGGGCGGTGGCGGAGTCTCCGGACATGGGGGCAACGGTACCCGGCCGGAGCGCACCGCCGGAAACCGGGTGCCGATGCCGTCAACCCCCGGGAGACGGGTCGCCGAACACCGGCGGGCGCTTCTCGCGCAGGGCGGCCACACCCTCCCGGTAGTCCGGTCCGGCCATCATCGGATCGAGCAGTGCCTCGGCGGCCCGGACCGATTCGGCCGCCGTCATGTGGAACGACTCGTAGACCTGGCGCTTCGAGGCGGCGAGCGAGGCCGGCGAGACCGTGGTGGCCAGGGAGCGCGCGTAACGGTGGACGTGGTCGAGCAGGTCGGGCCCGTCGACGACGGCGGTGACCAGGCCGAGCTCGTAGGCCTCGTCGGCCTCGAACGTCCGGCTCGTCAGGATGAGGTCCAGTGCCCGGGGCAGCCCCACCAGCCTGGGTAGGAGCCAGGCCAGGCCGAAGGCGCACGGGAGCCCGAGCTTGCCGTGGGCCGTGGTGAACTTCGCCCCCCTGGCGGCGAACCGCAGGTCGCAGTAGCACGAGAGGGCGAAGCCGATCCCGGCGACCGGCCCGTTGATGGCGGCCAGGATCGGCTTGTCGACACCGAAGTGGTAGGCGAGCTCGGCATCGAACTCCTGCCGGACGCCGTAGCCGGGCGTGGCCAGGCCGTCCGGGGCCCCCGACTCGTAGGAGCCCCGCTCGGCATGGCCGGCCAGGTCCTCGGACTCGGCCCCGGCGCAGAAGCCCCGTCCACTGCCGGTGACCACGACGACCCGTACGGCGGGGTCGTCGGCCGCCGTCTGCAGGAGCGCCCGGTACTCGGCGTTCATCGTGGCCGTCCAGGCGTTGAGACGCTCGGGACGGTCCAGGGTGATCGTGGCGATCCGGTCGACGACCTCGTAGCGCGTCGCCTCGAGGATGGGTGGGGTCATGTGCGGCTCGTCTCGCCGACGGGGCCACCCGATCGGGCGGCCCCGGTCAGTACCGGTAGTGCTCGGGCTTGTACGGTCCGTCGACCGACACGCCGATGTACTCGGCCTGCTCGGGGGTGAGGGTGGTCAGGTGGACGCCGAGAGCGTCGAGGTGGAGGCGGGCGACCTTCTCGTCGAGGTGCTTCGGCAGCACGTAGACCTTGTCCTCGTACGTTCCGGTGTTGGCGAAGAGCTCCATCTGGGCCATCGTCTGATTGGTGAACGAGTTCGACATCACGAAGCTCGGATGCCCGGTGGCGTTGCCGAGGTTGAGGAGCCGGCCCTCCGACAGGATGATGACGGCCTTGCCGTCGGGGAACACCCACTTGTCGACCTGGGGCTTGATGTTCACCCGCTCGATGCCGGGCGTGGCCATGAGGCCCGCCATGTCGATCTCGTTGTCGAAGTGGCCGATGTTGCCCACGATGGCCTGGTGCTTCATGCGGGCGATGTCGGCAGCGGTGATCACGTCCTTGTTGCCGGTGGTCGTGACGAAGATGTCCGCGGTCTCGACGACGTCGTCCAGGGTCGCCACCTGGTAGCCCTCCATCGCCGCCTGCAGGGCGCAGATGGGGTCGATCTCGGTGACGACCACACGGGCCCCCTGGCCGCGGAGCGAGTCCGCGCAGCCCTTGCCGACGTCGCCGAAGCCGCACACCACGGCGACCTTGCCGCCGATGAGCACGTCCGTGGCCCGGTTGATGCCGTCGATGAGCGAATGGCGGCAGCCGTACTTGTTGTCGAACTTCGACTTGGTCACCGCGTCGTTGACGTTGATGGCCGGGAAGAGGAGCTCGCCCCTGGCCTGCATCTCGTTGAGGCGATGGACCCCGGTGGTCGTCTCCTCGGAGACGCCCTTGATGCCGTTGGCGATCGACGTCCACCGACCCGGGTCCTCGGCAAGGCTGCGGGTGAGGACGCCGAGGATCACGGCGAACTCCTCGGAGTCGGCCGTGGACGGGTCCGGCACCGCTCCGGCCTTCTCGAACTCGACACCCTTGTGCACGAGGAGGGTGGCGTCGCCGCCGTCGTCCAGGATCAGGTTGGGGCCCTCGCCGCCGGGCCACTGCAGCACCTGCTCGGTGCACCACCAGTACTCCTCGAGCGACTCACCCTTCCAGGCGTAGACGGGGACGCCTTTCGGATCGTCGGCGGTGCCGTCGGGGCCGACGGCCACCGCGGCGGCGGCATGGTCCTGGGTGGAGAAGATGTTGCAGCTGGCCCACCGAACCTTGGCGCCGAGGGCCGTGAGCGTCTCGATCAGCACGGCGGTCTGGATGGTCATGTGGAGCGAGCCGGTGATGCGGGCACCGGCGAGGGGCTGGGCCGCGCCGAACTCCTCGCGCATGGCCATCAGGCCCGGCATCTCGTGCTCGGCGAGCACGATCTCCTTGCGGCCGTATTCGGCAAGGGAGAGGTCGGCGACCTTGAAGTCGTTGGTGCGTGTCTCGCTGGACATGTGGCTCCTTCGTCGTGGCGACCCCTGCGGGGACGGTGCTCACCGGCACGGGCCGACCGGCTCGTGCGCGTGCGCCCGGACCCCGTCCTCGGCCGTAGCCCCGGGCCCCGGAAACGCCCTGACGATGATAGTCCACGGTTCCGATCGCACCGCCGGAGGGCGGTGCGGTGACCCTCTGCGGCTACTCGACGATCTCGACCCCCGGAGGGTGCATCGGAGTCCCCTCGAACATGGCCAGATAGGGCTCGGGGTCGCCGTCCCAGGCCAGCGCGTGGATCTGGGACAGGGACCGCCGCCCCGTGATGAACCGGTACAGGGAGAAGGTGTCGGTGGCGAGCCGGACCCGGGCGGTCCCGGAGCCGATCGTGGTCGAGTACCCCGGTGTGTCGAGGTCGAGAGCTGGCAGCCCGTTGCGACCGATCAGGCCGGTCAACCTCGCGGTCATGAACTGCAGACCGACCTGCACGCTCGCCGCGTCCCGGCCGCCGGGCCGACCGAGGGCGCCGCGGAGGTCGTGCTCGTGGACACCCGCATCGAAGGTGATCTGGGCGGAGATCCGGTCGGGGAGGTCGGCGGCCCGCTCCTCGAACCCGGGGGCGACCGTGTTCCAGGCCTCGACGATGCCGGCGAGGCCCATGGGGGAGAACCGGTCGACCTGAGCGTTGGTCCACCCGTTGCTGCCGGCGTCCGCCAGGTTGCCGTCGTAGGCGTCGCGGGTCACCCCGTAGACGTGTGCGGCGAGGTCGGTCACGCTCCAACCCGGGCACGCGGCGACGGGCGCGGCCGCCGCCTCGGCGTCGGGTACCGCGGAGAGCAGCTCGGTCAGGCGGAGCCGCATGTCGGTGTAGGCGGCCGCGGACTCGGTCGACGAAGGCAGCACGGGACCTCCCGGTGGCGGGGTGCCTCCCCCGTTGCGGGGAGGTGATCGGACGTCCCTACAGTACGGGAACGGGTCCCGTCGGAGCGGCCCGACCCGGAGCGGTGGCCGCTGGTCGCCGGCCAGTAGTTGACCAAGTTGGTCATATTTTGTCAGTATCGGGTCCCGTCCGGTGGGCCCCCGGGGGCGCACTTCCGTCAGTCGAAGGAGACATGCGATGCCCGAGTGGGGATTCGAGACCCGTCAGATCCACGCCGGTGCGGCGCCCGACCCGACCACCGGCGCCCGTGCCACGCCAATCTACCAGACCACCAGCTACACGTTCCGGGACACCGCCCACGCCGCCGCCCTCTTCGGGCTCTCCGAGCTGGGGAACATCTACACCCGGATCATGAACCCGACCCAGGCCGTCTTCGAGGAGCGCATCGCGGCACTCGAGGGCGGGGTGGCCGCACTGGCCGTAGCGAGCGGGCAGGCGGCCGAGACCATCGCCCTGCTCAACCTGGCGGAGAACGGGGGCCACGTGGTCTCCTCCGCCTCGCTCTACGGCGGCACCTACAACCTGTTCCACTACACGCTCCCCAAGCTGGGGGTGGAGGTCACCTTCGTCGACGATCCCGACGACCTCGACGCATGGCGGGCGGCCGTCCGACCCAACACCAAGGCGTTCTACGCCGAGACACTGGGCAACCCGAAGGGCGACGTGCTCGACTTCGCCGGCGTCTCGGCCATCGCCCACGACCACGCCATCCCCCTGGTGGTGGACAACACCCTGGCCACTCCCTACCTGGCCAACCCGCTGGCCCACGGCGCCGACATCGTGGTCCACTCCGCCACCAAGTTCATCGGCGGCCACGGCACCTCCATCGGTGGCGTGATCGTCGACGGCGGCACGTTCGACTACGAGGGCAGCGGCCGCTTCCCCGGCTTCACCGAGCCCGACCCGAGCTACCACGGACTGGTGTTCGGGCAACTGCCCGAACCGCTCTTCGCGGCCAGGTTCGTCCTGAAGGCACGGCTCCAGTACCTCCGCGACCTCGGGCCCGCCACCACGCCGTTCAATTCGTTCCTCTTCATCCAGGGCGTCGAGACCCTGAGCCTGCGGATGGAGCGCCACGTCCAGAACGCCGCCGCGGTGGCGGCCTGGCTCGAGGATCGCGACAAGGTGTCCTGGGTGGCCTATCCGGGCCTCGCCTCGAGCCCCTGGCACGAGCGCCAGCTGCGCTACCTGCCCAAAGGTGGCGGGGCGATCGTGGCGTTCGGCATCGACGGCGGGGCGGACGCCGGGCGCCGCTTCATCGAGGGCCTCGAGCTGTTCAGCCACCTGGCCAACGTGGGCGACGTGCGCAGCCTGGCCATCCACCCGGCGTCGACCACCCACTCACAGCTGACCGAGGCGGAGCAGGTGTCGACCGGGGTCACCCCCGACCTGGTCCGCCTGTGCATCGGCATCGAGTCGATCGAGGACATCCTCGCCGACCTCGAGCTCGGGTTCCGGGCCGCGAAGGGGGCGTGACGGGCGAGCGCGCCGTGTCCTGGCAACCCGGCGACCAGCCCGGCATGCGCCGGTTCGCCCCACTGGCGACCGACGGCACGGCCGTCCTCCCGCTGGAGAACGGGGCCTCCCTGCCCGGGGTCACGGTGGCCTATGAGACGTGGGGGTCGCCCGACGCCGCGCGGTCGAACGCGGTGCTGGTGCTCCACGCACTCACCGGTGACTCGCACGCAGCGGGCCCGGCCGGCCCCGGGCATCCCACTGCCGGCTGGTGGGCGCCCCTCATCGGGCCCGGGGCCCCGATCGACACCGACCGCTTCTTCGTGGTGAGCCCCAACGTGCTGGGCGGCTGTCAGGGAACCACCGGGCCGTCCTCGGCCGCACCCGACGGGAGGCCGTGGGGATCGAGGTTCCCACGGGTGACCGTCCGGGACCAGGTGGCGGCGGAGGTGCTGCTGGCCGAACACCTGGGGATCGACCGGTGGGCCGCGGTCGTCGGCGGGTCCATGGGCGGCATGCGCGTGCTCGAGTGGTGCGTCGGCCACCCGGACCGGGTGGCCCGCGCCGCGGTCCTGGCCGTCGGCGCCGCCGCCACCGCCGAGCAGGTGGCCCTGTGCTCGGTGCAGTGCCGCGCCATCCGCCTCGATCCCGACTTCGCCGGCGGCGACTACTACGGCACGGGGCCCGCACCGGTCGCGGGGATGGAACTGGCACGGGGCATCGGACAGGTCTCGTACCGGACCCGACAGGAGTTCGACGACCGGTTCGGGCGCCGCCCCCAGGGGGACGAGGACCCCTTGCAGGGCGGGAGGTTCGCGGTCGAGTCCTACCTCGAGTACCAGGGGGCGAAGCTGGCGGCGCGGTTCGACCCGAACTCCTATCTGGTCCTCAGCGAGGCGATGAACAGCCACGACGTGGGCCGGGACCGGGGAGGCGTGGCCGCAGCGCTGGCCGGGGTGACCGCCGAGGTGCGGGTGGCCGGCATCGACTCGGACCGCCTCTACCCGATCCCGCTGCAGGCCGAGCTGGCCGACCTGCTCCCGGGCGATCGACCCCTCGAGGTGGTGCGGTCGGCCTTCGGTCACGACGGGTTCCTGCTCGAGACCGACCAGGTGGGCCAGGTGATCGCCGGGACGCTCCGGTAGTGGCGCGGACCGGCGCGACGTCGCCGACCGACACGGCGATCCGCGCCGGTGTTCGGTCAACGACCGGCGAACCAGCGCCCCAACTCGTCCATCCCCCGGTCCACGCCGACCCGTGGTCGCCACCGGAGGACCCGCCGGGTGTCGGACTGGTCGAACCAGTGGGCCACCGACAACTGCCGGGCGGCGAAGTGGGTGAGGGGCGGCTCCCCGCCGGGCCACATCCGTCCGATGGCGCGTCCGGCCAGGGCTGCCACCGGAGCGGGTACCGAACGGACCCGAGGGTCCAACCCGGCGGCCTCCAGGATCCCCTCGACCAGTTCGGCCAGGGGACGGGGGTCGCCGCCGGTGACCACCCACGCCTTCCCGGTCGCCTCGTCGGAGTCGGCGGTCCGGTCGAGGCCGGCCACGATGGCGTCCGCCGCGTCGTCGACGTAGGTGGTGTCGACGAGCGGCCTGCCGTGGTCGGGAAGGACCAGGCGGCCCTGGCGGGCACGCTCGACGATGCGGCCGATGAGCTGGGTGTCCCCCGGCCCCCAGACGAGGTGGGGGCGGACCACCACGGTGGGGACCGTGGTGTGCTCCAGGACATAGCGCTCGGCAACGGCCTTGGACCGGGTGTACGCGTCCCGTCCCCGGTACGTGGCGGGCTCGGCGCCGGCGCCGACCGCCGGCCCGCCGTCGAAGGCGACGGACGGTGACGACACGTGCACGAGGCGACCACAGCGGGCCGCGGCGGACACGACGTTGCGGGAACCGACCACGTTGACCCGGTAGGCGCGGTCCCACCCGGGCCGGGGTGCCACCAGCGCCGCCAGATGGATGACGGCGTCGTGTCCCGCCGCCGCCGCCAGGACGGCCGCCGGATCGCTCACGTCACCGAGGACATCGGTCGTCCCGACCCCGCTCGGCGAGCGCTGGAAGCAGGTCACAAGGTCGCCCCGTGCGAGCAGGGTCGGCGCCACGGCACGCCCGATCAGGCTCGAACCCCCGGTGAGCAGCACCCTCATCGTCCGGCGGCCCGGTCGCTCATCGTCCGGCGAGGAAGTCGGCGGCGTCGGCCGCCAGTGCGGTCCGGTCGATCTTGGACTGGTGTCGCCGATCGACCGGGAGGGCTCCTTCGAGGACCGCCGCCACCCGGTGGGTGCAGGCGTCGCGGACCGCGACGCGCAACGGGCGGACGGCGACCCGGAGCGGGCCGACGCCCTCGACGACGACGCACAGGACCTGGCAGCCGGCCGGGCCGACTCCCACCGCGGCCACCTGTCGGCCGATGGCCTCCCGGATCGGCCCTTCGACGCCGACGCTGGTCAGCGGTCCGTCCGCGGTGTCGATGACGTGGCGGCGCCTGCCGAGCTGGAAGAGCAGACCGTCCTCGACATAGCCGACGTCGCCGGTGCGGTGGAACCGGAGCCCGTCGTGGACGGACCAGGTCGCCGCATCGGCGGACCATGCCGCGTCGTATCCGTCGAACATCCACGGCGCGTGCACCAGGATCTCTCCCCAGCCGTCCCCGTCGTCGAGCGGACGGGTGGGATCGTCGAGCGGGGTGATCACGACGGTGCACCCCGGTACGGGGCGACCGGTGCAGTTGCCACCGAGCCGGCCCACCCGGTCGGGACTGGTCCCGTCGGTGACCGGAAGGCACTCGGTCATGCCGTAGGGCGCACGTACATCGCCACCGGTGATCCGACGGATCCCCTCGACCAGGTCGACGGGGACGGGCGCCCCGGCCAGCATGACCAGGTCGACGGGGGCCGTCCGTCCCCCGGCGGTGGACAGGATCCGGCGGGCCGAGGCGGGGGAGAGCCACGCCACCGTGACCCGGGCCCGACGCAGTGCGGCGGCCAACTCGTCGAACCCGAGCGCGGAGGGCTCGGCCACGTCGAAGTCGGGACGCACGCAGGTCATCTGCAGCGACGGGGCGAGGAGCATGAACGGGCCGAACGAGGTGGTGAACGCGTCGCCCGGCCGCATCCCGAACAGGGGCGCGACCACCTCGCGCTGGGCGGCCAGGGCCCCGTGGGTGTAGCGGACCGCCTTGGCCGGGCCGGTGGCCCCGGAGGTGTGGACGATGGCGGCGACGTCAGCGGCTCCGACCGCCTCCGGGACGATCGCCGACGTCGGGGCCCCGGCCCGGCCGAGGTCGACGGCGCCCGGGAACGGGGTGAAGCAAGCCATGGTGGATCCGGGGGCGAACCGGAGGGCCCGGGCGAGCGCCAACGTGGCCGCTGTCCCGACGGTCCACGACGGGGCGCTCGCCCGGATCAACGTGCGGAGCCGGCGGATCCCGGCCGATGCGTCGGCCACCACGGGGATCCCTCCGGCCTTCCACACCGCGCCGGCGGCGACCAGGAGCTCGCAGCTCGGGGGGACGAGCAACGACACCCGATCGCCGGGGCGCATGCCGCCGTCGATCAGGGTGCGGGCGGCTGCCGAGGAACGGGCGTCGAGGTCGGCCCAGGTCAGCACCCCGTCCGGTCCGTCGTAGGCGGGCGAGGTGTCGTCGCTGCGGTCCCCGAGCGCGGCCAGTACCGACACGAATCCCGTGTGGTCCCCATCGACCCCGGCCGTCGTCGACGGGTGTCTGAGTCGGTCGAGCCATCGGGCGACGACGTCGCCCACCGGTGCGTCGAGCGTCACCAGGTGGCCGGCGTCGACGAACCGCTCGACATCGGCATGGCGTATCCGGGACCGCAGGTCGGCCAGGAACCGGTCGTGGAACACCGGGTCCCGGCCGCCCCAGAGCAGCAGGGTCGGTCGGGGGTGGGCGTCCAGGACGGCGGCACACTCCTGGAGCGCCGCGTAGGACGGGTCGTCCGGGGTGAGGGGGATGTCGGCCACGAAGTCTCGGACGGCCTCACGGCGGTCGGCACCCCGGTACGGGGCGCGGAGCGCGTCCCGGTGGGTGCGCGACGTCATCATCGCCGTCCCGGCCACGAAGGCGGACGTCCGGCGGCAGCTGAGGTCGACCAGGGTCCGGGCGGCGGCGATGAGTGGCGGGACGGCGACGTCGGCCGGCTTGGCCACGGCCGTGTCGGCGAGGACGAGGGCCTCCACCTCGAGTGAGCCCGAGGCGCCGACGGCGATCGGCCCGCCCCAGTCGTGGGCGGCGAGGACGAAGGGCCCGTCGACCTCCTGGTGGCAGAAGTTCACCAACTCGAGCACCCGATCGGCCAGGCGCCGGGGTCGGCCCCGCTCCGACCATCCCATTCCGGTCTGATCCACGGCGACGACCCGCCAGGCGGGTGCCAGGGTGGTGAGGACGTCGCGCCACACGTATGCCCAGGTCGGGTTCCCGTGGACGCACACGATCGTCCCATCCGGACCGGGCCCGGTGTCGAGGACGTGCCAGTCGACTGGCCGGCCGTCGGATCCGTCGATGGTGACCCGTCGGGACCACGCCGGGTCGAGTCCCCATGACGCGAGCTGGTCGGCACTCGGGGTCGGCGGCCGCGGCGACACCACGGCTCCGGTGGCCGGCCGGGTCGGGGTCACCGCCCTACCAGATCAGCTCGGCGGCGGCGCAGTTGAGGCCCGAACCGATGCCCATGAGGAGCACACGCTCGCCGGGCGAGATCTCGTCGGCCACGGTCGACAACGTGTACGGCACCGCTGCCGGACCCATGTTCCCGAAGTTCGGGTAGGTGAGTGGGACCAGGTCCATGTCCACGCCGAGCAGGTCGCACAGCCTGCGGGTGTGCACGGCGGACACCTGGTGCATGACGTATCGGTCGCACGTCTTCCAGTCCCAGCCGGCGGCGACCGAGGCGTCGAACGCCTCGCGGGCGAGGGTCAGGCCGTTCTCGAGCAGTGCGGCGGTGTCGGTGCGCATGGTGTCGAGGTCCCCGACGCAGAGGTCGTGGCTGTCGGTGGCGGCCCGGGAGATGCCGCCCAGGAACCGGTGTCCCCCTGCACGCGGCCCGCCCATGACCATGGCCGCGCCCCCCGATCCGAGGGTGAGGGAGGCGAACTGGTCGAACACGTCGGTGGCACCGGCCGTCGGCAGGCGGAGCCGCGCGATCGTGGCCAGCTGGGTGTACCGGCTTCCCTCGCCGTCGACGACCAGGACCGTGTCGGCCTGGCCGGTCTCGATGGCCATCGCACCGATCTGCATGGCGTTGACGAAACCGAGGCACGCATTGCCGATGTCGAAATTGACGCACTCGGGGCCCAGACCCAGACGGTGGTGGACCGAACAGGCCACGCTGGGCTCGAGGTGGTGCTTGCAGACCGAGGTCGAGATGAGCATGTCGACCTCGGTGGGGGCGATGTCGGCGAGCTCGAGCGCGCGGATCCCGGCGAGCGCAGCCGCCTCGTCGAAGGTGACGTCCTCGGGCCACCAGCGGCGCTCCACGATCCCGGCGACGGACTCGAGCAGTCCGGGTCGGATGCCGGTCCGGTCGTAGGTCTCGGCCAACTGCTCGTCGATCCAGGCCGAGGTGACGACCTCGGGCGCCTCCGCGTGACCCACGCTCCAGATCGTCGGACGCGTGAATTCGGTTCGGGGACGCACCACAACAGGTTACGGCCTTCCGCGGGACGTCCGGCACGGTGCGGTCCCCGACCCCACGGCCCGGTCGGGTCGGGGACCGCCCGGCCGTCGTTCCGATCGCCTCCGACGGGTCGGTCGTCCCGCCCACCCGGCGGGCCGCAGCCGGCGGGGACCTGCCGGCTCGCGCTCCCGATGGACCGTTGATGACGTATCGGTGACGCCACCGATACGAGCAGGCGACCCCAGGATGAACTCTTCGCGACACGGCGATCTGGTTACGCACGGTCGTCGGACCCGATGTTAGGAAGGGCCAGCTTCGGTCCCCCCATGGAGGTTCTTCGATGTCCAGTCGTCGCTCGTCCCCATCACGACTCGTGTGCTTCCTGACCGTCGGCGCGGCCACCCTGGCCGCGGTCGGTGCGTCGATGAGCGTGGCCATCACGTCCGTCAGCACCCCGGCTGCAGCATCGCCGTTGTCCGTCGGTTCGACCACGTTCTCGGTGGGCACGCCTGCGCTGGCATCCATCACCAACGGCACCACGGCCGCCCCGTGGAACACCTCCCAGGGTGACCCGTCCTCCACGGCGTACCCGAACAGCGATCTGTTCCCGACGTACACACCCGGCGGCCCGACCACCGGGACGGGCGCCTCGACCGAGCCCAACGTCGCCGTGTACCCGTCGTCGAACAGCGGCACCGACGGGGTCGCGCCCTACCCGAGCGGAACGGTGGGGACCCCCGGCCCGCTCGACGGCTACTGCGGCACCGGCAACCAGGTGGCCGAGTCCGCCGGCACGCCGGCGCGCCAGCCTGCCGGGACCACGCTTCCCTTCGCCCCCGCCTACTTCCCCCACGTGGTGAAGAACGCCGACGGGTCGCTCACCGGCTACTTCGACTACCGACCCAAGGATGCCGACGAGGCGCTGGTGGCGGCCACCTCGACCGACAACGGCAAGGACTGGACCTACGACGGCGAGGCCCTCGAGGAGAACCCGGGCTACTGCCCCTCTGCTGACATCAACGACGACGGCGAGGGCCACGCCAACGTCATCACCGTCGGCGGCAACGCCTACCTGTACACGCTTCCCCGGGCGGCCGGCGACATGCAGGGCGTTGGGATGATCGTGCACCAGTTCAGCCCCACCGAGTCCAGCCCTCTGGCCGGCCTCCCGGCGACCGAGAAGGTGGGGATCGACCCCGACGCCTTCGTGCCGACCGGTTCGACGACGGTCAGCGTGACCCACGGCACGGCACAGACCATTCCGCTGACCTCGCTCGGTACTGCCGGATCGCCGGAGCAGTTGGTGGTGGGCAGCTTCGTCGACGTCACCCAGACCCCGGGCGTGCCGACGGTCGTCACCTGCACCGGCCTCGGCACCAGCTCGCTCACCGGGTGCACCACGGCATCGGGCAGCAGCGTGTCGGTGCATGCCGGCGACCTCGTCGAGCAGGTCATGGGCTTCACCACCCCGAGCTCCGATGTCGGCCTGGTGATCCCCGCCGGACCCAACACCACCAACGGTGACGGTGGGCTCGCCTCCTTCACGATCGACTCGACGAGCGGCAACCCCGGCTTCGCCGACCCGCTGACCGGGACGACGTTCAACAACAACGCCCCCAACCGTCTCTACGTCAACGGCGCCGCCATCTACTGCTCGCAGGCCAATGCCAACCCCACCACCCATATCGAGGACTGCACCACCGGACCCACCGGCTCCTCGATGACGCTCTCCTCGCTGGAGCCGATCACCGGCGACCCGATCATCCCGGCGACGTCCTACAGCCCCGGCGCGGGCGACGGCATGACGAGCGGCCTGGTCGCCCCCGACGGCATCGTCGGCGTGCTGCCCAGCTACCCCAACAACGGCACGGTCCCGTCCGGTGCCACCTACGTCATGTACACCGAGAAGGAGCTCAGCTACTACGTGGCGGGCGAGACCGGAGGGAGCGGGACGTTCAACGCGACCACCGGCCAGACCATCTCCTTCACCCCCGGCACCTACATCTCGTCCGACATGCCGTCCAGCGAGCCCGTCGGCGGGTACACGGTCCAGATGGGTGCCACGGCCCCCAGTCCCAGCACGTCGACGGCCATCATCACGGTGACCTGCACCACCCTCAACGAGACGTCGGGAAGCCTCGGCGGCTGCAAGGTGCCGAGCGCCTACAACGGGTGGACGTACGCCTCCAATTCCCTCATCGGGGCTCCGGGGGCCACGACGCTGGCCCAGTCCACGCTGTCGCTGACCGGCGAGGGCAAGTCGAGCGACATCTCGAAGCTCAACAAGAACAACGAGGACCTCACCGTCCTGAGGGTGGCGTACACCACCAACGGCGTGACGTTCTCCTCGTCGGGACTGACCAACGGGGGCGTCATCAGCGGAGCCGGCTGCGAGACCGGCAGCTGCTCCAACGGCGGCGCCTACGACGACATCTCGAGTCCGGCGGCGACGGCCAACCCCACCGTCAACGGCCAGATCGACCTCAACGCCTACGCCGCTCCGGGCACACTCGATGCCACCGAGATGCGCTGGGTCGGTTCGGCGGGCACCATCGTCACCAACCCGAACGGAACCTACGGCCTGTTCCTCTCCGGCGCCTGGGCCGCCGACGGGGACAGCGACGCCTTCAACCAGATCTTCTACAGCGAGTCGAGCGACGGCGAGCACTGGTCCGTCCCGCAGATGGTCCTGAGCACCGACTACACGTTCGCGGCCTCGGTGGCCCAGGACCAGGCCCTGGCCCAGGGACATGACGTCCCGCTCGGAGTCAGTGCCTACTACGAAGGTCGGGCCTACGGTCCGAGCGTGGTCCAGAACAACGATGGCACGCTCACCATGATCTTCGCCGGGTACCGGCTGCCGAAGACCATCTCCGGTGCCGGGACCACGGTGGGCACCAACCCGAATGCACCGTGGACGGTCGGGGCGACCGACCCCGCGCTGTACCGGAACATCCTGGCGGTGACGCTCACACCGTCCACCGATGCCACCTCGACCCTGACCAGTCAGACGACGGTCACGTCGAGTACGGCGAACCCGGTTGTCGGCCAGCCGGTGACGTACTCGGCGACCGTCTCCGACCCCTCGACAGGCGCCGGTGACCCGACGGGGACGGTGACCTTCACGGATCCGGCGGGCACGCTGTGCTCGTCGGTCGCCGTCACCCAGGACATGCCGGACACGGCCAGCTGCGTCACCACCTACACGGGCGAGGCCGAGACCGACACGGTGACCGCGACCTACTCCGGGGACTCGACGTTCTCCACGTCGAACGGGTCCACCACCGTCTCGGTCTCCACCGTCCCGGACGCCCCGACCGGGGTGTCGGCCACCGCCGGCGACCAGTCGGCTTCGGTCTCGTGGACGGCGGCGGGTGACGAGGGCTCGGTCGTCACCGGCTACACGGTCACGGCCACCGGCGACGGGACCAACGAGTCCTGCACCACGCCGGACGGGGCGACCACCACGTGCACGGTGGACGGCCTCACCAACGGCACCGCCTACACCTTCACGGTGACGGCCACCAACGCCAACGGCACCGGAGCACCATCGGTCGCCTCCAGCCCGGTCACCCCGTCGACCGTGCCGGACGCCCCGACCGGGGTGTCGGCCACGCCCGGCAACCAGTCGGCCACCGTCTCGTGGACGGCGGCCGGAGACGAGGGCTCGGCCATCACCGGCTACACGGTCACGGCCACCGGCGACGGGACCAACGAGACCTGCTCGTCGGCGACCACCAGCTGCACCGTGTCGGGCCTCACCAACGGCACCGCCTATCCACCGTCCCCGACGCCCCGACCGGGGTGTCGGCCACCGCCGGCGACCAGTCGGCTTCCGTCTCGTGGACGACGGCGGGCGACGAGGGCTCGGCCGTCACCGGCTACACGGTCACGGCCACCGGTGACGGCACCAACGAGACCTGCACCACGCCGGACGGAGTGACCACCAGCTGCACGGTCACCGGCCTCACCAACGGCACCGCCTACACCTTC
>JBEKRV010000016.1:0-68276 GCA_049517675.1 Acidimicrobiales bacterium
GCGACCCGCATCCTGGTCATCGACAACTACGACTCGTTCGTCTACAACCTCGTCCAGGAGCTGGGCGAGCTCGGTGCCGACCCGGTCGTCTTCCGCAACGACGCCATCGACGTCGCCGGGATCCGGTCCGAGGCACCCGACGCCATCCTCATCTCCCCCGGACCGGGGCGGCCCGAGGCGGCCGGTATCTCCATGGCCGTCATCCACGAGCTGGCCGGGACGTTCCCCATCCTGGGCGTCTGCCTCGGGCACCAGGCCATCGGGCAGGCCTTCGGTGCGGTCGTCGGACCCGCGCCGACCCTCATGCACGGGAAGACGTCGTCCATCCACCACCAGGGCCAGGGGGTCTTCGCCGGGCTGCCGGATCCCTTCACCGCCACCCGCTACCACTCACTGGTCGTCGACCCGTCCACGATCCCCGACGTCCTCGAGGTGACCGCCCGCTCCACGGACGGCGTCATCATGGGCCTGCGTCACCGGACGCTCGCCGTCGAGGGGGTGCAGTTCCACCCCGAGTCGCTGCTCACCCCCGAGGGGCCCTCACTGCTCGCCAACTTCCTGGCGGCCGCGGGCTGAAGGGCCCGACACGACGATCAGCCCTGTCCCCCACCCCCGCCCTTCGGCAACGTGGTGGAGGTGGTGGTGGTCGACGTGGTCGACGTGGTGGTCGTGGAGGTCGAGGTGGTGGTCGTGGTCGCGGGTGGCCCCGACGAGACGGCGATGGCCACCGGGCTCCCCGGGGACACCGTGGCACCGGTCGGTGGGTTCGAGGACACCACCAGTCCGGCCGCGTACTGGGACGAGCTCACCGTCGTCACACTCCCCACGTTGAGCCCGGCGTTGCCCAGTGTCTGTCCGGCCACCAGTTCGGAGAGCCCGATGAGCGACGGGACGACCACGTCGGCCGGTCCGGACGACACGGTCAGGGTCACCGTGGCCCCCTGGTTGACCTTGGTGCCGGACGCCGGATCGGTGCTGAGGACGGTCCCCTTGACCGCCGTACTGGTCCGGTAGACGACGGTCGACTGGAGTCCGGCGCTCTGCAGGATCCCCACGGCGTTGCCCTGGGTGGTGTTGGTCAGCCCCGCGGGGACCGTCACCTGGACCGGCGGCGGCGCCTCGGCCACCTTGATGGTCACGGTGTCCCCCTTCTTGACCAGGGTGCCGGAGGCGGGATTCGTCGAGATCACCGTCCCCGGCGTGTCGTTGGAGACCTGCTGGACCTGGGTCACGGTCAGCCCGTCACCCTGGAGGGTCGCCGTGGCCACCGAGGCCTGTTGACCGACCACGTTGGGGACGCTGAACGACGCGCCGCCCCCGAAATAGCCGAGGTTCCGCCCGAGGACGAAGCCGGCCAGGCCCAGCAGGATCAGGAGCAGGACCAGCGCGATGACGTAGTTGCGGGTGCGGTTGGTGCCGTCCTCGGGGGTGTCGCCGCCGGAAGTGTCCACCGGCACGCCACCGTTACCGCCTGCAGCGGACACCGCCTGGGTGGCGTCCATGCCGGCCACCGCCGCCATGGTGGTGGTGGCGCCGGCCACGCCGATCATCGTCGTGGTGTCCTCCATGGCGAGGACGCTGCGGCCCTCGTTGAACCGGAGGAGGTCGGCCCGCAGGTCCTCGGCCGTGGCATACCGGTGGGCCGGTTCCTTGGCCATGGACTTGAGGATGATGGCCTCGAAGGTGGGCGGGATCTGCGGGTTGAGCTCGCGTGGGGCCGGAGGATGGTCCCGCACGTGCTTCGAGGCCACGGCCACCGGCGACTCGCCCAGGAACGGGGGGCGGCCGGTGACCATCTCGAAGAGCACGACACCGAGTGAGTAGATGTCGCTGCGGGCGTCGACCCCGAGTCCCTCGGCCTGCTCGGGGGAGAAGTAGGTGGCCGTGCCCATCACCGCGCCCGTCTGGGTGAGGCTCTCCTCGGTGTTGATGGCCCGGGCGATGCCGAAGTCGGTCACCTTGACGTGACCGTCGTCGGTGATGAGGACGTTGCCCGGCTTGACGTCCCGGTGGATGACGCCGTGCTTGTGGGCATAGCCGAGCGCGGCGGCCACGTGGGCGCCGATGTCCGCGGTGCGCTCGGCCGACAGCGGGCCGGCCGACTTGAGGATGGAGGACAGGGGACGTCCGTCGATGTACTCCATCACGATGAAGTAGGTCCCGGTGTCCTCGCCCCAGTCGAACACCGGGACGATGTTGGGGTGGGACAGGTTGGCCGCGGCCTGGGCCTCCCGGCGGAACCGCTCGACGAACGACCGGTCCACCGACAGTTCGGGGAAGAGCACCTTCAGTGCCACCGGCCGGTCCAGCAACCGGTCGTGGGCACGGTAGACCTCGGCCATGCCTCCCCGGGCGATGAGGTGGTTGAGTTCGTAGCGCTCGGAGAAGACACGCGGCGTCTGGGACGGGTCCATGTGGGTCAAAGCCTATGCCTGCTATCGCTCGGTTCCGGTGTTCTCGACACTGCGTGATCGGCGTTCTGACACCGTGCCAACGGCCGACTCACGGCGTCTCCGCCAGTGCGTCGCCCAGGATGGTCTTCATGGGTGGCCCCGAGACTTCGGCGCCCGTGCTGCTGCCGATCTGGTTGGGAACCACCACGGCGACGGCCACCCGCGGGTCGTTGGCCGGGGCGAAGGCGATCATCCAGTCGTTGGTGAGACTGGCGTTGGGGCCCGTCTCGGCGGTGCCCGTCTTGGCCGCCACGTCCCAGCTGGCCGGAAACCCGACGTTGGCGGCGGTTCCGCTGGTGACGACGCCCTGCATGAGGGTGGTCACGGCGGCCGCGGTCAGCGGGTTGGTCGCCGTCAGCCAGGGGTGGGGCCGGTAGGTGGTCAGGAGGTTGCCGGCCGAGTCGTGGATGTCCTGCATCACGTGGGGCGTCATGATGACGCCGTGGTTGGCGAACCCGTCGGCCACCAGGGCCATCTGGAGGGCGGTGGCCACCACGTCCTGCTGCCCGAACGCCGAGTAGGCCTGGGTGGGCTTGTCCAGGATGGAGGGGCTGGATGTCGCCGTCGGGAACTGGGACACCCCGGCGCCCGGCAGGTCGATGGGGACCTGCTGGTTGAACCCGAATGCCTGCGCCTCGCTGACCATCGCCGGCCCCCCGAGGTCCATGCCGAGGGTGGCGAACGCGGTGTCGCACGACTGCGGCAGGATGGCCTGGTAGCCGGTGACCGTGTCCAGCGACCCGCCGCACCTCTCGTGCACACCGTCGACCCCGGCGTAGTTGCACAGCTGCTTGTCGGACTGCGGCAGTGAGATGCAGTTGGTGGTGGGGATCTCGAGTTTGGCCAAGGCGGGCTGGTGGTCGTAGACGGCGGCCGACGTCACCGTCTTGAACGTCGAACCCGGAAGGAACCCGTACTGGAAGGCGCGCGACACCAGCGAGCTCTGGGCGCTGTCCGGGTCGAGGGCCGTCCAGGCGTACTTCTCCACGGCGACGGTGGGCGACGCCAGCGGCCGCGGGTCGAAGGTGGGATTGCCGTACATGGCCTCGACGGCCCCGGTCTTGACATTGAGCACGACCGCGCCGGCCTGAGGGGCGCTTCCGTCCACGTTGGTGGCGTTCACGGCCGCAGCCACCTGGCTCTGCAGGGTGGTGGTGATGGTCAGGGTCACGTTGCCCGTCGTCGTGCGGTTGGTCAACAGATCGCGCAGGGTGGTGGCCGGACGGGTGTGGGACTCGAGGTAGCTGTCGTACTCGTCCTCGATCCCGGTCTTGCCGTAGATGAGGGAGTCGTAGCCCACGATCTGGGAGAACAGCACCGCGGTGTACGGGTTGTACACCCGCTGGTACTTGTAGTAGCCGTTCGAGGGGATCGAGCTGGCGAGTACGACACCGTCGGCCGACAGGATGTCGCCCCGGGGGTCGTTGCGGGCCAGCGAGAGGACCCGGGGGTTGTTGGCCGAGTTGGCCAGAGTGTTGGCCTTCAGGATCTGGATGTTGTTGAGCTGGACGAACAGCACGACGAAGCAGAGCATCATGAAGACCCCGAGGCGGCGGATGCGGCGTTCCATCAGGGCGCCACCGTCGTGGACGTCGTCGCACCGGCCGTTCCCGTGGCCGCCGGTGGACAACCGGCGGCACTCGGCGTCTGGGAGCACACCGTCTGCTTCTCGGTCGCCACCAGGTTGGCCACGTAGGCCTGCGCCGCCTCGAGCGAACCCTCCTGCACCCCGGTGGTCAGCTCGGCGACGGCATAGGGAGGCACGTCCGCCGTGGTGACGCCGGTCCGCTCCACCTCGACCGGCTTGTAGAGGACGCCACCGCCCACCCGGCCGTGGTAGATCATCAGCTCGTTGTTCGAGACCTGCACGTAGTACGCGTTGGTGTCGTACCAGCGGATGGCGAAGAAGGCGCCGTAGACGATGGCGGCCAGGATCACCACGAACAGCAGGGTGCGGACGGTGACGAGGCGGCGCCCGCGGGCCTCCCGCCTGGCCTTGCGCCTGGCCCGCCACCGGTCGCGCCACTTCGGCTTGAGGGGCTCCGGCCCGGGAAGGGCCTCCACCGGTCCGGCGACATCCGGGTCCGGGTCCGACGGGGCCTCGTCGGCAGCCGTCTTGAAGTCCGGGGCGACCGCGGCCACCGCCTCCTCGGCGGGTATCTCCTCCTCGTCGCCATCGCCCCGCACGACGTCGACGACGACGACGGTGATGTTGTCGCTCCCTCCGTGGGTCCGAGCCGCCCGGACCAGCAGGTCCGCGGCCACCTGGGGGTCGGGCACGGTGGCCAGCACCTCGGCGATCTGGGGCTCGTCGAGTTCGTTGGTCAATCCGTCGCTGCACAGGAGGAAGCGGTCGCCCCGGGTCGGCTGGATGCGCCACAGGTCGACGGACACGTCTTCGGCCACGCCGAGGGCCCGGGTCAGAATGTGCCGGTGGGGGTGGACGGCGGCCTCGGACTCGCTGATCTCGCCGCTGCGGACCATCTCCTCGGCCAGGCTGTGGTCGACGGTGATCTGGGAGAGCTCGCCGTCGTGGAACCGGTAGGACCGCGAGTCGCCCACGTTGACCAGGGCGATCACGTCCCGGCCGTCCTCGTTGACGAGGGCGGCAGCCGTCATCGTGGTGCCCATCCCCCGAAGCTCCGGGTTGTCCAGGCTGTGCTCGTAGACGACCGCGTTGGCCTCCGACACCGCCTCGGACAGTCCCGCGCCGGTGGGCTTGGTCCGGAAGGCGACGGTCAGGGTGTCGACGGCCAGGCGGGCGGCGACCTCGCCGCCGGCGTGGCCGCCCATGCCGTCGGCCACGGCGAACAGGGTGCCCGTCTCGACGGCAAGGTCCTGGTTGACGGAACGGACGAGGCCGGTGTCGGTCGCCGATCCGGAGCGGAGCAACGTCATGTCAGCGCCCGACCTCGAACACGGTGCCGCCGACCTGCAGGAGATCACCCTTCTGCAGTTTCGTCCGCTCCTGGATCCGCACGGTGTTCACCCACGTACCGTTCGTGGAGTTCAGGTCCTCGGCCCACAGGTCGCCATCGAGGCGGAACAGGCGGGCGTGCAGGTTCGAGGCATACGAGTCGTAATCGATGGGGACGCCGCAGCCCGGGGCCCGACCGACCGTGACCTCCTCGCCGACGTCGTACACGCGACCGGACTGGTCGTCGGGGCGGATCACGTGCAGTCGCAATTGGCGGCGGCGCTTGCCGTCCACGACGGGGTCGACGTCCCTGCCCCGACGACGCTTCCGCTTGAGGGGGCGGACCTCGACCCAGACAGCGCGGACCACCCACATGAAGAACAGCCAGAGGAGCACGATGACGCCGAATTCGAGCACCCTGAGCAGGGGGGCGTTGTCGATGGGTGCGGCGGCTGACGCGATGAGCTGGATCAAGGTCGGGTGCCGGAGCTCACGAAGTCTCGAAGCGGAGCACGGTGGTGCCGATCACGATCTGGTCGCCATCGTTCAGCACCCGCTCACGGACGGTGGCCCCGTTGACCCGGGTGCCGTTGGTCGAGTTCAGGTCGACCACGACCACGTCGTTCCCCGACCTGCGGATCTCGGCGTGGCGACGGCTCGCGTTGGGATCGTTGATCACGATCGTGCTCTCGGGCAGACGCCCGATGGTGATGGGCTCGGGGCCGAGCACCACCCGCATGCCGTCGGCGAGCAGTACCGAGGCGGCCGGCAGGCCCGACGGGCCCTCGTGGACGTCCGAGACCACGGCGAAACGGCCGCAGCGTTGGCGGGGATCCTCGACGACCGACACGGTGACGGGGCCCACGAAGACGTACTCCTCGGTCCGGGCGTGCTCCCGGGCCGCCTCCTCGAGCTCGCGCACCAGGGCGTCCAGGAAGCTCTCGAACCGGTCGAAATCCGGGGCCGACAGATGCACGACGAATGCGTTGGGCGCGATGAGACCGTGTACGCCCAAGCGTCGCTTGAGGTCCATCTCCCTGGTCACCCGGCGACCGATCTCCACGGGATGCAATTCGCCTCGGAAGGCCTTGGAGAGAGTACCGTCCACCATGCGCTCGAGGCGCCCTTCGAACTTCTGAAGTCCCATGTCGGCGTCAGCCTACCGGTGTCTACCCCCTGGTAGGGGGTACGGGAAGCGTATCTGCCGCCCGTCACGGGCGGTCGGCGGCCCGATCGGACGGGTGGGACGCGGATTCCGGGGCCGGGAACATCAGGTAGCCTCTACCGGTCGCTCGGGCGAGTGGCGGAATTGGCAGACGCGCAGGATTCAGGTTCCTGTGTCCGAAAGGATGTGGGGGTTCAAGTCCCCCCTCGCCCACTCCTGTGATGTGTTGTGGGATCCACGACGAACCCCCTGATCATGTACCCAGACGGACGGACCGCCGCCTCAGCCTCACCGGGCTCATTCGCGAACTCCGAGCACCTTCAGCCCGGCCCCGGCGGCGTGGGCCGGCGGCAACCGCAGGGGTCTTGACGCTCTCGGAACCCGTGATGTAATGGCCAATGATGAGCGCGGATCGAGCCTGGTCCAGACGGCAGATCCTCCAGGGGGCGCTCGGGGTGGGTGCAGCGGCCATCGGTGTCAGCGCCTGCACGACCGAAGGCCTGTCCTCGGGTGCGAAGGCGCCCGCTGCGCCGGCATCGCACCTGCCGCCCCGCTCCCAGTGGCGCCACCCCGGATCCCTGCCCTTCCCGAACCTGCCGGAGGGCACCGACACGCTGCCTCAGATCGAGCACATCGTCGTCGTGATGCAGGAGAACCATTCGTTCGACAACTACCTCGGGATGCTCGGTCGGGGCGACGGGTTCGCCCTCGACCGCCATGGTCGTCCGACGAACACGAACCCGGACCCCACGGGCGGCTCCGTGCGCGCCTTCCGCGAGACGGAGACGTGCCAGGCCGGCAACGTCACCCAGACCTGGGACGCCAGCCACATCCAGTACGGGCGGGGCCGCAATGACGGGTTCATCGGACCCGACAGCAGCAGCGACTGGTCGATGGCGTACTACACGGGCGAGGAGATCCCCTTCTACCACTCGCTGGCCAGCACGTTCCCCGTCTGCGACCGCTACTTCTGCTCGGTGCTGGCACAGACCTACCCGAACCGCCGCTTCCTGCTGGCCGGAACGGCCTTCGGACTGATCGCCACCGTGGACTCGTCCATCAACGGAATCCCTCCCAACGGAACCGTATTCGACCGTCTCGACGCCCACGGCATCAGCTGGGCGAGCTACGCCTCCGACGTGTCCTTCCTCTATGTGATCTCCGACATCGTGAAGAAGAACCCGAGCCGGATGAAGACGCTCGACCAGTTTCATGCCGACGCCAGGGCGGGCACGCTGCCGGCGGTCTCGTACGTCGACCCCGACCTTCTGACGGGCACCGAGGAGAATCCCCAGGACCTCTCACTCGGCGAGCACTTCGTCTCCACGGTGGTCGACTCGTTGCTCAACAGCCCGGCATGGGACCGAACCTTGTTCGTGTGGACCTATGACGAGCACGGCGGCTACTACGACCACGTTCCGCCCCCGCCGGCGATCCCGCCCGACGACATCCCGCCCGACCTCGGTCCGACCGATCAGCCCGGTGGGTACGATCGTTACGGCTTCCGGGTCCCGACCGTGGTGATGTCTCCGTACAGCAAGCCCCACTTCGTGTCCCACACCGTGTACGACCACACGTCGGTACTGAAGACGATCGAACGCAAGTGGAACCTCCCTGCGATGACCTACCGGGATGCGAACGCCAACGACCTGCTCGACTGCCTCGACCTCGGTCACCGCGCCTTCGCCGATCCTCCGATCCTGACCGCTCCGGGGAACCCCACGGGCATCTCCCGGTGCGAGCCACCACCCACCAGCGAGCAGCCGCCCCTGGCGGCCTTCCTGAAGACCCCCAGAACATCGGTCTGACTTCACACCGACGAATCGACACCTCATCCACGTGTCCGATGAAGCTCGCCGGACAGGCTGCGGGCGGCGGGATCCGAGGAGGTGGCCCAGCGCATGGCGACCGAGTCAGGGACCTCCCGGTCAGCCGCTCCACGGCCCTGGTTCCCGCCGGACCGAAAAGGTCCAATGGCTCTTGGTCCACGGCGGAGGCTCGCTGACACTGTGACCTATGATCCGAGAGTCGACCCGCGCTCGCCGCCACCGTCGTCGGTGGCCGTGGGTACTCGGCGCGGTGGTCCTGGTCGCCGGGGCCGGGGTGCTCGTGTTCGTCCTGACCGCGAACCGGGCAAAGCCGGTGTCCTTGTACCAGGCCGAGAGCCGGCTGGGGAACGGCCGACTCGGTACCCCGGGCTCGGCCCGACCTGCGCCGGGGGTCTACCAGTACACCGGATCGGGAACCGAACAGCTGTCCTTGCCGCCTCTGTCCCAGGCCGAAGGGCCCTCGCTCCCCGGCACGGTGACGCTGCAAGGCTCCAACTGCTGGCTCTTCAGGATCGACTACAGCACCCATCACTGGCAGACATGGAACTACTGCCGCCACGGGAGCGACCTCTGGGAAGCCGGTGGGCAGACCTGGCAGCTGTGGTCGGTCGGCCCGGTCAACGTCACCAATCTGAGCTCGTTCACGTGCGCTCCCGGCACCATGGCCCTGCCGGTCGATGCGGCCCCCGGCGAGCGCTGGCAGTCGCGGTGCACCGGAACCAACACGTCGGTGAGCGGTACCACGACGAGCGCCGGCCCGTACAAGTTCATCGGGCTCGACACCATCCGGGTCGGTAGGACACCCGTGACCGCCGCCCAATTCCTGCGCCTACGAACGGACTCGGGAGCGCAGAAGGGTACCGAGCGCTCCGAGGTGTGGTTCAGCACGAGCACCGGCCTTCCGCTACGGGTGCAGCAACAGATCAAGCTCACGACCGCCACTCCGTTCGGGACGTCCACCTACACCCAGAACGGCGTCTTCACGCTCGCATCCCTGGCTCCCCACCACTGATCCGTCACACCGCCGACCGGGACTAGATTTCGTGGCGACACACACCGTTACGGGGGCCATATGTCCGCCGACGAGGGATCCCAGATCGAGACCGCCCGACGTGCACCTCCCCGGACCCCCGGCCGCCCGCGCTGGGGACCGGCGGGACTCGCCGTCGTCGCCGTCTTCGGGACCCTCGTAGCCGCATGCTCGTCGGCGGCCGCTCCGAAGCCTTCGGGTACCGATGCCACGTTCAACTCGGCGGTCGCCGCCGAGAAGAACGGTGACCGGGCGCTGGCGGTCGCCGACTTCCTCGCCGTGGTCAAGGCGGACCCCCGCAACACCTACGCGTGGTACGACCTCGGCGTCATCGCCGACCAGGTCGCGCAGCCGGCCGCCGCCGAAGCCGACTACCGGCGATCGCTCGGGACCGACCCGGGCTTCGTCCCGGCGCTCTACAACCTGGCCGTCATCGAGGCGCCGGATGCGCCGGCAGTGGCCGCGCAACTCTACGAGCGAGCGGTCCGGGCCGAGCCCCGGGACGCCGACGCGCACCTGAACCTTGGCCTCGTCCTGAAGACGCTCGGACACACGACGGTCGGCGACGCGCAGATCGCCACTGCCCTACGACTCGATCCGTCCCTGTCCGGTCGGGTGGCGCCCGACGTGACCCCCGGTTCATGAGCCCGGCGAGAACAACGGTCGGACTCGCCATGATCGTGAAGGACGAGGAGCTGACCCTCCCCCGTCTGGCGACGAGCCTCGCGGGCCAGATCGACCATTGGACCATCGTCGATACCGGAAGCACCGATGGGACCGTCGACCTCGCCGGGGAGGTGTTCCGCGGGATACCCGGGCAGGTGATCCGTGACGAGTGGCGTGGCTACGGTCCGTCGCGCAACGTCGCCCTCGACGCCGCCCGCCCGCATACGGACTGGATCCTCACGCTCGATGCCGACGAGACCGTCGACGGGGAGATCGAGCGGGACGTCCCCCCCGAGTGCGACGCCGTCGAAGCGGAGTGCCGGTTCGACCCGTTGCGCTACTGGATCACCCGGATGGTGCGGGCCGATGCCGACTGGCGATGGTTCGGGCGGGCCCACGAGTTCCTGGCCCGGGTCGACCAGGAGAGTGTGCCGTTCCGCACCGGGCGCTTCGTCGTCGATCACCACGCCGACGGGGGGAACCGGGCCACCAAGTTGGAGCGCGAGCTCGCCCTCCTCCGTGCCGACCACCTCGACGACCCCGCCGACCAGCGGACGCTCTTCTACCTGGCCCGGACCTACGAGGACATGGGCGAGGCGGCGCGGGCCGCGACCTGGTACCGCAGGCGCGCCGAGGCGGGGGGCTGGGAAGAAGAGACCTGGTACGCCACGTGGCGACTCGGCCTCTGCCTGCTGGCCGCCGGGCGGGTGGACGAGGGCTGCGGAGTGCTGTGGACCAGTTGGGGGCGACGCCGGTGGCGCGCCGAACCCCTGTGGACCCTCGCACAGCACTACCGGTCGACCGGCCAGTGGCAGCTGTGCGCCGAAGTGTGCCGGTTGGCCCGCCAACACTGTGACGTGGGGATGGATCATCCGGTGACGGAGTGCCGCGGTGACCGCCTCTTCGTGCACGTCGACGTCTACCGCTGGAGAATGGCCTACGAGGAGTCGATCTGCTCGTACTACGTCGGTGCCCACGAGCGGGGTCTCGAGATCACCGACGCACTCCTCTCATTGGCGGATCTCCCGCCCGCGATCGCGCAGAACGTCCGCGACAACCGCGCCTTCTACGTCGACCACCCCCGGGTTCCACCCGATGGACCGTCCTCCTGACCGTCGACCTGACGGAATGGTCAGCTGTCCAGTCGACGGCCGGCGCTCCCTCGGCTCTCCGGCGTCGCAGCCACCGTTGGGGCGCAACCCGCGGTGCGCGTGTCGGTCATCGACATCTGGGCCCTGATCGACGCTCACGAGCGACATTCCTCCGGTCCGCGACCCTTGTCGCGGAGGGCGTCCGGGCTTACATTGGACGATGGTGCCCTTCACGGGGATCCGGACGTACTGGAGGAAGCCGATGGCAACCCGTTCCGTGCACAGGACCATCCGTCGAAACCGGCAGCTCACCCTCCGGCGCCAGTGGTGGTCGTATCGGATCTCGGGAGTGGCAGCTGGCGCGGCGGTGATGAGCGGGCTGCTCGCCGGAGGCGTTCCGGGTGTCGCCGCCGCCAGTACCGGACTCTCCTTGCGGGCGGAGACGCCGGGCGGGTCCGGCTATTGGCTCGTGACGGCGCAGGGGGCCGTCTACGCGTTCGGGGCGGCCCGCTACTACGGTGGAATGCTCGGCACGCCGATCACCGCGCCGATCGTCGCACTCGTCGCCTCACCCGGCGGGCAGGGCTACTGGCTCATCGGCCAGGACGGTGCCGTGTACGCATTCGGCGACGCTCAGTTCTTCGGCACACCGAAGACGGCGGGTGCGTCCCTGTCGTCGACCGTGGCCGGTGCAGCCGCTCTGCCGGCATCGGGGGGTGCAGGGCCGGCCGGGCCGACGGGAGCAGCTGGAGCGACCGGGGCGACGGGAGCGACCGGGGCGACCGGGCCGGTGGGCCCCATGGGGCTCGTGGGACCTACGGGGGCACCAGGACCCCCGGGTCCGACGGGAGCGACGGGTCCGACGGGAGCTGTCGGGCCGACCGGGGCGACCGGGGCGACGGGAGCGACCGGACCGACGGGGCCGACGGGAGCGACCGGGCCGACCGGGGCGACCGGGGCGACCGGCAGCGGCGTCTTCGCCGAGTTCTACGCGCTCATGCCCCCGGACAACTCCTCGACGATTGCACCGGGTAGCGACGTCCAGTTCCCTCTGGAGGGTCCGGTCGGCGGATCGTCGATCCTACCGATCACCTCGTCCACATTCGCACTGACCAACGTCGGCGCCTACGAAGTGACGTTCAACGTCGGAGTGACTGAGCCCGGCCAGTTGGAGCTGTCGCTCAACGGGGTCGAATTGGCCTACACGGTAGTGGGGCGCGCAACCGGAACCTCGCAGATCGTCGGCCAGAGCCTGGTCACGGTTTCAGCGCCGGATTCGGTCCTTGCAGTGGAGAACCCGAGTGCAGAGTCATTGCCGCTCACGGTCACCACCGATGCCGGGGGCGTACTGCCCGCCAGTGCCTCGTTGATCATCCAGCAGCTCGGGTGAGGCGTCACGCTCCTGCCCATCCGCCGTAGACCGGTAGACCGGTCGCGGGCCCACTCGAGCTCCTCGAGGGCCGGGCGCGACAGAGACCCCGTATCGAAGGAACCTCCTGACCCCTGGCATACCATGAGCCTCATGCAGGCCAGGGTGGTCGCCCCGACCGAGCTCACGAGTGCCGACGTGGCCCGGTGGTCCGAGTGCGCAGCCTCGTCGCTCGAGCCCAACCCCTTCTTCGAGCCGGGCTGGCTGCTGCCGGCCCTCGCCCACCTCGACGAGTCGCCGACGACCGTGCTGGTGTTCGCCGAGCACGACGGCGCCGTCCACGCGTTTGTTCCCGTCGAGGAGATCGGTTCCGACGACGACCTCGCGGGCGCTAGACGCACCCACGCCACTCTGGTGACCCGGGTGGTACCCACCGCCGTCGCACTCACCACACCTCTCGTCGTCGCCGAACGAGCCGTGGAAGCGCTGATGTGCCTCATGAGCGAGCTCCTCCGGATGGCCGAGGAACGCGGTGCCGACCTGGTCGTCATGGAGTGGGTGGCAAGGGACGGCCGGACGGCCCGGTTGCTCAGGGACGCGGCTGACCGGGGCGACCATCACCTCATCGAGTTCGACAGTTGGGAGCGTGGGTTCCTCCGCCGACGGTCCGACCTCGAGGATTCCTACTGGCTCCGGGCGATCGGGAAGAACCGTCGCCGCACGATTCGCCAGCACCGCCAGAGACTCGACGCCGTGCTCGGGTCGACCTCGCGCCTCCGCACGCGCACCGACCCCGACGCCATCGACGCCTTCCTGCGCCTGGAGGCGTCGGGGTGGAAGGGCCGTGACCCCGGGGGCCTTGCACTCCGCCGGCAGTCGGGATCGGCCGCATTCTTCGATGCGGTCTGCCGTTGCCACCTCGACGGGGGCCGCATGTGGTTCGTCTCGCTCGAGGGCGACAGCGGGCCCATCGCCATGGTCTGCTGCCTGCGCGGCGGCGACGGCGTCTTTGCCATACGCACCGCCTACGACGAGGACCTGGCCAGGTTCGGCCCCGGGGTCGAGGTGTTCCTGGCCGCGATGGAGCGCTTCGACCGCGATACCGACGCCCGGTGGTTCGACTCCTGCTCGGGACCGGACAACCGGCACCTGCTCGGACTGTTCCCCGACCGGAGGGCGCTGGCGACGATGATGTTCCGTGTGCACGATCACCATGGGCCCCGGCAGGCGTCCACCGACCCGGTGGTCGCCCGATGACCGCCGGGGTGCACGGGCGGCCGAAGCAGGTGGTCGGCTCGGTCGGGGACATGATCGACCTGGTCGGCGTACCGATGGGGCCGAGCCAGTGGCATGTGATCACCCAGGAACACATCGACCGCTTCGCGGACGCCGTCGGCAACCCGGCAGCCAACCACACGGATCCCGGATGGGCAGCCCGGACGCCGACGGGCGTGACGATCGCGTTCGGCGCCCAGGTCCTGGCCATGACGACGCTGCTCCTCGGTGACCTCTGGGAACTGCGGGGCGTGGTGGGCGGCGCCGACTGCGGGAGCAACAAGGTCCGTCACCTGGAGTCCGTCCCGGTGGACAGCAGGGTGCGGCTCCGTCCCACGATCGCCTCGGCCGAGCCGGTGGGCGAGGGCGGGGTCCGGGTCGTCACCGACCTCGAGTTCGAGATGGAGGGCGGCACACGGCCGGTGTGCGTGGCCCAGGTGGTCAATCTCTTCTGGTTCTCTCCGGACTGAGGGCGCCCCGGGTCGATCCTCAAGGTGGGCGGCTCACCCGTCGATGGTTGAAGAACCCTCTGACGACGGACCGAGGAACCCAGCCACCATGACAGCAGCGACACCATCACGAACGCCCGACCCCCTCGAGCGGGGTCGGGGCGACGGGGACGGCGGCGGATCGCGTGGAATCGCGGGCGTGCTCCGGCGGATCGGGCCCTCCCTGGTCGCCTACCTCATGGGCCCGGTCGCCCTGGTGACGATTCTCGTCCTCATGCACTACGGGGACGTCGCTCGGGAGCCGGCCTGGCTCTGGGTCGCCGTCTTCGTCGCCGTGCCGGCATCCAGTCTCCTGGTGGACAGGCTCTACACCGACAATTCGACCCGGGTCACGATGCACATCCGGATCGCCGTTCAGGCGGCCGCCGTGACCGCCGTGATCTACCTCACCGGATGGGGACCGGTGCTCTGGGGCGCCTTCGCCTTCCTGGCGCTCGAGAACGTCTCGCGTGGAGGCTCGAGCGTCTGGAGGATCACCGCCCTGTGGAGCCTGGTGGGGATCGGTCTCGGGCAGTTCCTCATCTGGCAGGGCTGGATGCCCTCGCGGCTGACCATGGCGGAGGCCAACTCCCTCGCCATCATGGGCGCGTTCGTCCTGGTCTTCGTCGTCTGGATGGCCGGCGTGACGATGCGCAAGAAGGAGGACGCCGAAGAGAAGATGCGGCTGAGCGAGGACCGCTTCCGATCGCTCATCCAGGATTCCTCCGATATCACCGTCGTGATGGACGAGATCGGCCTCTGCATGTTCGTGAGCCCGGCCGCCGAGGTGCTCCTCGGATACCGTCCCGACGAACTCGTCGGGGTGATGGCGACCGACCTCGTGCATCCGGACGACCGGGACCGCGTTCGCACCCGGCTCGGCGCCTACTTCCAGGCCACACCGGACTCCGCCCTCCTGCAGTTCCGCATGGCGCGCAAGGACGGAACGTGGTGTGACGTCGAAGCGGTGGTCACCAACCAGGTCGCCCGACCCTCGGTCGCCGGATACGTCGCCCACGTCCGCGACATCACCGAGCGCAAGGAGTTCGAGGCGCTCCTGGCCCACCGCGCCCTCCACGATCCACTCACCGGACTCGCCAATCGCCAGCTCATCCTCGACCGGGCCGACCAGATGCTCAGTCGGTCCCGTCGGTCGCTCCAGCCGGTCGCCGCCTACTTCATCGACCTCGACAACTTCAAGGACGCCAACGATTCGTTCGGGCACGAGGCGGGGGACCGACTCCTCCAGGCGGTCGGGAGTCGCCTCGAGTCGATCCTCCGGGCCAGTGACACCGTGGGACGGCTCGGCGGCGACGAGTTCGTCATCCTCACCGACGGGGTGACGCTCGAAGGCGGACCCGGCGCGGTCGCCGACCGCATCCGGGAGGTCCTCCGCGCCCCCTTCGCCATCGACGGTTACGCCGAGATTCCCGTCAACGTGACGGCGAGCATCGGCATCGCCGTCGGGGACCGGGCATCAGCACAGGAGCTCCTGCGTGACGCCGACATCGCCCTCTACAGGTCCAAGGCTGCCGGCCGGGACCAGGCCGTCCTGTTCGAGCCGGCCATGCAGCTCGCCATCGCCGGTCGGATGGAACTGCGGACCGATCTCGACACGGCACTGGCCGAAAACCAGTTCTTCCTGCTGTACCAGCCGATCGTCGACCTCGAGAGCACCACCATCCGCGGGGTCGAGGCCCTCCTGAGGTGGCAGCATCCGATCCGTGGCGTCATCCCTCCGAACGACTTCGTTCCCCTGCTCGAGGACTGCGGCCTGATCGTGGAGGTCGGGCGCTGGGTGCTCGAGACCGCCTGTGCCCAGGCCGCCCACTGGCACGCACAGGGCTACGACCCGACCATGTCGGTCAACGTCTCGATGCGCCAGCTCGAGTCCGACTCGTTCGTCGAGGACGTCCGCCGGACCCTGTCCGTCCACGACCTCGATCCCCGGTCGCTGGTGGTCGAGGTCACGGAGACGGCACTGATGAAGGACGCCAACGCCACCGTCTCGAGGCTGCAACGCCTCAAGCAGCTAGGGGTCAAGATCGCCATCGACGATTTCGGGACCGGCTACTCCTCGTTGGCCTACCTCCGGCAGTTCCCGGTCGACGTGCTGAAGATCGACCGGTCGTTCATCGCCAGTATGGACGGGACGGCCGACTCCTTCGCCCTCATCCATACCATGGTCGAGCTGGGTCGGGCCCTCGGCCTCGTGACCCTGGCCGAGGGGATCGAGCACGAGGACCAGCTCGAGAGCCTCCGGGGTCACCAGTGCCACAGCGGTCAGGGCTTCATGTTCTCCAAGCCCGTAGAGGCGGCGATGATCGAGACGCTCCTCGCCCACACCGCGCGGTCGGCACACGACCGGCCGTCGGAGACGCACCCGCTCCCCATGCCCCACTGAGCGTAGGACGAGGCTTCCGGGGATCCTCGTCGGCGCGTCAGCGGAGGGCCAGACCCCGCCGGTCGCAGCGCAGGGCCGTCGGGGTCACGATGACCGGCAGCGGCGACAGCTTCAGGACCCGCTCGCGGACACCGTGTCCCAAGATGGAGTGCAGACCGCGCAGCCGGAGCGATCCGAGGACGATCGCATCGCACCCGCGCTCCGTCGACTCCTCGACGATCCGCCCGGCGACGTTGTCCTCCCGGGCCGAGCACACCCGGCCGTCCGCCTCGATACCCGCCGTCCGCATCCGCATGACGGTCTCGTCGACGAGCTGTTGGGCCTCGGCGACGGTCTCCAACGGCGGGATCCGTATCGACCTCGGCAGTTCCCGAACATGCAGTACCTCGACGTCGGCCTTCGACTTGGCCGCCAGTCCGATGGTGAAATCCACGGCGGCCTGACCCGGATCGAATTGGTCGATGGCCAGAAGCAGTCTGTCTCGCATCACGACACCTCCACGTGCACAGCGCATCGATTGTACGGGTGCACCGCGTAATCAGGTCGTGAAAGTACGGCGGCATCCCGTAGAAACGGCGATAACGGCAGCGCCGCCCCGGCTCCCGGCGGCTCAGTGTGCGAAGGTGAAGATGCAGAGCTGCGTGGCATAGGCGACCAGGCGGGCGCGATCGTTCCCGGCCGCCCCGAGGTCCCACAGTGCCATGTCCACCGACGCGTACCCGTCACCGGCGTGGCGGGCCCGGTTGTGGGCGAGGACCCACTCCGAGCGGCACTCGTCGAGCAGGTGGAACGTGAGGTCCACGCTCGGGCCGAACCAGCCCTGCCGCTCGCCGGGGCCGAGCTTCTCGGCCACCGCGCCCGGCATGGTGTCCGCACAGACGATCAGGGCCAGCGGGTCGAGAGTCCCGTCCTCGGCCATCGGGGCGTCGTCCAGCCGGTACCAGCTCGCGTGCTCGGCCCGGTCCGGCACGTACTCGTCCCATGGAGCGTGGCCGAGCGCGCCCCTCCCCTCCAGTCGGGTGTCCCAGAACCGGTTGGGCGGGAACCCCTCGACCCCGGCCGGCAGAGGCTCGCGGAAGGAGCGGGCCTCACCCAGGGGGACGAACCCCGACGGCGGTTCGAGGTCGGTGAAGTCGAAGCCCCGCCTGGGCGACCCGAACACCGCGGTGGTGACGTGACCATGGACGGAGCCGGGATTGCGCACCTCGGCCCGCGCATGGGACATGGACCGACCCCGTCGGAGGATCTCGACGTCGATCTCCACCGGCCCATGGACGACAGGGGCGATGAAGGTCGTGTGCAGGGAACGCAGCCCGTGCGTGGCGCCGGCGAGCTCGGTCGACATCGCCCGGACGGCCAGCGCCGTGACGACCCCGCCCTGGGGCAGCGGGTTCAGGTTCCACGAATCGTCGATCTCCCCGCGGTACCGGCCGGGAACGGTCGTCGACGGAGTGGGCCGGGTCGATTCGGCGAATGGCGTGCCCACGATCGGTCGTCACTGCCACCGGACGGCAGTCAGCTGAGCAGCTTGGCCTTCTGGGCCTCGAACTCGGCGTCGGTGATGACGCCCTTCGACTTCAGATCGGCCAGCTTCACCAACTCGTCGGTGCTGCTGGTCCCCGACGACCCCGCAGCCTGCTTGATGTAGGCGTCGAACGCCTTCTGCTGCTGCTCGGCGGCCTGGGCGGCACGCTCGTGCATCGATCCCCCGCGCGCGATCAGGTAGACGAGGATCCCGAGGAACGGGAGCACGATGACGAAGATCACCCACAGGGCCTTGGCCCCTCCACTCAGGTCGTGACTGCGGAAGATGTCCCCGAACACGACGATGAGGAGCCAGAACCAGATGAAGAAGACGAACAGGCCGAGCATGGTCCCGAACAGGTCGGCCAGCGGATAGGTATAAGCGAGCATGGCGGTTCTCCTCGGAATTGACGGGTTGGGGAAAACCTAGCGCCCCCATCGACCCGTTGCCGCCATCCGCGCCTGGCCGGGCCGGGCCGCCACGGACCCGCACGGAACCGCTCTGCGGGGCTCGACGGCGCACCGTCGGGTGGCTACCGCCTCTCCCGCCAATCGGCGACCGCCCGCGACAGCTGGGAGGCGAACGCCGTCGCCAGCGCCGGGTCGGCGAATCGGGTGCGGGCGAACTCCCGGTTGGCGGCCCGCTCGATCCCGATCTCCGGCCCGGCGGCCAGGACCTCCAACGCGTGTCTCACGATGTCTCCGGCGTCCACGTACGTCCGGCAGCCAGGGCCCGCCACGAGCTCCGACTCGGGCCGCCTCGGGAGCAGGACCGATGCGCCGGCGGCCATGGCCTCCACCATCGAGCGGGGCATCCCCATCCGATGACCGGGGGCCAACGGGTAGACGGCCAGTGCGGTGCGCGGGAGCAGGGCGATCATCTGGTCGTGAGGCACGTCCACCGACAGCATCACCGACTCGCCACTGGCCGCGATCAGCTCACGGACCACGGTCTGCTGCTCCTCGAGCAGGTGGGTGAGCCCCATGGCGATGCGACAGTCCACGCCCTTGCCGGCTAGCTCGGCGAACGCGGCGACGAGCACCGGCCAGTCCCTCTTCGGAACGCCGGCCGACGCCGTCAGGACGATCGTCCGCTCGGGCGGCGGATCGGGCAGCTCCACCCGGGTGGTCAGCAGGGACACCAGCTCGTGGGCGCCGGTGATGAGCGCCGCATGGTGGGGATACGCCCACACCCCGACGCACAGGGGATGCACCCGGATCCGGTCGATGAGCTCGAGATCGAAGTCGAACGAGTGGACCCGGACCGCGAACGGCACCCCCAGCTCCGCCAACGCGTCGAGCTTGGCGGCGGCGAAGGTCGCCCAGAACAGCACGAGGACGTCGGGCTCGAACTCGCGGACCGCCGTGTCCAGGTCGGTGTAGGTCGGCTCGAGCACCCGGACGGGGGACGGGGACCACCGGTCGGTGCACCAGGCGAGGATCGCCCCGTTGTCGGTGAGGCCCTTCATCTCGTCGGGGATGTACGTCTCCTGCACCAGCGGGAAGAGCGAGTTGTACGCCATGACGCGTAGCGGACGCTCGTCGAGCACACGCCTGAGGACGACCGCCTTGGCCGCGTGGTGGTCCTCGGACTCGCTGAGCCGGTTCTGGGCCGACGTGGTGTAGAGGGACGCGACCACCGGCAGGGCGAGCGCCGGCGCGCCCCTGGTCAGACGCAGGATCAGGTCCCAGTCCCCCAGAGCCGCGAGGGACTCGTCGAAGTGGGCTCCGGGAAGCGTCCGGAGGTGGGCGATCACTCCCATGTCGATGAAGTTGGCCGACTCGAGGCGGCGGCGGTCGAACGGCACGAACCGGAGCTCGGGGAGGCTGCGCCCGCGGGCGTCTTCCTCCGGTGCGCCTTCGACCACCTGGGCCCCGTAGACGACCTCCAGGCCCGGCTGGATCCCGAACGCCCACACGACCGCCTTGATCCAGAGGGGCTGCATGAGGTTGTCGTCGTCCAGATAGCACACGATGTCCCCGGTCGCCACCGCCAACCCCGCGTTCCGGGCGCCGCACGCGCCGACATGGTCCGTTCTGACCACGACGATCCGACCGTCCTGTGCCGCGAGCCGATCCAGCAGGTCCGACGTCCCGTCGGTGCTCCCGTCGTCGATCACGACGAGCTCCCAACGGGGGTACACCTGGGCCAGCACCGACTCGATCGCCCGGTGCAGGCGATCGCACCGGTTGTGGGTCGCCAGCACGACGGTGACCTTGGCGTCCGATTCCAGCCGGACCGATCCGACCCACTCCGTCACCGGCGCGATGCGTGCCGCGAGTGCCGTCTCCGTAGTTTGGCGATCGATCGACGCGAAGCTCGCTTCGAAGGTCAGTGCGGCATTGGCCAAGGCGCCGACGTCGGCCGTCAGTGCGTCGACCGCCGTCCGGCGTGCATCCGACTCCCGTCGGAGCCGTTCGTCGGCCGCCTGGCGTTCGGCCACCGAGTCCTGATGCTCCCGGAGATCTTCGGCGCGGGCCGACTCCAGCTCCGCGAGCCTCGACTCGAGCTCGGCGATCCGGTCGGCGTCGATGCCGTCCAGCCGTAGGTCGTGACGGGCCCGCCCCACGATGGCGGCGCGACCACCCTCCACTCTCGAGGCGTCGCGGACGGCCCGCAACTCGTGCCTGACGACGCTCATCATCTGCCGTAGGCGCATGCCTTCTCCGTACGTCGGTCCACCGCGGGGCGGAGTCCTGCGCCGCCCGCGGTCCCGCGTCCCGGCCAGTGGACGGTTCGCCCGAAGGCTACCCCGACGTCACGCGTGCCGCCGGGCCCGGGCGCCGGGCCGTCTCAGTGGCGGCCGACCATCCCGTGCCGGCCGGAACGGCCGGTCGGCCACTGGCGACGCCCGATCCCGTCGGACACCACCGTGGCGATCGCCGCCACGGCCAGGGCGAGATCGGCGACTCCGAGCGCGCTGCCGGCACGGGCACCTCCCCCCAGCAGCACCAGCGAGGAGGTGATGACCACCATCACGCCGGCGGCGACGACAGTCCGGGGCACCGGGGACCGGCGCATCCCGGGACCGGGTCGGGTCAGCACCGCTGCGGCGCTGAGGAGGAGACCGGACAGTACGGCGGTCACGGTCCGGCTGGACAGGATCCCGGCAGGTCCGGCGCCGCCGGGCGAGGAGATGAACCCGAGCCACCGGTACCCCTCCAGGATGGACACGTTGGCCAGCATGATCAGACCGGGCGACCGGAGGAGGAAGGCTCCCCCTCCCGGGCAGGTCGGTCGACGCCCGGGGTCGTCGCCGGTGCCGCGCCGCGGGTCGACCGGTCGGTCACGGGGCACGGATCTCGGGTCGACGGTCTGTACAGGAGTCACGGCACCTCGGTAATCTCTGCTTAAGCAGTAGGTTTACTCAAGATTATGGGGCACCGGGAACCTCGCGTCAACGGATGCCGGAAAGGACAGGGGTCGGCCTCCGCATGCGGTGGAGGCGCGGGCCGTCAGACCGGGGTGGTGGCGAGCATCCACCTCTCGAACCGCTCGTAGCGGTCCTTCCCACGCGATTTCGCCGCGTACATCGCCCTGTCCGCGTTCGACATGAGTTCGTCCACGGTGACACCGGGCTCGGAGAACGTGAGACCGATGCTGACGGTGGCGGAGACGGACTCCCGTCCGAAGCGCATCGGCCGTCGACACTCCGAAAGGATGCGCTCCGCCAGGGCGAACACCTCACCGGTTCGCTCGAAGTCCCCGACGATGACCCCGAACTCGTCGCCGCCCAGTCGGGCGGACGTGTCCGCCCGACGGACGCACCGCGTCAGGACCGTTGCCATCGACCGGAGCAGTGCATCGCCCGCGGCATGGCCGAACCGGTCGTTGGCGTCCTTGAGGCTGTCCATGTCGAGGAAGAGCACGGCCAGCTGTCCCTGGTACCGCTCGGACCGCTGGAGGGCGTGGGCCAGCCGGTTCTGGAACAGGGCGCGGTTGCCGAGCCCGGTCAACGGGTCGTGGAACGCCAGGTAGGAGAGTTCCCCCTCCAGCCGCTTGCGCTCGCTGACGTCGTGGCCCGAGACGACGTACCCGCCGACGGTCGGATCGTCGACCAGGTCGACGATCGCCAGCTCGAACGGGACGGACTCGGCGCTCCCGCGCCGCCTGAGCTGCACGGTGACCGTCACCGGGGACACGGAAGCGGGCTCCTCACCGGAGCGGGCGAGCGCCACGGCGAGTGCCGGGCGGTCACCGTCGTCGACCAGGTCGGACACCGGTCTCCCCTCGACCAGCTCCGGGTCGTGGCCCAGCGCACGCGACAGCGCTCCCGAACAGGACGTGACCGTCCCGTCCGGCGCCACCAGCATCGTGACCGCCGCCGCGTTCTGGACCACGGCGCGGAAGCGGGCATCCTCGTCGTGGGCGAGCTCGAAGCGTCGGCGATCGGTCAGGTCCCGGAGGCTGACGAGCACGCAGCCCTCCCCCAACCAGGGAGCCGGCGATCCGATCAGCTCGACCAGTCGCCACCCGGTCGGGGTCCGCAGACGGACCTCGATGGGTGCCCCGACGTCCTTGTCCTGGACGCTGTCCAGCGCCAGCAGGACGAAGGGGAGGTCCCCGGGGTGTACGAAGTCGAGTCCGGAGATGCCGATCGAGTCGTGGACCGGCCTCCCGAACAGGCGCTCCGCGGTCGAGTTACCCCATCGCACGTCACCGACCGAGTCCACGACGACCACCGCGTCGGGCAGCTCCCGGAGCATCCTCACCAGGTCACATCCGGCAAGCTCCTCGACCCGGCAGCTCGGCAACCCGATGACGTGCGCAGACATGTCCTTGTCATCGGCCCCGCGGGACCGAGCTTGAGCGGTTTGCAACACCTATTGCATGACGCCGTCGTCCGGAGCCGGCCGTCGGGGTGCTCCCTCCCCGGTCCGTCGGATGTCGAGTAGCTAGAGTCTCGATCCGTGTCCAGGTTCCTGCCCGATCGGCCACTGGGCGTCGCGCCGGGCTCGGTCGGCGACTTCCGCGAGCTCGCCCGTCGCCGGCTCCCCCGGCAGCTCTTCGACTACCTCGACGGCGGGGCGTTCGCCGAGGCGACCCTCGCCGCCAACGTCGCCGACCTGACGTCGGTCCTGCTCCGACAGCGCGTGATGCGCGACGTGTCCACCCTCACGCTCTCGACGACCGTGCTGGGCCAGGAGCTCGCCATGCCGGTCGTGCTCGGGCCGGTCGGCCTGGCCGGGATGTTCGCCACACGGGCCGAGGTCCAGGCCGCGCGGGCGGCCGAACGGGCCGGGGTGGTCTTCTGCGAGTCGACGGTCTCGATCTGCGGTATCGAGGAGGTGTCCTCTGCCACCGAGTCACCCGTGTGGTTCCAGCTGTACGTCATGAGGGACCGGTCCTATGCCGAGGATCTGATGGAACGGGCGGCCCGGGTCGCGTGCCCGGTCCTGGTACTGACCGTGGATCTGGCCGTCGTCGGCTCCCGCTACCGGGACAACCGCAACGGACTGTCCGGGCGGCTCACCACCTGGGGCCGGGCGCTCCGGGGCCTGGACCTCGGACTGCACCCCACCTGGGCGCGCGACGTGGGCATCCGTGGACGGCCCCACACGTTCGGGAACCTCGAGAAGGCCGTCCCCGGGGCATCGAGCCCCGAAGGGTTCTCGGAGTGGGTCGGGGCCCAATTCGACCCCACCGTCACTTGGGACGACATCGAGTGGGTGCGGCGGTCCTGGCCCGGGAAGCTCGTCCTCAAGGGGATCCTCGACCCCGACGACGCCCGGGAGGCGGCGGACCGCGGCGTCGACGGCATCGTCGTGTCCAACCACGGCGGTCGCCAGCTGGACGGCACCCCCTCGACGGTCGTGGCGCTCTCCCCGGTGGTCGACGCCGTCGGCGACCGTCTCGAGGTCCTCGTCGACGGGGGCATCCGCAGCGGTCTGGACGTGGCCAAGTTCCTCGCGCTGGGTGCCCGCGCCTGCCTGGTGGGGCGGGCATGGGCATGGTCGGTCGCCGCGGGCGGCCAACGGGGCGTGTCCCACGCGCTGGCCATCATGCGGTCGGAGCTCACCGTCGCGCTGGCGCTCTGCGGCGTGACCGACGTCGCCGATCTCGACCGGTCGGCGCTGGTCGGCCCCCCGCCCGGGGTCTGACCCGCACCCGGCCGGGCCGCTCACCCCATGGCGTCCACGATGGCGTCCACCCGGTCGATGAACCCGGGGTCGTCCTCGGCCCGCCGGTCCCGGGCCACCCGGCCCGATACCAGGTGCCATGCCATCGGTCCCTCGCCGGCCTCGGCCAGGAGCGCGGCCTCGGCCAGCAGACCGATCCGACCGACCACCTCGCGGAAATGCCACGCCCCGTGCTCGGGATCGTCGACGCACCGTCGGGCCGACCCCACGGCGCGTTCCACTTCGTCCACCAGACGGGCCGACAGATCGGGGTCCGGAGCGGCGGCGGCGGTGCGGAGGAGCCACTCGGCCACCACGTCGAGGATGGGGAGGCGCCCGAGGTCGGCGAGCACCTGGGCCACGAGCACGTTGTGGCTGCCCTCCCACGACTCGTAGACCATGGCGTCCCGGTAGAGCCGGGGCAGCACGCTGAACTCCTCGATGGCCCCGTTCCCGCCGAGCACCTCGATGGCGGAGTGGACGACGTCGGTGGCCTGGCAGGAGACCAGGTACTTCGCCAGGTTGACCAGGAACCGGTGGAGAAGCACGTCCTCCCCGGTAGCGGTGCCGGCGTCGATGCGGTCCTCCAACCCGGTGAGGGCGAAGACCAGGTGGAGCGCGCCGACCGAGTCCGCGGCCATGTCGGCCAGCGTGCGCCGCACCGCGGGGAACCCACCGATCGCCCGGCCGAACGCCTCGCGATGGAGGGCGTAGGACGATGCCTCCACGCAGGCACGACGCATCATGCCGGCGTTTCCGACCGCGGTCATCCAACGACTGGTGTTGAGGACGATCCCGACGGCCGTGCGGAACCCGTGCTCGACGGGGCCGATCGGCCAGGCCAGCGCCCCGTCGAAGTCGATCTCGCCCGAGGCGAGCCCGCGCGTGCCGAGCTTGTCCTTGAGCCTTCGGAGCGAGAATCCGTTCGGTCGACCGTCCACCTCACGCGGGACGACGAAACTGCCCAGTCCCCGGGTGCCGCCCACGGCCCCGTCGATCCGGGCCGTGAGGAAGAACTGGCCGGCGTCGGCCACCGAACAGAACCACTTCTCACCGGTGATGCGGTACGTGTCACCGTCGCCAGTCGGGACGGCGAGGCAGACGTTGGCCCCGACGTCGGAGCCGCCCTGCACCTCGGTGAGGAACTGCGAGCCTCGGGTGGCCGTGGCGTAGTCCGTGTCGACGAGCGCGGGCAGGAAGCGGTCCCGGACCGACGGGGCGGCTGCACGCCGCAGGGCCCGGGCCAGTCCGATCGTGCACGTCGCCGGGCAGGCGTGGCCGGCCTCGCCTTCGGCCGACAGGAGGTAGAGCAGGGTGGCCTGCTCGTAGGCGGTACCGGCGACGCCGGACGAGGCCACCAGCCCGCTCGCCCACACGGCGGCCCCGGCGACGCCGTAGGACGGGTCGAATTCGACCGACTCCGTCCGGCGTCCGATCGCGTCCCAACGGGACAGCTCGGGCAGGTGCTGGCGCTGCTCGTACCGGACGGCCGCCGGCCCGATCACCCTGGTCACCTCGGAGGCGAAGGACGACGCCCGCTTCTCGAGGTCGTGGAGGCGCCCGTCGGGCAGGGCGCGGGCCAACAGGGCCCGCAGGCGGTGGTCCGCGACGAACGGATCGGACGGATAGGCACTGCGCCAGTCGGCCAGTGCGGCACGTGCGGATTCGGTACCCATCCCAGGAGTCTCGCGCCGGCACGGACCTCACGGGCGGGCGACCCTCCCCGTGGGCCGCTCGTCCGGGTACCGTGTCCCGATGGCTCCTGACGGCTACACCCTGGCGGGATCCGACGTCACCATCCCCGTGATGGGCGTGGGTACCTGGGCGTGGGGCGACAAGTCCACGTGGGGCATGGGGGGCTACGACGCCGCCCTCACCCGGGACTCGATCCTCGAGGCGTGGAACGCGTCGATCGACGCCGGCGTGACGTTCTTCGACACGGCCGAGGTCTACGGGCACGGGGAGAGCGAGCGGATCATCGGCAGCCTGCTGGCCGGGGACACCACCCGGGCCGGATCGGCCGTCGTGGCCACCAAATTCATGCCGTCCCCGTGGAAGCTCAACGTCCGTGGCGCACTCCTCGCGTCCCTGCGGGCGTCGTTGGCCCGACTCGGCCTCCCCTCGGTCGACCTGTACCAGATCCACGGCCCGATCAGCCTCCGTTCCCACGATGCGATCGCCGAGGCGCTCGCCGCCGCGCACGGCGAGGGACTGGTGAAGGCGGTCGGGGTGTCGAACTACTCGATCAAGGAGACACGGTCGATCGCCGCGGCGCTGGCCCGGCGCGGCCTACGGCTCGCCACCAACCAGATCGAGTTCTCGTTGCTCCGACGATCTCCCGAGACGGGCGGGCTGCTGGCCGCGTGCTCGGACCTCGGTGTGGTCCCGCTGGCCTACTCACCGATCGGGCAGGGTCGCCTCACCGGCAAGTACTCGGCCGGCCATCCGCCGCCCGGCAAGAGGACGTTCTCGAACCACCCGATGACGGTCGTCGACGGCATCGTCGCCGAGCTCCGCCGGATCGGCGACGGGCACGGGGGGAAGCTCCCGAGCCAGGTGGCGCTCAACTGGGTGATCACCAAGGGCGCCGTGCCGATCCCGGGTGCGAAGAACCGGCAGCAGGCCGAGGAGAACGCCGGCGCCCTCGGGTGGCAGCTGGACGGCGACGACCTGGCCAGGCTCGACCGGGTCGCCCTCCCCGGCATCTCGACCCTGACCAGTCGGATGTGGCAACACGGTTGAACGGGGCCCGGGGACGGGCACTCCCCCCGGTCAGATCTCCAGATCGCCCTCCTGGATGGTCGGCAGGTCCTGGATGGCATCGTGCAGGTGCCTCGACCACGTCTCCTCGAGGCGGCTCAGAAACGGGGAGTCGGCGTTGATGCGCGCCTCGAACGGGTCGAACGAGCCGTTGCGGTAGATGACGAGGTCGTAGGGCGGACCGACCGAGAGGTTGGCGGCCGCCGTGCTGACCATCGACGTCAGGGCCACCTTGGTCGCCGTCGTGAGGTTGACCTGGGCGGCGACCGCCAGCTCGAGCGGGAACTTGCCGTACTTGCTCTCGCCGATCTGGAGGAACGGACGGTCGTCGGAGGCCCGGATGTAGTTGCCCTCCGGGTAGACGAGCAGGATGTCCGGGTCGTCCCCCTGGACCTCGCCACCGAGCAGGAAGGTGGCGGTTCCGTCGGCGCCGGCCTGGCGGAGTGCGTCGCGGTGCCGTTCGGCCACCTCCCGGCTGAGGCGGCCGACGTACAGCGCCGCCTCGAACAGGTGGCCCACGGTAGCCAGGCTCTCGTGGGCACCGGGGTCGGTCAGGTCGTGGTCGATCCGGTCCAGGACCTCCTGGGTCGTGGCCAGGTTGCCGGCGGACTCGAGGACGAAGATCCGGTCGGGTGCCGGTTGGAACAGGTGCACCTTCCGGTACGTGCTCACGTTGTCCACGCCCGCGTTGGTCCGCGTGTCGCCCAGGAAGATCAGTCCCTCCTCGAGTCGCATGGACAGGCAGTAGGTCACGGTGTCGCACCTCGCGGGTCGGTCGCTCCGGGAGCCCGGAGCTTATGCCACCGACGACGAGGCCCCCGGCCCCCGACGGCCCCGTCGTCCGCTCGACGTCAGGGGTGCGACGGCGACGGAGGTGCTCCGTCCACGTCGAACGCGACCTGGTCGACGTAGCACCACCACCAGTCCTCGCCCGGCTCGAAGGAACGGATGAGGGGATGGTCCCCGTGAGCCTCCCAGTGTCCGGTGGCATGCCGGCCGGGCGAGCTGTCGCAGCAGCCGACATGACCGCAGCTCATGCACATCCTGAGGTGGACCGACCGCTCTCCGGTACGGAGGCACTCCTCGCAGCCGGTCCCCGACGGGGGGACGTCCGATGCTGAATCGAGATGTGAACAGGTCGTGGACACGGACACCCTCCCCTCCCAGTCTACCGGGGTCCGCACCGATCCGGACCGGACGGGGACAGGGCACCGGACCGGGGAATGTTTCGCGGGACCCGGTGTTGGAACGTGACCACCGCCGCGGATCCCGGAGGATCGATGAAGACACCACATGAGAACCTGCCCCTCCTGCCCCTGACCTCGGGCGTACTGCTCCCGGGCATGGTCTTCACCATGGCCCTCGAGTCCGAGGAGGCCATCGCCGCGGTCGAGGCGGCCGAGTCGGCCGACGGCACGCTGGTCATCGTGCCCTTCATCGACGGGCGCTACTCGTCCGTCGGCGCCGTCGCGGAGGTGACGGAACGGGGCCAGCTGCCCGGTGGGATGGCCGCCGTGGCCGTCCGCGGCGTCGCGCGGGCCCTCCTCGGGACCGCCGTGCCCGGAACGGGTCGCGCCCTGTGGGTCGAGGTCGAACTGGTCGGCGACAGCGGGACCGAACCGCCGGAGACCGCCGTCGAGCTGGCCCGGGAGTACCGGGCCGTCCTCGAGAACATCCTCGTCTCGCGCGGCGCGGGCCGGCTGGCGGAACGGCTTCCCGACGCGGCCGAGCCCGGACGGGTCGCCGACCTGGCCGGGTACTCGCCGGACCTGTCGCTGGACCAGAAGGTGTCCGTGCTCGAGACCGTCGACGTCGTCGAGCGGCTGCGGCTGGTCCTCGGTTGGGCCCGCGAGGTCCTGGCCGACATCACGCTGCGGGAGCGCATCAAGACCGACGTGGAGGAGGGCATGGAGAAGACCCAGCGCGAGTTCCTGCTCAGGAGGCAGCTCGACGCCATCCGCAAGGAGCTGGGCGAGGACGGGGGTGGCGAGGCGGGGCCGGACGACTACCGCGCCCGCGCCGCGGCCGCGGACCTGCCCGAGGATGTCGCGACGGCGGTGGACCGCGAGGTCGGCAAGCTCGAGCGCACGTCGGAGCAGAGTCCCGAGCACGGTTGGATCCGGACGTGGTTGGACACCGTCCTCGAGCTCCCCTGGGGCGTCGAGTCCGACGACCGCATCGACCTCGGGGAGGCCACCCGCCTCCTCGACGAGGACCACGACGGACTCCAGGACGTGAAGGAGCGGATCCTCGAGCACCTCGCCGTCCGCAAGCTCCAGGTCGACCGGGGCCTGGCCCCGGTGGGTGGTCGGGGGGCCGGCGCCATCCTCGCCCTGGTGGGCCCGCCCGGAGTGGGCAAGACATCGCTCGGCGAGTCCGTCGCCCGGGCACTCGGACGCTCGTTCGTACGGGTCGCGCTCGGCGGCGTGCGCGACGAGGCCGAGATCCGCGGACACCGCCGCACCTACGTCGGGGCCCAGCCCGGCCGGATGGTCCGCGCCCTGCGCGAGGCCGGCACCATGAATCCGGTCGTCCTGCTCGACGAGGTCGACAAGCTCGGCTCCGACTTCCGGGGCGACCCCGCCTCGGCACTCCTCGAGGTGCTCGACCCGGCACAGAACCACACGTTCCGCGACCACTACCTCGAAGTGGAGCTGGACCTGTCCAAGATCCTCTTCCTCGCCACCGCCAACGTGATCGACACCGTCCCGGGACCGCTCCTGGACAGGATGGAGGTCATCCGGCTCGACGGCTACACCGAGGACGAGAAGGTCGCCATCGCCCGCAACCACCTGGTGGCGCGCCAGCGGGCCCGTTCCGCGCTCGCCGACGGGGAGGTGGTCGTGACCGACGACGCCCTGCAACGCATCGTGGCCGACTACACGCGGGAGGCCGGGGTACGGTCGCTCGAGCGCGAGCTGGGCAAGCTCCTCCGCAAGGTCGCCGGGAAGGTCGCGGCCCGGGACGGTGACGAACCGCCGCTGGTCATCGACGCGTCCGACGTACCGGAGTGGCTCGGTCGTCCGCGGTTCCACTTCGAACCGGCCGACCTCACCTCGGTGCCCGGCGTGGCCACCGGCCTGGCCGTGACCGGAGCCGGAGGCGACGTCCTCTCCGTCGAGGTCACCATGATGGACGGCGTCGAGGGACTGACCATCACCGGTCAGCTGGGTGACGTCATGAAGGAGTCCGCGGAGATCGCCCTGTCCTACGTGCGCTCGCACGCCGGCGAACTGGGCATCGGTCCCGAGGCCTTCGCGGGCAAGCGCCTCCACGTCCACGTGCCCGCGGGCGCGGTCCCGAAGGACGGTCCGTCCGCAGGCGTCACCCTGACGACCGCGCTGGTCAGCCTGCTGACCGACCGACCGGTCGCGCCCGGCATCGGCATGACGGGTGAGGTCACCCTCCAGGGACGGGTGCTGCCCATCGGAGGCGTCCGCCAGAAGGTGCTCGCCGCCCACCGGGCCGGGCTGACGACGGTGGTGCTCCCGGAGAGGAACGGGCCCGACCTCGACGACGTGCCCGAGTCGGTGCGCGTGCAGATGTCGTTCGTCCTGGCCGCCCATGTGGACGATGTCCTGGGGGCCGCCTTCGGTATCGGGCGCGAGTCGCACGATCCCGTGACGGCCCCCGTGGCCGCCTGACCACGCCCGCCGGGGTATCGGCGAGACTGGCGGGCGAGCGACCGAGGAGGTCATCCATGAACAGCGCCGACGTACTGATGGATGCATTCGAGCGGATCCGGGACACGGTGCACCCCGCCGTCAACGGGCTCACCGCAGCCGAGCTCGCCTACCGGCCCGGCGAGGAGTCCAACTCGATCGCCTGGCTGGTCTGGCACCTCACCCGGATCCAGGACGATCACGTCGCCGCCATGCGCGGCGCCGAGCAGCTGTGGACGGCGGGTGGGTGGGTCGGGCGGTTCTCGCTCCCCCTGGATCCGTGGGACACCGGCTACGGCCACGACGCCGCCGCGGTGGCGACCGTGACGGGCGAGGCCGCGCTGTTGCTCGGCTACTTCGAGGAGGTGCACCGGGCGACGGTCGGTTACGTCGCATCGCTCACCGACGCCGACCTCGACCGGGTGGTGGACCGGAACTGGGATCCGCCGGTGACCGCCGGTGTCCGGCTGGTGAGCGTGATCGCCGACGATCTCCAGCACGCGGGCCAGGCCGCCTACGTCCGGGGGATCCTCCCGGAGCGGTAGCCGTCCCCGGGGACGACCGCCGGCCCCGCATCTGCACGGTGGTTCAAGTTGCCGCCCGTTCGCGCCGAAAAGCACATACCACGGAACCGTGGACCGGCGCGACGGGGGAGAGATGCCCGACAAGGCGAGCTTCCGACACACTGACGATGTGGACCCGGTACCGGACGCCCCTCCGGCCGACCCGTCGCGGCGTCGCCTGGACCCGACGAGCCTGGGCTATCTGATCGGACCGATCGCCTTCGTCGCCGTCCTGGTGCTCATGCGCTTCCACTTCGTCGTCCACGAATCGGTCTGGATCTGGCTCGGCATCTTCATTGCCATCCCGGTCACCAATCTGTACGTGGACCATCTCCACTCGACCCATCCGTCCACCATCTCGTTCCACCTCCGCCTGGCCACCCAGATCGCCTCGGTCACCGCGGTGATCTACCTGACCGGCTGGGGACCCGTCCTGTGGGGGGCGTACGCCTTCGTGGCCCTCGAGGTCATCGCCCAGAGCGGCTCCTGGGCGTGGCGGCCGGTGGCCCTCTGGAGTCTGTCGGCCATGGCGATCGGCGAGCTGTTCATCTGGCTGGGCTGGTTCCCGTGCACCCTCTCCTTCGCCCGGGCGACGGCCATCACCCTCATGGGTGTGTTCGTCCTGGCGTTCGTGATCCGCATGGCCGGAGCCATCATCGAGCAGAAGGAGGGGGCGGAGGTCGCCGTCCGACTGAGCGAGGACCGGTTCCGGTCGCTGATCCAGAATTCGTCCGACGTCACGATGATCATCGGCCCGGACGGGATGTACCGCTACCTCTCGCCGGCCGTCGCGGAACTCCTCGGTTACGAGCCCGGTGCGCTCGTCGGCACCGAAGCCACCAGCTACGTCCATCCGGACGACGCCGACGTGGTGCGCCGGCGCCTCGGTCCGGAATTCCAGGCCTCGTCGGACACCGCCGTACTCGAATTCCGCATGATCCGTGCGGACGGCACCCCGCGGGACGTCGAGGCCGTGGTCTCGAACCAGATCGAACGTCCGGCGGTCGGCGGCTACGTCGCCAATGTCCGGGACGTGACGGAGCGGAAGAAGTTCGAGGACCTGCTCTCGCACCGTGCGCTCCACGATCCGCTGACCGGGTTGGCCAACCGGCAGCTCATCCTCGATCGGACCGACCGGATGCTCGCCCGGGCCCGACGCGACGGCCAACCGGTGGCCGCGCTCTTCGTCGACCTCGACAACTTCAAGGACGCCAACGACTCGTTGGGGCACGAGGCTGGGGACCGCCTGCTCCAGTCGGTGGCCAGCCGGTTCGTCGGACTGCTCCGGACGAGCGACACCGTCGGCCGCCTCGGTGGTGACGAATTCGTGATCCTGGCCGAGGGCGTGTCCCTGGCCGACGGACCGAAGTCGATCGCCGAGCGCATCCGCCATGTCCTGCGTGCCCCCTTCTTCATCGAGGGGTTCGAGAACATCCCGATCACGGTCACCGCCAGCATCGGCATCGCCGTCGGGGACCGTCAGTGCGCACAGGATCTCCTGCGTGACGCGGACATCGCGCTGTACCGGGCCAAGGGCGCGGGGCGCGACCAGTTCGTCGTGTTCCAGGAAGCCATGCACGTGGCGGCCAGCGACCGTCTCACCCTACGGACCGAGCTCGACTCGGCCCTGGCCTCCCGGGAATTCCGGCTCCTGTACCAGCCCATCTTCGACCTCGAAGAGATGCAGATGCGCGGTGTCGAGGCGCTCATCCGCTGGCAGCACCCGACGAAGGGGATCCTGACGCCGGACCGGTTCATCCACGTGCTCGAGGACAGCGGTGACATCGTGGACGTCGGTCGATGGGTCCTGGACGAGGCATGCCGGCAGCTCGCGGTCTGGCAGTCGGTCGGGCAGGACCTCACCATGTCCGTCAACGTCTCGATGCGCCAGCTCGACTCGAACGAGTTCGTCGGCCACGTCCGCAGCGCGCTCGACACCTACGGCCTCGACCCGACCTCGCTCATCATCGAGATCACCGAGTCCGTCCTCATGAAGGACGCCAACGCCACCGTCTCCCGTCTCCACCGTCTGAAGGACCTCGGCGTGAAGCTGGCCATCGACGACTTCGGGACGGGGTACTCGTCGCTGGCCTACCTCCGCCAGTTCCCGGTCGACGTGTTGAAGATCGACCGGAGTTTCGTGTCGGAGATGAGCGGCTCGCCCGACGCGGCGGCGCTGATCCACACCCTGGTCGAGCTCGGGCACACCCTTGGCCTCGTCACCCTGGCCGAGGGGATCGAGCAGCCGAGCCAGATCGAGGGGCTCCGGAGCGAGCGGTGCCAGCACGGGCAGGGCTTCCTGTTCTCCCGTCCGGTCATCGCCTCCGAGATCGAGAAGCTCTTCGTCCGCATCGATCCCGACGGCGCGCTGCTCGCCAGCGGGGCACCGCCGGCCCCCGGACAGTAGCGCCGGCCGCCGGCCGCCGGCCGCCGGCCCGTCCCGGCGTAGGGTGGCCCGTGGCTCCGGAACGCCCGCCGCAGACGGCGTACGACCGACGACGGTTCCTCGGACTGGTCCGGGCCTGCCACTTCCAGCCGACGCTGGCGGTGACGACCATGACCACCGCCCTGGCAGCCCTGGCGGGCCGTGGGACGAGGGGCTGCGTGGTGGTCGCGCTCGCCGTGCTGGCCGGGCAGCTCTCCACCGGCTGGAGCAACGACTGGTTCGACGCCGGACGCGACCTCGCCGTAGGTCGGACGGACAAGCCCGTCGTGTCCGGCGACGTGAGCGTCGCCACCCTGCGCCTGGCGGCCTGCAGCGCCCTGGTCGCAGCCGTCCCGCTGTCGCTGCTCTCCGGATGGCGGGCCGCCACCGTCCACCTGGTGGCCATCGGATCGGCATGGGCCTACAACCTGGGCCTCAAAGCCACCCTCGCCAGCCCCCTCCCCTACGCCGTGTCCTTCGGCCTCCTCCCGGCATTCGTGACCCTCGGACTACCGACCCATCCCTGGCCGCGGCCGGAGATGATGCTGGCCACCGCCCTGTTGGGCGTCGGCGCCCACTTCGTCAACACCCTGGCCGACCGGGAGGACGACGCCCGGTCCGGGATCACCGGGCTCCCGCAGCGCATGTCCGCCCGGGCCGCACTCCTGTGCGGGGTGGTCCTGCTCGCGTCCTGTGCGTTCACCATCTGGGTCATCGGCGGCAGCGCCAGGGCGGCGCAGACGGTACTGCTGTGCGCCTCCCTCGGAGCCGCCGCCATGGTGGTGGTCACCACGATGCGGTCCAAGCCACGTACCGCGTGGTCCTGGACGCTGGTCACCGTGCTCGGGTGCCTGGCGATGTTCGCCGTCTCGCGGCCGTCCCTGGTGTCCGGCTGACGGGCAGCGGCTGCCGCCCGCTCACGCGCCGGGGAAGACCGCCCGGAGCTCGTCGAGATCGGCCGACCCGCTGGTGGGCGGGGTGTGCCCGGGGTCGAGCCGTCCGTAGACGAGGCGGACGAACGCCTCGGCGGGCAGTCGGAGGTCGGGCGCGTCCACGGATTCGCTGGCGGACAGCGCCACCTCGTCGGGCCCCAGTACCACGGCGATCGTCCGCTCGGGCCCCGTCGTCGCCACCATGATCGTGCGGGCCCGGTCGAGCGGCCTCCCGGTGAACCGGGCGAACATCTGCAGGTTGTCGACGATGCAGTCGACCGCCTCCGGCGCCACCGTCGCCGCCGGGTCGAAGGTGACCTCGATGTCCCACAGGTGCAGCGCGTGCTCGTTCAGCCGGAGACCCACGAAACCGTCCAGGTCGAAGGTCATCGGACCCATGGCGAAGCGGAACCTGTCCCGCTCGGCACCGGTGAGCCCGAGGAGCCGGTCGAGCAGGTCCCGATCCGAGACCAGGGCGTCGGCGGCCTGGGCCTCCGGGGACTTGCCGTTCCACACGTCCCACACCGCCTGGGCCGCGTCGTCCGGCGTCTCCACCCCGGCCAGGGTGTCGTCGAGCCGTCGACGGAGGATCACGGCTCCGGACCCCAGATGGGACAGGACATCGGCGACCGTCCACTCGGTCGGGTAGGCCGGATCGCCGAGACGGGCCGGATCGAGTCCGTCCACCACGGCGTGCAGCCGGTCGACGGAGTTGCGGAGTGCCTCGAGTCGATCCGTCATCCTGGTCCTTCCGTCGTCCCCGGTCGTAGCGCGGCTGTCGCGCCCGGCCGCTTGCAGAGTACCGCCGCATTCCGGACGCGGGGCGACCGCGGCGGCCCGATACCGCGCGGATCGGGACCTTCTCCTCTTCATCGGACGCGGCCCGATCCCTATGCTCGCCGTTGAAGGATCCACCAGGATCCGGAAGGAGCTGCCTATGCGAAGACGCAGAGGTTGCCCGTTCTGAGAACGGACGGCGAGGGATCGACGGGGTAGTCGGCCGTAGGCCCAGGATGGCCGAGTGCAGATCGTCCGCCACGGCGGACCCTGCGAGGACAGGAACGTAAGGAGTTCCCTGGTTGCCACTCCCCACCGCAGCCCGCTCTCGGAGTACAACAAGAGCCGAGCGCCCGATCCCCGCCGATCTGTGGGACGGGCGCCCGCTCGCGTCCGGACCCGGGTCGGGTGCGTCCGCGCCGCGGTCCGGGCGCCCTGCACCGGTGTTGGCTACCGTGCTCCCATGGGTGCACCCGAGGTCGCTCGACGGACACGACGGCCCGGTCCCGCGTACCGGGACGGCTGGACCTGATGGCGACGGCACGGGTCGCCTCCCTGGAGGGGAAGGTGGCGATCGTGACCGGCGCGGCACGCGGCATCGGTGCCGCCACCGCACGGCACCTGGCCGAACTCGGGGCCGCGGTGGCCGTGACCGACCGCGACGGCGACGGAGCCGGGTCGGTAGCCGCCGAACTCGACCGGGCCGGTCACCAAGCGGTCGGCCTCACCTGTGACGTGTCCGATCCCTCCGCCGTCACCGCCATGGTCCACTCCGTGGCGCGGCGCTTCGGTGGCGTCGACCTCCTCGACCACAATGCCGCCTGGACCGACTTCCGGACCGACCTCGACGCCGAGGAGGTCGATCTCCGGACCTGGGAGCGGGTACTGGCGACCAACGCCACCGGCGGTCTGCTCCTCGTCCGGGAGGTCATCCCGCGGATGCGGGAGCGGGGCGGGGGCTCCATCGTCTTCATCTCGTCGGGCTCCGCCTCCATCGGCGAGCACCGGCGGGTCGCCTACGGCGTGTCCAAGGCCGCCCTCGAGCAACTGGCCCGGCACGTCGCCACCCGCTACGGACGGGACCGGATCCGGTGCAACGTCGTCGCGCCCGGGTTCATCCTCACCGATTCCGCGGCACGGGGTGTCGGTGAGGAGGGTCGTGCCCGTCTGGCCGACCAGAACCCGCTCGGGCGCCTCGGGACACCGGACGACATCGCCCGCGTGGTCGGATTCCTGCTCTCCGACGGGGCCGGCTTCGTCACCGGCCAGGTCCTCCGGGTCGACGGAGGGCTGACCGTCTCCCCCCGGCTCGCCGGTCTGGACTGACCCGTGGCGACCGGCGACGGGCATCCGCACGCGCGAGGGGCGTCCGAGGTGCTGCGCACCCCGGCCGACGTCGGTGCCGACTGGCTGACCCGGGTCCTGCAGGACCGGGGTCTCCTCGCCACCGACGCGAGGGTGACGGATCTCGGCACCACTCCCGTCGGCACCGGCCAGATGGCGGACACCGTCCGGTTCGACATCCGCTGCGAGCCCGAGGGGGCCGGACCGGCCAGCGTGGTCGGCAAGTTCGCCTCCCACGACGCCCGCAGCCGGGCCACGGGGCGGATCATGCGGGCCTACGAGGTCGAGGTGCGGTTCTATGCCGAGGTGGCCCCACGGGTGGATGCCCGGCTCCCCCGGGTCCTGTTCGCCGCGATCGACCCGGTCGACGCCTGGTTCACCCTCCTGCTCGAGGACGTCCACGATGCCGTCCCGGGGGACGAGATCGTGGGGTGCGACGCCGACGTGGCGGCCGCGGCGATCGGGCAGATGGCCGCTCTGCACGCCCCGTGCTGGGAGGCGTCGGACCTGGCCGGCCGCACGTGGATCGACCGTTCGACGCCCGAGGGCGACGAGTTCACGGCGACTGTCGTGACCGGCGTCTTCCCCACCTTCCTCGAACGGTATGCGGACCGGCTCGACCCCGGGCACGTCGCGCTCCTCGAGGCGTTCATCCCCCGGATCCGGTCGTGGATGGGTCGCGACCGGGGTCCGCGCACGATCGTCCACGCCGACTTCCGCCTCGACAACCTCCTGTTCTCCCCGGACCGCCCCGACCCGGTGGTGGTGGACTTCCAGACCGTCGGCTGGGGCTGCGGTGCCTACGACCTGGCCTACTTCGTCGGAGGGAGCCTCGAACCCGAGGTCCGCCGGGCCGCCGAACGGGAGCTCATCGGCTGCTACCACGAGGCGCTGGTCGCCCGAGGGGTCACCGGATACCCGCTCGACGCGTTGCTCGTGGACTACCGCCGCGAGTGCTTCGGTGGTCTGGTGATGGCCGTGGGCGCCTCGATGATGGTCGGGCAGACCGAACGGGGCGACCGGATGTTCCTGAAGAGCGTGACCCGCCAGGCCCAGCAGGCCATCGACATCGACGCGCTGGCGGCCTTGGCGGAACCCTGACGGGACGACACGACTCCGGACCGCGGCCGGAGCGGGCCCACCGTGTGGGGATTACGGTTGGGGGCGACCGGGGCCGACCCGTCCGAAGCGCGGCGGGCACCCCGATTTGAACCCGAGGAGCGGCCATGGACCACCAGGCACACGAGCCACCGGCCGCCCGGTCGCCCGGTCACGGCTTCGAATTCCGGGGCATCAACCATCTGGCCCTCGTCTGCAGCGACATGGAGCGGACCGTCGATTTCTACGCCAACGTGCTGGGCATGCCGCTGGTCAAGACCATCGAGCTGCCGGCCGGCATGGGCCAGCACTTCTTCTTCGACTGTGGCGGGGGCGACACCCTCGCCTTCTTCTGGTTCCCCGACGCCCCCGACGCCGTCCCCGGTGTGTCCGCACCGACGGGCCGCCCCGACCAGGGGAGTCTCACCAGCGCCGTCGGGTCCATGAACCACGTGGCCTTCGCGGTGCCTCCCGAGTCGATCGACGGCTACCGGGACCGTCTGCGTGCCGCCGGGATCGACTGCACCGACGTCGCCGACCACGACGACAGCGAGTGGGGCATCGCCGACGGGCCTCACCCCGGGGTGTTCGTCCGGTCCATCTACTTCCAGGACCCCGACGGGATCCTCCTCGAGTTCGCCTGCTGGACCCGGCCCCTCGGTCCGGCCGACGTCGCCCACGTGCCGGCCCGCGCCGCCGACCGGGCGCCGGCCTGAGGACCGGGGTGCCCCGACTCCGGCAGGTGTCGCGTTCCGGGGCCGACGCGCCGATCGTGACCGTCATGTACGACCTCCTCTTCGAGGGTCGTGACCCGGTGGCCGAGCCCGGGACCTCGGACGGGACCCCGGGGGACTGGTGGACGGTGTTCGCCCTGGTTCCCGACGTCCTCGAGCACGCCGTCCAGGGGTTCGGCCTCTACCAGAGCCCCGAGCGCATCCTCGACCCGGCGCTGCGGGAGCTTGCCCAGGCCCGCGTCGGCTGGGCGTCGGGCAGCCAGTTCGTGTTCTCCCAGCACTGCAAGTCCCTGCGGGCCCTCGAGGTCGGCGAGGAGGCCATCGCCGCCGTCCCGCACTGGGCCGCGGCGGACTGCTTCGACGAGGTCCAACGACTCGTGCTGGCCTACACCGACTGCCTCGCCCTCGATCACGGCAGGGTCCCCGACGGACTGTTCGCCGCCCTCCGGTCCCATCTGTCCGACGAGGAGATCCTGGAGCTCACCTACATCACGACGCTCTACCTGCAGCACGCCGTCATGTCCCGGGCCCTACGCACCGAATTCGACGACCGTCCCGAACCCGTGGTCGAGGTCCGGGTCGAGGGTGGCGACGACACCGGTGCCGGGCGGCCCGGTCACCGACCCCGTCCCGGAACCTGATCGTCAACCGGCGGCCAACTCACTTCTTCTGGCGCCATCCACGTTCGAACGGCAGCCGCCAGGTGCGCGGCGCGATCAGGTCGCGCATGGCCGGAGGGCCCCACGACCCGACCCGGTAGAGCTGGACCTCCGGCGGGTCGTCGAGCAGCGGCTGGGACACCTCCCACAGACGCTCGATGCCCTCGGCGTTGGTGAAGAGGGTCTGGTCCCCGCTCATCGAGTCGTGGATCAGTCGCTCGTAGGCCTCGAGGACGTTCTCGCTGTCCTCGGTCTCGTGGAGCGCGAACTGCAGGCTGAGCTTGTCCAGCTTCATGCCCGGGCCCGGTCGCTTCCCGTAGAAGGAGAGCGAGAGCCTGGACGAGTCGGCCAGGTCGAAGGTCAGGTGGTCGGGACCCTGGGCCCCCACCCCGGACCCGGACGGGAACATCGACTTCGGAGGCTCGCGGAAGGCGATCGACACGATCCGGGCGCCCTCGGCCAGGTGCTTGCCCGTCCGCAGGAAGAAGGGGACGCCCGCCCACCGCCAGTTGTCGATCTCGCACCGCAGGGCGATGAAGGTCTCGGTGTCCGAGCCCGCCGCCACGCCGTCCGAGTGGGTATACCCCTCGTACTGGCCGCGCACGACGCTGCGGGTGTCGATGGGTCGGAGTGACCGGAAGACCTTGTTCTTCTCCTCGTTGATCGACCGGGGCTCGAGTTCGGTCGGCGGCTCCATGGCCACGAAGGCGAGGATCTGGAACAGGTGGGTCACGACCATGTCCCGGAACGCGCCGGTCTGCTCGTAGAACGCGGCCCTCGACTCGACGCCGAGCGTCTCGGGCACGTCGATCTGGACGTGGTCGATGTGCTGCCGGTTCCAGATCGGCTCGAAGAGCCCGTTGGCGAAACGGAAGGCGAGGATGTTCTGTGCCGCCTCCTTGCCCAGGAAATGGTCGATCCGGAAGACCTGGTCGTCGTCGAAGACCTCCCGAACGAGGGAGTTGAGCTTCCGCGCGCTCGTGAGATCCGTCCCGAAGGGCTTCTCCATGATGATCCGCGCCCGCTCGGTGAGCCCCGCCTCGCCGAGGGTGCGGACCACAGCGTGGGCCGCGTCCGGTGGGACGCTCAGGTAGTGCAGCCTCCGGGGCTCGGTGTGGAAGGTGGCCTCGAGCCGCCGGACCATCTCGCCCAGGCCGTGGACGCCGTGCTCGCCGGGCACGTAGTTGATGCGGCGCTGGAACTCACCCCAGTGGTGGTCGGTGACGTCGCCACGGGCGAATTCGTCACACGCCCTCCGGGCGATGGCGTGGTACTCGCCGTTGTCGAGCGACTCCAGCGACGTGGCCACGATGTGGCACTCCGGCAGCATCCCGGCCCTCGACAGGTGGAAGAGCCCGGGGAGGAGTTTGCGCTTGGCCAGGTCACCGGTGGCACCGAACAGCACCACCACGTGGGGAGCCGCGGGAACGTGGGCGCCGTCACCAGATGCGGTGTCGGTCCCGATGGTCGGAACCTCTAGGGGGATTGCCATTGCTCGGCCCTCTGACCTCCTCCGTCCCCTTCCACCGTGATCGGTGGCGCCGGTCGGTCCTGCCGGCGAAAGGGCGACATCGCCCTCCCGGTGCCGCCGACTGTACCCGCGCTTCGTTTCCGGAAGGTTGCCATTGCTCAACCAATCGATGAACCGTCACCGCCCCCCCGGTGGTGCGCGACGACCGGCACCGGGGGCGGGGTCCGGGGTCAGCGGGCTCCCGGGACCCAGCCGGGTGCCGCGGCGAGTGCCGCCCCGACCTGGTCGGCGATGGCCACCGCGACCAGCAGCACGTCCCCGGCGACGGGCGTGCCGGGGACCGGCATCAGGACGAAGTGACCCAGCACGGCGCCGTTGCCCCGCACCGGCAGGTCCACACCCCGGTGGGGAAGACCGAGGTCGTCGGTGGACCAGGCCACGTCACCTATCCTCACCTCGCCGTCGGGCTGGACACGGGCGGCCACTCCGCCGTCGTCCACCGAGAACGTGCAGGTGCGGAGGGTGAGCAACCGGCACAGCTCGTCGGCGGCGACCCGGACCATCTCGTCCGGATCGCGGCCGCTGGCCGCCATCTCGGTGACCGAGTGCAGCAATTCGATGTGGCGGCGGCCCTGCGACGCGGCCGTCCGATGGGTGCGCCCGCGCGCCGCCAGGTCGCCCACCGCGAGCCCGACCACCAACAGGAGTAGCTCGGTCACCAGGTCGCTCGTCCGGGTGATCCGCAACGAGTTGTACGGCCGGGTCAGGAAGAAGTCGAACGAGAGCGCGCAGACGAGTGCACAGGTCGCCGCGGCCCACCGGTGGCCCGAGGTCGCCACCGCGACGATCACCACGACCAGGATCAGGGCGTCGTCCGCGGCGGCGAGCCGGTCGCGCCAGGGGGTCAGCAGCAGCGCCGTGGCGATCGGCGCCAGGACCGCCCACGCCAGCAGGAGCCAGCGGGCGCGGGCGCTCTCCTGCTGCACGTCGCCGACCGCCGTGCGGGTGGCATCGTCCGATCCACGTAGTTCGACCACAGTTCCCACCTGACCAATGTGACACCCGCCGGGCGCGGGCGAAAGCACTGTTTACGACTCTGTAACGTCCGACACCAGCGATTCTCCGCGATCGTTACACCCGAGGCGGCTCCCCGCACCGATGGTGCCGGTCGGTGCCGGGGCGGACGGTCACAGGTCGGCGAACCGTCGTGCCAGCCACTGTCGGGCGTCGGTGGCGGCCATGGGACGGGCCCACAGGTAACCCTGGCCGAGGTCGCAGCCCAGCCGCGCCAGGGAGTCGAGCTGCTCGTCCGACTCCACACCCTCGGCCAGGCAGGTGATCCCGAGGGCCCGCCCGAGGCCGATGACCGCCTCGACGATCGAATGGTCGTCCGGGTCGTCCACCACGCCGTCGACGAACGAGTGGTCGATCTTGAGCGTGTCCACCGGGAGCTGCTTGAGGTAGGCGAGCGAGCTGTAGCCCGTGCCGAAGTCGTCGATGGAGACGGTCACCCCGAGATCCCGTATCTCGTAGAGCTTGGCGATCGTCGCCTCGATGTCGCTCATGACCACCGTCTCGGTGATCTCGAGCTGGAGCCGGCCCGGCTCGAGCCCGGTCTCCTCGAGCGCGCGGCGCACCATCTCGACCAAGGACGGCTCGGACAGCTGTCGTGCGGAGATGTTGACGCTGACCACCAGCTGCTCCTCGGCGGAGCTCATCGAGTTCCACGTCGAGACCGTGCGCACCGACTCGAGCAGGATGAGCTCCCCCAACCGGACGATCAGACCGGTCGACTCCGCCAGGGGGATGATCCGGTCGGGGGGGACGATGGTCCCGTCGTCCCTGACCCACCGGACCAGGGCCTCCACCCCGATCGGCCGGCCGTCGTTCAGCCCGACGATCGGCTGGTAGTAGGCGACCAGGTCGCGTCGGGCGATGGCCAGCCGGAGCGCCTTCTCGCTCTCGAGGTACTCGGCCGCCCGGGTGCGCAGCGCGTCGTCGAAGATCGCGCTCCGGTCCCGACCGAGCTCCTTGGCCCGGTACATCGCGGCGTCGGCCTCGGACAGGATCGACTGGGCCGAGCTCTCCGGCTCGCTCAGGGTGATCCCCAGACTGGCGTGCACCGCGACGTCGTGCCCTCCCACGTCGATCCGCTCGTTCATGGCCCCCCTGATCCGGGCGGCGAGCAGCTCCATCGACTCCATGGTCACGTCGGCGCACAGGATGGCGAACTCGTCACCCCCGAACCGGGCCACCGTGTCGACCGGACGGATCGTCGAGCGCAGGCGGTGACCGAGCTCGACCAGCAGACGGTCGCCCGCGCCGTGTCCCAGCGCATCGTTGACGTTCTTGAATCCGTCCACGTCGAGGAAGACCATGCCGACCTGGTGTCCCGCCCGCCGCGCGACGGCCAGCGCCTGGTCCAGCCGGTCGTTGAGGAGCGCCCGGTTGGGGAGCCCGGTGAGGTCGTCGTGCAGGGCGCGGTGCTCGAGTTCGTACTCCATCCGCTTCCGGGCGGTGATGTCCAGCGCCTGGATCATGAGGTAGAGCGGTTCCCCCTCCGACCCGCGGATGACCGTCACGTTGGCCTGCAGCCACACCGTAATCCCGTCGGGTCGACGGTAGCGGCGCTCGTCGGAGTAGGAGTCGACCCCGTCCCGGATCGACGGCACCTCCGCCTGCGAGACCAGTCGCCCGTCGGACTCCGCGAAGTCGAACATCATGTGTCCGACGATCTCCCCGGCCGGACGCCCGAGGAGATCGCAGAACGCGGGGTTCACGCTGGCGAGCCGACCGACCAGGTCGGCCATCGCCATCCCGAACGTCGACCTGCGGAACGACCCCTCGAAGCGCAGCTCGGCCAGCTCGCTCTCCTCCTCCGCGGCGCGCTGCAAGGTGATGTCGCGGGCGACCGCGATCGAACCCACCACCGTCCCGTCGCCGTCGAACAGGGGCGAGACGCTCAGCACCACCCGGACCTCGGACATGTCCTTGCGGCGTCGGACCGTCTCCAGCCGCTCCACCGCCGAGCCGCGGGCCACCTGGGCGAGGATCGACTCGAGCTCACCCCGCCGGTCCTCGGGAACCAGCATCGCCACGTGCCGGCCGATCACCTCCTCGGACGTATAGCCGTACATCCTCTCGGCGGCCGAATTCCACGTCGTGATGACTCCCTGGGCCGTCTTGCTCAGGATCGCCTCCGACGACGAGTCCAGGACCGCGCTGAACCGCTGGGCGATCACCTCCGCGTCGTGGCGGCCGGTCACCGACGCCACCACGAGGACGGTCTCGAGGAGGTTGCCACGGCTCCCCCGCACCCTGGTGAAGTTGCGCTCGATCAGGTACTCGCCGCCGTCGGGCAGGACCATCTGGACCTCGTCGATCCACCGGTCGGGTACCTCCTCGCCGGGCAGCACCGGGGTCGGCGGCGCCACGTGGCCGATCAGCGCCTCGACCCCGGCCCCCACGGCCTCGGTGGCCGGGACCCCGAGCAACCGGGACGCCGCGTCGTTCCAGACGGTGATGATTCCGTCGGGGCCGTACACGACGACGCCCTCGGCGAGGCACTCGACGACCGCGGCGTCGGGTACCCCCTGTCCCTGGTCCCGGTGGGTGGCGACCACCCCGCCGACGGCCGACACCCGACCGATGTCGACCATCGAGATCTCCAGCCAGCGGCGCCCCGGGGTCGGCGAGACGACCTCCACCTCCACCTTCCGGGCCACCGACGGAAATCGCTCGGCCAGTCGGAGGGCCTCCTCGAACCGGACGCGGTCCCTCCCGACCACCAGATCCGACGCCCGCAGACCGATCAATCCGCCGGACCAGTGCTCCGACGACTGCAACCCGGTCAGGACCACCGTGCCCGACGTGTCGATCAGGGCGTAGCCGATGTCGCGGAAGAGCGCGTCGATGAGCAGATGGGCGGAGACCAGGTGCTCGAGTGAGTGACGCCGGGACCGCCTGACCTCGTTGCCGAGCGATTGGAGGAATCCCTCGGCGAAGCACCCGCGATCGAGGACGTCGTCGGCCCCCCAGGCGATGAGACTTCCCCGCACCTCGGCGGCTCCGTCGCAGACGACGATGAGCGGCACCTCCGTGGAGACCGTGCGCGCGTCCCGCACCCGCCGCTCGACGTGCCGGTCACCTGTCGGCACCATCAGGACGATGGCCGCAACCGACCCGGCCTCGACGGCACGGAGCGCGTCGTCGAGGTCCCGAACACCCCGCACGTCCGGCGGGGCCCCACCGTTCCAGTCGGAGCTCCCACCCGATTCGGGCGCCCGCTCGATCAGGCCGGTGACGGTGGCGGTGAGCGCCGTCTCCTGCGGGTCGACGACCAAGACGACGGTTCGACTGCCAGCGGTACGGGCGAGCCGGGTATTGGTCGGGACCGGTCCTGAAGGTCCCATGGTGTACTCCAAAATCCGGCCACAGACGTCGAATTCGCCGGATACGACGTGCTACGTCATCCGGAATCCTAGGTCATCATCCCTGCAATGACCACCATTCACCCGTCGCGAGGCGGCAAGCGGGCACGGCCTCCCCGGAGTTCGGCGGCGGCGAGGATCTCCCGTGGCCTCCGCATGGTCCGGCGCGACCCGCCCGTAGACTGACGGTCGAGAGGCAGGACGCATGACCGGGTACGACATCATCGGCGACATCCACGGGTGCGCCGACAAGCTCGAAGGGCTGCTGGCAGCGCTCGGCTTCGACGAGGCCGCCGGTGCCTACCGTCACCCCTCCGGTCGCCAGGCGGTGTTCGTCGGCGACCTCATCGACCGTGGGGACTCCCAGGTGGAGGTGGTCCGGATCGTCCGGGCCATGCACGCCGCAGGATCGGCCCTGGTGGTCATGGGGAACCACGAGTTCAACGCGATCGCCTACGCGACCCCGGACCCCGCGGTTCCCGGTGACTACCTGCGGAGCCACGCGGGCCGCCGGGGCGGGCACAACATGCACCAGCACCGGACCTTCCTGGAACAGGTCGGCGAAGGTTCCGACCTCCACCGGGAGTGCATCGACTGGTTCCGGTCCCTCCCGCTGTACCTGGACCTGGGCGCGCTCCGGGTCGCCCATGCCTGTTGGCACCCGGCGTCGATCGCCGTCCTGGACAAGTGGGTCACCCCGGGGGAGCCGGTGGGCGACGGGTTCATCATCGAGGCCAACTCGCGGGGAACCGAAGCCTTCGACGCCGTCGAGGTCGTCCTGAAGGGCCCCGAGGTGAGGCTCCCCGAGGTCTGGGCCTTCCGGGATCCCGAAGGGGCGCCGAGATGGTCTGCACGACTCCGGTGGTGGGACGCCACGGCGACCTCGTTGCGGGCACTCTGCGTGATCCCCGAGGGGTCGGAGACCCTGGACGGGACGCCGCACCCCGGTCTCCCCGACCGCCCCTCCGACGCGATCGACGCCTACCGGTACCTGGACCGGGTCCCGGTCTTCTTCGGTCACTACTGGTTCCGCGGGAGCCCGTCGCCGGCCGCGTCCCACGCGGCGTGCGTCGACTACAGCGCCGTGCGCCCGGGCAGCTCGCTGGTCGCGTACCGCTGGAGCGGCGAGCAGACCCTGTCCGACGACCGGTTCGTCGCGTTCCCCGCGGGTCGACCGCGATCGGTCGTGCCCGGCTGATCGGTGCCGCGAACCCGGGATAGCGTGGCCGTGGTCAATCCTCGACGGGAGCACGCCCGATGGTGACATCTGTCCACGAACTCGATCTACCGCTGGTCGACATCGCCGGCATGGAGCGCGAGGAGGCGTTGGCCGTCATCGCCGACGCCCGGGGCCGGCATTGGCTGGCCAAGACACCGATGGGCTACTCGATCAGCCGGCGGGAGGACTGCGTGTCGCTCCTGCGGGACAAGCGGTTCCACAACGCCCTGTCGTTGCTGCGGCAGATGAACGGCCTCGAACCCGACGAGTCCGAGGACGAACGGCGCAAGTCGATCCTGGCCATGGAGGGGGACGACCACGCACGCCTGCGGAGGCTGGTCGCCCCCGCGTTCACGCCCCAGGCGGCCGACCGGCTGCGGCCGTCCATGCGCACGATCGTCGGCGACCTGGTCGACGCCTTCTACGACACCGGGCGGTGCGAGTTGGTGGCCGACGTGTGCGAGCCCTATCCGATCCCCATCATCTGCGAGTTGCTGGGGGCCCCGAAGGAGGATTGGCGCCGGTTCTCCGCCTGGGCCACGGACATCTTCCGGATCTTCAACCAGAACCTGGCCGAGGACCTCCCGCTCGTCGAGGCGGCGAGCCTCGCTCTCGAGGCCTACATCGGCGACCTCATCACCGAACGACGGTCGTCGCCCGGTGACGACCTCCTCAGTGACCTCATCGCCGTCGAGGAGGCCGGTGACCGGCTGTCCAACCAGGAGATGGTCTCCCTCGCCATCGCCGTGCTGATGGCCGGCACCGACACCACCAGGAACCAGCTCGCCTGCGCCATGGCGCTGTTCGCCGAGCACCCCGAGCAGTGGGCCACCCTGGCCGAGCGACCCGAACTGGCCCCGCGGGCGGTGGAGGAGGCCATGCGCTACCTCGGCGCCGTCCGCGGCACCGTCCGCTTCGCCCCGGAGGACATCGTGTTCCGCGAGGTGCTCTTCCCGAAGGGGACGCTCGTCTCGGTGTCCCTGGCCGGGGCCAACCGTGACGAGGGGACCTACGAGGCGCCCGACACGTTCGACATCACTCGGGAGCGCCAAACCCAGCAGATGACCTTCGGGTCGGGGATCCACCACTGCATGGGAGCGGCCCTGGCCCGTGCCGAGCTCCAGGAGGCGCTGACCCTCCTGGCCCTCCGGATGCCGGGCCTCGCCACCGACGGGCCCGTGGAGTGGAAGCCGACCACGTTCGGTATCTGGGGCCCGGCCAGCCTGCCCCTCCGCTTCACACCGGTCGGCCCCTGAACGGGGCCCCGCTGCGGAGTCAGACCCCGATGTCGGCCAGTCGGGGGACGACCTGCTCCCCCAACCGGGTCGCCCACGCCACCGGATCGTCCACCAACGGCATCACCTCGACCAGCTCGACGCCGAGCGCCCCGTACCCTTCCATCGTGGAGAGGAACCCGTCGACGTCGCTGAGCGGGTCGACCATGGCGAGGATGGTGCGCCGGATGTCGTCCGGATCGCGCTGCTCGTCGGCACAGTGCCGTTCCAGGACGTCGAGCTTGTGCGCCACCTCGGCCGGGTCGACGGCGAACAGGTTGCACGCGTCGGCGTACCGGGCGACGAGTCGGAGGGTCTTCCGCTCGCCTCCGCCGCCGACCAGGATCGGCGGATGGGGGCTGCTGACCGGCCGCGGTGAGCAGATCGTCTCGGCCAGTCGGTAGTGGGTCCCCTCGTAGGGGCCGTCGTCGTCGCTCCAGATCTGGTGGCAGATCTGGAGGGTCTCCTCGAGGCGCTCGAACCGCTCGGCGACGGGAGGGAAGGGCACTCCGTAGGCCAGGTGCTCCCGCTCGTACCAGGCGGCCCCGATGCCCAACTGGGCCCGACCGCCCGACACGACATCGAGGGTGGTCACGATCTTCGCCAACAGGCCGGGGTGGCGGTACGTGACGCCGGTCACCATCAACCCGAGTGTCATCCGCTCGGTGCGCCCGGCGAGGAACCCGAGCGAGGTGTACCCCTCGAGCATCGGCTCCCTGCGGTCGGCGAACTCCTCCATCTGGAAGTAGTGGTCCATGAGGGTGAACGTCACGCAGCCCGCGTCCTCGGCGGCCCGCGCCGTTCCCGAAAGGACCGGACCGATCGCCTGGGGCCCGCCGGGAAGGGTGAAATTGGCGAAATGGATGCCGAGTTCCATGGTGCTCCTCGCGTTCGTCGTCCTCGCCGACCACAGTAGGCCGGGAACCTGCACTACGACTCGACGAACGAATCCGCCGCCTCCAGCACGGCCAGGATCTCGTCACCCCACCGCTCGAGCCGGATCGGCCCCATGCCCCGGCACCTGGCGAGCTCGGCCAACGTCGCCGGTGCCCTTTCGGCGATCCCGACGAGCTCCTTGTCGTTGAGCACCACGTAGGCCGGCACCCCGTCCTTGCGGGCCGCGGACGACCGCCAGGCCCGCAGCGAGGCCTCCGCGGGCCCGGCAGGGGTCGACCCGGCACCCTGGTCGACCGACCGTGGGCCCGGGCGCCGCCGGCTCCCCTCGGCCTTCGTCGCGGCCTGTCCCGAAACGGTGGTCCGGGCGACCACGGGGACGTGTGGAGCGGTCCCATCGAGTTCGGCCAGGAACGGCGACGGTGCGTCACGGTCGCCGGCCACCACCACCTGGCGCCCGGCACGGGTGATCGCCACATGGAACACCCGTCGCTCGCCTTCCACGTCGTCACTCAGACGGTGCGGAAAGAGACCGGCCGATGCCCCGGCCACGAGGACGTACCCCCACTCCTTGCCCTTGATCCGGTGGACGGTGGACAGCTCCACCCCCGGTCCGTCGGTCGGCGGACGGCCCAGGACCTCGCGCAGCCAGTGGGCGAAGGTGGCGGCATCCGGATGGAACGGTGCCACCGATTCGAGGGCGGCCAGGTCGTCGGCGTGGGTCGAGCGGTCCGCTCCGGCCCGGGAGGCGTCGAGGGTGTCCAGGGTGGCGTCGAGGCCGATCCCCACCCGCACGGCCCGCAGCGCCTCGGCCGTCGACCGGCTCGTCGCCCGGGCCACGGCCTCGAGGTCGTCGGCGTATGCCTCGAGCTTGGGGACGTCGCGGCCGGACAGGCGGCCGGCGAGCCTGCGGATGTCGGCGATCGAGGTCGTCCGGTTCTTGGTCACCATGTCGACGACCATGGGAGCGATGCCACGTGACGGCCGGCGGATCGTGTCGCGCACGTCCTCCCTCCGGATGGCACCCGGGTCGCTACCGATCCTCAGGTAGGCGAACGCCGTGCGGATGCCCGTACGGGACAGGATCTGGGTGGTCAACGGGGTGGTGCAGGGAACCTCCGACTCGAGGAACGCCACCTGGACCGGGAGGAGCGCGGCATTGACCCTGGCCAGGACGGCGATGTCGGCCACGTCGACCCCGGCGGCGCGCCAGGCGTCGACGACCTCGACCGCCAGATCGGCCTGGGCGTCGGCCGGTGCGGTCCGGACCACGACCGGGCCCAGACCGGCCAGTGGTCCACCGATGACCGGCAACGGATCGGTCCTCGCCTCCGGTGTCCGGATGGTCTTCGCCACCCGCTCCCTGTTGTACGACAGGAGATGGCGTGCAGCGTCCACGATGGCGGGCGGGCACCGGTAGTTGACCTCGAGGGGATGGTCGGCGGCCCCGGGGAAGTACTCGACGAAGTCGATGAGGAATTCGGGCGTGGCCCCGGTGTAGCCGTAGATGACCTGGTCGTCGTCGCCGACCCCGAAGCAGTCGAACCCCGGGGCCACCAGCAGACGGATCAGCAGCAGGTGGGCCGGGGTCAGGTCCTGGAATTCGTCGACCAGCATGCGCCGGCACCGCGACTGCGCCGCGGCCCTCGCCGCCGGGTCGGTCACCAGGATCTCGATGGCCCGGTAGATCTGCTCGTCGAAGTCCACCTGCCCGCGCTCGGCCAGCGTCGCCCGGTACCGGTCGAAGCCTTCGGCGACTCCCGACGCGTCGGGGTACGCCTCCTCGGCGGCCTCCGGCGACACCAGTCCGAGCCGTACGAGGGACAGCGCGGCCAGAAAGGGGGCCGAGGTGTCGGTGTTGGCCTGCCGCTTGACCTCGAACAGCTCGCCGATCAGGTCACGGACGCCCATCTCGTCGACGACCCGGACCGGTCCGGTCGGACCGAACGCGTTGCAGATCCACAGGGCGAGGCTGTTGAGGGTGCGCACGTGGGGCCCGTCGGCACCCAGCACGTCCGCCACCCGGGCGCGCATCTCGTCGGCCGCCCGGGTGTTGTACGCGAGCGCCGTGATGACACCGGGATCGGTGCCGCGTCGGACGAGGAGTCGGAGCCGTTCGGTCAGGACGCGGGTCTTGCCCGAGCCGGCCGGGGCGATCACCCGTGCCGGGCCCGAGGGGTGGGCGACCGCGGCCAGCTGGTCCAGCGCGAGGTCGGCACCGGGGTGCGGTCCCGACGACACGGTGAGGCTCCCGGACTCGGCGCTCCATCGGTGCACGACACCGGTGCCGTCCCCACTCGGTGGCGGGTCGGGCGGTCCACCATCGACCCACAGGGGTGTGCCGTCCGCACGGGCGATGTCCGCCGCGCCCTCCTCGACGACATCCTCGTCGGCCAGTCGCCGGGCCAGCTTGCGACCGTGCCACCACACCGGTCGGCCCGCACGGGCGTCGTAGGCGTTGGCCCAGACGAGGAAGTGCAGCCGCTCCCTCCAGAAGGTGAACCCGGGAGACAGTGCGTACACCGGGCCCGCATGACGTTCGGGCTCACGGAGTTCCTCGGGCCTGACGCGGAGCTCGACGACCACCGGCGCACGCTCGAGCCAGGCCCGGTGGAGTCGGTCCACCACGGCTCCGGGACGATCGAGAGCGTCCTGGTCCACCACGACACGGGGGGCGTCCGCCCACGGCTCGGGCGCCGGGGCGTCCGGGCCCACCACCACACTCCTGCCGAGGGCAGCCGGCCCGGGAAACGTCACCGTCCCAACCTAACCACCGGGTGTGCCGGCAGCGGCGTCCACCCCCCGGGCGGCGGCCCGGTCCGTGCGGCACGTCCCGGATTCCGTCCCTTCCGTAGGGACTTTCGGCCCTACGTCTCGCACCCCGATGTCCGTAGCCTCCCACCAGGAGGTGAGTCGCATGCCAACCGTCACCCTCGTGATCGGGACACTCTTCGGGAGCCTCATCGACCTGAACCACCCCGGCCACTACATCCACTGGGGATTCGTCCAGATGTCGTACGCCAACCTGACGGTCATCGTCCTGATGCTCATCGTGTTCGCCGCCGCCATCCTCATCCCCTTCAAGAGCCACAAGAGCCAGGAGGGGGAAGACCGATGACCGTCACCGATCCGAGCCTCGGACCGCAGGCCGACCTGGACAAGGCCGCCGACCGGCCGGAGGACGCCCGTCAATGGACGGCGAAGGTGCGCCACGCCGCCGTGGACGCCCTGCCCCCGCAACGGATGCTGCCCGACCGCCAGCCCGCCTACGTGGCGTCCTGGATCTACGTGTTCGGGGTGGTGACGATCTCGGCACTGGTGGTCGTCATCGGGACCGGATTCGTGCTGGCCATCATGGGCCCGAACTGGTGGCACGTGTCGTCGACCGGCCTGTTCGTGAACTCCCTCCACCTGTGGAGCGTCGAGGTGTTCTTCTTCGCCATGGTCGTCCACCTCTGGGGCAAGTTCTTCATGGCGGCGTGGCGGGGGAAACGGCGGGCCACGTGGATCACCGGCGTGGTCACCTTCCTGGTGTCGGTCGGGGCCGCCTTCACCGGCTACCTGTCCCAGCAGAACTTCGACTCCCAGTGGATCAGCACCCAGGCCAAGGACGGGATCAACTCGACAGGCGCCGGGGCCATCTTCAACGTGACCAACTTCGGCCAGATGATCATGTGGCACATCGTGCTCCTGCCGCTGTGCGTGGTGCTCCTCGTCGGCATCCACGTCCTCATGGTCCGCCTCCGGGGCGTGGTGCCGCCGTTCGCCGCAAAGGGGGAGACCCCGGGTAGCGGCGTCGGCGTGACGACCGCGGCCCCCGTTGGCACCGCCGTCGATGGCGCGGAGGTGCAGGCATGAGCGAGCACACGGTTTCCAGGTCATCGAAGGTCCGCCGCTTCAATCCGGACCGGGACGTCGCCGACTGGCACGGTCGGTACGAGCCCTACGACCTGGTCAAGGAGTTCCTCATCGCCCTGCTCGTGGTGGTCATCCTGGTCGTCGGGCTGGCCGTCGTGTTCGGCTCACCCGATGACGCGCCGGTGACGGTCAAGTCGTGGTCGACCTCCGATCCGGTGGACTTCGCCCAGACCGCGATCACCGAGCTCGACGGAACGAGTGGGACGGCGACCTACGGGCCGCCCTACAACACCAACGGCACCTCCCAGTCGATCGGACCGTTCTCCCCCGAGGACTGGATGGGGGTCCACCATCCGATCGACACCGCCCAGGACTACGTCCTCGGGCCGCTCGCCACGCTGCCCGACGACCCCCAGGCCCGGGCGGCGGTCGCCCGGTACACGTCGGCGTCCCCCGCCCAGCAGGCGACGTGGACGGCGGCCTACGAGAAGGCGGTGGCCAACGCCACGTACACCGACGGCAGATTGGTCGTGCCCGCCGGCGGCTACGGCCCGGTCGGGCCCATCATCGGCTCGCTGACCTCGATGGCCCGCAGTGGGGCGCTCGACGGCGCACTGCTCAGCTCCCGCCAGTTCTACGGAACCGACTACACCAAGCCGCTCCTGTTCGTGGCCGACGGCCAGTACCTGGCCAACCTGGCCACCAACGACCACCTGGCGGGCGACCAGTGGGGGATGATGAACGAGACGGGCAACTGGCCGGGCCAGGCCTGGCTGTGGTTGTACACCCTCTGGTACCAGGTCCCCCCGATGAACACGTCGTCCAGCGGGGACCTGCAGGTGTTCAGCATCATGATCATCCTCACCATCCTGCTCGCCGTGCTGCCGTTCATCCCCGGGCTCCGGTCCATACCCCGGTGGTCCCGCGTCTACCGACTCATCTGGCGGAACCACTACCGGGAGGTCGAGCGTCCGACCGGTGTCTCGGGGAGGTCGTCCGATCAACCGCTGGTCGGCGGAGGGGCCCGGGCCCCGACCACGGTCCCGGGCTGACCGACCGGGGCCACCGCGTCGGGTCCTCGTGCGCTACGAGGGTCCCCGCTCGGCCCGCAGGACGGCGACCAGCCGGGCCACGTCGCTGGCGTCGATGCGCTCGGCCGCCTTCACCGAGGCCTTCCCCAGCACCGACCCGAACGGGAGCGCGTCGACGATCCCGCGACCGGCCCATCGGCGGATCAGGCGGAACTCCGTCGACCGGGCGAGCATCCGCTCGTCGACCACCTTCCCCCTGGACATGAGGGCGGCGTTGGTCAGGCGCCGTACCTCCCCCGGGGTCGTCGCCATGCCCAGTCGATCGAGCCGGCGGACCAGGAACGAGCCGGTGTTGTACCAGTCGCAGACCCCGTGGACGAGTGCTGCCACCTGGCCGACGACACCGTCGATGGCCATGGCCAGGAGGGGGCCGCCCTCGAGGGTCGAGGCCGACGCCGCACCGACGAGGGCGAGCTGCAGAGCCCCCACCGCGGTGCCGATGGAACGGTTCTGCCGGGCGGCGAGCTCCTCCACCCCGACGGTGTCGTAGAGCACGGCCGGGTGGTCGACGACCTGGGTGGACATCCAGTCGAGCAGACGGGGCGGGGCCGCGGCGACCCGGGCCCGGACCCGCCACAGCCGTCGCGGCCCCGCCGTCAGGGCCTCCCGCCCGATGTCGCCGAACGCCGCTTCGAGCTCGGCGGACGCCCCCGCAGGGAGGCCGTCCGGTGCGAGCAGCGTCCGCACCCCGCGGGCGAAGGCCGCCCGGGCCCGGGCCAGACGGGCGCCACCACGGACCGGACCGGATTCTCCGGCGTCCCCGGTCGGGTCGTTCGGCGCGTCGGTCACACCGCCGAGTCTGGTGAGCCCGGGGCGGCGGGGCAAGCCGCCGTTTCGGTGTCGGCGGCCCGTCGCCCCGGACGGAGCGGTGTCCGGTGATGCTTGACATCACTTCGGGCAGGGCCTAGGCCTGTGCAGAACTTTATGAGTTCTTTACGGGGGTGATCAGCACCCCCGAGCGAAGACGGGAGTGCGCGTGGACGACCGACAGGATCTCGACCGACCGACCGGAGGGCCCGGCGCCTCCACCGCAGCTGCGGTGATGGACGCCGACACCCGGCGCCTCCACGAGCTCGGGTACGCACAGGAGCTCAAGCGGGGCATGGGGGGCTTCTCCAACTTCGCCATCTCCTTCTCGATCATCTCGATCCTGACCGGCGGGATCACCACCTACTACCTCGGCATGGACGCCGGCGGCCCCCTGGTCATCACGACCGGATGGTTCATCGTCGGCGCCTTCGTGCTCTGCGTCGGACTGGGCATGGCCGAGATCTGCTCCGCCTACCCGACAGCCGGCGGCCTCTACTACTGGTCGGCCCAGCTCGCACCCAAGAACAAGGCCGCTTGGTCGTGGGCTTGCGGCTGGTTCAACCTGGTCGGACAGGTGGCCGTGACCGCATCGATCGACTACGGGCTCGCCACCTATGTCGCCTTCCTCCTCTCGCTCTACTCCAACAGCTTCCACTCGACCGTCAAGTGGATCCTGGTCTTCTACGCCGTGATCCTGGCCGCTCACGGCCTGCTCAACACCTTCCGGGTGAAGCTGGTGGGCATGCTGGCCGACGTCAGCGCGTGGTGGCACCTCATCGGCACGGTGGTGATCGTCGTGGCCCTCGTCGCCATCCCGAGCCACCACCAGAGCGTCAGCTTCCTGTTCCACAGCGAGAACCTGACCGGGTGGACCGGGCCCTTCGCCGGGGTCTACGCCTTCGCCATCGGACTGCTGCTCGCCCAGTACACCCTCACCGGGTACGACGCCTCGGCCCACATGACCGAGGAGACACACGTCGCCGCCAAGGAGGGGCCGAAGGGCATCGTGCGGGCCATCTACATCTCGATCATCGCCGGATTCATCCTCAACCTGGCCATGACTCTGGCCATCCAGGGCGGCCCGAAGGACTATGCGGCGCTCGCCGGCAACGGCGCCACCGCCGGTGGCCAGCTCTTCGTCGACGCCATCACCGGCCAGGGAGGCAAGCTGCTGGTGATCATCTCGATGGTGGCGATGTTCTTCTGCGGCATGGCCTCGGTGACCGCCAACTCGCGGATGATCTACGCCTTCTCGCGTGACGGCGCCGTGCCCGGCCACAAGCTGTGGCACCGGCTCCACCCGGACACCCGGACACCGGTCAACGCCGTGTGGATGGCCGTCGTCGTCGCCTTCCTCCTGGGCGTCCCGTCGCTCTACCAGGTCGGCAACTACTCGGTGGCCTTCTTCGCCATCGTCGCCATCGGGACCATCGGCCTCTACGTGGCCTACGGCATCCCCATCTTCCTCCGGCTGCGCGCCGGCGACAGCTTCGAACCGGGGCCGTGGAACCTGGGCAGGTGGTCCAAGCCCATCGGCTACATCGCGGTGATCTGGGTGGTGGTGATCGCCATCCTGTTCGTCTCCCCGTCCTTCTACCCGTGGACCACGGCCGCCAACTTCAATTGGGCGGGACCCGTCTTCGTCGCCGTCATGGCGGCGGTGTTGATCTGGTACGCCGTCTCCGCCCACAAGTGGTTCACGGGCCCGAAGATCCAGGGCTCCGAGGACGCCCTCGAGGAGATCGAGGAAGAGTACGCCGAGGGCATCGTCCCCCCGGAGTCCTGATCGCGTCGACGGGCGGCCCCGGTCGCCGGTAACGTCGGTCGTCGACCCGGGACGACGTCCCGGGACAGGGGCGAAGGGGAGTCATGGCACTGGACATCGGCCGCAGGGCGTTCGAACGCGAGGTGCGTCGCGCCCACGTCGAAGGACGACCCGTACCGACGGTGGCGATCGTCGGTGCCGGCCTGTCCGGATTGGCCGCGGCCGCCCAGCTGGTGCGCTCGGGTGTGCGCGGCTTCACGATCATCGAGCAGTCCGCCGGGGTCGGCGGGACCTGGAGGGACAACGTCTACCCGGGGGCGGCGTGCGACGTACCCTCCCACCTGTACTCGTTCTCGTTCGCCCAGAAGCGGGACTGGACCCGCAGGTTCGCCGAGCAGCCCGAGATCCTCTCGTACGCGGAGGATCTGGTCGAGCGGTACCGACTCGGTCCGCACCTCCGGCTCACAACGACGGTCGACGCCGCCCGGTTCGACGAGTCGGACGGTTCCTGGCACCTCGACCTGCGGTCCCCGGAAGGGGTCGAGCAGCTGTCGGCGGACGCCGTGGTCTTCGCCTGCGGTCAGCTCAACCGTCCCCGTCTTCCCGACGTCGAGGGGGTGGAGGGATTCGCCGGACCCTGGTGGCACTCGGCCCGTTGGGACCACTCGGTGGACGTCACCGGCAAACGGGTGGCCGTGGTCGGCACCGGTGCCAGCGCCATCCAGTTCGTCCCTCCGGTGGCGGCGACGGCCGCCTCGACCACCATCTTCCAACGGAGCCCCAACTACGTCGGACCGAAGAAGGACCACCCCTACCGGACCGGCACCCGCCGACTGATGGAGCGGGTCGGAGCCCTGCGGACGGCCCACCGGTGGTGGATCTACTGGAGCCTCGAGGCGCGCTGGCTGTGCTTCCGGCGTGACAGCTGGGCCGGGAAGCAGCTCCAGTCCATGTTCGCCAAGGGAATCCGGGAGGGCGTGGTGTCCGACCGCCTCCCCGAACACGCGGTCGTCCCCGACTACCCGATCGGCTGCAAACGGATCCTCATCTCGAACGACTGGTACCCGGCCCTCCTGCGATCCGACGTCACCGTGGTCGACTCGGCGGTCGTCCGGGTCGAGCCGGATGCCGTGGTCACCGCCGACGGTGTCCGCCATCCGACGGAGGTGCTCATCTTCGGGACGGGGTTCTCCACTACCGACTTCCTGTCCCACATCCCGATCACCGGGGTCGGCGAGCGGCACCTCGCCGACGCCTGGTCGGCGGGGGCCCACGCCTACAAAGGCACCGCCGTGGCCGGATTCCCCAACTGTTACGTGCTCTACGGACCGAACACCAACCTCGGCCACAACTCGATCCTGTTCATGGTGGAACGCCAGCTGAACCTGGTCCTGCAGGCTCTGGCCCTGCAGACCTCGGCATCCACCGGATCGGCCACGCCCGCGGTGTCCGTGCGGGACTCCGCCTACGAGCGTGACGACCGGCACACCCAGCGGATGGTGGCGGCGACGGCGTGGGCGGCCAGCTGCACCAGCTGGTACAAGAACACGTCCGGGCGGATCACCAACAATTGGCCCAGCTGGACCGTCCGGTACTGGTGGGACACGTTGACACTCCGCCCCCGCGACTTCGTGGTCTCCTCGAAGGCGCCGGCGACCCGACCACGGAGCGGCTGAGCGGTCGAACCGGTCCGACCCGCGGCCGTGACCACCCGGGACGCCCGGGTCCGAGCTCCCGGTCAGAACCCCGAGACGTGGTCCGGGATCCGGCCCATCCTGCCGGCCTGGAAGTCCTCGAAGGCCTGTGCGACCTCGTCCTTGGTGTTCATGACGAACGGCCCGTAGGCGAAGACCGGCTCGCCGATCGGCCGACCGCCGAGGACGAGCACGTCGAATTCCGGAGTGCGCTCCGAAGGCGTGGCCGACGCCGCGAAGGTGATCGAGTCGCCGGGGCCGAAGACGGCGAGCTGACCCGAGGTCACCGGCCGGCGGTCCTCGCCCACCGAGCCGTCACCGGACAGGACGTAGACGAGCGCGTTGAACGCCGGGTCCCAGGGGATCGTCACCGATGCGCCCGTTGCCACCGTGGCGTGCATCATGGCCACCGGCGAGTGAGTCGACCCCGGCCCCTCGTGCCCGTCGAGGGTCCCGGCGACCAGGCGGAGCAGTGCCCCACCGTCCGGTGTGGTGAGCAGCGCCACGTTCCCACTGGCGATGTCCTGGTAGGCCGGCGGGATCATCTTGTCCACCCGGGGCAGGTTCACCCAGAGCTGGATCCCGTGGAACAGGCCTCCGGACACCACCAGCTCCTCGGGCGGCGCCTCGATGTGGAGGATGCCCGACCCGGCCGTCATCCACTGGGTGTCGCCGTTGGTGATGAGGCCCCCGCCGCCGATCGAATCCTGGTGGCGGAAGGTCCCGTCGATCATGTAGGTGACCGTCTCGAACCCGCGGTGGGGATGCCACGGCGTGCCCTTGGGCTCGCCCGGGGCGTACTCGATCTCGCCCATCTGGTCCATGTGGACGAACGGGTCCAGGTGCGCCCGGTCGACCCCGGCGAAGGCCCGTCGGACGGGGAATCCCTCGCCCTCGAGCCCACCGGGGGCCGTCGTCACGCCGAGCACCGGTCGGCCTCTGGTGACAGCCGGATCGGGCTTCTCCAGGCGGGGAAGGGTCAGAACGTCGTCAACGGTCACTGCCGGCATGGTCGTACTCCTCACGTCCGGGGGGTCCACCAGCCCGGGGCACTCCCGGGCTCGCCCTGCCCTTCCCCCAACACTAGTTGTGCACACAACATTCCGCGGTCCCGTTTGTGACCTTCGGCAGGGCCATTCCCCCCATCGTGGCAGGTACGCTTGGTGTAGGCATCTACCAGGAGACGGCACGTGATCCGGTCACGAGGCGGAATGACGCGTCGCGGCGGCGACGGTCGAGACGGAGGATTGGATCCACCCGCCGAATCGGTCGGGACCCAGCTCCGCCGGGCGCGGGAGGAGCGCGGTCTCGATCTGCTGGCCGTGCACGACCGGCTGGGACGCCCGATCACCCAGATCGAGGCTCTGGAGACCGGCGACATGGCCTCGTTCCCCGACGAGACCCTGGCCGTTTCCGTCCTCCGGCGCTATGCCACCTTCCTCGGCCTCGACGGGGACGACCTCGCCGATCAATTCGTCGCCTCCCGCAGCCCGCTCGACGACGAGCAGGGCGCCGAACGCCGCGTGGCCGCCCTCACCAGCGTGGGCGCCGCCGTGACCACCGGTCCCGAGCATCTGCGTGCCTACACCGAGACGGGCGAGGTCCCCCAGATCGGCCGTCGCGGCGCCGTGGCGGCCGACTCGTCGGGGAACCTCGACCACCCGGTCTCCTCCGGGCCACCCACCGGGACCTTCCCCGTCGTCCCCCGCTCCGATCTGCGCCGGAGCCGCCGGACGGTGGCCCGCGCCAGGCGGAGCATGCGCGCACCCACCTCGCTCAAGGTCGTCACCTGGTTCGCCGCACTCCTGCTCGTGGTGGTCGCCGTCGGATTCGTCCTGCAGGCCACGTCACCGCAGGTCCTGGCCAACGCGCACATCCTGCGGGTCGTCCCCGCCGGGTCGGTGGAGTCGTCCGCCGGCGGATCGTCCACGGCCGGTCCGTCCGGATCCACGGTCACAACCTCGGCCCCGCACGCGCACCAGACGTTCCCGGTGCAGCCCGCAGGGTCCACCCCGTCGAGCGCTGCCTACACCGTGGCCAGCTCGAAATTCGATGTCGTGGTGGCCATCACCGGACCGTGTTGGGTGCAGGTCACCAGCTCCTCCTCACCCGACCCGTTGCTGAGCGGTGTACAGCCCGGTGGCAAGGTGCTCCGCTTCCCCGACGACGGGGTCATGAGCGTCGAGGTCGGATCGACCGCGGTGCTCGTCGGGATCACCATCAAGGGGAAGAACGAGTTCACCACGACGCCCAAGGCGATCCCGTTCACCTACACGTTCGCTCCGGCCTGAGTCCGTCCACCCCGTGTACGTCCGCCCGTCCGCGGGTGGGCGATCAGTAGTCGACGCCCGCCTGCATGTCGCTGGTCCCCACCGGCGTGAGCGTCGTGCCGGCGGCTGCGTAGGAGGCGTCCAGCTCGGCGTCGATCCGCGCCGTCCGACGGCTCTCGAAGCGCATCCACTGGACGAAGATCGGGATGAGGGCGAGGAAGGTGAAGGCCTCGGCGCCCACCCACAGGATGCCGGCACCGGCGTGGGTGCTCGTCAGGCTGTACATCGAGGCGGCGGGGCGGGAGGCGGTGAGCAGCGCGAGCGCCAGGAACGATTCGACCGGAACCCCGATGACCAGACTGATCATCTTCATGCCATGGCCCAATGGCCAGTGCGGGATGTAGTCGACCCCGACGATGGGCCACCAGAAGTGCATGGCGGCAACCAGGAAGGCGATGTTGACCAGGTCCATCAGCCACATGTGGTCCATGGCCACGCCGAGGGCCGAGGTCAGGAAGAAGGCGAACATCGAGAAGTAGTAGAGGAACGCCACCGGGATCGGGTGGCTCCACCACTTGAAGACGTTGGAGTTGAGCACCCGGAGCAGCCGCACCTTGGTGGCCCGGCTCGAGGTCTGCAGGGCCAGGGTCATCGGCGCCCCGAGAGCCAGCAGTGGCGGCGCCGTCACCATGAGCAGCAGGTGCTGGATCATGTGCGCCTGGAAGTAGCCCATGGTCAGCGAGGCCACCGGGGACTGCAGGGCCAGGTCCACCATGACCAGACCGGTCAGGAACGAGGACGTCCGCATCCAGCTCCACTCCCGACCCCTGGCCGACAGCGCCCACGTCGACTGGACGTACCACGCCCCGACCACGACCACCGTGACCAGGGCGAGGACCGCGAATGGACTGAAGTCCCACCGGGTCAGCAGCGTGTGGAGGTTGAGCGTGAGGCCGTGCGCATCGACGGCCCCGTTCGTGGCTGGCACCCCACCAGACTAGCGAGAACGCCCCCGGGCGCCCATTCGGACCGACGGGTCGCGGCCTGGCCATCCGCCCCACAGGCTCCCGGCCGCCACGGGTTAGCGTGTCCGGGGGCACCGACGAAGGGCAGGAACCATGGGAGAGGGACGGGCCCGCCGATGATCGAGGACCGGCTGGTCGCCATCGTGGGGCGGGAGCACGTCGACGCCGGAGCCGCCGTGTCCGAGGACATGTGCCACGACGAGGCCCTCGGCCTCGAGCCGGTCCGGCCCGTGGCCGTCGTCCGCCCGGGCACGACCGCCGAGGTCGTCGCCATCGTGCAGGCCGCGGCGGCCGGGGGCGTTCCCGTGACCGCCCGGGGGTCGGGCACCGGTCTGTCCGGGGCGGCCGTGCCGGTGGACGACGGCATCGTGGTGTCCTTCGAGCGCATGGCGGCCATCGTCGAGATCGACGTCGCCAACCAGGTGGCGGTCGTCGAGCCCGGAGTGACCCTGGCCGAGCTCGATGCCGCGCTGGCGCCCCTCGGACTGGTCTACCCCGTGTTCCCCGGCGAGCAGTCGGCCAGCCTCGGGGGCAACGTGTCCACCAATGCAGGGGGCATGCGGGCGGTCAAGTACGGGGTGACCCGGCACCACGTCCTCGGACTCGAGGCCGTGCTCGGCACCGGTGAGGTGATCTCGACCGGCGGCCGCTTCGTCAAGGCCACGAGCGGCTACGACCTCACGCAGCTGGTCGTGGGCTCCGAAGGCACTCTGGCCCTGGTGACGAAGGCCATCCTCCGCCTCCACCCCCGCCCCGGCCACCAGGCCACGCTCCTCGCCCCGTTCGCCACCGTCGAGCAGGTCGCCGACGCGGTCCCCCCGGTCGTGGCCAGCGGGGTCGGCCCCCTCCTCGTCGAGTACATCGACACGATCTCCATGGCCGGGATCACCGCCAACGCCGGGATCGACCTCGGGATCCCCGACGGGATACGCGAGCAGGCGCTCGCCTACCTGGTCATCGTCCTCGAGGGACACCACGCCGACCGGGTCGAGGAGGACACGGTGGCACTGGCCGGCCAGTTGGCCGACCTCGGCGCCCTCGACGTCTACGTACTGCCCGACCACGCCGGCCACGACCTCATCGCCGCGCGGGAACACGCCTTCTGGGCGTCCAAGGCGGCCGGCGCCGACGACATCGTCGACGCCGTCGTGCCCCGGGCGTCGATCCCCACCTTCCTGGCCGCCGTGGCCGGCCTGGCCGAGGTCTCCGGATCACTGGTGGTCGGCTGCGGCCACGCGGGCGACGGCAACGTCCACCTGTCGGTGTTCCAACCCGATCCGGCCACCCGCCACGACCTGATCCACGCCATCCTGGCCGCCGGCATCGATCTGGGCGGTGCCGTCTCGGGCGAACACGGGATCGGCACGGCCAAGCTGGCGTCCTTCGCGGACCTCGAGGACCCGGTGAAGCTCGACCTGATGCGCCGCATCAAGGCCGCGTTCGACCCGCGGGGCATCCTCAACCCGGGCAAGGTCTTCGCCCCGGTCGCACCACCCCGCGCCGTCGGTGTCCCGGTCCCCTCCCGAGAAGGAGCCCGTCCGTGAACGGAGCCCAGTCCCTCATCCGCACCCTGGTCGACCACGGGGTCGACACCTGCTTCATGAACCCGGGGACCTCGGAGATGCACTTCGTGGCCGCCCTCGACGACGTGGCCGACATGCGGGGGGTCCTGGCCCTCTTCGAGGGTGTGGCGACCGGTGCCGCCGACGGCTACGCCCGCATGACCCGTCGTCCGGCCGCCACCCTGCTGCACCTCGGCCCCGGACTCGGCAACGGCCTGGCCAACCTGCACAACGCCCGTCGGGCCTACAGCCCCGTGGTGAACATCGTCGGCGACCACGCGACCTTCCACCGCCGCTACGACGCCCAGCTGCAGTCCGACATCGAGACGGTGGCCCGCAACGTCTCCCCGTTCGTCCGCACGACGGCATCGACCGTCGAGCTGGGCACGGACGCCCGCGACGCACTGGTCGCCGCGCACGGGCCGGCCGCTTCGGTCGCCACGCTGATCCTGCCCGCCGACGTCTCGTGGTCCGAGGGCGGGATCGTGGAGCCGGTCGGCAGCGGCGCCGGCACCGGTCCGGGACCCGGACAGCCGCCCGATGCCGCCACCATCGAGACGGCCGCCGCGGCACTCCGGTCCGACGAGCGTTCCGCGCTGCTGGTGGGGGGTCGAGTGTGCTCGGGTCCGTTCCTCGGCGACGCCGCCGACCTGGCAGCGGCCGCGGGGGCCGATCTCCTGTGCGAGACGTTCCCGGCCAGGTTGGCCAGGGGTGCGGGCCGCCCACCGGTCGATCGGCTCGCCTACCTCGCCGAGTTCGCCTCCCTGCGTCTCGAGGGGATCCGCCACCTGGTGCTGCTCGATGCGAAGTCCCCGGTCTCGTTCTTCGCCTACCCCGGCAAGCTCAGCGACCTGGTGCCCGAAGGGTGCACCGTCCATCCGGTGGCCGGGGCGGGCGACGACGTCGCCGGGGCGCTCCATGCGCTGGCCGACCTGGTCGGCGTCACGCCCGGTGCGGGGCCGCGCCAGGAGGCCCGGTCGCCCGGGCTCCCCTCGGGCGCACTGACGGCGCAGAGTGTCTGCCAGTCGCTCGGCGCACAGCTCCCCGAGGGCGCGATCGTCTCGGACGAGGGGAACACGGCGGGCGTGTTCGCTCCCGGATCCACCGCCGGCTCACCCCCGCACGACTGGCTCACCCTCACCGGCGGTGCGATCGGGCAGGGGCTGCCGGTCGCCGTCGGTGCCGCCGTCGCCGCACCCGGTCGACGGGTGATCGCCCTCGAGGCGGACGGCAGTTCGCTCTACACCTTCCAGTCGCTGTGGACCATGGCCCGGGAGGGCCTCGACGTCACCACGGTGATCCTCAACAACCACTCCTACGCCGTGCTCAACATGGAGCTCGACCGGGTCGGGGTCGAGGCCCCCGGGCCGCGGGCCCGGGACATGCTCGACCTCGGTCGGCCCGACATGGACTTCGTCCATCTCGCACGCGGTCTCGGCATCCACGCCGCCCGGGCGGAGACCGCCGAGCAGTTCAACGACGAACTGGCCCGGTCCCTCGCCACCCCGGGGCCGAGCCTGGTCGAGGCCGTGGTACCCGGGCTCCTCTGACCGACCGGGACCCGATCCCGGCGTTCCCGCCGGCAGATCAGGAGGGGAACCGCGTCAGGCGCCGGGGGGCGGCGGCCCGACCGTCGGCGAGCCGCCGGGCGGCGTGGGCCCCGGCGGCACCTGGTACCCGAGGTTGCCCGCCCGCATCCGGTAGTCGTCGGAGGTGATCTCACCCCGGGCGTACCGCAGGCGCAGCTCGACCAGGGCAGGATCGATGCTCGGCCCGGCCGGGGGCCCGCCGTGCGCGGGCCGTCCTCTCGTCAGGCGGGTCACGCCGACGACCACGAGGACGATCAGGCCGGCGAGAAGCAGTAGGAACAGGATCCCGAGGAAGGGATGGTGGGCGTGTGGGCCGTAGCCGTACATGGAGGCACCTCGTGATGTGGGACGACTCCATCAAAGCAGGTCACCGCCGCCGTTACCGGTCGGGCCCTGCGAATGGGGCCGACAAGCATCGAGCAGGTCGCCCCGACGTCATCCGTTCGTCGCCGGGAGACGACCGGCAGAGCTCGTCGAGCAGTGGAACGACAATCAGACCGGCCGTATCCAGGGGTCGGATCCCTGATCAATGACACTTGTCGCGGGCAGGCATCTTGGTACGATCCGGCATGATCGCCGCCGATATCTTCCGGCCGGAACAATGGACTGATTTCTTTCTTCTGGTCGGAACGGGCGCGGTAACGCTCACGGGTTTGGTCTTCGTGGCGATGTCCCTGAACCTCAAGGCAATCGCCGGTGACGCAACCCATCGCTACCGGGCCATCAACACCCTCACCGGTCTGGCACTGGTCTTCATGCGCTGTGCGCTCGTCCTCATGGGTGCCCAGAACCATCGCTCGATAGGCGCAGAACTGTTCGTGGTGTCAGGCATTTCGGCAGCCGTATTCGTGAAGGGCTACATGAACGCCATCAAGCTGAGCAGTGGTCTCAGGCTCTCACGCATCGTCGGTGGAAGCCTCGTACACGTCGCTGAGATGATCGGTGCGGCGCTGTTCTTCTTCGGCTACCTGTCCGGTCTCTATCTTGCGGCGATAGCTATTCTGGCCAACACTTGTTATATGATAACGGCGGCTTGGCTACTGGTCATCGGCACTTTCGATCAAGCGACTGCGCAGTCATAGCCCTGTCAGGCCCGAGTTCGTCGAGCCTCCGGTTGTCGGGCACGGGTCGAATCCGGATGTGGATCTCCGAGCGGTCCTCGTTCACGGCCTGCGGGCACTGCCTCGCCGAGACCAGCTCCGTCCGCCTGTGAAGCGCCCCCCAACCGTCCCGGTCGCTCGCTCGGACGTCGCAGGACCGACCTCGGCCCCGGGCCCTGAGAGCCTCGGACGGGGCTCGCACCGCCGGTCCCCGGACCGCCCTCACGCACCGCCGGTCCCCGGACCGCCCTCACGGGGTGTCCTCACGGGGCCCGTCACAGCGGAGGTGTGGACTTCCGTAGGACATCGGCACGTCCGGTGATGCGAATCGTGCCGCTGACCTGGTGGGGCTAACAAGAATCGAACTTGTGACCTCAGCATTATCAGTTCGTCCCACGGCTACGATCTGGAAGACATCGGACGGTTTGCAACGTTCTGACCTGCGGCGATGGATGATCGGGAAGGTGTCCGACGACAGCTAACGGCGCTGTTTGTAGGACATTTTGTAGGACAGGATCTGGCTGGCGGCCCTCAGGAATCGCGGACTGAGGTCCCTCTATTGTCCAGCACCTCCAGCCGACCGAGGCCTTGATCGGGTCAACCCTTGTCGTGCCTACGGCGGTGTCAGCGTAGAGCTATGACCGCACATACAGCGCGAGACCGTACCCATCGGTCTGGTCGAACTGTCCCCGTAGCGGGTCAACCTGACTTCCGTCGGGTGGCGGCGAATCGAACATACGAATCGCCGCTGGACAAGCCACCTGATCGGTCCTCTCACTTGCCCAGTCTCGCCGACCTGAGGCCTCGCCACGGTTCATGCTCTCGCTCATGGATGAAGTCCGCGGTGCACGCGAACGGCGTGTTCGTCAGCGAGTTCGGCGACTTGACGATCCCTCAGCCCACATTCGACTTGTCCTCGCATACGGCGGGCAGCTGTACGGAACACACGAGACATCGGTACGGGCATTCCTCAGGTTCCTCAGCATTCAGTTACCCCATGGTTCCGGAGAGGGGCACGAAGCACGGCTTCGGGCGCGAAACTCCAGTTCACGAGCCTATTCGGCCAGAGTTCCTCGTTCTACTGAGGCTGTCAACCTCCGGTGTGCTGAAGTCACTCGGATCCTCGGGGTTCTCGACAAGCAGAAGGTCTGGCTCATCATTCACAAGATCGGACGCCCCTCGCGCCTCTGGCTCCACTCGTACGCATTGCGTTCCGATGGATCCGCTGACGATTCGAGTATTCGGCCGCCGTGGCAGCCCATGCTGCTGTCCTCTTGCGCCAGCGATCTATGCTTCGCTGTAGCGAAGGAGGGCAATGGAAGCGAGTTCCCTGCCAGAGAATCTGAAGCGGCTGCGTGCCGAGAAGCGCCTCTCCCAGGCGGAACTGTCTCGCCAGGCCGAAGTATCGCCAGGGTATGTGTCGGAATTGGAAGGCGGCCAGGGCAAGCGACCCGGCGGCCAGGTCTTGATGCGTCTGGCGAAGGTACTCGGGGTCACCATCGCCGAATTGCTAGGCGAGAGCGCTCGGCCAGGTGCGTCTGCTCTGGAGCCAGATCCGAGCCTGTTGGAGTTCGCCAAGGAACGGAACCTTCCTCCCTCTGACGTGGAGATGCTCGCCGGTGTCCGGTTTCGCGGTGATCCGCCGCGCACTTCGCGGCGCTGGGCGATGATCTACGACACGATCGTTTCCAGCCAAATGCTCGATGACCTCGAAGAAGGTTGATCCCCGCACCGAAGCGCTTATGGAGTTTCACGGCGCAGATGGGGAACCGGCTGCCCTGATCAGTCGCCTCTGCCTCGACCTGCTCGATGAGGCTGGCGAAGGGATTCCGGTGGATCTCGAGGTCCTCGCCTCGTTTCGGAACGCCCATGTCGTGCTCGTCGAACAGGAGCAGGCGGAGACGATCCACTGGGACGGCAGAAACTTTCAGATCCGCCTGCGCAGTGCCGACACGAGCGGGCGGCAGCGCTTCAGCTGCGCGCACGCCATCGTTCACACGTGGTTCCTGGAGTCCGCCGGCCACGGACAGAATGGTTCAAGCGTCGAGAAGAGTTGGAGCCAAGCAGAGGAAGAGCTGTGTGATCTCGGGGCGGCTGGGCTGCTTCTACCCGAGGCCCCCTTCCAGGCCGCGTGCCCCGCTGAGGTCACCATGGACGACGTTCTTCGACTTGCAGACGAATTTCAGGCCAGTGCCGAGGCCACCGCCCTACGAGCCGTGACGCTGTCAGCTTCACCGTTGGCGATGGTGGTGCTGGAGATGGCACTCAAGCCAGCCGAGCAGAAAGCTCTGGCTGCACAACGTTCTCAGCCCAACTTCCCGGGCTTCGACGGCCCGAGGGTTACCCCTCGGCTCGTGTCGCTAAGAGTTTCGGGCGCGGGATGGGGTATGTGCCGCGTCACAAGTCTGTCGGCGACGCTGCGCTGCTGCTGTCGGCCATCGACGAGGAGGGTGTGGACTACGTGGGCGAGATCGGGATCCTGCAAGGGACCTTCCGGGTGTCGGCTCGGAATCTGCCGATGATCCGCGGCGGAGAGCTCACCGATCGGGTCGTGGCACTCATCGCACCTCACTCCTGATCATCCAGTACCGCCCATCGGTGCGCGCTCTGCGGGGTCAATCCCAAGGCCGATCGATCCACCATCATCATTCGGATCGAGCCTCCTTGTCCGCGATACGCCCCCGCACGTCCTGATGGCGTACAGGGGCCACCTCGGACCCGCTCGTGTGGGTGGCGGTTACCGTGTGGAACTTCCTTGGCTCCCCGGAGTCTCCCCGTGGTGCCGGTTGAGGCGGGTTGGAGCCAGTAGCAAACTCTCCTCCCCGGCGGGGCTGGCACGGCGGTCCCACGGGGTGACGAAGCATCGATCCCAGTGGTTTGGAACGGCCGAACCGAGGGCCATCCTCCTCCGCCATCCCATCGGTAGCGAGGTTCCAGAG
>JBEKRV010000017.1:0-61817 GCA_049517675.1 Acidimicrobiales bacterium
GATGAGGGCGGACACCGGGGTGGGGCCCTCCATGGCGTCCGCCAGCCACGGGAAGAGCGGGATCTGGGCCGACTTGCCCATGACCCCCACCAGCAGCAGCAGGCAGATCGCCGTGATGTCGGCCGAGCCGATCTCGCCCAGGTTGGCGAAGATGGTCGTGTAGTCGAGGGAGTGGACCTTGTCGAAGACCAGGAAGATGGCCAGGAGGAAGCCGACGTCGCCGATCCGGTTGTAGACGAACGCCTTCTTCCCGGCACTGGCCGCCGAGTCCCTGGTGAACCAGAAGGACACCAGCCAGTACGAGCAGGTGCCGACTCCCTCCCACCCGACGAAGGTGACCAGCAGGTTGCTCCCCAACACCAGGATGAGCATCGAGGCCACGAAGAGGTTCATGTAGAGGAAGAACTTCGGATAGTCCTTGTCGCCCTTCATGTACCCGATCGAGTAGAGGTGGATCAGGGCGCTGATGCCGGTGATGAACAGCACCATGGTCATCGACAGCGGGTCGACGTAGAGCCCGACATGGACCTGCAGCCGGTCGACGGGGATCCAGGTCCACAGGTTCTGGCTGAACGAGCGCACCGGTGCCTGCACGCCGAGCAGGGACAGGTAGACGCCGAACGAGACGACGAACGATGCGCCGATGAAGAAGGTGGCCACCGCCCCCGCCGCCGGGTCGCCCAGGCGTCGCCCCGCCACCAGTTGGACGGCGAAGCCGACCAGGGGCAACAGGATGATCAGGTAGGTCAGGTGGAGCATCGTCCGCTCAGCCCTTCATCAGGTGGAGGTCGTCGGCATTGGCGCTCGCCCGCCGCCTGAAGATGGCGACCACGATGCCGAGGCCGACCACGACCTCGGCTGCGGCGACCACCAGGACGAAGAACACCAGCACCTGCCCGCCGATGTCGTGGAGGGTGCGGGCGAAGGTCACGAAGGCCAGGTTGGAGGCGTTGAGCATGAGCTCCACGCACATGAACATGATCAGCACGTTGCGGCGCACCAGCACCCCGAGGGCGCCGATGGCGAACACGACCGCGCTGAGCGACAGGTACCAGTCGGGGTTGATGCTCACGCGTCCACCTCCGCGCCCCCGGGGCCGGGCTGCACGGCGACATCCCCACCGTCGTCGTGGGCCGGGGACACCTCCGGCGTGGCGGTGTCGGAAACGACCGCCGCACCGCTGCCCGCAGGGTCCCCACCGGCGGTGCCGCCGTCGACGACGATGTCGCCGAAGGCGTCCGCGTCCGCGCCCTGGGCCGTGGACGCCGGCGGGCGGCGGGCCAGGACGACGGCCCCGACCACGGCGATGATCAGCAGTGCCGAGGTGGCCTCGAAGGGGAACAGGTAGGTCGTGTACAGCGACTTGCCGATCAGGTTCACGTTGGGGGCCCCGGCGTCGGAGCCGGCCACACCGGGCTGTCCGGTCGTCCACTTGGAGACCTGGCCGAGCAGGAGCAGTCCGGTCGTCCCGAGGACCACCAGACCGACGGCCAGCGGCCGCTGTCCCCGGAGGGGCTCCGCCGCGACGTCCTCCTCGCGGTCGACGCCGAGGAACATGATGACGAAGAGGAAGAGCACCACGATCGCCCCCGCGTACACGATCACCTGGACCGCGGCGAGGAAGCTGGCCTGCTGCAGGACGAACATCACGGCCACGCCGAACAGGGTCATGACCAGCATCAGGGCCGAGTGGACCGGGTTGCGGGCGACGACCACGCCGATCGCCCCGGCGATGATGATGGCGGCGGCCACGGCGAACACCCCCACGTCGGGGATGGTCGGTCGGGCGGTGGCCGCCAGGAGCGTACCGAGGGCTGCGGCCGTCACGTGGGCTCACCCTCGCCGGGGGCCGGGGCCGGGGCCGGGGCCGGCGACGTGTCCCGCTCGGTGTTGCCGGCACGCAGGGCCTCGGCGTACGCGGCATCAGCCTCGACCCGGTGCTTCCTGCCGAAGCCCGGGGCGAACCGCTCCGCCTTCTCGAGGGCCCGGCCGATGGCGCCGCGTGGGCCGCGCTTGTCCGCCGGCATGTCGGCCGGGACGAGGTGGCGCAGCAGGGTGTCCCGCAGCGGCATGCTCCCGGTGGTGGCGTCGTCCCGGTTGCCGCTCTGGCCCGCCTCCGGGGCCCGCACGCCGAAACCGAGCTCGCCGGACCACTGCACCTGCCCCTCGAACGCGGCCGCGCCGGCCGGGGAGGTGGCCCGCATCCAGCCGGAGGTGTGCAGGTCGTCGCCCTCACGCCAGTCCTCCCACGGCAGGTGCTTCGGCTTGCCGTCGTCGTCCACCAGCAGCTCGTCCTTGGTGTAGATGGCGTCACCCCGGTTGGTGAAGGAGAACTCCATCAGCTTCGACTCGGTGATGGCCTCGGTCGGGCACGCCTCCACGCACATGTCGCAGTGGATGCAGCGCAGGAAGTTGATCTCGTAGACGTACCCGTAGCGCTCGCCCGGCGAGACCGGATGGTCCGGCGGGTTGTCGAGGCCGCGGACGTAGATGCAGTCGGCCGGGCACACGCCGGCGCACAGCTCGCACCCGATGCACTTCTCCATGCCGTCCTCGTACCGGTTGAGGACGTGGCGACCGTGCTGGCGGGGCTGCTTCGGACGCTTCTCCTCGGGGTACTGCCGGGTCACCGGGGGGCGCCCGAGGTGCTCGAGGGTCAGCTTGAACCCGCCCAGGAAGTTCTGGCGGCCCTGCGGTGGCTCGGGGATCGCCATCAGCGGTCGCCTCCTTCGGTGGTGGTGGCAGGGGGCGCCGGCTGCTCGGCCCGGGTCCAGAGCCGGATCCCGACCTGGGGCACGACGGCCCGGGTCGACTCGCGCTCGGCACCGATGGCGAACGCCCGGGTGAGGAGCACGCCGGCCACCACCACGGCGGCGGCCATACCGACCCCCCACCAGCCGTCGACGACGAATCCGGCGACGACGAGGAGCCAGCCGAGCGACAGCGGGATCAGCCGCTTCCAGCCGAGGTCCATGAGCTGGTCGTAGCGCATGCGGGGCAGCGCGGCACGCAGCCACACGAAGACGAACAGGAACACGATGGTCTTGCCGAGGAACCACAGGATCGGCCAGATCCAGCGGATGTGGGGGATGTGGGGCACCGGTCCGTCGGGTCCACCGAAGAACAGGGTCACCGTGATGGCCGACATGGTGATCGTGTTCATGAACTCGGCCAGGAAGAACAGCGCGAACCGGATCGAGGAGTACTCGGTGACGAAGCCGCCCACCAGCTCCTGGTCGGCCTCGACCAGGTCGAAGGGCGGGCGGTTCGTCTCGGCCACGACCGCGGTGAAGAAGATCACGAACGGCACGACGGCCAGGCGGATGGCGTTCCACTGCCAGAGGTGCCCGGCCTGGGCGTCGACGATGGTCCGGGTGCTGAGGGAGCCGGTGATGAGGACGACCATCACCACGGTCATGCCCAGCGCCGCCTCGTACGAGATCATCTGGGCCGAGGCCCGGACCGAACCGAGCAGCGGGTACTTGGACCCCGACGACCAGCCGGCCAGCATGATCCCGTAGACGCCGATGGCCGACATCGCCAGGAGGAAGAGGATGCCCATGGGGGGATCGGCGAGTTGGAGCTCGAACGTGTGCCCGAAGAGGGTCACCTCGCCGCCGATGGGCACGATGGCGAAGGCCAGGAAGGCGGGGATGATGGTCAGGTAGGGGGCCAGCTTGAAGACGAAGCGGTCCGCCTTGTCCGGGATCAGGTCCTCCTTGAAGAAGAGCTTGATCCCGTCGGCCATGGTCTGGGCGATCCCGAACGGCCCGGCCCGGTTCGGACCGATGCGGCTCTGCATGTCGGAGATGACCTTGCGCTCGAACCAGATCATCAGCATCACCGCGACCATCAGGGCGCCGAAGACGACGAGGACCTTGACCAGCACGATGAGCAGGACGACCCAGCCGACGCCCTTGGCGTACAGCGGGTCGGTGGCGAGCAGCGGGGCGAGGAGGTGGGATCCCGGGATCACGGCGTCTCCATCCGCAGGTCCACCACCGGGAAGGCCCGGTCGATCAGGTCGGCCACCGTGCCCTCGCCGAGGGGCACGTTGAAGTCGGCGGCCACCACCTTGCGGGGCAGCGACGGGTCCGGGTCGACCGGCACCACGGCCGTGGCCGTGGCCGAGCGCAGACGGACCCGGCCGCCGGCGACGACCCCGAGGTCGTCGAGATCGTGGGGGTTGGCCCGCAGGGCGCCCGCCGCGACGAGCCCGGCCAGCGACGGCACCGCCCCGACCGCCGAACCGTCGTCGTAGAGCACACGCGAGGCCACCAGTCGGACCGAGTAGCCGTCGGCCGGCGACACGTGGGGCACGCCGATCTCGACGGGACCCGACAGGACGGACGGCCGGGCCGGGCCGGAACCGTCCGCCGCTTCCCCGCTGTCGGTGATGTGGCCGGCATTCGGCGACGCCGCCAGGCCGGCCTGGAGGCCGGTCCCCTGGCGCTCGACGGACTCGACGCCGGGCACGGCGATGGGGTCGAGGGGGGCGGAGCGTCGGGAGAGCGCCACCGGGTCGGCCCGCAGCGGGGCGATGACCCCGTCGGCCGCACCGCGGGCGTCGAGCACGGCCCGGGTGATCCCGCGGTAGGCCACGGCCACCCGCTCGATCTCGTCCCAGACCGCGCCCACCGAGTCGTACCCGAGGTCGTGGCCGAGGTGCACGGCGAGCTCGCCGGCGATCATCCAGTCCGGCCAGGCCTGACCGGGGGGCACGAGCTTCTGGCCCAGGCGGGAGATCCGCCCCTCGATGTTGGTGGTGGTGCCGGGTCGCTCGTGGGCCTCGGCCGCCGGGAGCACGACGTCGGCATGGTCGAGCACCGCGCCCGGGGCGGTCGCCACGGCCACCACGAAGTCGGCACGGTCCAGGGCCCGCACGGCCAGCCGCCGGTCCGGGAAGTCGGTGAGCGGGTCGGCGCCGAGCAGGAGCAGTGCGGTCACCGGGGCGCCTTCGGCCTGGTCGCCCGCGGCGGCGGCCAGGATCTCGGCCGTCCCCCGCCCGCGGGCGGCGGGGACCGCGCCCCACGCCTCCTCGAACCAGGAGCGACCCTCCTCGAGCGAGACCCGGCCGGGCAGGATGCCCGGTGCCAGGCCCATGTCGAGCGCGCCGAGCACGTTGCCGCGCCGTAGCGCGGGGAGGAACCGGGCCTCGGGGAGGGCGGCGGCCAGCCTCTGGGCGGCGTCGGCCACCAGCTCGCCGTCCTCGGCCAGCGACGGTCGCCCGACGACCACCACGACCGGGCCCTCGCCGACGAGTCGGCGGGCATCGGCCAGCGCGTCGGCGTCCGGCGCCACCGGCGGTGCGTCGCCGGACACCAGGGCGTCGACCAGTGCGGCGGCGTCGCCCGGTCCGTAGCGGAGGGAGACCGCGGCGTGGGGGGTGAGCGAGGTGGCCTGCGGGGAGAGCTCGACGATCGACAGGTCCCCGTCCACGGCGGCGGCCCGCAGGCGGAGGAAGAGGACCGGGAGCTCCTCGCGGACGTCGCCGGTCAGGAGGATCACCGTGGACGCCGCTGCGGCCTGGTCGATGGTGGCACGGGGCAGACCGAGGACGACCTCTGCCGGCAGGCCGTCACCCAGCTGGGCGTCGACCGAGTCGGTGCCGAGCACGCCCTTGGCCACCCGGGCCCAGGCGTAGGCACCCTCGTTGGCCATGCGGGCACCACCCACCACGCCGACCGAGTCCGGTCCCCCGTCCGCGAGCGCGGCACGCAGGCCGGTGGCGACCGCCTCGAGCGCCTCGTGCCAGGACACGGCGACCAGGGTGCCGTCCTTCCTCACCATCGGCTCGGACAGGCGGTCGTCGCTGTTGACGGCGTCGGCCGCGAACCGTCCCTTGTCGCACAGCCAGCCGCGGTTGACCGGGTCGGCGTCGATGCCGAGCAGGCGGGTGAGCCGGTTGGTCGACGACTGGACGGCGACCCGGCAGCCCACCGAGCACGTCGTGCACGTCGACTCGACCTGGTCGAGGTCCCAGGGCCGCGCCGCGAACCGGTACGGTGCCGCCGTCAACGCGCCGACCGGGCAGATCTGCACGGTGTTGCCCGAGAAGTAGGAGGAGAAGGGCAGCTCGGGGAAGATGCCCACCTGGATCTGCTCGCCGCGACCGATGAAGTCGATCTGGGCCTCGCCCGCCACCTCGTCGGCGAAACGGGTGCACCGGCTGCACTGGATGCACCGCTCCCGGTCCAACAGGACCAGCTCCGAGATGGGGATCGGCTTCTCGAAGTGGCGCTTCTCCTCGACGAAGCGCGTCTCGCCCGGGCCGTAGGCCAGGGTCTGGTCCTGGAGGGGGCACTCGCCGCCCTTGTCGCACACCGGGCAGTCGAGCGGGTGGTTGATGAGGAGGAACTCGAGGACGCCGTCCTGGGCCTTGGTCACCTTGTCGGAGTCGGTCACGACCTCCATGCCGGGAGCGGGCTCGATGAAGCAGCTGGGCATCAGCGTGGCGCCCCGCGGCCCGCTGACCTCCACCAGGCACATCCGGCACACGCCGACCGGCTTCATGCGGGGGTGGTAGCAGAACCGGGGGATGAACGTGCCGGCCCGCTCGGCGGCGGCGATGAGCATCTCGCCCTTGCGGGCGCGGACGGTCCGCCCGTCGAGCGTGAACTCGACCTCCTCGACGGGTGGCCCCCCGCCGGCGTCGGCGACCGGGACGGTCGGGTCACTCATAGGGGCATCCACCGTCCTTGATGTGGACCAGGAACTCGTCCCGGAACATGGTGATGGCCGAGCTGATCGACGACGGGATGGACGGACCGAGCACGCAGATCGTGGTCTGCTGCGGCGGCCACGTCAGGCCGGGGGCGATGTTGTCGCAGGCGTCGAGCAGCAGGTCGAGGTCCTCCTCGCGACCATTGCCGGTCTCGATGCGCTCCATGATCCGCTCGAGCCATCCCGAACCCTCGCGGCACGGGGTGCACTGACCGCAGGACTCCCGGGAGAAGAACTTGGTGATCCGCCAGGCCGCCCGCACCGCACACGTGTGGTCGTCCATCACCACGACCGACCCGGACCCGAGCATGGAGCCGGCCTCGGCCACCTCGTCCTGGCCCAGCGGGAGGTCGATCCGGTCGGGCCCGAACCAGGGGGCGGACACACCGCCGGGGATGAAGGCCTTGAGCCCGCGCCCGTGGGGGATGCCGCCGCCCAGCACCGGCGCGTTGATCAGGTCGTCGAAGGTGGTGGTGACCATCTCGAGCTCGTAGACGCCCGGGTTCTTGACGTGGCCGGCCAGGGCGAACAGCCGGGTCCCGGTCGAGCGCCCGCCACCCAGGGCGGCGAACGCGGCACCACCGTTCAGCATGATCCACGGGAGGTTGGACATGGTCTCGACGTTGTTGACCACGGTCGGCTCGCCGTAGAGGCCGATGGCCGCCGGGAAGAACGGCGGCTTGATCCGGGGGAAGCCCCGCTTCCCCTCGAGCGACTCGAGGAGGGCGGTCTCCTCGCCGCAGATGTAGGCACCGGCACCGGGGTGGACGACGACGTCCACCGAGAAGCCCGAGCCGAAGATGTCCCGGCCCACCGCACCGTGGGCGTAGGCGTCGTTGAGCGCCGCCTGCACCCGCTCGAGGCCGAGGGCGAACTCGCCGCGCACGAAGATGAAGACCCGGGTGACCTGCAGCGCGTAGGCGGCGATGACCACGCCCTCGATCAGCTGGTGCGGGTCCCGCTCGACCAGCAGGTGGTCCTTGAACGTGGCCGGCTCCGACTCGTCGCCGTTCACCACCAGGTAGGTGACCGGGCTCTTGCGCAGCATCGACCACTTGCGGCCGGCCGGGAACCCGGCGCCGCCCCGGCCGAGCAGGCTGGCCGCGTCGACCTCGGCGGACACCTCCTCGGGGGTCCTGGCCAGGGCCGCACGCAGCCCCTCGTACCCGCCGGTGGCCAGGTACCGCTGGAGCGTGTGCGAGTCGTCGTGGCCGATCCGTGAGGTCACGATCTTCGGCGGGTCGGTGATGGCCATCAGGCACCTCCCCCTTGGGCCGGCTCCTCGGCCGCGTCGCGCCGGGCGCGGGCCTCGGCAGCGGCCTTCCGCTCCTCGGCCAGCGCCTCGGGCCCGACCTCGAGCCCGTTGGACCGCCGCACCCGGATGAGCGTGCCGTGCGGCGGGATGTCGGCGTCGCGGGCGCCCGAGCGGAGCTCCCCGACCAGCCGGTCGAACGACTCGGGGGTCTGCGCGCCGACGTAGCGGTGGTTGACCTGGACGCACGGGGCCCGGTCGCAGTCGGCCAGGCACTCGGCCTCCTCGAGGGTGACGGTCCCGTCCGGGGTGGTGCCTCCGGCGCCGATGCCCAGCGAGTCCTCGGCGTGCTCGAGCAGCTCGGCGGCCCCGCCCAGCAGGCAGGCGATGTTGGTGCACACGGCCACCACGTACCGCCCCACCGGTTCGGTGTGGAGCATGTCGTAGAAGGACGCCGTGCCGTACACCTCGCCCGGGGTCACGCCGACCAGCCCGGCGATGTCGACCATGGCCTCGGGCGTCAGCCAACCGTCCTGCTCCTGGGCCAGGTGGCAGAGCGGGATCAACGCGGAGCGGGGCTCGGGGTAGAGCGCGATCAGTTGGCGTGCCCGTGCCACCAGGTCGGCCGAGAGGTGGACCGGCGCGGCCGGCGCCAGAGCGGCGCGGCGGGGCGGGGCGATCGGCGTGGGCTCGGTCACCGGTCCACCTCCCCCATCACCGGGTCGACCGACGAGCAGACCACCACGGCGTCGGCCAGCAGGCCGCCGCGCATCATCAGGGGCAGGCCCTGCAGGTTCACGAAGCTCGGCCCCCGGATGTGCATGCGGTAGGGCTTGGGCGAACCGTCCGACACCAGGTAGCAGCCGAGCTCGCCGCGGGGGGACTCGATGGCCACGTACACCTCGCCCTCGGGCACACGGAAGCCCTCGGTGAAGACCTTGAAGTGGTGGATCAGGGCCTCCATCGACTCGTCGATGCGGCCGCGGGGTGGCGGAGTGACCTTCTTGTCCTGGACCCGGTAGTCGCCGGCGGGCATCTTCTCGACGACCTGCCGGATGATCTTGATCGACTCACGGATCTCGTTGAGACGGATCGAGTAGCGGTCGAAGTTGTCGCCGAAGGTGCCCACGATGACGTCGAAGTCGACCTCGTCGTAGCGGAGGTACGGCATGGTCCGCCGGAGGTCCCACGGCACCCCGGTCGAGCGCAGCAGCGGACCGGTCAGGGACAGGGCCAGGGCCTCCTCGGCCGACAGGTTGCCGACACCCTCGGAGCGCTGGCGGAAGACCGGCTGGCCGGTCAGCAGCTCGTCGTACTCGTCGAGGCGGGGCATCACCGTGTCGCAGATGATCGAGACGTCGTCCTCCCATCCGTCGGGCAGGTCCGCGGCCGTGCCGCCCGGACGGATGAAGTTGTGGTTCATCCGCAGGCCGGTCGTCTTCTCGAAGAACGCCAGGATCATCTCGCGCTCACGGAAGCCGTAGATCATCATCGACGTCGACGCGTGGTCCATCCCGTTGGTGGCCATCCACATGAGGTGGGACGAGACGCGGTTGAGCTCGACCAGGAGCATGCGGATCCACTCGGCGCGGGCCGGCATCTCGATGCCCAGGAGCTCCTCGACCGCCATCGACAGGACCAGCTCGTTGCTGAGCGGCGAGAGGTAGTCCATCCGGGTGACGTTGGTCGACCCCTGGACGTAGGTGAGCTCCTCGGCCGTCTTCTCCATGCCGGTGTGGAGGTACCCGATGACCGGCTTGGTGCGCAGCACGGTCTCGCCGTCGAGCTCGATCATGAGCCGGAGGACCCCGTGGGTCGACGGGTGCTGCGGGCCCATGTTGATGATCATGGTCTCGTCGTCGGTCTGTTCGACGTCGATGTCGTCGGCGTCGATGACGACGCCCTCGGGGAGGCGGAGGACCGCCCCGGCCTCGCGGCGGAGCTCACCGGGTCGCGTCTGGCCCCGCGGGAACAGCTCCTGGGCCCCCTCGGAGGTCTCGATCACCAGGCCGCGTTCGGTTCCGACGGTGGACGGCTCGTCGTACTGCAGACCCGAGACCGGCTCGGGGAGCTCGGTGTCGCGGTGCGGCTCGACGACGTCGGCTCCGATGACAGGGGCGTCGTCGGTCATCGGGGCCCCGGGGCACCCTTGAACTGGACGGGCACCCGTCCGACCCCGTAGTCCTTGCGCAGGGGGTGGCCCTCCCAGTCCTCGGGCAGGAGGATCCTGGTCATGTCGGGGTGGCCGGTGAAGACGATGCCCAGCAGGTCGTAGGCCTCGCGCTCCATGGCCTCGGTGCCCGGGTAGAGGTCGAACAGGGTCGGGACCTCCGCGTCCTCCGCCGGGACCTGGACCCGCACCCGGACCCGGCGGACCTGGCTGAGGGACAGCAGGTTGACCACCACCTCGAACCGCTCCGGCCGCACGCCCTCGGGGAGGGTCCGCCCCGGATGGGCCAGGTAGTCCACCCCGCACAGGTCGGCACACGTCTCGAACCCTTCGCCGGCGAGCGCGCCCACGACGTCCAGGTACTGCTCGCGGGTGGGGAAGAGGATCTCCGGGGCGGCACCGCGCCGCAGTCGTGTCGACGAGCCCCCGGTCGCGGCGGCGACCGGCTGGGCGGACTCGGTCCCCCCCTCGGTGGCCGTCGTCACAGGGGCTCACCCACGCTGCGGGCGATGATCGGGTTGCGCTTGGGCGTGCCCAGGTGCACCGCGTCCGGCCGGTTCGGGTTCCAACCGGTGGTCCCGTCGTCCGGGTTGCGGGCGTCGTCGGTGTCCCCGCCCTCGTCCGCCGACAGGTGCCGGGTGTCGGGGCGGTCACCGAGCAGCACGCCACGGCGACGGGTGATGTCCTCGGTCCTCACCTTCTCGTGGAGGGTGAGGATGGCGTGCATCAGCGTCTCGGGCGTCGGTGGGCACCCGGGGGCGTAGACGTCGACCGGGACGATCTGGTCCACACCCTGGACGATCGCGTAGTTGTTGAACATGCCACCGGTGCTGGCGCACACGCCCATCGACAGGACCCACTTGGGCTCCATCATCTGGTCGTAGACCTGCCGGAGGACCGGTGCCATCTTTTGAGAGACGCGCCCGGCCACGATCATCAGGTCGGCCTGGCGGGGTGAGGCCCGGAAGACCTCCATCCCGAAGCGGGCCAGGTCGAAGTCGGCGGCGCCGACCGACATCATCTCGATGGCGCAGCACGCAAGGCCGAAGGTCGCCGGCCACATCGAATAGGTCCGCGCCCACTTGACCAGGTCCTCGAGGCGTCCGGTGAGGAAATTGTGCTGGAGGTCTTCGAGGCCCATGGTCCGCTCCGCCCCCGATCAGGCGGCGCGGCCGGGGCCGGACGGCGAGGTCGACGGTGCCTGCGACCCGGGGACGGGAACCGCCGTCGGGGCTCCGATGCGGGCGATGGTCGAATCGGAGGTGCGGGCGGGCATCCCGCCGGCCAGGCGCTTGGACGGACCCCAGCTGAGGGCACCGTTGCCGATGAGGAACAGGAAGGAGACGAAGACCACCGCGGCGAACACGAGCACCTCGACGAGGCCGAACGACCGCAGCTGCCGGAAGATCACGGCCCACGGGTAGAGGAACACCACCTCGATGTCGAAGATGATGAAGATCATGGCGATCAGGTAGAAGCGCACCGGGAACCGGGTGGGCGGGTCGATACCGGGGACGATCCCGCATTCGTAGGGTGCGATCTTGGCCGCCGTCGGGCGCTTCTTGGGCGCGAGCAGGGCCGACGCGACGAAGGAGACGGATGCGAACAGGAATCCGAGGATGATGAGGATCAGGATCGGCAGGTAGTCGTCCACAACACGTGTTTTTTACCACGCACCTCCCCGGGGGGGCACATCCGCACGCCGGGGGATCGCGCCGGTGCGACCCGGGCGCGATCCCGGCGCGGACCGGCCGTCGGCACGGAGCCGGTGTGCCGTCGGTGCCGCATCCCCCCTAGCATTGGCGCGTGAACGCAGCGCCCGGACCGACCCCACTCCCCTCCGAAGTCGACGGTTCCGTCCCCCCTGCCGACCACGTCCACGACGTGCTGGTCATCGGCGGCGGCCCGTCCGGCTCGTCGTGCGCCTACTGGCTGGCCGAGGCCGGCTGGGACGTCGCCCTGGTGGAGAAGAAGGAGTTCCCCCGGGCCAAGACGTGCGGCGACGGGCTCACCCCCCGTTCGGTGCGCCAGATCGCCGACATGGGCATCGAGGGCTCGTTGGCCGGCGCCCACCGCTACTCGGGCCTGCGGGCCCACGCCTTCGGGAAGGTGCTCGACCTGCCGTGGCCGGAGCATCCCTCCTTCCCCTCGTACGGGTACGTGATCACCCGCCACGACCTCGACGCCCTGGTGAACGACCGGGCGGCCAAGGCCGGTGCCGTCGTGTGGCAGGGGACCGAGGCCGTCGAGCCGATCCTCGACCCGGGGACGCGGGCGCCCGCCGGGTCCTCACTCCCCTCCTGTGTGGGCGCCGTGGTCAAGGACAAGGCCGCCGGGACGACACGGGAGGTCCGGGCCCGCTACGTGGTGGTGGCGGACGGGGCCAACTCGCGGTTCGGGCGGGCGCTCGGGACCAGCAGGGACCGGTCCCAGCCGATGGGCATGGCCCTGCGCGGGTACTACGCCTCTCCCGGGCACGACCGGCCCTTCATCGAGTCCCACCTCGACATCCGCGACGGCGACGGCGAGGTGGTGCCGGGCTACGGCTGGATCTTCCCGCTCGGTGACGGCCGGGTGAACGTGGGGGTCGGGCTCCTCTCCACCGACCGTCGCTGGAAGGGCGTCAACACCTCGACCCTGATGGACCACTTCGTGGCATGGGCGCCCGACGAGTGGGAGCTCTCCCCGCGGACCGCGCTCGGACCGGCCACGGGGGGCAAGCTGCCGATGGGCCTCGCGGTGGGGCCCCGGGTCGGCGCCACGACCCTGGTGGTCGGCGACGCGGCGGGGGCCATCAACCCGTTCAACGGCGAAGGCATCGCCTACGGGTACGAGACGGGTCGGCTGGCTGCCGCGTCGTTGGGCGAGGCCCTCTCCGGCGACGGATTCGCCGCGCTCCGGCGCTACGAGGACCGCCTCGAGGAGGCCTACGGCCTCTACTACCGGGTGGCCCGGGCGTTCATCCGGGTCATCGCCAGACCCGAGCTCATGAAGCTGTGCGTCGGGACGGGCATGCACTCCGAGACGCTGATGACCTGGATCCTCCGGATCATGTCCAACCTGGTCCGTCCCGACGAGACGGGTCCCGCCGAGGCCGCCTACCGGGCCCTGGCGCTCATCGCCCGCACGGTGCCCGAAGGGGTCTGACCCCGGTCGCGGGCCCGGTCACCGGGATGCGGCGGCCACCCGACCGGTCACGGCATCGAAGACCGGGGTGAACACCGCCCCCGGGATCGACGGGCCGTCCGTCGACGGCTGCAGCTCCGTCACCACCCGTCCTCCCAGGATGAACGCGTCGCCGACCACCTCGGTGCCCGTCCCGGGGACCGTGTAGGTGCTCACGACGCCGTAGGACTGGACGCCCGCGGGACCGGTCAGCGTGACCGGCTGCACCTGGACCGACGAGTCGGGGACGGCGGCCGCCACCAGCGATCCCTGGTACTGCAGGTAGCAGAGGTCGAACTTCCCGTTGGTGAAGACGTTGTCGAGGGCCTGCACCTCACCGGCGGACGCGAGCATCGCCGTCCTGGAGCTCATCTCGAACGAGGCCCCGGCGGCGCTCTGGAACGTGGGCGACTGCACCAGGCTGGTCTGGTCCGGCAGCGAGCCCGTCCCGAACAGCCCCGAGACGACCGCGGTGCTGGTGCCCAGGCAGGCGGCCATGGTGCCGGCGGCAGCGGCCTGTGCCGCCGCCGGGGCGACCGGCGGTCGGACGACGGCCTGCGCCGGGGCGACCTCCGACCATCCGGTCGGAAGATCGGAGAGCCGGAGATTGACGGCACCGGCGGTCACGGTGTCGGCGGCCGCGGACTGCGCCGGGGTCAGCGACGCCGGCGGCGGCGTCGCCGTCGTCGTGTTGCTCCGCTCGTACGCCAGGTACCCGGCGGCACCGAGGACCACGACGACCAGGATCACCACGAGCACGAGGCGGGTCGTGCGCTTCGACGGAGCATCCGCATCGGCCAGCACCACACCGGCGGACTCGGGCGGGCCGTCCTCCGGGCCGTCCCCCGGGGGAATCGGGGTCCCGGGTGGGATCGGGTGACCGGCCGGTCCCGACACCGGCGCGGCGGGATCCGGCGGGGGCGGCTGGACGGCCATGGGCACGGCACCGGTCGGCGGAGCCAGCGGCGGCGCGGCACCCGGGAAAGCGGGCGGGGGCGGCTGGACGGCCATCGGCACGGCACCGGTCGGCGGTGCCAGCGGCGGCGATGCGGGCCCCGCGCCGGCGGCCGTCGCGTCCGGGCTGCCCGGTCCGTCGGACCCGTCCGGCCCGGCCTTCCGACGGCGGAAGGAGAGGCGCGGGGACTTCGACGCCGCCGGTGCGACCTCGGGCGACACCCCGCCCGGCAGCCCGGCGGTCGGCGACGGGGCGCCCGCGGGTGCGACGGTGGTCGGTTCCATCGCATGGAGCGCGTTGGCCGTTCCCACCGCCGCCGCGGCGGCGGCCGCGGCGGCGGTCGCGTCGTCGGTGGTCGCGTCGGCATCCTTCGTCTTGCGGCGTGGCAGTGCGAACCGGGACTTCCTGGCCGGAGCCGCATCGTCCGAGATCGTCTCGGCCAGCGGGGGGTCGTCCCACGCAGTGACTGGCGGGAGCGGCCCCGACGGTGGGACGCCGCCCGACGGCGCGGGCGCGATCGGCTTCTGGGCGGCCGGGCCCGGTGGAGCCAGGGGTGGCGGGGGCGCCGTCGTCGACCCGTTCCCCTGGTTCCCCTGGCCGTTCGGGTGACCACCGCCCGCGGAACGGTCGAGAGCCGTCGCCCCCGCACCGGTCGCGGCCGCCACTCCGGCGGTGGCGAACGAGGGTGTCGGCGACGTGACGGGCTCCGGCTCGGGGGACGCGACGGGCCCCGGTTCGGGAAGAGCCACGCCGACTTCGGCACCGGGAGCGGTGGCGGTCGTCGCCGCGGCGGCAGATCCGGGTGCGACGGGTGCGGCTGTTCCCTTGTACCGGGCCAGCCAGGTCGGGAGCGCCTGGTCGAGGTAGGCCGCCTGACCGGGCGAGACGGCGTTGTTCGGCAGGAGGAATCGGATCGACTGCCCTCCAGAGGTCAGCTCCAGGATGGCGGCTTCACGCCCGTCGGTCAGCTGCACCACCTCGTGACAGGTGGCGGTGTCGAGTGCGGTCCACACCAGGAGCCGTTCGATCTGTGGCTGGGGGCCCTGGACGGTGACGCCGGCCGTGGTGAACAAGAGGCTGATGCCCTCGGTCGTCTTGGTGCCCCGGTCGGCGTCGCCGGCGAGGGCGACACCGGGGAGCTGCATGCCTTCCGGAGGTAGCTCGGTGATCCCGACGGTCATGCATCGCTCCTTCGTGGTCAATGATCGCTGGCTGACGGGTGTCACGCACCCGCGGGTCCTGCGTTCCCCCGTCGGACTCCAGCGTGCCCGACGATCCGGCCGCGCATGCCACCAGGGCATCGCATCGACAGTCATTCTGCCCCACGCGCGGGGCGGAAAGGGAGGACCCATGCACCCGACAGCGGTCGTGCCGCATCGGCCGCGCGCCATCGGGGCGGCGGGACCGACCGTTCAGGTGGCCGCGACCTCGACGATGGCCTCGGCCGCGCAGGCCAGCGCGAGGTCGAAGTCGGCCTCGTCGTGGGCCATCGACGGGAACGCCACTTCGTAGGGCCCGGGGGCGAACGCCACGCCGCGGTCGAGCATGGAGCGGAAGAACCTGGCGTAGATGCCGGTCGCGGCCGAGGCGGTGGCACCGTCGTGGTCACGGACGTCGGGCGACCCGTCGGCCACGAAGAACAGGCCGAGGAGCGGGCCGACCACCGGCACGCGCGCGGTGAGCGGACGGCCGGTGGCGTCCGTCGCCCCTGCCGTCGCCAGGGAATCGGCGAGCACCTGCTCGAGCGAGTCGCCGAACGAGGCCACCCGTGCCGCCAATCCGGCGTACGAGTCGGCCGACAGCATCCGGAGCACGGTGAGTCCCGCCGCGGTGGCCAACGGGTTACCCGACAGGGTGCCGGCCTGGTACACCGGACCGAGCGGGGCGAGCACCGACAGGACGTCCGACCGACCACCGAACGCGCCGACCGGGAGCCCGCCGCCGATGACCTTCCCGAAGCACCACAGGTCGGGACGCACCCCGGTGTACGCGGACGCACCGCCTTCGCCGAGGCGGAACCCGGTGATGACCTCGTCGAAGATCAGCAGCGCGCCGACGTCGTCGCATGCCGTCCGGAGCCCTTCCAGGAAGCCTTCGACCGGAGGCACCAGTCCCATGTTGGCGGCGACCGCCTCGACGATCACGCAGGCCACCCGCTCGTCGAGCTCGGGCACCACGTTGTAGGGAGCGACGACGGTGTCGGCCACCGCGGCCGCAGGCACCCCGGCCGAGTCCGGGAGCCCGAGGGTGGCGATGCCGCTCCCGCCGCCGGCCAAGAGGCCGTCCGAGTGGCCGTGGTAGCACCCGGCGAACTTGACGATGCGGTCGCGCCCGGTGAACCCGCGGGCCACCCGGATCGCGCTCATGGATGCCTCGGTACCCGACGACACCAGCCGCACCTGATCGCAGCCCGGCACCCGGCTGCAGATGGCCTCGGCGAGGAGGACCTCCCCCTCGGTCGGGGCCCCGAACGTGGACCCCTTCCCGGCGGCCACCCGCACCGCGGCCACCACCTCGGGATCGGCGTGGCCGAGGATCGACGCCCCGTAGGACTGGACGAAGTCGAGGAGCTTGTTGCCGTCCGCGTCCCAGACGTAGGCGCCCTCGCCCCGGACGACGAAGTAGGGGTGGCCGCCGACGGAGCGGAAGGAGCGCACCGGCGAGTTCACGCCACCGGGGATCACCCGTTCCGCCCGGGCGAACAGCGCGTCGGAGGCGGCGTGGCCGGCCGGCGCGTGCCCGGACCGCCGCAGGTCAGTCACCGAGCACCTCGGCCAGTTCGCCGGCGAAGTAGGTCAGCACGAAGTCGGCCCCGGCCCGCTTCACCGCGGTGACCTGCTCGAGGGCGACGGCGGGCCCGTCGATCCACCCGCGCTCGGCCGCCGCCTTGACCATGGCGTACTCCCCGCTCACGTGATAGGCGGCGACCGGCACGTCGACCAGGCGGCACACCTCGGCCACGACGTCCAGGTAGGTCAGGGCCGGCTTGACCATCACCATGTCCGCCCCCTCGGCCACGTCGAGCGCCACCTCGGCGAGGGCTTCCCTCCGGTTCCGGCTGTCCTGCTGGTAGCCCTTGCGGTCCCCTCCATGCGCGATGGTCACGTCGGCGGCCTCGCGGAACGGCCCGTAGAGGGCGGACGCGTACTTGGCCGCGTAGGCCAGGACGGCGGTCATGGCGAACCCGGTGTCGTCGAGGGCACTGCGGATCGCCGCGACCTGTCCGTCCATCATCCCGCTCGGGGCGATCACATCCGCTCCGGCGCCGGCCTGGAGCACGGCGAGCTCGGCGTACAGCTCGATGGTGGCGTCGTTGTCGACGTCCCCGGTCGCCGGGTCGACGATGCCGCAGTGGCCGTGATCGGTGAACTCGTCGAGACAGCAGTCGGCCATCACCACCAGATCGTCGCCGACCGCGTCGCGCACCGCATGCAGGGCCCGGCGGGTGATCCCGTCCGGAGCCAGGGCGGCCGAGCCCGTCGGGTCCTTGTCCTCGGCACGGGGCAACGGGAAGACGATGACCCCGGGCACGCCGAGGCCGGCCAACCGTCGGACCTCCTCCACCAGCGACGGGATCGTGTGCTGGCACACGCCGGGGAGGGAGTGGACGGGACGGGGTGACTCGACGCCGTCTGCGACGAACAGCGGGGCGACGAGATCGTCCGTGGTCAACCGGGTCTCGGCCACCAGGCGGCGCAGCGCCGGCGTGCGGCGCAGGCGCCGGAGCCGTCGGGCCGGGAAGCCTGGTGCTGGAGGGGGGCCGGACACGGTGGCCCAGCCTACGCCGACGGCGCCGGTCCCTCCGCCGGGCCGGGTGCCGTCGGACCGGGTGCCGTCGGACGCCGCCCTCCGGAAAGCGCGCCCGCGACGGCCGAAACCAGGCCGTCCAGGGTGTGCTCCACGGCCTCGACCGACACGGCGAGCCCGGCGGCGCGCAGCGACGCGCTGGTGACCGGTCCGATCGAGACGATCACCGGCGGCAGTCCCGACGGGCCGAGGAGGTCCAGGGTGCGCTCCACGGTCGAGGACGAGGTGAAGGCCACCGCGTCCGCCGTCCTCGCCGCTGTCGCCGCGCCCGGGTCGACCTCGCCGGCCACGGTGCGGTAGGCGACCACCTCGTCGACACGCCAGCCCTTTGCGGCCAGGCCGGGTCCCACGACGTCCCTGGCCCGTTCGGCACGCGCGTAGAGCACGGCACCCCGCCCGCCGATGGGCCCGGGATCCGGCCCCGGGCGCCCGGCCGTCGGGATGGCCTCGACCAGTGCGTCCGAGATGGCGACCCCGGGCACCAGGTCGGGCCGGACACCCCGTTCGACGAGGGACCGGGCCGTCGAGGTCCCGACGGCCCCCCACCGGGTCGCCGCCGGCACGGCCCGCCCGCCGACCGCGTCCATCAGTCGGGTCACGGCGTTGGCGGAGGTCACCACCGCCCAGTCGTAGCGACCGTCGACCAGCCGGTCGGCCGCGGCGGCCAGCGCCGCGCCGCCGTCGGCCGGTCCCTCGATGGCGATCACCGGGAGCTCGACGACCGACGCACCGAGGTCGGACAGGCGCCGCACCAGACCGGAGGCCTGCCCCCGTGCGCGGGTGACCACGACCGTCGTGCCGGTGAGCGCGCCCGGTACGGGACCGCTCAGCGGACCCACCCCTCCGGGTCGTCCCCCGCACCGGTGACGTCCAGGCCCGCGGCGGCGCCGATGACGATGGTCGACGGCGCCGGGAGGTCGACGGCGGCCAGCCCGGCCAGCGTCGTGCGTGCCACCTCCTGGCGATCGGTCGTACCCCAGTGGATGACCGCGACCGGCGTGGCACCGTCGCGACCGGACGCCATGAGCCGTTCGGCGATGGTCGCGCGGGCGGCCATCCCCATGAGGACGACGAGCGTGCCGTCGAGCCGGCCCAGGAGGTCCCAGTCGACCCCGTGCGGCGGCGGCTCCCCCTCGTGCCCGGTCACCACGGTCACCGATGCGGAGACGGTGCGATAGGTGACCGGGATGCCGGCGGCGGCCGGCGCGGCAAAGGCGGACGTGACCCCCGGGACCACCTCGACGTCGACGCCGGCCCGCCGGAGCGCCTCCGCCTCCTCGCCGCCCCGCCCGAACACGAACGGGTCCCCCCCCTTGAGGCGCACCACCCGGAGTCCGGAACGGCCCCGGTCCACCAGCAGCTCGTTGATGTCGGCCTGCATGCCCGACTGACCGGGGCCCTTGCCCACGTCGACCAGCTCGGCACCGTCGGGCACCAGGTCGAGGAGCTCTCGCGCCACGAGGCGGTCGTAGACCACGACCTCCGCCGAGCGCAGCAGTTCGGCGCCCCGAAGGGTGAGGAGCCCGGGGTCGCCGGGGCCGGCACCGACCAGGGCGACGGTCACGAGTCCGGGTCCCACGGTCCGAGATCCGCACCGCCGGCATCGTCGAGGAGGTAGCGGGCGACCGCCCGACCGAGGGACGGCCCGTCGGCGCCCGTCGCCTCGTGCCGGAGGACGACGTGGCCGTCGGCGCCGGCCAGCATGCCGGTCAGCCGCAGGAGCGGGCCCCCGGGCCCGGCGGCGTCGCGGACGGCGTGCGCCCCGACCGGCAGCGTGCACCCCCCGCCTAGCTCGGCCAGGAACGCGCGCTCGGCCTCGACGAGGGTGCGGACCGCGCGGTCGTCGATGGCCGCCAGCGCCCGGCACGTGGGCCGGTCGTCCTCCCGGCACTCGACGGCCAGTGCGCCCTGGGCGACCTGGGGCAGCATGGTCCCCGGCTCGAGCGTCTCGACGTCGACGCCCGCCGGTGGATCCCAGCCGAGGCGATCGAGCGCCGCCCGGGCGGCCACCACCGCGGTGATCCCGTCGGTACCCACCCGGGACAGGCGGGTCGCCAGGTTGCCACGAAGATCGGCGAAGGTGAGGTCGGACCGGAGGTGCGCCAGCTGGACCCGCCGACGAGCCGAACCGGTGGCCACCAGCGCCCCCGTGGTCAGGTCGTCCAGCCGCGCGCCGACCAGCACGTCACGTGGATCCCCCCGCTCCGGAAAGGCGGCGATCACGAGTCCTTCGACCCCGGCCGCGTCGGAGGCGGGCAGGTCCTTGGCCGAGTGCACGGCGGCGTCCGCATCCCCCCGGGCCACCGCGGCCTGGACCTCCTTGACGAAGACACCCTGGCCCCCGAGCTGGGCCAGCGGGACGTCGGTGCGCCGGTCCCCCTCGGTGTCGACGACCACCGGTTGGGCCGCCACCCCGGTGGCGGCCAGCAGCGAGACCACCCGGTGGGCCTGCCAGAGGGCCAGGGGCGAGCCGCGCGTGGCGAGCCGGAGTACCGGGGATGCCGCCGTCATGCCGCCCGTCCGGTCACGGACTAGAGGTCGAACAGGGCACGCAGCGCCTCGACGAGGCGCTCCCCCCGTGGGGTGCCGGCGGCCTCTTTCAGCGTGACCGTCGGCTGATGGAGGAGCTTGGCCACGAGCGACCGGGTGACGGCGTCGACCTGCTCCCACTGCTGCTCGTCGAGGTCCGACCGCTTGGCACGCAGCCGCTCCAGCTCGGCCACCCGGGCGTCCTCGACCCGCGACCGCAGCGCCGAGACGATCGGGGCGGCGTCACGCGCCCTCGATGCGGCACGGTAGCGCTCGACCTCGTCGCCGACGATCCCGGTGGCCGCCGCCACCTCCTCCTGGCGCCCACCGATCGCGTCGGCCACGGCCGCCCGCAGGTCCTCCATGTCGAGCAGGACCAGCCCGTCCACGGTCGACGCCGCGGGCTCGACGTTGCGCGGCACGCCGAGGTCGACCACCACCAGGTGGTCCCGGTCGCCCCTGCCCGACGACGCTTCGACGAGCATCGCCCGGTCGACGATCGGGTGCGAGGTGCCGACCGTCGTGAAGACGACGTCGGCCCCGCCCAGCAGGTCTCCCAGGTCGTCGAGCCCCGCCGTTGCCGCCGAGCCAGCGACGTCCGCGGGAAGGGCGTCGACCAACGCGGCGGCGCGCTCGGGCGAGCGGTTGGCCACGACCAGCCGCTCGACCTCCTGGCCCTCGAGGGCCTGGGCCACTCCTTCGCCCATCTCGCCGGCACCGACCACGAGCACCCGGGCGCCGGCCAGGCCGCCCGGGCGACGGTCGGCGGCGAGGGCGACCGCGGCGTGGGAGAGCGAGGTGATGCCACGGGCGATGGCCGTCTCGGAACGCACGCGCTTGCCGGCCTCCACCGCGTGCCGGAAGAGGGCGCCCAGCACGGGGCCCGACGCCCGTTCGCCCTGCGCCCGTTCCCAGGCTCTGCGCACCTGGCCGAGGACCTCCGACTCACCGAGGACCGCCGAATCGAGCCCGGCCGCCACTGAGAACAGGTGGTCGGTCACGTCGTCGTCGAAGCGGATGGTGCAGAACTCGGCGAGCACGTCCACCGAGCTGCCGCTGACGTCGGAGAGGAACTCCTGGATCTCGGCGACCCCGTCGTGGAAGCGCTCGACCACCGCGTAGACCTCGGTCCGGAGGCAGGTCGACAGGAGCACCGCCTCGGACAGGTTGGGCTGGTCGCGCAGGCGTCCGAGGGCCTTCGCGGTATCCGCCTCGGTGATCGAGACGCGGTCGAGGAGCTCCAGCGGTGCCCGCTTCTGCTCGAGTCCGACGACGATCACCGACACGGGGCGGGTGCCTTGCTTGGAGCGTGGCTCACTGGGTCGGTCACTTGGTCACAGCCTCGGTGTCACAGCGTCGGTCGACTCGGTCGGTGGATCGTGTCGCAGCTCCCGTCCACCCTACCGAGCAGCGGGAACGCGCCGGTCGGATCCATCACCGGCGGACCACCAGCATCGCGGCACCCGCCCCGGATCGCCAGTCGCCACACTCGGCCGGGTCAGGTCCGCCCGCCGGGAGTCCGGCCGATCGACCGGATCACCGGCATACGGGCATCGGCCTCGTTGTCGAGCTGGCGGGCCTGGTAGAAGCTCATGACCTGGAGTTCCATGCTCAGGTCCACGTACCGCAGGAGGATGTCGGGCGGCACCTCGAGCACCCGGGGGGCGAAATTGAGGAGCGAGCGCACCCCGGCGTCGACCATCATGTCCGCCACCCGTTGGGCCACCGGCCCGGGGGTGGTGATGACGCCGATCGACAGCGGGGTCACCGCGGCGATGGCCGGCAGGTCGTCGGGATGACGGACCTCCACGCCGTCGACCAGTTCGCCGATGATCGACGGGTCGGTGTCGATGAGCGCGACGACCGAGAAGTTCCGGGCGGCGAAGCCCTGGCTCCGGGCCAGCGCGCGCCCCAGGTTCCCGATGCCGGCGATCACCACCGACCACTCCCGGTCGAGGCCGAGCTGGCGGTCGATCTGCTCCACCAGGAACGCCACGTCGTACCCCGCTCCCCGGGTGCCGAACGAACCGAGCAGCGAGAGGTCCTTGCGGACCTTGGCCGCGTTCACCTGGGCGGCGGCACCGAGCAGCTCCGAGGAGGCGGTGGCCGTGCCCGAGCGGAGCAGTTCCTCCAGGATGCGCTGGTAGACGGGGAGACGGGCCACCGTGGCCTCGGGGATCCGCCGTCCCGGGACGCCCGGCACCAGCGGACGCGACTCGCTGTTCGGAGGCGTGGAATTGCTCGGCACGGCCAGGATCGTAGGGCGGACGGACGGTCGTTGTCCGCTCCGGCCACCCCGCCGCTCGGCCGGCGTGGCGGTGCCCGTGTGCCGGTGGGGTCGCCTCCGGGGCCGCCTCCGGCGGGACCACCGGCGGGACTACCGGGCGAGCTGCCTCGACCGCTCGACCGCTGCGGCCACGGCCTCGATGAACGCGGAGCGCACCGCCTTGAACTCCAGCGTCCGCACGGCGGCCGCCGTGGTGCCGCCGGGAGACGTGACGGCCGCCCGCAGCTCGGCCGGGTCCTGCCCGGTCTCGTCGAGCATGCGCGACGCACCGAGGAGCGTGCCCACCACCAGATCGCGGCTCACGTCACGGGGGAGGCCGGCGGTGACCCCTGCCTCGATCATCGCTTCGGCGACCAGGAAGACGTAGGCGGGACCCGAGCCCGAGACACCGGTGACGGCGTCGAGCTGGCGCTCGGGCAGGCGGACGACCCTGCCCACCGCTGCGAGGATCCCCTCGGCCCAGTCGAGGTCGGCCGAGGTGGCGGCGACGCCACCCGACAGGCCGGCCACCCCCGCACCCACCAGCGACGGGGTGTTGGGCATGGCCCGGATCACCACCGCACCGGCGGGCATCACGGCCTCGAGGCGCGCCGAGGGGATCCCGGCGACGATGGACAGGACCCGCCGTGCGCCGTTGGCGGCCAGGGTGAGCAGCACGGCCTCGGCCACGTCCGGCTTGACGGCGAGCACGACGTCCTCGGCCTCCACCGGCCCGCCCACAACGGTCAGGCCCGGGTGGGCCTCGGCCAGGCGCGCCCGCTGGGCCGGGTCGGTCTCGCTGACGGCGAGGTCACCGACGGTGGCCCAGCCGCCGGTCAGGAGGCCGGCGAGCAGCGCCGACCCCATCTTTCCGCCGCCGACGAGCAGGAGCCTGGGTGCCATGCCGGAACGCTACCAGCGGGTCCTGCGGAGGCCCGGAACGGACAGCCCGGAACGGACGGCCGCACCGGTGCGGTCAGCGCTGCGACCGCGGCCTTCGGCGGTAGCGCCCCTCGTAGCCGATGGACATCGCCGTCGGGAAGCACTCGTCCGTGTAGGCCAGCGACGACCCGACGATCCGGTCGAGCTCGTCGTCGTCCACCCGCGACACCGGCACCCGGCCGACGAGGTAGACCGCGTCCTCGACACCGAGCGCGAACGACAGGCCGATGAGGTCCGCGTTGCGCTTCAGCAGGTACTCCCAGGTGGCCTCGACGTTGGTCTCCGGCGCGGGCATGAACTGCGCCTCGTGCCGGAGCGTGCGCTGCCGCAGGGTCAGCCACACCGTGACGAACTCCTTCTCCTCGCCCAGGAGCCGTAGGTACCAGCGGGGCGCACCGGTGACGGGGTCGCCTCCCACCTGGCGGTCGACGGCCACCAGGGACCCGCCCGAGGCCAGCTCCCGGGCGGCCCAGTCGTCGATCCGGGCGCACACCGCGTCGCGTTCGGTCGGATCCAGCACGCCCGCCCACTCGTCGGTCACGAGCAGTCGACCAGCCGGCCCGCCGTCAGGTCGGCGTAGATGTCCACCAACAGGTGTGCGGCATGCGCCCACGTGTACCGCCGGGCCCGGAGCACCGATCCGGTGCTCAGGCGCTCGGCCAGCAGGGGCTCGGCCAGGATCTGACGCACCCAGGCGGCATAGGCCTCGGGGTCCGGCTCCTCGACCAGGAATCCGGTGCGCCCGTGGTCCACCAGGCTCCGCAGGCCGCCGACGTCGGAGGCCACCACCGGCGTCCCGCACGCCGCGGCCTCGAGGGCGACCAGTCCGAACGACTCCGAACGGCTCGGGACGAGGCAGACGTCTGCCGCCCGGTAGTACGTGGACAGGAGCTCGTGCGGCCGCGGGGGCACGAACACCACCCGTTCCTCGAGCCCGAGCCCGGCGACCAGCGATTCGATGTGGGCCACCTCGTCGCCCCCGTGTGGACCGCTCGGGCCGCCGACCACGACCAGGTGGGCGTCGGGGTCGTCCCGCAGCACCGAGGACAGGGTGGCCACGGCCACGGCGGCCCCCTTCAACGGTTGGATCCGACCCACGAACAACAGGAGTGCGCCCCGGTCCGGGAGGTCCAGCGCCCGTCGGGCCTGGGCCCGGTCGCCGGGACCGAAGAACGCATGGTCGACCCCGGGGGCCACGATCCGGATCCGCGACGGGTCGGCACCGTAGAGGTCCGAGATCTGGGCGGCCTCCACCGAGCACGAGGCGAGGACGGTGTCGGAGCAGCGGATGATGGCCGACTCCGCCTCGGAACGGATGTGTCGGGAGTGGGCCTCGACCTCCTCGGGACTGGCCTCGGCCTTGACCCGGTCGAGGGTGTGGAACGTCGAGACCAGGGGCAGGTCGAGCTGGTGCTTGATGGCGTGGCCGGCGATGCCGCTCAGCCAGTAGTTGGCGTGGACGGCATCGAACGGGAGGTCGTCGTCACCGTAGGAGCCGGCGATCGTCATCGACTTGAGGACCCCGTCCGCGAACTCGTCGACCACGTCGACCAGCGCCTCCTTGGGGAGGGCCACCGGAGGCCCCGCGGCGATGTGGTGCAGCCTGAACCCGGGCTCGATGTCCATCGTCGGGGCCAGGTCGTCCGACCAGGCCCGGGTGTACACGTCGCACACGACGCCGGCCCGCGCCAGCGCCGAGGAGAGCTCGCGCACGTAGACGTTCATGCCCCCGCCGTCGCCCGTACCGGGCTGGGCCAGCGGCGAGGTGTGGAGGGATAGGACGGCGAGACGCCTCATGCCGCGAGGATCCTACCGGCGGGGGCGCGTCATCCCGCAGCGGCGGTCGAACCGGCGATGTCGGTCGGCTCCCCGCCTCCGCCGTCCTCGGCGGGCGGGGCGGCTGCGAAGTCCGGTCCGGTCCCTGTCAGGTCCTCGTTCTCGTGCCGGAACGAGAGGTAGATCCGCATCAGGGCCTGGCGCTGCTCCTCGGTGAGGTGCTGGTCGGCGAAGATGTGACGGGACAGGTCGGTGTCGCCGGTCGGCCGCTCGAGGATGCCCGCCTGGACGTAGAGCGTCTCGGCCGAGATGCGCAGGGCCTTGGCGATCTGCTGGAGGATCTCGGCGGACGGGCGGCGCAGGCCCCGTTCGATCTGGCTCAGGTACGGGTTCGAGATCCCGGCCAGCTCGGACAGGCGTCGGAGCGAGAGCCTGGCCGAACTGCGCTGTTCCCTGATGAACGACCCGAGCTCGTTGAATCGTTCGGGTAGTTCCTTGACGAACCGGTCGCCCTCGTGGCCGACCGAGTCCTTCATGACAGGAGGCCGTCCACCGAGGCCCGTCCCGTCTTGTGACGCTCGACCAGCTCGGCCTGGAGGGTGTCGATGCGCTCGTGGAGGCCGTGCCGCTCGGCCGACACCCTGGTCTCCAGCTCGCTCAGCCGGCCGGCGAGGGAGCGGAGCGCCTCGTCGTCGAGGTCCCCGAGGCGGCCGATCTCGTCGATGCCGAGGACCGTGTCGAGCTCCGTGGTCAGCTCGGCCATGTCCTCGGTGTCCGGGGTGTGGAGAACGGGGTTGTGCCCGGGACCCGAGGGACGCCCCGGGCCGGCCAGGATCCCGGCCAGGTTGTCGACCACGCTGGACAGGTCGGGGGCCTCCGAGCCCTCCGGGCGCCCGAGGTAGGCGTGGACGATGTCGATCCGGCCCTGGATCAGCCGGCGGAGGTACGAGAGGGACGCCTCCGCTTCCTGGCACTCGGCACGCATGCGGCGGATGTCGTCCACCGCCAGATCACCGACGTCGTCGAGGTAGGTCGGGGCGAGGAGGCGGCTGAGGTCGTCCGGGGTGCTCGGCATCAGGATCGATCGTACTCCCTGGACCAGGGCACGGGTCCGGTGCGGCCCTCGGGGGCGTAGCGGTAGACGGCCCGCCCCACCACCGAGGCGAGCGGGACCGGGCCGAACGCGCGGCTGTCGGTACTGGCCGCGGGGTCGTCCCCGACCACCTCGACGGTGCGGGCGTCGCGGTCCACCGAGAGCACGCGCTTGACCAGGACGCGGGTGGGATCCGTCGGGTCGACCACCGCGACCACGGCACCGACCGGCGGCAGCGCCGGGGTCCCGAACGGGCGCGACAGCACCACCAGCCGGTCGCCGGCGCGGAGCGTGGGGGCCATCGAGCCGCCCACCACCTCCACCCGTCGGACGGTCCTCGCCAGCACCCGGGCGACGCCGAAGGCGGCACCGGCCGCGAGGACCGCGGCAGGCACCCACCGGGACCGCCGGCGCCCGGGCGTGGTCGAGTCCAACCTGGGTAAGGTGGCGCCGTCGGGGTCCATGCCCCACTCTGCACCAGACGGGTCGGCGGGAGCCGGGCCCGGGCCGGGCGGCCACGGGCCGTCCCGTCCACCGAGATCCACAGGATTCACCAGCACACCGAACCCAGGAACGAACCAGGAAAGAGGAGCACCATGCGCATCGCAGACCACCTGCTCGCACTCGCCGACCGCGTGTCAGCCCCGACGGCCGTCCATGCCCACTGCGACCTGCCCTGCGGCGTCTACGACCCGGCCCAGGCCCGCATCGAGGCCGAGTCGGTCAAGGCCACGATCGAGAAGTCCAACGCCTCCGATGACGAGTCCTTCAAGATCCGGGCCGCCATCATCAAAGAGGAGCGGGCCGACCTGGTGAAGCACCACCTGTGGGTGCTGTGGACCGACTACTTCAAGCCCGAGCACCTCGAGCGGTTCCCCGACCTGCACGACAAGTTCTGGAAGGCGACCAAGACCGCCGGGGAGACCAAGAAGACCAACGACGTGGCCGTGGCCGACCGGCTCCTCGCCGAGATCGCCGAGATCGACACCATGTTCTGGGAGTCGAAGAAGTAGGTACCGGGTCCGGGAGCCGTCGGGGTCACCCCGCGGCTACCGGTTCCAGGCGATCAGATCGATGTGGTCGCCCGGCGATCCGTCGAAGCGCGCGACCAGCTCCGGTACCGACCTCGGTCGGCGCTCCCCGGGGTCACTGCCGATCACGTCCAGCGAGTAGTCGAGGCCGGTGAGGAACCCGAGCAGTTCGTCGCCGCCCATCCCCGAGGTGATGGCCAGCGACGGCGGTGAGAATTCGAACACGAGCGTCGGTGTGCACCGCTTGAGCACCTGCTCCGCCCCCCGGAAGACGCGACCCTCGGCACCCTCGACGTCGACCTTCATCATGTCGACCCGTCGCTCGCCGATGACCGTGTCCAGGGTCGTCGACCGGACGAGGTCGTAGGTCCCCAGTTGGCTCGGATCGCCGTCGAAGTCGGAGATCGCCCCGTTCGCCCCCGATCGCCCGTACCGGAGGATGCCGATCCGGTCGCTCAGCGCCACCTGGTGCACCTCGGCCGTGAGGATGTCGTTGGCCATGAGGTTGAGGAGCAGGAGCGACTGGTTCTGCGGGCCCGGCTCGAAGGACACGACCGAGCCCTCGGGCCCCACGATCGAGCCGGCGAGGGCGGAGAAGAACCCGAACGACGCTCCGCAGTCGACGAAACGGTCCCCCTTCCGCAGGTGCCGTCGGATCACGGCGCTCACTTCGGGCTCGTAGGCGCCGCTCTTGCGGAGGAACGACCCAATGGTCGTGTCGTCGGGATCGACGTAGATGGTGAGGTCCTCGACCGCGGTGGCGACCGGCGTGCCCTCGGTGTAGTCGAACTCCTCGGACAGGCGGTCCCGGAATTCGGGCGACGCCACGAAGTAGCCGACCAGTTCGTCCCGGGACACCGCGTTGGTGGTCACGAGATCGACGTAGCCGCGATACCCGTGGTCGTCGGGCTCCCGTCCGAGGAGCAACCGGTAGCACCAGCGGACGTCCGTGGGCCCGGCCAGGGCCGGTTGGCGCTGGCGGGCCCGTCTGACCCAGGCCGACATCCGGGGCGTGGGGCGAATCGGCACCCAGGCCGGAAGGAGGGGTCGAGGACTCGCCCCGGCGCCCGTTCCGATCGGTCCGCCGGACTCGTCGCCATCGGCGTTGGCTGGTACCGATGGCCTGGGCATCGGGCCCCAGACTAGGTGGTCGGGACCTCCCCCCGGCAACCCGTCCGGGCGCCCGATCGGCGGTCGTCAAACCGAGGAGGGTCGAGGAGGGCCCGTTTCGGTCCGTCCGTCGTCGGAACCGGCTCCGGAGCGCTGCATCGCGGAGTCGCCGTCGGGTAGCGCCCCAGGTCAACGTCCAATTTCACGAAATTCCGAGAAATTCGGAGAAATCGCTCAAGTTCCCCGTCGGGATGCCGATACGGGGGTGAGGCCGTTCGGCCGGGGGGCGGTTCAGAGCTGGTCGGAACCGTCAGGGTTCGTCGGAACCGACTGCCGACGGCGTCAGGGGCGGCCCGGACCCACCGCACCGGCTGCACGTCCGCACGATCGGCAGTTCCTCCAGCCGCTCGTCGCCGATCGGCTCCCCGCACTCCTCGCAGCGGCCGTAGGTGCCGTCGTCGAGGCGGGCGAGCGCCAGTTCCACCTCGTCGAGCAGACCGTCCACGGCATCCACAGCCGTCCGGTGGGCTTCGTCCTCGCTGGTCACGACGTCGTCGCGCCACTCCTCGATCGGGCCGTCCGCCTCGCCCGGATCGATGTCGCCGCCGCCGGGGGACCACTCGGTCTGCATGACCGGGAGCGTACCCCCGCGGATCGGTCGCGGGTCGGGTCCCCTGGCGCTCCGGTCAGGGCGGTCGGCGGTCAGGCACGGGAGGCAGGTCGGGGAGTACGAGTCACGTCCTGTGGATGCGCACATTGTGTGTATGTGCGAGGAGTGAGTTGGGCCACTCTCCTCTCACCACCCGCAGATCCCTCCCGCAACCCGACGATCGGGCCATCTCGTAGGGTGGTCCGGTGGAGTCGGCCCGACCAGAGAGCACCGCCCCGCTGGCCAGCCTGGTCGGGTCCGGACAGCTGGTCCCCTGTGTCGACGGCGTCGAACGTCGGGCCGTCGAACTCGACCAGGCGGCCTCCACCCAGGCCCACCCGACAGTGGCCGGGCGGGTCGAGGAGTTCCTCCCGTGGTACTCGAGCGTGCACCGCGGGGCCGGGTTCCGCTCGCGCCGGGCCACCGTGGCCTACGAGGAGGCCCGCCGTGCCGTGCTGGCCTTCGCCGGGCGCGACGAGGACGGTCCGGATGTGGCCATCCTCTGCCGCAACACGACCGAGGCCATCAACCACCTCGCCTACCGGCTCCGGCTCAGCACCTCCGACGTCGTGGTGACCACCGTCGTCGAACACCACGCCAACCTGCTGCCCTGGGGCCGGGTGGCCGAGCGCCGCTACGTCGAGTGCGACCCGGCAGGCACGTTCACGACCGACGACGTGATCCACGCGATCGACGCCAACGCCCGGCGGCCCGCGCTGCTCGCCGTCACCGGGGCGTCGAACGTGTCGGGATGGCTTCCTCCGATCGAGGCGATCATCGCGGCGGCACACGAGCGGGGCGTGCCGGTACTCGTGGACGCCGCCCAGCTCGCCCCCCACCGGCCGCTCCCGGCCGACGCCGACTTCCTGGCGCTGTCCGGTCACAAGCTCTACGCACCGTTCGGCAGCGGCGCGCTCATCGGGCCGCGGGCCGCGTTCGAGTCCGGCGACCCGTTCCTCGCCGGTGGTGGGGCCGTCGATCTCGTGGGCCTGGACGAGGTGATCTGGTCGCCGCCACCAGACCGGGAAGAGGCGGGATCGCCGAACGTCATCGGCGCCGTCGCGCTCCACGCGGCCATCGACGCCCTGGCCGGGATCGGCTGGACGGCCGTCGAGGACCACGAGCGGGAGCTCGCCGGGCGCCTCCACGGCGGACTGTCGGACATCGACGGTGTCCGGCTCCTCGGGCCGGTGGGCGCGGGCGTGCCCGACGCCGCCACCCTCCCGGTCGCCCCGTTCACCGTCGAAGGGATGCACCACGCGCTGGTGGCCGCCCGGCTGAGCGCCGAGTACGGGATCGCCGTGCGCCACGGATGCTTCTGCGCCCATCCGTACGTGATCCGCCTCCTCGGCATGGACCCGGACGAGGTCGACACCTACCGGCGGGAGGTCCTCCGCGGAGACCACCGCAGGGTCCCCGGCGCGGTGCGGGCCAGTGCCGGGCTCGGCACCTCGGGGGCCGACATCGACGCCTTGCTGTCGGCCGTGGCCGACCTCGCGGGCGGGGCTCCCCCGCCGGTCCCCTACGAGCAGGACCTGGCCACCGGTGACTTCTTCCCCGTCACCGACGAGCCCGGGTGGCGCAACGCCGCCCAGGAGCTCGGCGCCGCCTGCTCGCGGGGATGACCACACCCGGTCCCCCCCGGTCCCCGGGCCGCGACCACGGTGGTTCGAACGGCCCGCCCGTCCCCACCTACGATCACCCGATGCCGAGGAGTGCCCACCGATGATCCGCCGTGCCCGACCGCGCCCCCCGGCCGGACGCGCGAACGGCCGCCGCCGGCGAGCCGTGCTGGCCGGACCGCTCCTCGTCGGGCTCGGAGCGGCCGGAGTGGCCGGGTGTGCGAAGGAGTCGGTGACGCCGACCACGTCACCGGTCGCCTACGTGGCCATGGGATCGGGGGTCGCCAACCCCGGCAATACGGTGGCCGTGGTCGATACCGTCACCGGCCGGCTGGGCAAGCCCATCACCACCGGGACCCTGCCCTCGGGGGTCGCCCTGCTCCCCGGATCCAGGGACCTGCTCGTCGTGGACAAGGCCGACGACCAGCTCGTCGAGGTGGCGACGTCGACGGGCAAGGTGGTGGGGCGGGTCGGGGTGGGCCTCGAGCCCGATGCGGTGGCCGTCGACCCCGACGGTACGCTCGCCCTGGTGGCCGACTTCGGCGACGACACCGTCACCCCGGTCCACCTCCCCGGGTTCACGGCCGGCGCCGCCGTCGCGGTGGGCAGGCAGCCGGTGGCCATCGCCATCACGCCCGACGGGACCCGGGCACTCGTCGCCAACTACCAGGACGGCACGTTGACACCCCTCGCACTGCCGACGATGACGCCGGGCCCATCGGTTGCCGTGGGGAGCGAGCCGGTCACCGTGTTCATCTCCTCGGACGGGACCAGTGCACTGGTGGCGGACTTCCAGACCAGCTCGCTGACACCGGTCGCACTGCCCGGTCTCACACCCGGCCCGCCCATCCCTGTCGGGGCCAACCCCACCGGGATCGTCGCCGCCCCGGGGTCGTCCATCGCCTGGGTCAGCGCCGGGGACGGCATCACCCCGGTGGACATCGTCACCCACCAGGTCGGGGACGGCATCTCCATCGGGGCACCGTCCGAGAACCTCGCCATCGCCCCGGACGGCGACCTCTGGGTGTGCAGCGGCGACGGAGACCTGGTCGAGGTGGACCCCACGACCTCCACGGTGCTCCGGACCGTCGTCCTCGGCGGACTGCCCTCGTCGCTCGTCATCTCCCCGGCGGCGTGACGGTGGGTGCCGGCTGATCGGGAGCGAGGGCGTCGGGGGCACGCGCGGCCACGAATCGGCAGTGCCGGCGGAGGGTGAACCCCATCGCCCCGTAGAGGCGGACGGCGGTGGTGTTGTCCGCCGCGGCATGGAGCATCGGGATCTCGCCACGGGCGGCGATGCCGGCGGCCACGGCCCGGACCAGCAGCTCGCCCAGGCCCTGGCGACGGTGATCGGGATGGGTGGCCACGGCACTGATCTCGGCCCACCCCACCGGTCGCAGGCGCTCACCGGCCATGGCGACGAGCCGACCTCCCCTGCGGACCCCCACGTAGCCACCGATCTCGTAGGTCCGCGGCGTGAACGGTCCGGGGCGGGCGAGGGCCACCAGTTCGAGCATGTCGTCCACGTCGTCGGGACCCAGAGGGACCACCTCCGGCGCTCCGGACGGCGGTCGCAGGTCTGCGCCGGTCAGGGACTCGCCGGTCATCTGCACGGCTTCGCCGTCGTACTCGACGCCCCACCTCTCGGGCGGTGTCCCGGTGCACCCGGTGGTGATGACCACCCCCCCGGGTCCGATGAATCGGGCCATGGCGGCCCAGTCCCCGGGACCGGGATCGTGGGCGAAGGCACCGAACAGGGAGATCCCGGGGTCGAACCGCGCCACTACGCCGGTGCACCGGCCGAGATCGCGCTGGGGACCCGTGAGTGCCGACCAAGCCGGATTGTCGAGTACGTGCACGGGAGCGAGTTCCTTCTGGGCGGGGAGACGAGACCGTGGCCGGCATCGTCCACGACGAAACTACCGGGGTGACGAGCGGGCGGATCGCCCGTCGGGGAGCCGGTACGCTCCTCGGCGGGCCGTTAGCTCATCCGGTAGAGCAGGGGACTTTTAATCCCAAGGTGGCGAGATCGAGACTCGCACGGCCCACCAGATAATTCCAGGTCACGGCCATATACCTTGGGATTATTGGAAGTAACTCGACCGTCTTGCTACTCCCTGCTACTCTTTCGGTGTAGCAGAGGCCGCCTGGCCTCTCCCCGTTCGCAGCAGATCGGACGACAACATGCGCGGTCACATGAGGCAGCGAGGCGACGTATGGGAACTTCGCGTCTATGTCGGCCGCGACCCAGTCACCGAGCGTAAGAAGACCTTGACCCGCACCTTCCGCGGAGGGAAGCGACAGGCGGAAGAGGCCCTCAGCCGCCTCGTCAGCGAGGCAGCCGGCGGTGGCCATGCCGCTCAGGATGCGACCGTGCGCGATCTGATCGACCAATGGTTCGAAATGGCCAAGCCGGATCTCTCCCCCACCACCATCCGAGGCTACCGGCGGGCGATCGACTCTTACATCCTCCCGGCACTCGGCAAGGTACCGCTGGCGAGACTTGGCACGGCCCAGATCGACCGCTTTTACACACAGCTCCGCTCCGGGGGAGGATCCGGCGGCCAGCCACTCGCTCCGGCCACCGTGCGACAAGCACATGCGATCCTGCGACGCGCACTCAGCCAAGGGGTGAAGTGGGGATGGTTGGCGACGAACCCTGCGCAACACGCCTCTCCACCGCGAGTCCGGCGCCCTCAGCTCGAACCGCCGCAGCCTGAGGACGTCATGCGGCTAATCGACGAGGCGGCCAAGGAGGACCCAGAATTTGGGTGCCTTCTTCACGTAGCAGCGACCACGGGAGCTCGTCGTGGAGAGCTGTGCGGCCTCCGGTGGCGAAACGTGGATCTGACGGCCCTCACCATGACGATCTCACGGTCAGTCGTCGAAGGCAGCAAAGGTGTGGCCGTCGAAAAGGACACCAAGACGCATGCGGCCCGTCACATTGCCCTCGATGCTGACACAGCAGCCGTGCTGACCTCGCAAAAGCGGAGGATGTCCAAACGAGCCCTCGCCTCGGGGACCACACTTGGCGACGATGCCTTCGTGTTCTCCCATTCTCCGGACGCAAGCACTTCACTTCAGCCCAACGACGTGACGAAGGAATTCATCCGAGTTCGGCATCGCGTTGGTCTCGATTCGGTTCGCCTCCATGACTTTCGTCACTTTGCCGCGACCCGGCTGCTTGCGGCCGGCGTTCCCGTGCGGACTGTGAGCGGCCGACTCGGCCATGCGAATGCGTCCACAACCCTCGGTGTCTACGCCCACTTTCTCGAGGCCTCGGATCGGGAGGCGGCCGACACGCTCGGAGCGGTCCTCGCCTTAGGGCGCACTGCCGACTCGATCGACTCTGACGACATCTCCGCGAGCGGTGGGGCCATCACAAGCATCGGGCCCAAGCGATCCAAGCGCTGATTCCACCTATGGATTGAACGAGCTCGAGCCCAGACGACCTCAACTAGTGAATCCCAGCCGGGCCGAGGCCTGGACCGAGTCGCTTGATGACGTCCCCTCGAATGGTGGAACTCTCCTGGCCCACCAATAGGGCAGGCCACCGGAGCTTCCTCAGCGTCCTTTGGATAGACACGCTGCTTGATGCGCGCTATCTGCACCCGAGCCAGGCGTCGTACTGAGATGGCTCAGTTCTCCCAGCCGAGTCTCATCGACTTCGAGGCCAGCGAGCGCTCGGTCACCAGACGACCGCGGATGGCTCCACCAACCGGTCGAGCAATCTCGTAGAAAAAGCTGGCCTGAACTCTGTGATCCCCTCGCGGCTTATCGACGGCCAGGGCAATCTGAAAGCTATGCGATACTGTTCGGTATTCTGCTTTGAATGATCATTCGGCTCAATGTCGATGTTCCACGAAGCGTCAGAATCCCTGAGCGAACAGAATGACCTCTGACATGAACTGGGTTGCGGCTCGCCACTTCCGTCCACAGCGCAACCGTCGCGTCAAAGCCGAGGGCGAGGTGTCCACCTATCCTGCCGGATTGCATTACGCGTGGACGGCGCTGGTCACGCTGGCCGCGTTTGAAGCCGCGCGCGAACTGTTTGGGATCGGGGGTCCGGCTCAGCTCTACGAGGTCTGGATCCACAATCTGGTCATCGCCGCTGCATCGGTGCTGCTAATCGCCAGAGCCGTCTACGAACCGGCGGCGCGGGTGGCATGGCTGGCGTTTGGATCTGCAATGGCAGTTTGGTGTGCGGGCAGCATCGCGTGGACGGTTGTATACGGAGCAACGGCACACGTGTCGTACCCAACCTTTGCTGACATCCTCTGGTTGCTTTGGTACCCACTCATAGCGATCGGCATCGTTGCTCTGGTTCGTTTGCGCATCCATACATTCGAACTGCACCGTTGGATGGATGGGATCACAGTCATCCTTCTAGTTCTCGTAGCAGGAATTGCTCTGGTAGTGGAGCCCTCAATCGGCCGGTCTTCCCTAGGATGGTTCTCCAGCGTCATCAACTTCAGTTATCCCGTGCTCGACGTTCTGCTCATCGGAGCAATCCTCGGCATCTACGGACTGGTCGGCTGGAAGCCCGACGCTCTGTGGATCCTCGTGGGGATGGGGATTGTGACGATGTCAGTCGCGGATGCCGTATTTGCAGTTCAGCGAGCCCGCGGTGCCACTGATAGCGATCACTATGACTTTGCCTGGACCATCGGTGCACTACTCGTAGCGTGGGCCGCGTGGGTCCGAACACCCGATGCCGTCCCACCCTCCAGTCGGGTCACCGGATTGCGAGCCATCGCGCTCGCACTTGTCGCTCAAGCGCTGGCCATCGGGATCCAGATCTATGCACTGTTTGGAGAGGTCGGCAAGAGTGAGCGTGTATTGACTGTCGCGGTACTTGTGATCGCTTCGGTTCAGATCATTCTTACTCGACCTCGAGCCGGTGACCCGGAATTGGAACTCGAGGGTGACGCCCAGCAACCGCAATCGAGTGAGTATCTGTAGCCGGGATGTGCCGTCCGTTCTAGGGAACTTGCTTCCCCGAGTGTCTCCTACCGCCTGGAGCGAGGCGCGCTGGCCACTGACCTGTCTAACCAGGAACCGGCCAGCCTGCAGCGTCAAACACTGCCACTGGGTCGAGGTAGTCCCGCCACCAGATGACCTTGCCACCGCCGACGGTCACGATCGACACAAAGCGATTGTCGTAGGGACTTCCAGTCTGCACGGCTTCGCCGTGGACCTCGTACTCAAGGATCACGACCGACGACACGGGATCTCGATAGACACGGAGATTGTCGGCACTTCGGACAGACATGTAGCTGTCGTAGTCGCCGTATAGGTCGATGATGCTTTGCCGACCCTCCACCCGCCTGGGGTAACCGGGTACGGAGATCACGAACTCAAAGACCACGTCTTCAGCCAGCAGGTCGAAAAAGTCCTCACCATCGACGAATCCTTGGAGCCCCTCACGAATAACGAGGAAGAAGGGGCCGGCAGCGCCGAAGTTCGAGTTGTCCCCGACATACTTAGTCACTTGATCTCTCCTGGGTCCACTTGACCGCCCAATGCTCCCGAGCATCGGAATCTTGGGAGTCGCCGGCGATCGTAGAGCCATGCGCTGGCTCCTGACTGAACCTGGTGCCTGCGCCAAGGGAGTCACTCCTACCGCCGGGTAGGTGGGACACCCGGCGCCTTGCCGATCTCCGGCTTTGGAGCGTCGGTCGGTGATTCGGAGAAAGACGGGGCTCCGACAAAGAAGGAATATTCCATCTTGACATCCGGAACGGGCTGGGTACTATAAAAAGAACATTCCTTCACTAGGAAGGCACTCATCATGCCCGCTCAGATCCCCGCCAGCACTCTTGACAGCGCAACCGCCCGGGCGCGCATTCACCCCAACCCGAACCTGCCAGTAGAGCAAACCCAGCTCCAAAGATTCCCTACTCCGCAAAGCGGCCCGACACCGGAACCCAAATTGGACGGCCCGGACCCCCGGCGTTGGTTGATTCTGGCCGTCGTGGCTCTGGCTCAGCTGATGGTCGTACTCGATGCCACGATCGTCAACATTGCTCTGCCCTCAGCTCAGCATGCCTTGCACTTCTCCAACATTCAGCGGCAATGGGTTGTGACCGCCTATGCGCTGGCATTCGGCAGCCTCCTGTTGTTGGGCGGCAGGCTTACCGACATCGTCGGCCGCAAGGCAACATTCATTGTCGGACTGGCCGGCTTCGCGGGCGCGTCCGCAGTCGGCGGCGCAGCAAGTAGCTTCGGCATGCTCGTCGTGGCACGCGCCTGCCAAGGCGCCTTCGGTGCGCTGTTGGCCCCGGCTGCGCTGTCGCTGCTGACCACCACGTTTGAAGGGAGTAGGGACCGCGGCAAGGCATTCGGCGTTTTCGGTGGCATCGCAGGCGCCGGCGGGGCGATAGGCCTGCTCCTCGGTGGGCTGCTAACCCAATACCTGAGCTGGCGCTGGTGTCTATACGTCAATCTCATCTTCGCAGCAATCGCCGGGATTGGCGCCGTGGTGCTGCTTCGCCGGCAGCCGGCGACCGGTCTGCGGGGGGGCATGGATGTCCCCGGGCTGGCGGCAGAGGTCAGCGGCATGTTCTGCGTCGTCTACGGCTTCTCCAATGCAGCTAGCGACGGCTGGCAGGCGCCGGCAACGTGGGGACTTCTGGCCGCGGGCACAGTGCTGCTGGCCGCGTTCGCCTACATCGAGACGCGGGTCCGCCAACCACTGCTGCCGCTGCGGATCGTCCTCGATCGCAACCGCGGTGCGGCCTACCTTTCGATTCTGATCACGGGTGCTGGCATGTTCGGCATCTTTTTGTTCCTGACCTACTACCTACAGGAGACCTTGGGCTTCAGCCCGGTGATGGCCGGTGTCGCTTTCTTGCCCATGGCCGGGGCAATCATCGTCAGCGCCAACGTCGCCAACATCGTGCTGCTACCCCGTATCGGTCCTCGCTGGCTGGTCGCGCCTGGCATGCTCGCCGCCGCGGCCGGCTTGGCCTGGCTGACCAGGATCGGAATCCACTCGAGCTATTCGGTCGCCGTCCTGCCACCGCTGCTGCTGATTTCCGCGGGCCTGGGCCTCGTGATGTCACCGTCGATGAACACCGGGACCGCCGGTGTTCCACCGTCGGACGCAGGCGCTGCATCGGCCATGGTCAACACCGGCCAGCAGGTTGGTGGCTCGATCGGAACGTCGCTGCTCAACACCGTGGCGGCTAGCGCCGCCGCCGGCTACCTGGCCAGCCACCTCAGCCCCCAGACGACCGTCAACGGTCACCCGGCACCTGCGCTTGTCGAACTCGCCCAAGTGCACAGCTACTCGACCGCGTTCTGGTGGGCCTCCGCGATGTTCGCCGCCGGGTCCGTCCTCGCCGCACTCCTCTTCCGCCGTGGCGCTCCCGCTACGGCCATGCAGCCAGTCCCGATGCCATGAAGCAACGTGCAGATCGGTTGAGCGGTGATAGAGGTTTGGCGAAATCGTTGGTGAGCACCCGAACCACGATTGAGCAACCGGGAGGTGCGGAATCATGGCGCTTGACGGAAAGGTAGCCATCGTGACAGGCGGCAATACCGGGATCGGTAGGGCGATCGTGCTCGCCCTGGCGGCCGAAGGGGCGTCGATCGTCATCGACTTCGTAGCCAACCCCGACGCAACTGAGGCGCTCGAGAAGGAACTGTGGGACCTGGGTGATGGAGTAGCCGCGGTCAAGGCGGATGTCAGCAGGGTCTGCGATCTCCAGACCCTTGTCGACACGGCAGTGTCGAATTTCGGACGCCTGGACATCATGGTCAACAACGCGGGTGTCGAGACTCGGACGTCGATCCTCGACACCACCGAGGATCAGTACAGCGAAGTTCTCGACATCAACCTGAAGAGTGCTTTCTTCGGCACTCAGTTGGCCGCCAAGCAGATGATCGCCCAAGGTGATGGGGGCCGGATCATTAATGTGACATCGGTCCACGAGGACTGGCCCATGCCCGGGAACACGGCCTACTGCCTCTCCAAGGGCGGTATGCGCATGCTCACCCGGACCGCCGGCGTGGAGCTTGCCCCGCACGGCGTGCTCGTCGTCGGCGTTGGTCCGGGAGCGGTGGAGACTCCCATCAACACCTCGACGATGGACGATCCGGCCGCCCTCCAGAAACTAGACAGCGCCATCCCTTTAGGCTGCATGGCCAAGCCAGAGCAAATCGGCAGCGTTGTGGCCTTCCTGGCAGGTCCCGGTGCCAGCTACATGACGGCGACCACAGTGTTCGCTGATGGTGGCATCATGCACAGCGGTCCTGGGCTATGACGCTCCCGGATCCAGTATCCGCTACCCCGACTCGGCTCATGGTCCCCATCAACCGGCGAGAACGGGCCCATGGCTGATTCCGATCGATCCAGGAAATCGCCCGCCGCCGGTAGATCTCCGTCCGATGGGTCTCCATCGGCGGCCGCCACCTTCTTCGCTTCATTGGTGGAGGAGGGATTCCAGCCACTGCTTCATGGGGAGTCGGGGACCCTTCGCTTCGACCTCAGCGACGCTGCGGGATTCGAGCGCTGGTACGTGACATTCGCCAATGGAACAGTCATGGTGTCCCATCGAGCAAGCCGCGTCGACACTGTGGTGCGCATGGACGCATCGCTGTTCAACGAGATCACCAGAGGAGCCGCCAACGCAATTGCATCCCAGCTGCGGGGCGCCATCGACGTAGAGGGCGACCTTCACCTCATGTTGGTCTTTCAGCGGCTGCTTCCTGGACCACCGTCGTCGACAGGTCGCCGTCCCGCAATCGAGGGAACAGCCGTGACGATGAGTAGCAAGCCATGACCGATCGCCTGGTGCAGATCCTCGAGGGCAACACCTTCGTAGTCAGTGATCGAAGCGGGGACATCGAGGCGTCCATGGCCGACCCGACGGGCTTCTTCTCATTCGACACCCGATTTCTGTCGAAGTGGATTCTCACTATCGACGGCGAGCGGTTGAACGCTCTGTCGACAGACGATCTGCAGTACTTCGAGACCCGGTACTTCCTGGTGCCTGGGACTGGCACCGTTTACGTCGACGCAGACCTTTCGGTTATCCGTGAGCGGAGTGTAGGAGCCGGATTTCGAGAGTCAATCCGCATCTTCAATCACAAGCTCGATCCGCTGACCGCCTCGCTCCGGATCGAAGTGGCCAGCGACTTTGCCGATCTCTTCGAAGTGAAGGACGCCCTCGAAAAGAAGGGTGAACACGAGGCACGTGTCGAGAAGGGTGCACTGGTTCTGACCTATCGACGCGAAACCTTCGTGCGGGAAACGAAGATTTCGTCGTCCGCCCCGGCCAGGGTGGACGCCAATGGACTCACGTTCGATCTCACCATCGATGCCGGTGGCCACTGGGACACCGTATTGGATGTCGCTATCGCCGCCCCGGGAGTTCACCTGGGCGACAAACCTGCTTCAGTCGGCAAGGCTGGTCCCACCCACGACATGGCTCGAGGCCTCGACAAATGGGTCGCCAAGGCGCCCCGACTTGAGTGCGACAACGACAGTCTCCGAATGACCTATAACAGGAGCCTTGTTGACCTGGCCGCATTGCGGTTCTCGCCGCGAACTTTGGCCAATCACTCGCTCCCCGCCGCCGGCTTGCCCTGGTTCATGACTATCTTCGGACGTGACAGCATCCTTACGAGTCTGCAGTCGATCGCGTTCACCCCTGAACTTGCGGCCACGACCCTACGCATTCTCGGGGAGCGCCAAGGTACGAGGGTCGATGACTTCCGAGATGAGGACCCGGGTCGCATCTTGCACGAGATGCGTTTCGGTGAGATGGCTGCGTTCGAGGAGCGACCGCATTCGGCGTACTACGGCAGTGCGGACGCGACGCCACTGTTCGTGGTCCTTCTCGATGAGTATGAGCGGTGGACGGGCGACACCAAGCTCATCCGGGATCTCGAGCACCAGGCCCGGGCGGCACTGCGATGGATTGACGAATACGCAAACCTCCAGGGCAACGGGTACATCGCCTACCAACGGCGGAACGAGGAGACCGGCCTCGAGAACCAGTGCTGGAAGGACTCGTGGGACTCCATCTCTCACCAGGACGGCACTCTGCCCGGTTATCCTAGGGCGACGTGTGAACTCCAAGGCTACGCCTACGACGCTAAAGTGCGCGGTGCCCGGCTCGCCCGCAACGTATGGCGCGACGAGGCATTCGCTGCGCAGCTAGAAGGGGAGGCGGCAGACCTCAAGCGCCGATTCAATCGCGACTTTTGGGTGGCAGACGGTGGATACTTCGCCGTCGCCCTCGACATGGACGGGCGCCAGGTCAACACACTGACCTCCAACAACGGACATCTGTTGTGGAGCGGCATCGTCGACAAGTCGAAGGCCAAGCGGGTGGTGGCGAACCTCATGGGAGCGCGGCTCTTCTCCGGTTGGGGCGTCCGTACTCTCGCCGAGCGTGAGCGTCGGTACAATCCCATCGGCTACCACGTGGGAACCATCTGGCCATTCGACAATTCGTTCATCGCTTGGGGCCTGCGCCGTTATGGGTTCAAGAACGAAGCGGCACGGATCGCCGAGGGCATTCTCGAAGCAGCCACATACTTCGGAGGGCGCCTACCCGAGGCGTTCGGGGGCTACCCGCGGACGGTAACCCGTTACCCGGTGCAGTACCCGACAGCCTGCAGCCCGCAGGCCTGGTCTACCGGGGCTCCACTGCTCCTCCTCCGCACCATGCTGGGCCTTGAGCCAGCGGACGATCACCTCATAATCGACCCGGCTATTCCGGCGAGCATCGGAAGCCTCGAGTTGCTCGATATCCCCGGTCGCTGGGGAAGGATGGACGCCTTCGGTCGCGGCCGGGTGGACACGTCAGGTCTAACGGGCAAAGGAAGTCGTTGCACATGAGCCTCCCGGCGGATCACACGAGCAAGGAGACAGGGGACCAGGCCCGTTCGGGCGGCGACGCGGGGCGGCATCGAGTGGTCATCGTCGGAGGCGGGTTCGGAGGAATGCCGGCGGCGCGGTATCTCGGTGGCAAGCCAGTCACCGTCACCCTTGTGGACCGCAGGAACTACCACCTCTTCCAACCACTGCTCTATCAGACGGCCACTGGCATGCTCTCGCCCGGTCAGATCGCTCCCGCTCTGCGCCACGTTGTCCGCAAGAAAGGGAATGTCACCGTCCAGTTGGCTGAGGTAGTCGGCTTTGATCTCGACCGCAAGGTGGTCCGTGCCGTGGTGGCTCCGGACATCCCGGTGGAGTACTCCTATGACAGCCTCCTCGTGGCCGCCGGAGCCGGCCAATCGTACTTCGGCCACGACGAACTGGCCCTCTTCGCGCCGGGCATGAAGACACTCGACGACGCTCTCGAGTTGCGCCGGCGTATCTTTGGGGCGTTCGAGATGGCCGAGCTAAGCGACAGTGCGTCCGAGCGGAAGCGGTGGCTGACTTTCGCCGTCGTCGGCGCCGGACCGACCGGCGTTGAGCTAGCGGGACAGGTGCGGGAGCTAGCCGTGCGAAGTCTCCGAGGCGAGTTCCGGACCTTTTCGCCTGATTCCGTGCGGGTCATTCTGGTGGACGGGGGGAGCGCTCCTCTTGCGGGATTCGGGGACCGGCTCTCGACCAAAGTTGCGGCGACCTTGGTCAAGTTGGGAATCGAACTGCGCATGGGGGCGCGTGTCGTCGGTGTGGATTCTGACGGGGTCGACGTCCAAGAAGCGGACGGGCCGGCAAGGATCGATGCCCGGACGGTCATCTGGGCAGCCGGTGTCCAGGCCTCCCCCTTAGCCACGTTGCTCGGTGAGGAATCAGGTGCGGTAATCGATCGATCCGGACGGATCGAGGTGACGGCCGACCTCTCGCTACCTGGGCACCCCGAAGTCTTTGCCGTAGGCGACATGGCCTCAGTGAACAACCTGCCCGGAGTGGCCGAGGTGGCCATGCAGGGAGGCATTCACGCCGCCAACACCATCCTCCGGAGATTGGAGGACAAGCCGCCCAACACGTTCCGGTACCGGGACTTCGGAAGCGTAGCCACCATCGGTCGCTTTCGCGCCGTGGTGAAATTTCGGTGGATTGAACTAAGCGGTTTCCCCGCCTGGTTGATCTGGATGTTTGTGCACATCGGATTCCTCACTGGGTTCGGCAACCGCCTGGCCACGATGTTGCGGTGGCTGAGGTCGATGGTGGGCCGTGGCCGGGCAGAGCGTGACTTCAGCACGGCGCACACCGGCGGCGATTTGAGTCTCCCTGAATCGGTGCGTACTCAGATCCAGCCGAATCCCTTTCCGCGTCTAGTTAGCCCGACCGCGGACATCGACCTCGCAAAGAATAGGACCAGTTCACCCCCGAACTCGGACGCAAGATGATCGCTGACGGACTGCAGCCGACACTCTCTTGTCCTTGCACCGGATGCGATGCTGCGACCGTGTCGAAGTCCACACGCCACGAGCCCCCTGCGGCGGTATTGCACCAATGCCCTTAGATGTGCGGGATCTCGAACCCTGAGCGACAGCCGCACAGCGCACCCTACGCCAACCGTCAGACTGTTCCTCCCTGCCGCGCCTGCTCCTTCGCCCACTGATAGTCCGCCTTTCCCGATGGGGACCGCTGCACAGAGTCCACAAACACGACGTCCTTAGGGAGTTTGTAGCGAGCGATGAATGAACTTGCATGCTGGACTATCTCATCAAACGTCGCGCTGACGTCCCTCCGAAGAGCCACGATTGCGATGACTTCTTGCCCCCAACGATCGCTGTCGCGACCGGTGACAACCACATCCATCACCGCTGGATGACCAGCAATCGCCGACTCGACTTCTTCAGCAAAGATCTTCTCGCCGCCGGAATTGATCGTGGCTGCATCCCGACCAAGCAGCTCGATCCGCCCATCGTCCAGTACCCGTGCCCGGTCACCGGGGATCGAGTACCGGATGCCATTGATCTCCGGGAACGTCGACGCCGTCTTTACCGGATCATTTAGGTAGCCGAGAGGGATATAGCCCGATTGAGCCAGCCACCCGAGGTGCTTGTCCCCCGGCGACAGGACGTGGCTAAAGGACTCGGAGACGACCACAGTGCCTGGCCCCGGCACAAATAGCCCAGCGCTCCCGGCTTCGCCCGCCGAGGTTTGCATCATCTGTGCTCCGGTCTCAGACGAGCCGGCGGCATCGGCGATGACTGCCTGGGGCAATAGGCGGTGTAGTCGATCCCGCAGCGGGGTACTCAGCACCGCACCGCCGTTGGCCACGCCGCCGACGGACGACAGGTCATAACTTTCCCGCTCGAACTCGTCGAGTAGAGGCCGCAGCGTGGCATCGCCTACCAGAATTACAACATTGACTTGCTCGCGCTCGATTGTGCCGAGCACGTCGCGGGGGTCGAGGTGACGAGGATCGGGCGGGAAGATGATGGTGGCTCCAGCACCGATCCCCATGAACGTCGACCACTGGGCCGCGCCGTGCATGAGCGGTGGCAGCATAAGCACGCTGAGGCCGCGCTTGTCCAAGGCACGTGCCGCAACCTTCTCGTAAGAGTCGACCTCCTCCCACGTGCCGAGGGATCGTCCACCCATTGCGGCCAAGAAGATGTCGTGTTGGCGCCAGAGCACTCCCTTTGGCATGCCGGTCGTGCCTCCGGTGTAGAGAAGGTAGAGGTCATCCCCCGACGGCTCGACCCGAGGTGCCGCCGACGGCACCGAAGCAATTGCCTCCTCGTAGTCCACGGCGCCAGGGAGCAAGGGATTGCCGGACTCGTCCGCCACCTGCAGCAGCACGGCCATCGGAGGCAACGACTCGAGCACCGGCGCCAAGACCGGCGCATAAGACGCATGGAACATGACCCCGGCTGGAGCTGCATCTTGGAGCAGGTACTGCAGCTCTTCGCCTACATAGCGGTAATTGACGTTAAAGGGTGCGACGCGGGCCGCATATGCACCCACCATGCCCTCCAGGTACTCGCTGCCATTCCAGAGTGCCAGAGCCAGGTGGTCCTGGCTCGACTGGTATCCGGCCAGGTCCGCTCGCTCGGTCTTGATACCCAACCCCCGGCTGTGGAGGTAAACAGCCAACCTGATTGCTCGGTCAGCGACCTCCCGGTAACTGCGGCGCTGCTTGCCGATCACCACACAGTCCTGATCGCCTAACGCTTCGGCGATGGTGCCGAACACACGGGCGAGATTAAACATGCCGTCCATGTCCTTTCTACCTTCCTCGATCCAACAAGTTGCCCCAGCCCAAGCCTGGACATAGCTCTCAGCGGTCGCGTGGGGTCGTAGTCCGCTGGCGGCCAGCGAGTCAGCCGACCAGGTCCTTGACCTTGGCGATGACGTCGACCGCCGTCTGGTCGCCCGTGGGGACCGGCACCACTTGCAGGTGGCTGACACCCGCCTCCTTGAAGGCGGCGATCCGTTCGGCCACGTAACTCTCGGGGCCGCACAGCGACATCGACCCGAGCAGGTCGTCGGGCACCAGGGCCTCGGCCTCGGTCTTTCTGCCCTCGAGGTAGAGGTCCTGGATCTTCTCGGCCTCCTCCTCGTACCCGTAGCGGCGCACCACGTCGTTGTAGAAGTTCCGGCCCTTGGCGCCCATGCCACCCACGTAGAGGGCGACCATCGGCCGGGCCAGGTCCCGCAGGGCCACGACATCGTCCCCTTCGCCGATGGCCACCATGCCGCCGACGGTGATCTGCAGGGGATCGAGTGAGGGATCGCGCTTGGCCCGTCCGGCCTCCAGGGCCTCTCCCCACACCGTGTGGGCCTTCTCGGGCACGTAGAGCATGGGGATCCACCCGTCGGCGATCTCGGCCGTCATGGCCACGTTCTTCTCGCCCAGCGAGGCCACCCACACCGGGATGCGCGGGCGGACAGGACGCCCGATGATCTTGAGGGCCTTGCCGAGGCCGGTTCCCCGACCTTCGGGCAGCGGCATGTCGTAGTACTTGCCGTGGTGCTCGAGCGGGGCCTGGCGGGCCCAGACCTGGCGGCAGACGTCGACGATCTCCCGGGTCCGTCCGAGCGGCGCGTCGAAGGGCACGCCGTGCCAGCCCTCGATGACCTGGGGTCCCGAGGAGCCGAGGCCGAGGTGGAAGCGGCCCTCGGACAGGGCGTCGATTCCGGCCGCCGTCATGGCGATCAGGGTCGGCGTGCGGGTGAAGATGGGCAGGATGGCCGAGCCGATCTCCACCCTCTCGGTCAACGCGGCCAGGTAGCCCATCTGGCTCGGGCTGTCGATGCCGTAGGCCTCGGCCACCCACACCAAATCCAGGCCGGCCTTCTCCATCTCGGCCACCTGGGCGGCCGCCTTGCGGAAGCCTCCGGCGTAGCTGAGCATCGTGCTGATCTTCATGGTCACTTGGGCGGCATCCTGATGCCGCCGTCCACTCGGATTGTTTCCGCATTTACATAGGGGTTGGTGAGGCATTCCAAGACCATGAAGGCCAGTTCCTCAGCCTCGCCCAGGCGCTTGGGGAAGAGCACCGATTGGCCAAGACGAGCCTTGAACTGCTTGGCACCCTCTCCGGTCCCATAGATCGGCGTGTCGATGAGGCCCGGCGCGATGGTATTGACACGGATGCCGACGGCAGCGAGATCGCGGGCAACTGGAAGCGTCAGCCCGACAATGCCGCCCTTTGATGCCGAGTAGGCGGCCTGACCGATCTGACCGTCGAACGCGGCCACCGAGGCCAGGTTGACGATGGCTCCCCTGGATCCGCTCTCGTCCGTTGGTTCGGTGTCCGCCATGGCCGCGGCGGCCTGGCGGAGCATGTTGAACGACCCCAGAAGGTTTACTCGGATGACGAGCTCAAATGCACTCTGGGGCATTGGATTGTTGTCCCGATCGATGGTCCGACCGGCGTGACCCAGACCCGCAGAATTCACTAGGGCCCGTAGTGGGCCAAGAGACGATGCAGCAGCGACCGCCGCCGCCCCATCACTCTCGCTGGTGACGTCACAGTGAGCGAAGACGCCGCCGATCTCGGCCGCCAGCGCGGTGCCAGCGTCATCCTTGAGATCAGCGATCACGACGTGCGCCCCGATCCCCGCCAGTAGACGGGCCGAGGCCTCGCCGATGCCCGATGCTCCTCCGGTGATGATGGCGGATGAGCCGGCCAGGTCAAACCGGGGCATCAGCCGTGGTTCCTGTCACTTGATGGTTCGCACACAGTTCTGCTCCTTGGTAGTTGGTTCTGGTTAATCGGCGACAGACATCGAGGCGTCTAGGACGGTGTCACACCCTTGAGGTTCGACTGAACCCGTTGCAGTAGCTCGACGAGGGCTGCCCGGTCGGCCCGTGACATACCGGCGCGCAGCTCTTCGCGCAGCAGCTCATCCACCTGGGTAATCGGTTTTATCAACGCACGTCCTTGGTCGGTCAGATGAATGAGCCACACTCTTCGGTCCTCGGGGTCTGGGCGGCGTTCAATGAGCCCCCGGGCATCCAGTCCGTCGATCGTGACTCCTGTGGCTGCCCGTCCTCGTCCGAGGTGTGCCGCAATGTTGGTTTGACTCACCGGTCCGAAATCGGCCAGGTAGGCCAAGATCCCAGCCTGAGTGAGGTTGACACCCCACTCACCCAGGTGATGGTCGTAGGCCTCGCGAATGCCCCGAGCCGTGGCCATCAGCGCGGACTCCACCCGTCGCCAGGGGGCAACCCCAGTATCTGGATTCGCGTTCGAACTCATCGGTTCCGTCCGAAACTGAGCGGGTCGGTTCGACGTATGATCACATATTGTACTATACCATACAATATGGAGTCGGCGGATATGGCTTTCCGGGAACCCGCCGGTCGGTCGTCATCAAGAACATCGGAGGATGGACATGGCAATCGCAATTTCGGAGACTCACAGGGAAATAGAGTCAGTCGCACGGTCGTTCCTCTACAAAGCGGGCGCACTGGCCGCAAGTCGATCGCAATTGGAGGTCGGACAGGACCACCTTCCGGATTACTGGGAGGAGCTAGTTGAGCTCGGATGGCTCGGAATTCACCTTCCCGAGGAGTTTGGCGGGGTCGGGTATGGGCTTGCCGAGTTGGCCGTACTTCTCCAGGAGCTGGGTCGGACTCTCGCTCCTGGCCCGTTCCTCTCGACCGTGGTGGCGTCGGCGATTATCAACCGCACGGGCACTGAGGAGCAGCGGCTCCGCTACCTGCCGGGGTTGGCTGACGGATCGCGCTTGGGTGCTTTCGGGTGGTGCGGCACCCTGACACTTGACGACGGTCGGCTCGATGGCGACGGCGGAATCGTGATCGACGGCGGTCTGGCCGACACGTTCGTGCTGGCCGTGGATGGAGATCTTGTAGTCGTGGAACGTGAAAGTCCCGGGTTCACTGTGGCGCAAGGCGTGAGCCTCGATCTCACGAGGCGCTCGTCCCGAGTGTCGGCTTCAGCGGTCGAGGTGACTCCCGAACAGATACTCCCAGGCGCAGCCGATGCCGCGCTGGCGGTCGCCCGCCTCCTCCTGGCCGCCGAGGCCGCCGGCGGGGCACTGGGGTGCGTCGAGCAGGCCACCGAGTACGCCAAGCAACGCCAGCAGTTCGGCCGGGTCATCGGAGCCTTTCAGGCGGTCAAACACCACTGCGCCAACATGCTGGTGGCTTCCGAGTTGGCTACGGCTGCCGTATGGGACGGAGGTCGGGCCGCGGCGGACGGAGATGACCAGCTGGCCTTGGCCGCGGCAGTGGCACTTGTGCAGGCAGTTCCGGCGTTTCTCGCCAACGCTCAGCTGAACATCCAAATCCACGGCGGTATCGGCTTCACCTGGGAACACGACGGGCATCTGTACTTGCGGAGGGCGGCCACGTTGGCCTCATTGGCCGACGTGGATGTCACTGCTGGCGACGTGACGAAGCACCACCTGGCCGGCACCTACCGACAGCTCGGACTGTCCCTCCCGCCCGAGGCCGAGTCGCTGCGGGTCTCGGTCCGGACCGACGCCACCGAGATCGCCGCCCTTCCAGAAAACCTGCAACGCGAGCGTCTAATTGACACTGGCTATATCCAGCCTCACTGGCCCAAGCCATGGGGCCGCGCCGCCAAGGCTCTCGAGCAGTTGGTGATCGACGAAGAGTTTGAGGCCGCTGGAATCAGGCGGCCGCGGTTCGGGATCACCGCATGGGTGATCCTGACTCTCATCCAGCACGGGAGACCGGATCAGATCGCCCGCTGGGTACGTCCCACACTGGAGGGTGAGCTGGTGTGGTGCCAGCTCTTCAGCGAGCCCGACGCCGGGTCCGACGCGGCAGGTATCAGGACGCGTGCAGTCGCCGTTGAAGGTGGGCTTCTCGTATCGGGCCAGAAGGTTTGGACCAGTGGAGCGCAGTACTGCCAACGCGGATTGGCCACGGTCCGGACCAATCAGGAGGCCCCCAAGCATCAGGGCATCACTACTGTCGTCATCGACATGCAGGCCGACGGCGTGGAGGTGCGACCACTGCGGGAGGCGTCGGGGTCCACCATGTTCAACGAAGTCTTCTTCAACGACGTCTTCGTCCCCGAGGAGGACATCGTTGGCGGCGTGGACGCAGGATGGACCGTAGCCCGGTCGACGCTGGGGAACGAGCGGGTGTCGATCGGGGGTGGTTCGGCCGTCGGGCTGTCCCTCAACTTGGTCGGTATCTACCGGACATATGCCGGCACACGAAGTGGAATCGGGCTGGCCGAAGAGGTGGGCAGACACATGGCTGAGGGCCAGACCCTCCAGGTGCTCAATCTTCGGGCGGCCGAACGGGCAGTCGTCGGAGGAGAGCCCGGTGCCGAAGGGAACGTCACCAAGTTGCTCAATGCCGAGCATATGCAACGTTCTGCCGACCTCGGAGTGAGAATCGTCGGTCCGGATCTTGCCGTTCTCGAGGGCTCCGGCTCCAAGCTGGCCGACGTCCTCATCTTCAGTCGGGCGATGACGATCGCCGGCGGAACGTCGGAGATCACCCGAAGCCAGATCGGGGAGCGTATCCTCGGCCTTCCCCGAGACCCGCTCATTGTCTGATCGACAAATGCGCACCCAGCGCCACGGACCCTTAGGCGAATATCTGTCATCCCCGTTCGGCATCCGAACGGCATTAGCTGACAGCCATTGAGCCGGGTCGGAGCCCGGGAGCGGCCCTCGATGTTCCGCTCGGCTCCGCAAAACTTACGAACGGGGCGCCCGTTGCTCAGCCGAGGCGCTCGATGATGGTGGCGTTGGCCAGACCGCCACCTTCACACATGGTCAGCAGGCCGTAGCGGCCGTTGGTCCGCTCAAGCTCGTTGAGCAGCGTGGCCATGAGCTTGGCGCCGGAGGCACCCAGCGGGTGGCCGAGGGCGATTGCCCCGCCGTTCACGTTGACCTTGTCTATGTCGGCGTCGAACTCCTTGGCCCAGGCCAGCGGCACCGAGGCGAAGGCCTCGTTGATCTCGATCACGTCGATGTCGTCAAGGGTCAGCTTGCCCCGCTCGAGGGCCATGCGGGTGGCCGGAATGGGGCCGGTGAGCATGGTGATCGGGTCGCTGCCGGCCACCGCGAACGAGTGGAACCGGGCTCGGGGGGTGAGGCCGAGGGCGGACGCCTTGGCCTCGCTCATGATCAGAACACCGGAGGCGCCGTCGGTGATCTGCGAGGAGTTGCCGGCCGTGACCTTGCCGTTCTCGGGACGGAAGGCTGGCTTCAGCTTGGCCAACGTTTCGACCGAGGAGTCGGGGCGGATGCCCTCGTCGGTGGTGATCAGCTCGTCGGTGTCGTTGCGCTCGTCGTCCTTGATGGCCACCGGGATGAGCTCCCGCTCGAAGCGGCCTTCGGCGGTGGCCTGGGCGGCCCGCTGATGGGACCGGACCGAGAACTCGTCCAGGTCCTCGCGGCTGAGGCCCCACTGCTCGGCGATGAGTTCGGCGCCCTCACCCTGGCTCACCAGTCCGCCGCGCGGCTTGTACCGGTCCATAGTGCGGGGCCCGAAGGGGAAGCCCAGCTCGCGCACGACCGAGGAGCCCATCGGGGTGCGGGACATGACTTCGACGCCACCGCCGATGACCACGTCGTAGGCACCGGCGATAACGCCTTGGGCGCCGAAGTGGAGGGCCTGCTGGCTCGAGCCGCACTGTCGGTCGATGGTGGTGGCCGGGACGGACTCGGGATAGCCGGCGGCGAGCACGGCACAGCGACCCACGTTGAGGGACTGCTCGCCGACCTGCATGACGCAGCCCATGATCACGTCGTCGACGAGGGCGGGATCGAGGTTGTTGCGCTCGACGAGGGCCTTCAGAGCCTCGGAGCCGAGGTCGGCGGCGTGCCAGTTGCGGAGCTTGCCGTTGCGCTTTCCCCCGGGGGTGCGAACGGCGTCGATGATGACGGCTTCAACCATGGCGTTTCTCCCATTCTGGCGGATGGCAGTCGCGCAATCCGCACTGTTTGTAGAGCGACTCTGCGCCTTCGAGCACTTGGCACTCGTACGAACTATAGCATACCGAACGGTATTTAACTCTTCTACGGTGCCGGGCTGTGGTCGGCTTCCATCGGTCCGGAAGGCGGGCTAGACGACTCAATCCGGCCCAACCTCGGTCAGCACCAGATAGTGGGAATGCGCCGTGGCAATGACCGCTTCGAGGTCGTCAGCCAGGAGGAACCCCTCGGCCATCAGGAGAGTGGCCGCGGCTGCGACTTGGGCTAGGTAGTCATCAACATCGCGGTAGCGACCCGACAATGCCTGGCGACGGTCGTGAGTCACGGTGGTCGGTAACTCCCGGGGAAACGAGAGGCTGTTGCCGGTGACCGAACCCAGAGAAGCCCACTGGGGGCCTTGGGCGAGAACCAGGTTCCAACCAGTGTGGGTGGCCATCGGCACGCTGAGCTCAGGGTGACGGATGCCGGCCACTTCGTTGGCGTCCTCGTCCAGAGCGGCGACGTACACGCACCCAGTCGTCGCAAGTTCATGATTGGCGGAGGACGGACTAAGTAATGCGCTTTCTTCAGGGGGAACGAGGCCAGTCACTGCGGCAAAACGATCGAGAGCCTGTTTGCGCGGAATGGCCGTACCGTCAGAGATCCGGGGCCGACGCGACGGCGGGGGCGCGATCCCGTCAACCACCCATTTTCGGACCAGCTCCAGCACCGCCCGGCTGATGGGCGAAACAGGGAGAAAGTTGCGGGGGATACCGGGCCCTGTCGGGTTGGCGGGTGCGCCGCCGAGATGCTCAGTGCCGGCCAGATAGTAGGCACGCGTATCGGAGTCGAATTCGGACCGGTCTCGACCATTGTCGTCGATGTGAGCGAGGCTCCCGTCCCCCCGCCAATATTCCGACGCCGTGTCGACGGTTACCACCTTGGGTGCGGTACCACGCAACCGGTCGACGGCTACGAGTTCTCCGAAGGCGAAGGGAGGTCGGAGCGAGGATCCCTCGGCAAGGGCTTCAGAGGGTTGGCCGTAGCGGCAGTTGAACTCGCCGTAGCTGACGCCGGCGATGAATGGGAGCACTGCATCGAACACCTGTTGCCCCATCTCATCGACGTTGAAACCATCGGCGAGGAACTGGCGAAGGAACCGTCCACTCTGTGACCACCCGACGGCGAAGCCGTGTTCTAGCTCGTCGCTTTCGGTCAATAGGTGCATGGCGACGTCTCGGAAGACGGCCAACCCTGCCCCGACCAGCGGGCATCTACTCGTTCTATAGCGAGCTCGATAGACAAGGTCCGGTTGAAAGCCGCCGGCTAGCCAGATGGAGGTGCGGTCACGGACGGGTGGCCCACTCCCCTCAGAGCGGGCGAACCTCCATACCGAGCGCGGAACTGTGCGGAACGAATCACCACGACGAGTTGCAACCTCCAATACGGCATCGGGTTGATCGACGTCAGCGGCGGGGTAGCACACTGCCGTTCCAGATAGGTCCGAGGCCGATCGGAGAGGCAGCGAGGGGGCCGAGACCAGGAAGGGTTGCAGTTCGACGCGCACCGTTCCCTGGATCGGCCGGCCGTCGTCGTCGACGACCTCGGGTACCGAGCAGCCGAGGCGGTCGGCGCCGCGTGGAACGTCCCACTGCCAGCCGATCCAGGCCAGGGTCCATCCGTTCCGGAGGAGCCACCCGTCGCCGGGATCCAGGCCTGCCTCAGCGCCGAAGTGGGGCGGCCCGTCAAGGTTGAACGGCATTCCTCCGGTAGTACCGCGGTTGGGCACCACGCAGAGTAGACAACCGTTGCCACGACGAGGGTCGGCCGGACCGAGCACGATGACGTCCGATTCCGCCTCTACCGTGCGGGTCGCCGATCGCTCGGCGCGGTCGAGATCAACTATCGCCCGATTGGCCGAATTATTCGGGTCCAACGCGACGATCGTCCGGAAGTGGAGTTGCCGGAACGCCCCTACCTCACCAAATGACATCTCGTCAGCGAACGCTGTCTCGTCAACGACGATCGCTCTCACAACGGACACGGGAGCTTCTCCTCCACAGAGCCGCCTGCGGACATGGCTCTCACGTGCCTTACGAGCTCAGCCAGATCTGGCTAGGGAAGAACACCCCTTCGTCGAACCCATAGCCGACCGAGCCGTTCGGGAGCGTAAGCCCAGCGAAGTTCTGGACGCGCTCGCTGCCGATTGCAGCGTACGGCGCCTGCTCCAGCCACAGGTTGGGAATGTCCACGGCAAGGCGCTGGTTCAACTTTCTGTAGGCGGCGACCCTCGTTGCTTCATTGGCGGTGGTGCGGCCCGATTGGAGTGCTGCCTCGATTTCCGGATCTGAGTTGCGAGAGAAGTTGAGTGCGAAGTTCCCTCCGCCACCGGTAGTGGTGGTTGAGAACCACGTGTAGTTCAAATCGGGATCGACCGCGCCATACTGGAGATCGATCGACGCTTGAAAGTGTCCGCTCACCAGATCGGAGATGAGCTCGGCAGGGTCGAGGACAGACAGCTGGACGTCGAATCCGATCTGGTTCCACATCTGCTGCACGACCTGCACGAGCGATTCGAAGAGCGGGTCGGTAATGGTGCTCAATGTGAGCGATGGTGTGCCGTGCTGAGCTTTGTACTCGTTTACCAACGCTCTCCCGGCTGCCTGGTCATAGGCCGGGTAACCCGTGTCGCTGTAATACGGCGAACCGGGGAGGAATAGTCCGTCGATCGGCTTGGTCAGGCCACCACCGATCACGTTCAGGACCGCAGCGACATCGAGCCCCATAGCCAGCGCCCGACGGATCCGCAGGTCATCGGTGGGCGCTGTGGTGGTGTTGAGCACAATGGACGTGATCGTGGGTTCCCCGACGACGCCACTGAGACTGTCCACGACTTGATACCCGGCCTTCCGGCTCAGGTCATTGATGGAGGTCGGGTCCGTGGTGACCATCAGATCGATGCTTCCCGACTGGAGCGAGTTGGCCCGTTGGCTCGAGTCGAGAATGGGCGTGAAGGTGACTTGATCGAGATGCGGTAACCCGTGCTGCCAGTAGTTCGGATTGCGGGTCGCAATGAAGTGACTGTTGGGCACCCACGAGGAGTAGACGAAGGGCCCGGTCCCGATTGGGACAGGTGTCAAGCCTGCGGCAGCCTGGTCGAGCATGGCCTGGCCGATGACATAGCCGCCTTGATTTGTGAGCGTGAAAGGGAAGTGTGGCCGCGGTTCATCCAGGGTGTAGGTCAGCGTGAGAGGGCCGCTTACCTCTGCGGTGATGCCCTTGGTGGCTTGTCCGGTCAGCGCTGATGAGGCCAGCGCCGTGAAGTTGTTCTTTACTACCGTGGCCGTCAGGTCGGAACCATCGCTGAAGGTGACTCCCGGACGCAGGGTGAGAGTCCATTCGGTGTAGTCGCCATTTGGGGTCATCGACGCGGCGAGGTACGGCTGCACCGTCCCGTCATCGGCCACCCACATCAACGGGTCATAGACGGTGTTGGCGTAGAGGATGCCGTTGGTGTCCCACCTGGCTGTGGCCGGGTTCAGACCGTTGACCTCTGCCAGGGTGCCAATGGTGATGGCACCCCCCTTCCTGGCGGTAGCGGTGTTGACTCCCGGTTTGGACGAACCCGACGGGTTGTGAGTTGAGGTGGACGAGGAATCCGCGCCCGATGAGCATCCGGACAGGCCGCCTGCCGCCCCAAGAACGGCCAGGCCACCGGCCGCAGTGCTCCCAGCGAGGAAGGACCGTCGGGACATAGGACTCTTCGGGCTCATGAGGCTGCCCGCTCATCGCTTGGCGACCCGGCTGTCAGATCGACGTGGTCGTGCCTAGCCGAAGTGTGGCCGAAGTACATGAGTTCCCAGATACCGGGATCACTCACATCCTCGACTTTGACCCCTGCGACGAAGTGCTCCAGCTGTACATTGCCGGTAAAGCGAAGGTACGAGCCGTCGAATCGGGCGAGTCGGGCGAGGATGTGTTTGATGCCGGAGAGTTGGTCGATCAGCTGGGCATCCACGATGGTCTGGCCCCAGTGGAATGTCACTCGGTAGCTCTCGTCTTCGAGTTCGTATTCGTACACGATGGCGTTACCGATCGGTTTGCCGCTCTGTTCGTCGATACGCTCGCCCTCGACGCTAAAGCGCACCTTCGACGAGTCGTCGGCAACTACGTTGTCGCCCTTGGCCATGAGGAATACCGGTATCTCGGCACTGTCGTAGGCGTATTCGGCTGTGATGTGACTGGCAATGATCGAATACGGTCCCGCCTGAGCCCTTCCCCAGTACCAGTGGTTGATGAGCTTGTTCATGGCCAGGTCGCCCCAGTTGTGATCGTGGTAGCCCACGCCGGTGAAGTGCTCCGTCGAGTCGCCGCTCGTGACAGCGACCGACACGGTGCCTTGGGGCACGGCAGGAAGCCAGGCGAAGACATACTCATCACGCCCCTCGAACAACAAGTGGCCGGTGGCCGGGCGCCACGACGGGACGTGGCTGGTCAGCTCCACATCGATGACGCAGTCATCATGGACCACGTGGATTTCGTAGTGACGGAGGTCGCCCCGGAAGGTGTGTTCCCCGATGCGCACGTCGCAGTGGTCGTGGCTGGCCTCGAACTGCGCCGCCGGACTGTGGTCTTCGACGACCAGAGGTACCGCACCGGGCCGGTCGAGGTTCACGGTCACGTACGGCTCGAGCGGACGGTCCGGCGACATTGGATTCTTGGTGTAGAACGCGATGACGAGCGCCGAGCCGTCGTCGAGATGGGCATCGAAGTACCACCACTCATATGAACCAGGCCCGCCGGTAGTTCGGAGTCCGTCCTCCCACCCTTCGATAACGTCGCTGCGCAGGCCGAAGCGACGAAAGTCCTCCGGTCCGTCTGCCAGGCGACAACCACCAATGCTCCCGTTTCGTCTCTGCTTCATGGTGCTCCTCCTTCAAAGCGTCCATCGACTGCCCGCACTCATCGGTGCCGACGCCGGCGAATCATCGTGAGCCGTGTCACGTCCTCGTCCCCCTTCACAAGCGGGGCTCAGGACCGCCATTCAGGTCGGCTCGAGCCCCTCGGGACGAGAATGGGATCAGCCCACACCGGGGGCGTATGGGAGAAGCTGACTGGCGGTGCCAGCATGTGGACGTCCCCCAGGGGGCTGGGCGCGTCATAAGCGATCGGATCGCGCAGGCTATGGGCATCGTCGCAGCCAGCAAGGGAAGGATCCACGAGACCCAGCGAGCCGCACCACATGGCGGTTCTCGTGAGATTCACCGTCACATGCCACGAGCCGCCTTCGGTGGCCCGCTTGAGCAGTGCGGCCGTGGCGCCCACTGCACCCAGGTAGCCGGTGATGTAGTCGTTGATGAGAAAGGTGACAGGGAATCGTGGCTGCTCCTCGCTACCCTCCGCTGTCATCAGGCCGGAGGTGGCCGATCCGTTCATGTCGAAGCCACCGCGTCCGGCCCACGGGCCGGTCGCCCCGTAACAGGTCGCCGAGACGTAGACGATCCCCGGGTAGCGATCAGCCAGCTCCCGGGGGTCGAGTCCGCGACGCTCAAGTGCGCCCAGGCGATGATTGTTGACCACGACATCGGCCCCGGGTAGAAGCTCCATCGCCCGCTCCTTCCCGGGGCCGATGTCGAGGTCCAAATAGGCACTCCGCGATCCAACGTTGGCCTCGGCGTAGATGTACTCGTGCTCGTAGTCGTTGGGGCGCGTCGCCCCGAGTACATCGGCCCCCTGTTCAGCCAGGGTCCGTCCCACTGCGGGACCGGCCACCGCATGGGTGAACGACAAGACGCGCACTCCGTCAAAGGGTCGCTGGGACTCTCCGTAGTCGCGCGGCGGAGCATCGCCGATTCGTTCGAGACCTATCACCGGCTGGGAAGCCAGCAGCGCACCTTGCTCGTGAGCCAGCCACTCGTCCGTGGTCCGCACGACGCAGATTGGCAGACCCTTGGCGTTCGCCGCCTCTTCCAACTCGAACGCGTCCCAGGTTGCGATCACCTCGGCGACCCTGGTGGCGTCAGGTGGAACGTCCAAGAAACGGCACCATTTGGCGGCCAGGTGCGGATAGACGGCCGTGGCCATGACCCACCGTTGATCTGCCGTGCGATAGGGAGCCGCGAGGAACGGATTGTCGAGGATGAGAGCGTGAGGGGCCGGTTCACCATTGAGGGTGGGGTGCCAGAAGGCGCCCGGATTGATGGTGTGCACCGCTTGACGAAGATCGAGATGGAGGTCCTGCGACGGGCCACCGCGATGACGGTGGAAGGCCACGGCGGCCACGGCCCCGGCCATCAGAGGCACCCCAATGCATGCTCCGAGTCGGTGCACCGCCGGGACGATCGGATCCCGGCCAGCGAACGTGACAGTACCTCCCGTATCCGCCTGGGAGAGGCCAACCTCTGTCAGGAGGTCGGCCAACGGGTTCTGCAGTTCGAAGTCGCCGATGTCAGCCGATGTCAGCCCGTCCGCCCCGTCAGGCAGGCTCGTCTCCGTCTTCACTGAGGACCGCCCCCAGCAGCAGGACGGGCCAACTCCATCGGCACCGAGAAATACAGAAGCAGTGCCGTCACTGCACGGGGTCCAAGGTCGGAAGGCACAACTGTGCCCGCCGCGGCATCCGTCAGTTCTTGAATGTCGCTCCCCTCGGTGACAGCGACGATCATGCGCGCAAGTTCGTTGACCGGAATAGTTGGGCGACGTCCAGCACGCTCCAGGGCTTCAGTGACAAGTACGGCGAGCTCGGAGCGCACGCGCCGCTCGTGGTCCACGAGGAGGGTGGCCACCCGAGGATGCCGGATGGCATGGAGGGAGAACTCCGCGGAGACGAGCGTCCACTTACGGTCCACGGAACGATCGGACCCTCTCGTCGGGACATCCGACCCCCCCGCCAACACGTCATCTCCCGGTGTGGCACGGCGGATCCACTCGGCCCTCTGCTCCCAGCTGCGATCGAGCAGAGCGAGGAACAGCGTGTCCTTGTTTGCGAAGTTGGAATAGAAAGCACCCTTGGTGAGCCCTGCTCGAGCGCAGATATCAGGAATTGAGGTCGCCCCGTATCCTTTCTCGGCGAATAGTTCCATCGCCGCGTCAAGCAGGGCCGTGATCGTGATGGGTCGGCGTTTCGTAGTTCCTCGTGGCATGGGAAGCACACTATAGGATTCTTCCCGGTATGTAATACCTATCGGGATATTTATCCGCTCAGCGGGCTGACCTCCGTGATCGGCATCGGCCGAGGTGCCGGCGGATGACCAAGCCGTATCGTCCAGGTCGTATGGCAAATGGGCAGGTCCGAAACGTGCGGCCTGGCTTCTTCGGGGCCGTCGCCAGCCCGGTGCCGTTGGCCTCAGCCAATCAAGGAGCCCGCCAGCACTGCGGGCCCGCCGCGGGGCCCGCTTCTCAACGCCTCGTTCGATCGTTGATGCTGGCCGCCTAGAACGACCGAATGCGGGGTGTGCCAGCCGGATGGACACGCCTGGGTTCAGGTGCGCGGTCATTGCATCGCATCCATGCAGATGGCACCGATGGGGAAGTTATTGCCGCCGATCAGTACGTGGCAACTTTCGGCACCGACCCTGAAGCGGGCAACCGGCGTGCGGCTCTCGAAGCACACCGGTGAGGTCCCCGGGCGATCCAGGCGCACGGCTACATACGGCTGGGTGGATCCGTCTTTGGCGCGAGGGTTGCCGACGTGGAAGAAGATCTCCACAGTTGATCCATCAGCGAGATGTGCATCGAAATAGTTGATCTGTGAACTGCTGACACTGAAGATGTCGGCCATGACGGCCCTCCTTTTCGAAGAATCAGGTGAAGTGCAATCCCGGTCGCCTACTCGATCAGCAGGGCTAGTTCCGGCGGCAGCCCCGCTTCGACTGCTACTTCGCCATCTCTCCCCGCCATGGGCAGTCGCCCTTCTCGTAGTGATGTGACGACCACGCCGGTGTCCTTAACGAAGGAATATTCTGTTTTTAACACTCGCGGATCGAGGTGTCAAGATAGAATGTTCCTTCTTTTTCCTGTTAGTGTGGGGGTATGCCCCGCATAAGTGACGAGCAGAGAAAAAACCGACGTGAGCAAGTTCTCGAAGCGGCGCGCCTGTGCCTTCAGGAGTACGGGCTTGAAGCCGTTTCGATGGAGATGATCATCGCCAGATCCGGGCTCTCAACCGGCGCCGTCTACGGCTACTTCAAAGGGAAGGACGAGATCATCAATGCAGTGGTGTCCGAAGGAACGGCGGCCATGGCCGAACAGCTGGCTCCGGTACTCACCAACCCAGAGCCGCCGCCACTCCCCCAGTTCGTCAGGGAGCTCCTAACCGCCGTGGTCGGCTTCGGACGGGATAAGGAGGCTGATGTCGATCGTCTGCTTGCGTCCATCCATGGCTGGAGTCACGCCCAGAGTGACCCAGAGCTCAAGGCGGCCACTCATGCCTCGTATGCAGGATTGCGCAAACTCCTCGCTCAAACTGTAAAGCGGTGGCAGGAAGCTGGGAGCTTCGACCCAGCCGCAGATCCCCAGGCCGTGGCGGAGTTGCTGACGTCGATCACCCTGGGGTTCGTGGCCCAACGGGCGCTGGCCGGAGCGGCTCACATCGATGCCCACGTGCATGCTCTCGAGGCCCTCACCCTTGGGTCCAGGGTCGGGAATGTCACACAGGGCGCCACGACCTGATCCGCTCGCTTTCTGCGCACCCTGGTTCGGAAGTGAGCGGACGGTGGAAGATCTCCGTGGCTCAACAGTCCAGCGGACGCTGGCGCTGGCACTCGTGGGGTGCCTCCTGATCGCCTGTGGCTCGACGTCTGCGGCTGTTCCGAGACATCTGCCGGTCAGCATCAACGTCGAACCGCGAACGAGGACGGGTCAGCCCACCGTGCCTTCCGGACGCTCACCCACCCTCGGACCACAGGCCTTCCATCCATCGGAGGACGGCGGAGTACAGCTCGATGTGGTGAATGCCCTCCGCTACGGCAACCCGGTCTTCAATGGCGACTTCGCTGATCCTTTCGCTTTGAAGACGGCCCAGGCGCTCTACCTCTTCGCCACCGACACAACGGGCTCGCGCTACGCACCTGGGGCCAACATCCCCGAGATCGAGCTGACTCAGAGCTCAGCCTATGAGGGGTACTACGTCGGCGATGCGCTGCCCCGGCTGCCGTCGTGGACAGTACGCGGCTTTCAGTGGGCCCCAGCAGTATGGGCGCGTCCCGACGGTACCTACGTCATGTACTACTCGACCCCGGCGACGAATCCTTCTTTCTGTTCGGCGGACCCGACGAGCGCCGGATGTGTGCAAACGGTGAATGGACTGTCAAGCGCCATGTGCATCTCGGCGGCGACGAGCACGAATCCGGTCGGCCCCTACGTCGATGATTCATCGTCTGCATTTGTGTGCCCCAGCTCGAAAGGTGGGGCCATAGATCCCAGTCTCTTCGTCGCACAAGACGGTACGCCTTGGCTGCTCTGGAAGAGCGATGGGGACTGCTGTCGCCTGCCCACGGCCATCTACTCTCAACAATTGACGTCCGATGGACTATCCACCGTCGGCCCTCCACACCGGCTGATTGGTGCGTCCCAGCCATGGGAGGGAGGCCTGGTCGAGGGCCCTTCCATGGTCGAGTCGGATGGCGAGTTCTGGCTCTTCTACTCCGCCAACCTGTGGGGCACAGATCATTACGGGATCGGAATCGCCCGATGCAGGACGGTGACCGGACCCTGCACGAAGCCGCTAGACCAGCCGTGGTTCGGCTCGTCGGGCAGGGGGAATCAGACCGACCCCGGACCAGGGGGTCAGGAGTTTTTCCAAGCTGGCGGGCTTGTCTGGATGGTTCACCACGGGCTGGCGCCAGGACAGACCGGTGATCTGGCCCAGCGCCGCCTCTTCATCGACTTGGTTGCATTCCCCGACGGACAAAAGCCCCGCATTGTTACGGGTGACGCGGCAGCGGCGCTAGCTGAAGGCGTCCTTTACGACAACGACCCGAACCTTCCGGCTCAACCCCGGTCGGCGTATCTGACCGTGCTCACCAAGAAGAGCGGAGCGTTTGCCGGCATTTCGGATGACAATCTTGTTACAGACGGATCGGATGTCTGCCGAGCACTCGGGAACCGTGAGAGTTCGGGCCAGATATTGGGGTCCACAAAACGCAAAGGGCTGACGGCCTACGAGGCGTATGTGTTGGCGATCTTTGCCACCAAATATTTGTGTCCCCAATACGCAGCCCAGGCCCTCGTCGACGTTCGACAAGGCCTGATGGAAGGTCCGTAACCCGCAATCACGTTGCCGTCAGTTTTCAGTCGCTCCGATCGCGGTCACCGCTAGCCTCGAAAATTCGTCCCGCCTCTGATTCGGTGGTGTCCGCGTCCGCGAAAGAACCCTCCTGACCTGGAAGAATCACTGTTGCTAAGGCAGCAAATCCAAACCAGGAGGAGGGCTCC
>JBEKRV010000018.1:0-58391 GCA_049517675.1 Acidimicrobiales bacterium
CAGCTGATGAGGGCGGCCGCCTTCAGCGAGGCGTTGGGGTCGATCTTCACCAGCGAGGCCTCGTTCACCACCATGTACTCGGCGAAGGTGCCGAGCTGGGTCATGCGGTTGACCTTGGCCTCCCCCAGGTGATGGCGCCAGGTGCCGTCGCTCATCATCGGGCCGGCCAGGGTGAACATCCCCAGGTCGCACAGGTGCTGTCGGCCCGAGGCGCACCAGAAGCAGGTGCCGCACGCCGGCATGAAGGCGGCGGCCACGTGGTCGCCGACGGCCACCGTGTTGACATCTTCGCCGACCTCGACGACGACGCCCGCGCCCTCGTGGCCGCCGATGCACGGGAAGAGCGAGTCGACACCGAACACGGACAGGATCTCGGGCTCGACGCTGATGTCGCCACTGCGGAGATGCTCGTCGGAGTGGCACATGCCGGCGTAGGCCAGTTGGACCTTCACCTCGTGGGCGTGCGGATCGTCGATCTCGACCTCTTCGGTCTTCCACGGTTCGTGGAGCCCGGAACAGACTGCGGCGCGGATCTTCATGTGGTCCTCCCCTTGGGACGGCGCCCCCCGGCGCCGTACGGTTCAGCCCCCAGCATCGCGCCGTCGGACCGGTCGCGTCGAACGAGCGGGGCACAGCCGCAGCGGTCCGGCCGGGATCGCACCCGTCAGGTGCGCGAGCGCCCGTCGGCGAACCCGGTGGCCAGCAGTCGGAACGCCCGGTCCACCTCGGCGGCCAGGTCGCAGTCGTCGTCGCGGGCCCAGCAGGCGAACGCCGCCATGGCGGCCCCGAGCGCCGCCCGTGCCGCGGTCTGGGGGCCGAGATCGTCCGGCGAGCCCCCGAGTCTCGACGCCGCGAAGGTGGCCACCACGTCGCACCACTCCTGGTAGCGGACGGCCGAATGGGCCACCAGGGTGGGAACCGAGCCGATCAGCACCATCCGGATCCGGAGTTCGTCGAGTTCGCCCGCCCCGAACCGGTTGGTGGCGATCACCGACCGGCGCAGGACGTCCATCAGCGGCTCCCCGTCGGGCGCCTCGGCCAGGCGATCCCGCAGCCGGCCCAGCTCGGCGTCGAACTCCCCCCACACGACGTCCGGCTTCGACTCGAAGTACCGGAAGAACGTCCGCCGCGAGATCCCGACGGCCGCGGCGATCTGGTCCACGGTCGTCTCGTCGTAGCCCTGACGGGCGAAGAGGTCGAGCGCGGCCCGGGCCACGTGCTGTCGCGTCGTGCTCGCCGGCCGGCCCCGCGCCGCCTCACCGGACCCGCCCGTCGTGGTCCCCGCCACCTCGCCGTCACCTCGCTTCGCCGTCACACTTCCATTTTGACATCGAGTGCACTAAATTGCTGCACCTGAGCCAATTCCCGGCGCGAGCCGGCCGACAACCGGAGGATCCATGACCGTCACCACGACCGAGGAGACCGTGCCGGCGACAGCCGACGACCAGGTCGGCCCGATGCCGGCCACAGCCGACGACCAGGTCGGCCCGATGCCGGCCACAGCCGACGACCAGGTCGGCCCGATGCCGGCCACAGCCGACCCGGCACCACTCGTCGCCGGCGACCTGCTGGTCGAGGACGTCTCCATCGACGGGATGTGCGGCGTCTACTAGACCCGCACCGGACTCCCCCGACGGACCCCAGCCCGACCCGATGCCCCCCACCACCACACCGTCCCCCGGCGTCCCCTACGACGCGGCACGCCCCTGGACGCTCCACCCGCAGGTGTCGCTCCGTCCCGAGTCGTTCGGGGCACTGGCGTACCACTTCGGGACCCGACGGCTGTCGTTCCTGAAGAGCCCGACCCTGCTCGCCGTGGTCGAGTCGCTCGCCGACCAGCCGTCGGGGCTCGAGGCGTGCCGGGCCGCCGGTGTCCCGGTCGAGGAACTGGCCGTCTACGAGCGGGCGCTCGCCACCCTGGCCGACTCGGGCATGATCTGCGAGCGGGTGGCGTGACCGCCGTCGCCCCGGCACCGGGGACCCGGCTCGTCGACCGGTTCGAACGGGGCCTCGACGCGCCGATCTGCCTGACCTGGGAACTGACCTACGCCTGCAACCTGGCCTGCGTGCACTGCCTCTCGAGCTCGGGCCGGCGCGATCCACGCGAGCTCTCGAGCGACGAGTGCAGGTCGCTCATCGACGAATTCGAGCGCATGCAGATCTTCTACGTCAACATCGGCGGGGGCGAGCCCACCATCCGGTCGGACTTCTGGGACCTCGTCGACTACGCCACCGCACACCACGTCGGGGTCAAGTTCTCGACGAACGGCTCCCGCATCACCGACGAGGTGGCGTCCCGCCTGGCCGCGAGCGACTACGTCGACGTCCAGATCTCGCTCGACGGAGCCACCGCGGCGGTCAACGACGCCGTGCGGGGCGCCGGCTCCTTCGACACCGCGGTGGCCGCCATGGAGCGCCTGGCCGATGCCGGCTTCACCGGCTTCAAGCTGTCGGTGGTGGTCACCCGCCACAACATCCCCCAGCTCGACGCCTTCAAGGCGATCGCCGACCGGTACGGGGCCCAGCTCCGGCTGACCCGGCTGCGGCCGTCGGGTCGGGGCGCCGACGTCTGGGACGAGCTCCACCCGACGGCCGACCAGCAGCGCCAGCTCTACCGGTGGCTGGTGGCCCACGGCGAGGACGTGCTCACCGGCGACTCCTTCTTCCACCTCGCCGGCTTCGGTGAGCCGCTCCCCGGCCTCAACCTGTGCGGCGCGGGCCGGGTGGTCTGCCTGGTCGACCCGGTCGGCGACGTGTACGCGTGCCCCTTCGCCATCCACGACGAGTTCCTGGCCGGCAACGTCCGCTCGACGGGCGGCTTCACCTCGGTGTGGCGGGAGTCCGCGCTCTTCGCCGAGTTGCGAAGCCCCCAGAGCGCCGGTGCCTGCGGGTCGTGCGGGCACTACGACGCCTGCCGTGGCGGCTGCATGGCGGCCAAGTTCTTCACCGGTCTGCCGCTCGACGGGCCCGACCCCGAATGCGTCCTCGGCCACGGCGAGCACGCGCTCGGCGTGCGCGGGGACGGCGGGCTGCCGCGCCCGTCGCCGGACCACTCGTCGCGACCCCGGCGCGTGGCGGTCGCCCTCACGCCGGCCCGCCGGCCCGACCGGCCGTGCGACGAGAGCCCGTTCGCCGGGTCCGTGGCCGATCCCCGGGCCGACTGACCGGTGTCGACCCTCACCGAGCCGGTCGCCCTCGGGCGCCACACGGCGCCGTCCCGGGTGGTCTTCGGCCCCCACGAGACGAATCTCGGGTCCGGCCGGGCGCTGAGCGAGCGCCACGTCGCCTACTACGCGGCCCGGGCCGCCGGGGGTGCCGGGGTCGTGGTGACCGAGCCGGCGTCCGTGCACCCGTCGGACTGGCCCTACGAGCGGGCCCCGCTGGCATCGTCCTGCGAGCCGGGCTGGCGGGCCGTGGCCGAGGCGTGCCACCCCCACGGCACCGTGGTGCTGGCCGGGCTCGGCCACGCCGGGGGCCAGGGGTCGAGCGCGTACTCCCAGGCGGTCCTGTGGGCCCCGTCACCGGTGGCCGACGTGGCCAGCCGCGAGATGCCGATGGAGATGGGGACGGGCGAGATCGACGCCCTGGTCGACGGGTTCGCATCCGCGGCGCGCCGTGCCGTCGCCGCCGGGGTCGACGGTGTGGAGGTCGACGCCGGTCCGCTGTCGATCCTCCGCCAGTTCCACTCGGGCCTGACCAACCAGCGCACGGATGCCTACGGGGAGGACCGCCTGCGGCTGACCGGCCACGTGCTCGATGCCGTGCGACGGGCCGTCGGGCCCGACCTCCTCGTGGCCCTGCGCCTGTCGTGCGACGAGCTGGCTCCGTGGGCCGGGGTCACCCCCGAGCACGCCGCCCTCCAGGTCGACGCCCTGGCCGACCGGGTCGACCTCCTGACCGTCGTGCGGGGCGGGCCCTACTCCTCGACCGCCTACCGTCCCGACGCCCACACCCCGGCCGGCTTCAACCTGGACCTGTGCGCCGCCATGCGCCGGGCGGCCCGCGGCCGGGTCCCGGTGGTGCTCCAGGGCAGCGTCGTGGACGTCCTCCAGGCCGAAGGGGCGCTGGCCGACGGCACCGCCGACCTGGTGGAGATGACCCGGGCCCAGATCGCCGACCCGCGGCTCGTGGAGCTGGTCCGCGACGGCCGGGGCGGCGACGGGCGACCGTGCATCCTGTGCAACCAGGCCTGCCGGGTCCGGGACAACCGCAATCCCGTCGTGAGCTGTGTCGGCGAGCCGCGGTCGGGTCACGAGACGGTCGACGTCGACCCGGAGGCACCGGCCGGCGGCCGTGGCGCTCCGCCGGGCGACGCCCTGATCATCGGGGCGGGCCCGGCCGGGCTCGAGTGCGCACGCGTCCTGCGCCTGCAGGGCCACCGGGTGCACGTCCTCGAGCGGTCCGACCGGATCGGTGGTGCGCTGGCCGCGGCCGCGGTCGGGCCCGGACGCGAGCGGATGGCCGGGCTGGCCAGGTGGCTCGGGTCCGAGTGCGCCCGGCTCGGCGTCACGGTGGAGTGCGGTCGCACCGCGACCGCGGACGACATCGACGCGGCCCGGTCCGGCGGCACCGCGGTGGTCCTCGCCACGGGCGGTCGCCCCGCTCCGTTCGGTCCGCCGAATGACGGGACCGTGGTCGTGGTCGACGCCGCCTCCGCCCTGTCCGCCCCCGTCGGTGCGCTCTCCGACGGCCCGGTCCTCGTCCACGACCCGGTCGGCGGGCCGGTCGCGGTGGGAGTCGCCGAGTGGCTGGCCGGAGCCGGACGCGAGGTGTCCATCGTCACCCCCGACCAGATCGCCGGCACCCTGCTCTCCCTGACCGGCGATCTCGCCGACGCCAACACCCGCCTGCAGCGGGCCGGCGTGCGCCGCGAGCTGCGCGCCCTGCTGCGCGGCCTCGCCGGCGGCCTGGCCCGCCTCGAGGACGTCTGGACCGGGGAGCGGCGCGACGTCCCCTGTGCGGTGGTCGTCGACTGCGGTCACCGCCTGCCCGACGAGGAGCTCTACCTCGAGCGGCCCGGGACCCTCCGGGCCGGCGACTGCGTGGCCCCCCGGACGGCACTCGACGCCGTGCTCGAGGGCCGGCGCCGGGCCCTCGAGATCTGCGGTCTCGTCCCCGCCGGCCGTATCCCGACGACCACAGGAGCAACCCCGTGACCGACAGCCACCGCACCGGGTCGGACCGGACGACAGGACGGGTGGCCGGGAAGACCGCCCTCGTCACCGGGGCCGCCCGGGGCCAGGGCCGGAGCCACGCCGTGCGGCTGGCGGCCGAGGGGGCGGACATCCTCGCCGTAGACATCTGCGCCCCGGTCGACCACCTCGACTACGCCACCGCCACGCCGGACGACCTGGCCACGACGGCACGGCTGGTCGAGGAGGCGGGCGCCCGGGTGGTGACCCGCACCGTCGACGTCCGCGACGGGCGGGCCCTCGCCGGCGCGGTCGCCGACGGTGTCGCCGAGCTGGGCCGGCTCGACATCGCCGTGGCCAACGCCGGCGTCTGCTCCGTCCAGCGCTGGGACGAGGTGACCCCCGAGGTGTGGGACACGGTCATCGGCGTCAACCTCACCGGCGTCTGGAACACCTGTGCCGCCGTCATCCCCCACCTCCTCGACGCGGGCGGGGGTTCCATCATCCTGATCAGCTCGGTCGCCGGGCTCAAGGGACAGCCGTTCTTCACGCCCTACTCCGCCTCCAAGCACGGTCTGGTCGGGATCATGCGCAGCCTGGCCAACGAACTGGCCGGCCGCCACGTCCGGGTCAACTCGCTCCACCCGACCGGGGTCGACACCCCGATGCTGGAGGCCATGGGCGGCCTGACCGAGCGCATCGAGGCCAGCCCCGACGTCGGACCGCTGTTCCTCAATTCGCTGCCCGTCCACCTGGTCCGGACGGAGGACGTCTCCAACGCCGTCCTGTTCCTGGCCTCCGACGAGGCCCGCTACGTCACCGGCATGACCATGACCGTCGACGCCGGGGCGACGGCCCGGTGAGCTCGTCGGGCCGCTACCGGCACCTGTTCACGCCCCTCCGGCTCGGTCCGGTGACGGTCGCCAACCGGATCGTGTTCTCGGCGCACCTGACCAACTACGCCACCGACGGGCTCCCCACCGAGCAGCACGTCGCCTACTACGCGGCGCGGGCCGCCGGCGGCGCCGGGCTGATCATCACCGAGGAGCACTCCACCCACCCGACCGACTGGCCCTACGAGAAGCTCATCCACGGGTTCCACCCCGAGGTGGTCGACGGCTACCGCAGGATCACCGACGCCGTCCACGCCCACGACGTGCCGATCTTCGCCCAGATCAACCACAACGGCGGTCAGGCCTCGTCGATGTACTCGCGCCTGCCGGTGTGGGCACCGAGCGCGGTGCCCGATCCTCTCTTCCGCGAGGTCCCGAAGGCCGTCGAGCCGCACGAGATCGCCGAGATCGTGGACGGCTACGCCACGGTGGCCGCCCACTGCACCGCCGGGGGCTTCGACGGGATCGAGCTCCAGTGCTCCCACTCGTCCATCGTCCGGGGCTTCCTGTCGCCCGCCACCAACCGGCGCACCGACGCCTACGGGGGCCCGCTGGCCGACCGGGCCCGTCTCCTCCTCGAGATCGTCGACGCCGTCCGGTCGACCATCGGGTCGGGCCGGGCGCTGGGCGTGCGCATCTGCGGGGACGAGCTCATCGAGGGCGGTACCGGGATCGACGACGCCGTCGAGGTGGCCCGCATGGTCGAGGCCACCGGGCAGGTCGACTACATCAACACCTCGATCGGGGTGGCCACGGCCACGCTCTACATGATCGAGGCCAGCATGCAGATCCCACCCGGGTACGCCCTGTTCGTCCCGAGCGCCATCCGTGCCGCGGTGCACCTCCCGGTGGTCGGCGTCGGGCGGTTCAAGGACCCCCTGCAGGCCGACCGGGCCCTGGCCGACGGGGTGTGCGACCTGGTCGGCGTGGTGCGGGGCCAGATCGCCGATGCCGACTTCGCGGCCAAGGCCCGCTCGGGGCACGCCACCGACATCCGCACCTGCCTGTCCTGCAACCAGGAGTGCGTCGGTCGGATGGGGCTCAACCGGTGGCTCGGCTGCATCGAGAACCCCCGGACGGGGCGGGAGTCGTCGAACGTGCCCCACCCCCGCCGCCGGCGCAGGGTCGTCGTGGTCGGCGGGGGCCCGGGCGGCCTGCAGGCCGCGGTCACCGCGGCAGAGCGCGGCCACCGGGTCGTGCTGTTCGAGCGCCACGACCGCCTCGGTGGGCAGGCCCACGTGGCGGCGGCCGTCCCCAGCCGGGCCGAGTTCTTCGACATCGCCCGCAACCTCATCGTCGCCGCCCGGCGCGAGGGGGTCGACATCCGCACCGGCGTCGAGGCCACCGCCGACACGGTGCGGGCCGAGCAACCCGACGCCGTCGTCCTGGCCACCGGGGCCCGTCCCTCCCGACCGTGGTGGGCCGGCGACGAGCCCCGGGTGGTCGACGTGCGCGACGTCCTGGAGGACCGGGTACGTCCCGAGGGGACGGTCGTCGTCGTGGACGAGCTCGGGTTCCACCAGGCCACGTCGACCGCCGAGCTGCTGGCCGACCGGGGCTGCGCCGTCGAGATCGTGACGAACGGGATGGTGGTGGCCCAGGACCTCGGGATCACCCTCGACCTGGAGACCTGGAACGTGAAGGCCCACGCCTTGGGGATCGTCCAGAGCGTCGACCTGGTGCCGATGGGCGTGTCCCCGGCCGACGACGGGGACGACGGGGCGGTGGTGCTCGAGCTCCAGCACCACCCGACCGGCACCGACACCCGGCGGCGGTGCGACTGGGTGGTCTGCGCGGTGCACCAACGACCCGAGGACGAGCTGTGGCACGCCCTCGACGGGGCGCCCTTCGAGGTGCACCGGGTCGGCGACTGCCTGGCGCCCCGCAGGGCCCACGCCGCGGTCATCGAGGGCGACCGGGTGGCGGTGGCGCTGTGAGCGCGCTGGCGGTGGTCGTGGCCCGGGGCGGGCGGCTCCCGGTCGGGGCGGTCGAGGCGGTGTCCGAGGCCGGCGGACGGGTGGTGGTCGTCGGGTCGGGGGCCGCGGACGCGGCCCGGTCGCTGCCCGGCGTGACCCATGCCCGCTGGTGCGAGACGGGCCCGGGATTCGCCCCGGCGTGGCTGGCCGCGGCGTTGGCCCCCGTGATCGGCCCCGAGACCCTGGTGCTCCTGCCCGCCTCGCCCGACGGACGGGACCTCGCCCCCCGGCTGGCCGCGGCCACCGGACGGCCGCTCGTCGCCCGGGCTTTGGCCGCCGAGATCCGGGCCGACGGGGACGCACCGGTCGGGGTGCGGGCCTCGGTCGCACGGATCGAGGACCGCATGCTCGTCCCGGTCGACGTGGCCGGCCCCGTCGTCGCGACCCTGGCGGTCGGCGGCCGCGCCGCCGTGCACCCCGCGGGCGCCTCGCCGGACGCGGTCATCGAGGAGCTGGTGCTGGCACCGTGCCCGGACGGGGACGGTGGACCCGCCGGCGGGGACCCGGAGCTCGTCGAGCTGCTCGAGCCCGACCTCCACACCATGGACCTGGCCGACGCCACCCGGGTGGTGTCCGGCGGGGCCGGACTCGTGTCCGGGCTCGACGACGCCCGGGCCACCGAGACCTTCACCCTGCTCCGGTCGGTGGCGGCGGCCCTCGGCGGCTCGGCCGGCGCCACCCGGGTGGCCACCGACGCGGGCTGGACCGGGTACGAGCGCCAGATCGGCACGACAGGCGTGGCCGTCGACCCCGACCTCTATATCGCCTTCGGCGTGTCGGGCGCGGTCCAGCACACCGCCGGGCTCGGCGCCCCCCGTCACCTGGTGAGCGTCAACACCGACCCGTCGTGCCCGATGACGGCCATGGCCGACCTCGGGCTGGTGACCGACGCCCGGGCACTGCTGGTCGAGCTGGCCGGGCGCCTGGGCGTCGAGGTCCCCGTCACCGGCGGGCGGCAGCCGGGGGCCGGCGGTGACTGAGCGGATGGAGTTCGACGCCGTGGTCGTGGGGGCCGGGCCCGCCGGCGCCTCGGCCGCCCTGGCCCTGGCCCGGGCCGGCCGATCGGTGGTCCTGGTGGAGCGGGGCCCCTTCCCCGGGTCGAAGAACGTCTACGGCGGCGTCGTCTACGGGCGGGTGCTGGACGACATCGTCCCCCGGTGGTGGGAGGAGGTGCCGGTCGAGCGGTGGGTCGTCCGACGGTCCACCGTCATGATGACCGGCACCCAGTCGCTCTCCGTCGACTTCCGGACCGAGGCCTGGGGAGCCGCTCCGTTCAACGGCATGACCACCCTCCGATGCCACTTCGACGCGTGGCTGGCAGGCAAGGCGACCGGGGCCGGCGCCCGGCTGGTGACGTCGACGGTCGCCACCGGGCTGGTCCGGGACGGATCGGGCCGCGTGGTCGGCGTCCGCACCGACCGCGACGGGTCCGAGCTCCTGGCGCCGGTGGTCATCGCCTGCGACGGGGTCAACTCCTTCCTGGCCAAGGAGGCGGGCCTGCTCCCCCGCGCCGAGGCCTCCCACCACACCCTCGGGGTCAAAGAGGTCCTCGACCTGCCGCCCGGGGCCATCAACGAGCGGTTCGGCGTCCAGGACCACGAGGGTGTCGACATGGAGATCCTCGGGTGCACCAGGGACATCCCTGGAGGTGGGTTCCTCTACACCAACGCCGAGTCGGTCAGCATCGGCGTCGTACTCTCGCTCCCCGGGCTGGCCGCGTCGGGCGTCCGCCCCGAGGCACTGGTCGCCGACCTCAAGGCGCATCCCACCATCGCCCCGCTGCTGCGGGGGTCGACCCTGCGCGAGTACGCGGCCCACCTCATCCCCGAGGGCGGGTACGACACCATGCCCGCACTGGCGGCCGACGGCCTGCTCATCGCCGGGGACGCCGGAGCCATGACCCTCGCCGCCGGGCTCTGGCTCGAAGGGGTGAACTTCGCCATCGGATCAGGCTTCGCCGCGGGCAGGGCGGCAGACCGGGCCCTCGCCCGTCACGACTGCTCGGCCGCCGGCCTCGCCTCCTACCGTTCCGACCTCGAGGGCCAGTTCGTCCTGGCCGACCACAAGCGGCTGCGCAAGGCACCGGCGCTGGTCCTGTCCGACCGGGTCCAGCACCGCTACCCGGGGCTCCTGTGCGACCTGGCGGAGGGGATGTTCACGGTGACCAACCCGACCCCGAAGTCCGGTGGGCTGCGGCTCACCCGCGAGGTGGCCGCCCGCCACGGCGTGACCCTCCGCCAGCTGGCCGGCGACACGCTCCGCGGCCTGAGGATCTTCGGATGAGCGCGCCGCCGCCGGACGCCCGGCGCTGGGGGGGCATCTCGTTCGAGGAGCGGATGGCGACCGTCGACTTCCGGGTCGGCGCCCGCGCCCACATCACGGTGGACGCCGACGTCTGCCGGTCCTGCACGACCAAGGCCTGTGTCAGCGCGTGCCCCGCCGACCTGTTCGCCCCGACCGCCGACGGCGGCATCCTGTTCAACTACGAGGAGTGCTTCGAGTGCGGGACCTGCTACATGGTCTGCAACGACGAGGGCGCCCTCACCTGGACCTACCCCGACGGCGGCCACGGCGTCGTCTTCCACCACGGATGACCGCGCCCCGGACGACCGCGGCCCCGACGACCGCGGCCCCGACGACCGCGGCCCCGACGACCGCGGCCCCGACGACCCCGCCGGACGGCCCGCTCGTCGTGGCCTGCCTGCGGATCGGCGACCTGCGACCGTCCGTCGACCCGCTCGACGGGTCGGTCACCCGGGACCGGCTCGGGGTCGGTCTGTCCCCGGCCGACGCCGCCGCCCTCGAGCACGCGCTCCGGGTCGCCGGCGCCTGGTCGGGACGGGTGGTCGCGGTCTGCGCCGGGCCCGCGTCGACCGAGCCGGTCCTCCGCGAGGTCGCAGCCCTCGGGGTGGGCGTCGTCCGGGTCCCACTGGGCGACGAGGGGGACGGTCACCGCTACGTGGCCGAGCTGGTCGAGGACGAGCGTGCCCTCGCCCGCACGCTGGTGGCCGCGGTCGCCCCGTTCGGCCCACCCGACCTGGTGCTGTGCGGCGACCGCTCGGTCGACCGGGGTACCGGCGCCCTCCCCGCCTACCTGGCCCACGAGCTCGGGTGCGCCCAGGCCCTCGGCCTGGTGGCCGTCGAGGCGGACCCCGCCACCCGCGACCTCCTGGTCGAACGGCGCCTCGACGCCGGTTGGCGTGAGCGCCTGCGGGTGGCCCTGCCCGCCGTCTGCTCGGTGGAGGGGGCCGGCGTCCGGCTGCGCCGGGCCTCGCTCGGTGGGGCGGTCGGCATGGCCGGGATCCCGGTCCCCGTCGACCGGTCGCTCGGCGTGGCCGACGCCGCCGGCCCGGCGGCGTCGGGCCCGGGCGCGTTCCACATCGGCCCGACCCGGCCGTTCACCCCCCGTACCCGGGTCGTCCCCGCCCCCGAGGCCGCCGATCCCCGCCTGCGCCTCCTCGCCCTCACCGGGGCGCTGGTGGCCCATGAGCCGCCGATGGTCGTCCACCCGTCGGACGCGGCCGGGGCCGCCGACGCGCTGCTGGCCTTCCTGGCCCGCCACGGCTACCTGGACGGCACCGAGCGACCCTCAAAGGACGGGGCCCGATGAACCGACTCGCCGATACCACCTGGCCCGAGGCGGCCGCCCTGGCCGCGGCCGGGGCGGTCCTCGTGATCCCGGTCGGCGCCACCGAGCAGCACGGGCCCCACCTGCCGGTCACCACCGACGCCGACATCGCGGTCGCCGTGGTCGACGCGGCGGCAGCCACCGATCCGCTCCTCGTGGTCGCACCGGCGGTGGCCTTCGGCTCGAGCGGCGAGCACGACGGTTTCGCCGGAACCCTCTCCGTCGGACAGGACGCCACCGAGGCACTGCTCGTCGAGCTCGGCCGGTCGGCCACCCACGACTTCGCCCACGTCGTCCTGGCCTCCGCCCACGGTGGCAACGCACGGCCGGTGCGGCGGGCCCTCGCCCGGCTGGCCGACGAGGGGCATCCGGTCGCCGGTTGGTCCCCCGCGTGGGACGGGGACCTGCACGCCGGACGGACCGAGACCTCGATCATGCTGGCCATCGACCCGACGCGGGTGCGGCTCGACGCCGCCCGGCCCGGCGACACCCGGCCCCTCGCCGTGCTGCTCCCACTCCTCGAGGCGGGCGGCGTGCGGGCGGTCAGTGCCAACGGCGTCCTCGGGGACCCGACCGGCGCCAGCGCGGCCGAAGGCCGGGCCCTGATCGCACGGGCCGCGGCCGACCTGGCCGTCACCGTCGCCGGCCTCCGCCGGGGGAACACCTGCCAGAAGATCACCGACCGGGGGAACACGGGCCGAGAGAGCGGGGTGCGGACATGAGTCGAGTCGCAGTGGTCACCGGGGCGGCCCGGGGTATCGGGGCGGCGACCGTGCGCGGTCTGGCCGACGACGGGTGGTCGGTGGTGGCCGTCGACCGGGCGGACGACGACCCCCGCATCCCCTACCCGCTGGGCAGTCGACGCGAGCTCGACGACGTCGTCGCCCGGGCCGACCGGATCGGGGACGCCCCCGGCCAGGTGATCGCCCACGTGGCCGACACCACCGATGCCGAGGCCCTGGGCGTGGCCGTGTCCCTGGCCGAGGACCGCTTCGGCGGTCTCGACGCCATGGTGGCGGTGGCCGGCGTGATCGCCGGCGGGGTGCCCCTGTGGGAGATGCCCGTCGACCAGCTCGACGCCGTCCTCGACGTCGACCTGCGGGGCCCGATCATCGCGGCCCGGGTGTCGGTCCCCGCCCTGCTGCGCCGGCCCGCCCCCCGCCAGGGCCGGTTCCTGGCCGTGGCCTCGGCGGCGGCCACCAAGGGCCTCCCCCGGCTGGCGGCCTACGGCGCGGCGAAGGCCGGTGTGGCCGGGTTGGTGCGGGGGCTCGCCGCCGACCTGGCCGGGACCGGCATCACCGCCAACGCCGTCTGTCCGGGATCGACCGACACGGCGATGCTGGCCGAGAGCGCCCGGCTCTACGACCTCGCCGACACCGATGCGTTCGCCGCGCAGCAGGCCGTCGGCCGCCTGCTCGAGCCGGACGAGGTCGCCGCCGCCCTGGTGTGGCTGGCCGGTGCGTCCTCCAGCGCCCTGACCGGGGCCGTGATCCCCGTGGACGGCGGCCTCGGCCTGTGACGACGGGCTGATGGGCGTGCTCCCGGACGGGTTCGGGCTCGCGCTCGACCGGTCCGTCCTGCGGTTCGGGGACGGCACCGTCCTGGCCGGAGGCCACCCCGGGCGGGTGATCACGCTCACCCCGGACGGGGCGGCCGCACTGGACGCCCTGGTCGACGGCGGCCGTGCCGACGAGGCGACGCGCGCACTGGCCGGCCGCCTGGTGGCGGCGGGGATGGCCCATCCACGTCCGGGTGCGCCGGCTCCGGGGGGAGGGTCCCCCGGCGTGACCGTGGTCGTCCCCGTCCGGGACCGGCCCGACGCGCTCGACGCGTGCCTCTCGTCCGTCGGGACGGCCGCACCGGTCGTCGTCGTCGACGACGCGTCGCGGGATCCCCGTGCGGTGGGAGCCGTGTGCGCGGCCCATGGGGCCCGCCTGGTGCGGCGCCCCGTCAACGGCGGGCCCGGCGCGGCCCGCAACGACGGGATCGACGGGGTCGACACCGACCTGGTGGCCTTCGTCGACAGCGACTGCACGGTCACCCCCGGGTGGCTCGAGGGGCTGACCTGGCTCTTCGCCGACCCCGACATCGGCGCCGTGGCTCCCCGGATCCGGGCCGCGCCGCCTGCCGACGGGCCCGGCCGACGGGCCCTCGACCGATTCAACCGGGCACGCTCTCCACTCGATCTGGGGCCCGACGGCGGCGAGGTCGGCCCCCTGCGCTCCGTCCGCTACGTCCCCACCGCGGCGCTGGTGGTCCGGCGGGAGGCAGTGGCCGCCGTCGGCGGCTTCGACCGCGCCCTCCGGGTCGGCGAGGACGTGGACCTGGTGTGGCGCCTCGTCGACGCCGGCTGGCGGGTCCGGTACGAGCCGTCGGTGTCGGTCGGGCACGCCGAGCCGGACCGCTGGAAGGAGTTGCTCGCCCGACGGCTCCGGTACGGGACCTCCGCCGCGCCCCTGTCGGTCCGACATCCCGGGCACCTGGCGCCGATCGAGGTGCGGCCGTTGCCCGGGGTCGCCGCGGCCGCCGCCCTGTCCGGACGCCCGCGACTGGCCGCAGCCGCGGTGGCCGCCTCGGCGCTGCTCCTGGCCCGGACGGTGCGGCCCCTCGGCATCCCCGCTCGACAGGCGTGGAGCTGGAGCGCACAGGGCGCCGGCTGGACCGTGGTCGGGCTCGGACGGGCCGCCACCACGGTCGCCGCACCCGGCCTCGCGGCGCTGGCGGCACGGGGTGGGCGCAGCACCCGGGCGGCCCTGGCCCTCGTCCTCGTCCCCCCCGTCGTCGAGTGGGTGCGCACCCGTCCCGACCTCGACCTCCCCCGGTGGGTGGTGGCGTCGGTGGCCGACGACGTCGCCTACGGCGTCGGGGTGTGGATCGGTTGCCTGCGGGAACGCTCCTTCGGGCCGGTCCTGCCCGCGCCGGCCGCCCGGACCGCACAATCCTGACGGCGAGTTCTCCTCAAATCTGAGGAGAGCAGAGCCGGTCCAATTCGCCCTTGCCACCTGCGGTCATCGCATCTTCTGATATGTTCCATCGCTCCTCCAGGGGCCGAGAATTCGCATTCGCGCAGCGTCGGAGACCGTTCCTATCGAGACGAGCGGTTCATCGTCCATGCCTGCGGAATAATTGTGTAAAAACTGGGTGGCCGAAGATTTGCGTTCCTGAGGGGCCGGGGAGCCGACCATCCGGGGGTCCGGTAGCATCGTCGCAGGTCAGACCCCCAAGGCGAAAATGCCACACCTGTTGACCGTCCGCCGCTATACTGCAGCGAACGCACCCTGGACCATGCGGTTGCATGAAGCGATGCGACCCCCGATAGCAGGCGAGCAATCGACTTGTGCCGGTAACATGAGGCGGGTCCACAGAGGCATGTGGGCCCGATCGTCACATCCGCGAGGCAGGGTGCAGCCCGATGCAAAAGCAGCGGGTCGGTCTTAGAGAAATGAGTGATGTCCCCACGATGCAATCCTGGGCATAACAACACCGGCCGCACACCCTGAGGCGTCACGCCAGGACGAACGGAGCCTGCCCGCTCGTCGTCCGGGGACCGCATGCGAAGGCCGTTGCCCGCCAACACCAATCAGAGGAAGGCGCCGTCGTGCGCCCTACGAAGGGAGGTGCCATGCGGACCCGCATTGCACTCGTAGCGATCACCTCGATCGCGCTCATCACCGTCACACTCCTGATCCAGGTTGCCACCGTTCAGCCGGCTACGGCATCCACCCGGCCGACCCCTCGGGCGACCACCCCGGGCACCGGTCACCGCGCCGACCAGCTGACGTCGTTCGTCCGCCGGAGGCCGTCGGCGTCGCACTCGAAGCGGCGCTACCTCCGCCTGGGCGCCCTGCTGCTGTCCGGGCACCGGGCCGGCGTCAAGGAGGCGGCACCCGTCGTGCCCACGCCTCCCCCGGCCCCGGCCGTCGTCGACACCGTCACCCCGGCCGAACGCGCGGCCTGGGAGCGGGTCGCCATGTGCGAGGAGGGTGGAGACTGGCAGTCCGACACCTACCGCTTCAGCGGTGGTCTCGGCATCACCCGCGCCAACTGGGACAGCTACGGGGGCCTGCAGTTCGCGCCCGAGGGCGCCGAGGCCACCCCGGACGAACAGATCATGGTCGCCGAACGGATCCAGGCCTACCCGCCCGACCAGGACGGGTGCCACGGCTGGTAGGCGCGGCCGGCCGTCGGGTGGAGCGGTCCGGGGCGACGTGACGGCGACGGACCGGGCAGACTCGGGGCATGCAACCTGCCTCCATCCACCACGTGTCGATCAACGTGACCGACGTCGACGGGGCCGTGGACTTCTACACGGACGTGCTCGGCGGGACCGTGCGCACCGACCGTCCCGACTTCGGCTTCGGCGGGGCGTGGATCGACCTCGGCTCGAGCCAGGTCCATCTGCTCGAGGCCACCGTCCCGCCGGCGCTGGGCCAGCACTTCGCACTGCTGGTGGCGGACCTGGACGCGGTCGTGGGCGAACTGCGCGACCGGGGAATCGCCATCGCCGACCCGACACCGGTGGGGCCCGGGCGCCAGACCTTCCTCGCCGACCCGGCCGGCAACACGGTCGAGCTCTACGACGTGCCGGCCCGGGCAGGGTGAACCCCCGGTGAATTGCAACACCGGAGGCCAGACGGCCTCCGGTGTTCAGAATCTCTGCTGACCCCGACCCGACGCACGCCCCGGCGTACCGGGGACGCACGCCGGACCGGAGTCCGACAGAGCCGAAATCAGATCTTGCGGACCTGGCTTGCCTGCAGGCCCTTCTGGCCCTGCTTGGTCTCGAACTCCACACGCTGGCCCTCCGCGAGGTCGCGGAAGCCCTCCATCTGGATCTCGGACTGGTGGACGAAGAGGTCGTCCCCGCCGCCGTCAGGCGTAATGAATCCGAAGCCTTTTTCTGCGTTGAACCACTTAACTGCACCTACACCCATAACTGAGTCTCCTTGAAATTCACGCACGAAAACGCGGGGATCCACTTCGAAGCCCTACCTACATGGACCCGCGTGATAGGGCCTATGTACCACCCACACTAGGCGGTCGGCGGGTCCGGCGCTCACCACGACCCTCCGGGCCCACGCGGACCGGCTCCCGACCGTGGGTCGTGCCCGCGACCGTGGGTCGTGCCCGCGACCGTGGGTCGTGCCCGCCCGACGGAACCGGTCCGGGCTACCGTCGCCAACCCCGGTGGCGCGGTACCGTCGTGTGCCATGTCCCACCGGCACCGCCGCGGTCCGCTTCCCACCAGGTCCGGGGCCGCGACCCTCACCGTCGCCATCGGGCTCGCGGTGGCGGCGTGCGGGACGACCACGGCGGGGACACCGACGACCGCGGCGCCGTCGACCACCACGGCAGCACCGCCGGCCATCGCCGCGCCGCCCCCCGTCACCTGGATCGTGTGCCCCGACCACCCGACCGTCCAGTGTGGCACGGTCCCGGTCCCCCTCGACTACGACCATCCGGCCCGGGGCCAGCTCGAGATCGCGGTGACCCGCATTCCGGCGACGGGGGGGTCGGCGCCGGACGGCACCCTGGTCCTCAATCCCGGCGGACCGGGCGAGAGCGGCAACCAGATCCTGCCGATCGAGTACCCGCTGCTGCCGCCGCAGGTCCGTGCCGATGCCGACGTGGTCAGCTTCGACCCGCGCGGCACCGGTGCCAGCGACCCGCTCCGGTGCGGGACGAGCCTGGCCGGCGTCACCAGCGCGGTGCCGGTCCCCGAGCGCCCCGGGGAAGTGCTCCCCGGGACGCCCGTGTTCGCCGGCATCCCCCGTGCGTGCAGCGCCGCCGCGCCGGCGCTCACCCCGCAGGTCGACACGGTCGACACGGCACGGGACATGGACCGGATCCGCCAGGCCCTCGGGCTCCGGGCGATCAGCTTCTACGGCCTCTCCTACGGCACCGTGCTCGGGACCGTCTACGCCGCCCTGTTCCCCCAGCACCTGCGGGCCATGGTCCTCGACGGCGCCGTCGACATGTTCGCCCCGCTGTCGGTCCAGGCGTCCGAGGAGGCTCCGGCGGCCGAGCAGTCGCTCACCCACCTCCTGGACGGCTGTGCCGCCCAGCCGGCCTGCCCGCTCGGACCCGATCCGACGTCCTTCTTCGCCCACCTGTCGGCGTCGATGACCGCCCATCCGCTCCCGGCCCCGGGCGACGGGGACGACACCCCGGTGACCGTCGGGGACCTCGACACGGCCACGCTGTTCGCGGTCAGCGTCCCGGGCTTCACCCCCCTCTACTACTCGGCCCTGGTCGACGCGTCCCACGGGGACGGGAGCGCCCTGCGGGGCCTGGCCCTCGAATTCGTGGTGGACATCGACGGTGCACCGCTGGTGGACGCCCAGTGGGCCATCACCTGCAACGACACCACCGATCACCCGGATCCCACCGCGGCCGGCGCCCTGGCCCGCAGCCTCGCCGCCCGCTACCCGCTGATCGGCGGCTACGCCGTGACCTACAACCTCGGCGGGTGCGTGGCATGGCCACCCGGGAGCCGGCCCGTGGCGGCCGAGCGACCCGTCGACTCCCCACCGGTCCTCGTCATCGGCAACACCGGCGACCCGAACACGCCGCTCGTCGGGGCACGGCACCTGGCGGCCGCCTTCCCCCGCGCCACCCAGCTCACCTGGGTCGGCTGGGGGCACACCTGGCTGCTCAGCGGTTCGAGCGACACCTGTGTCCAGCGCGCGGTGTCCCGTTACCTGTCCGGCGGCGGCCTCTCGGCTCCGGGGGCCGTCTGCCGGTGAACCGCCGGCCTCAGGCCGCGCCGACCACCCGCTCGAGGTGGACGGCCCGCCGCGGGCACCCGGCCGCCGCCCGCGAGGCGAGCTCGACCAGGGCGCCGTCGACCGGCGTCCCGTCGACGACCGGGTATCCCCACTCGTCGAGCCCGACCCGTTCGGGCAGGAGCTCGGCGCAGTAGCCGAACGCCTCGCACGCCACCGGGTCGACCCGCACCCGGATCCGGATCCGCACCGGTCCCGGCCGGCTCACGCCGCACCCCGGTCGGCGAGGATCCCCACCGGGAACCGCAGGACGGTCGGCACCGAGTGACCCGGGCACGGCCGGCCCGCGGCGTGGGCCCGGGCGTCCCGGGCGAACACGCCGAGCGCGCTGGCCACCAGCGACGCCGCGCCGTCCGGGTGGCGACAGGCCCCGCGGCCGGTGACGGCCGTCGTCCGCAGCCCGATGCGCTCGAGCACCATCGGGTCGGCCCGCCCGGCGGCCAGGGCCTCCAGATCCTCGGCGATGGCCGGGAGCCCGAAGACGCAGGGCCCGCACTGGCCGGCACTCTCCCCGGCCAGGAAGCGGGCGATCCGGGCGGTCTCGGCGATGCCGCACGACGACCCGGGGAGCACCACGAGGACACCGGCGCCCACCGTCGCACCGACCGCGGCCAGGGGACCGGGGGCGTAGGGCGTGGAGGACAGCGCCGGGTCCAGCCAGGTGCCGCCGTACCCACCGAGCAGGAGCCCGGCGACCGCTTCGGTCGGCCCCGCCCGGTCCACCACCTCGCGGACCGGCGTCCCGAGCTCGACCTCCACGACCCCCGGGTTGCGCACCGCGCCCGAGACGGTGACCAGGGTCGAACCCGGAGCGTCGGGGGTCCCGAGCTCGCGGAACCACTCCGAGCCGTGCCGGGCCACGAGCGCCACCTGCGCCAGCGTCTCGACGTTGTGCACGAGGACGGGGCGGCTCCCGAGCGTGAGGGGCGTCGACCTGTCGATCCGGAACGCCGGCCTCGCCACGCGGCGCTCCAGCCACGACACCAGGGCCGACTCCTCCCCGGTCACGTAGCGGCCGGGCGGACGGAGCACCGACCAGCTCCGGCCGCTGCCGGCACCGACCCGCTCGGCGACGGCCCGCTCGACGGATCGGGCGCCCGGGTCGCGGTCGTCGGGCACGCACACGATGACCTCGCGGGCACCCGACAGCGCGGCGGCGACCTCGGCACCGTCCAGGACGAGGTGGGGCGACCATGCCAGCAGCGCCCGGTCCTTGGCGCTGGCCGGCTCCCCCTCCATGGCGTTGACCACCACCATCGGACGTCGGCCGAACCGGGTGACCGCGTCCCACTTGGCGGCGGCCGGGAATCCTCCGCCACCCCGACCGGTCAGCCCCGACCCGGCCACCTCGCGCCAGACGGCATGGCTCCACGACCGGTCGTCCCGGGACGGCACGAGCAGGGGGCCGTGACGGATCAGGTGGCTGTCGAGCCCCGGGTCCGGGTGCCCTCCCGCCCCGTTGTGCAGCAGTCGGTCGGCACGGTGAACGGTGGCGGTCATCGTGAGCTCCTCTCCAGTCGTCGATCGGGGGTGGCGGTGTGGGGTGCCGCCGGTCGGTGCCGCGGGGGCACGGCGGGCGTCGACGCCCCCACCCGGGCCCGGCGGCCGTGCGCCGCACGGTGGTAGGCGATCCTCCACACCAGGGCGCCGACGACCGCGACCGTGCACCCGGCGGCCGTGACGTCCATCCAGAGCTGGGCGGCGTCCGTCCCGGTGCCCAGTGCGTGGGCCAGGGCCAGGGGCCAGCAGGCGTAGGCCAGCCAGTGGAGGCCCCGCCAGGTCCGGGGGGCGATGCGCCGACGCAGCCCGCTCGAGACGGCCACGGCCACCAGGAGGTCGAACGCGACGGTGCCCAGACCGGTCCAGAACGGTCGGTAGCCGGAGGTGAAGGGCACCGCGATCGAGAGCAGGCCCACGTGGACGTAGGTGTCCAGCACGGCCGTCACCACGTGGACGCCCACGAAGGCGAGGGCCAGCAGCGAGGCACGCTTGTGCAGTTCGGCCTGGGCGAAGGCGGGCCAGCGCCGGGTCCGGGCCCGCGAGGCCGACAGGAGCCCGAGCACGGTGGTCACGGTCAGGAGCACCAGGGCGACCACGCCCGTCGCCCGGATGGTGTACCAGACGGCGGTGGACACCGACGTGGAGGTGGCGGCGAGCATCATCGCGCCGCGACTCCGGCGCCGTGGGCGGCCGGGTCCGGTCGTCCGGGCCAGTCCCCGACCACGACGACGGCGCCGTCCCGGGCGACGAGTCGGGCCGGGACCCCGAAGGTGGCGAGGTTGCCGGGCGCGTCCGCCCCCCACACGACGGCGGCGGTGGACCAGCCGTTGGCCTCGAGACAGGTGCCGGCCAGCACGGACACCAGTGCCCAGGTCGACGGGGCGACCTCCCCGGTCCACGGGTCGACGATGTGGTGGACCCGCCGTCCGTCCCGCAGCCACGTGCGCGCCGTGGTGCCGGAGGTGGCCAGCCCACCCGAGACGAGGGCCACCACCTCGTCCGCATCGGCCGGCTCGGTCGTGCAGCTCCGGGCGATGCCCACGCCCCAGCCCGACATCGGCGGGGGTCCGGCCACGGCCACGTCCCCACCCAGATTGACCAGGACCCCGCAGCCGAGCGCCGCGGCGATCCGGACGGACGACCGGTCGGCGGCGAAGGCCTTGCCCGTCGATCCGAGGTCGACGTGCACACCGTCGGGGACGACCACCGTCCGGGTGTCCGGGTCCAGTCCCAGGCGCCACCACCCGGGGGCCGGACGGGGCGCGAACGGGGTCGGCGTGCCCCCCGGGTCCGGTGCACCGAGGTCACGGTCGTACCCGAGCTCGACGAGTGCGGAGCCGATCGTCGGGTCGACGATGCCGGCCGTGCGGGCGGCCACGGCGCACGCCGCGTCCAGCGCGTCGAAGAGCAGCGGGCTCACCGGCGTCGGGCGCCCCCGGCCCAGCCGCTCGACCCGGCGGAGCTCCGAGTCGGGCCGGAACCGGCTGCACGCCTCGTCCAGTTCGACCAGATCCGCGGCCAGCAGGGCGAGTGCGTCGTCGGCCAGGTCGGCGTCCCCGACGACCACGGTCGCCGTCGTGCCGATCGCCTGCAGCGACCGGACCGCCGGGTCGGAGGCGGTCGGCGCCAGCTCTCCGACCGGGATCACGACTGCCCCGACGTGGTCGTGGCCTTCGGCGTGGTGGTCGTGGTCGTGGTCGTCCCGCCCGACGACGAGGTGGTGGCCGTCGGGTCCGTCGTCGACGAGGTCGGGGACGACATCGACGTCGACGTCGATGCGTCGGCCGGGTCCGTGGCGACCGCCGCGTGGGCCGGGGTCCGTTGGGCGACCGCCACGGCGATGCCGACCGCGGCGACCGTGGCCGTCACGCCCATGGCCGCCGTGACCCGGCGGATGCGGACCAGCGCCGCGTCCCGCGACCGGGAGGCGTCCTGACGACTGCGGTGTGGTGGTGCGACCATGACGTCACCTCTCGTGTCCGTGCCCGGCCGACGGAACCGCCGGGGCGTCCTTCGGGTACCACTGCACCGCGCCGGTCCGAGGGCCGGCTTGTGCCCACCTGGGTGTCTCCTGTGAATGTCGGGCACCGGCCGCGGACCGCGGGTGGCCTCACAGCCGGCTCACAGGCGGCTCACACCCGGACGGAAGCAGCAGGCGCGAAGCTCCTTACGGTACGAAGGCCGGCCGACCGGTCGACCGAGGCGACACCCACCCCGAGGAGCGTCCGTGGAGTCAACCCGAAACCACCGAATCCTGGTCGTCGACGACGAGCCGTCCATCGTCGACGCCGTCGCCACGTCGCTCCGCTACGAGGGATTCGACGTCAGCGAGGCCGTGAACGGACGGGCTGCCCTGGCCACGGCCCAGGAGAACCCCCCGGACCTGATCGTGCTCGACGTGATGCTCCCCGACCTCGACGGCCTCGAGGTGACCCGCCGGCTCCGCGCCGACGGGCTCCGGGTCCCCGTGCTCTTCCTGACCGCACGCGACGCGGTCGAGGACAAGGTGGCCGGACTCACCATCGGCGGGGACGACTACGTGACCAAGCCCTTCGCCCTCGCCGAGGTGGTGGCCCGGGTCCACGCCATCCTGCGGCGGATGGGTGCCGAACCCGACGACGGCGGGATCCTGCGGTTCGCCGACATCGAGATGAACGAGAACGCGCACGAGGTCACCCGCGCCGGACAGCTGATCCCCCTCACCGCCACCGAGTTCAACCTCCTCCGCTTCTTCCTCCTCAATCCCCGCCACGTTCTGTCCAAGTCCCAGATCCTCGATCACGTCTGGCACTACGACTTCGGCGGCGACGGCAACGTCGTCGAGACCTACGTCAGCTACCTCCGCAAGAAACTCGAGGTGGCCGGTCCCCCGGTCATCCACACCGTGCGTCTCGTCGGGTACACCCTGCGCGAGCCGGCGGCCGGCTGACCATGTCGCTGCGCGCCCGGCTCCTCGTCGCCATCGGAGTCATCGCCCTGGTCGCGCTGGTCATCGCCGACGTCGTCACCTACTCGGCCCTCCAGTCGTTCCTGTACCAGCGGGTCGACCAGCAGCTGGCCTCCGTGCACGGTGGCTACGAGATCCGCCTCGACCGGGGCGGTCCGTTCCCACCCTGCTTCGCCGGTCCGGGCCAACCCTTCCCGGCGTCGGGGCCGGGCGACGACCAATCCCCCGGCGGCGGACCGTCCAACGCATTCCAGAGCGTGGCCGTGCAGCTGCGCACCCGGTCGGGCGAGCTCGTCGGCACGCTCGACTGCCCGGCCTACGTCGACGGATCGACGTACAGCCCGGTGATCCCCGCCACGATCACCGGCTTCGAGACCGCGCCCGACGGCTCCCGGGTCGCGTACTTCGACGCACCCGCGACGGTGTCGGGCGGCCCGACCTTCCGCGTCCAGGCCTCGACCGTCGCCGACGGCGACGTCCTGATCATCGCCCAGCCGCTGGGCGACACCGAGAGCACGCTCCACCATCTCCTGGTGATCGAACTGATCGTCACCGGCGGCGCGGTGATCATTGCCCTCCTGGGTGGATTCTGGCTGGTCCAGCTCGGACTCAAGCCCCTGCGCGACATGGAGACGGCGGCCGAGTCCATCGCCGACGGCAACCTCACCGAGCGCGTTCCCGGCGAGAACGGCTCCACCGAGGTCGGTCGGCTGGCCCGGACCCTCAACGTGATGCTGTCCCGCATCGAGTCGGCGTTCAGCGCCCGGGTCGCCACCGAGCAACGACTGCGCGAGTCCGACGCACGCCTGCGCCGATTCGTGGCCGATGCATCGCACGAGCTGCGCACGCCGATCGCCGCCGTGTCGGCCTACGCGGAGCTGTTCGGTCGGGGTGCCTCCGAGCAGAAGGAGGACCTCGAACGGCTCATGCGGGGCATCGTGAGCGAGACCGGCCGGATGGAGCATCTCGTCGCCGACCTGCTCCTCCTCGCCCGGCTCGACGAGGGTCGGCCCGTGGAGATGCAGTCGGTCGACCTGGTGGCGCTGTGCGCCGAGGCCGTCAACACGGCCAGGACCGTCGGGCCGGAATGGCCGGTCACCTTCAGCGCCCCCCGTCCCATCGAGGTCACCGGCGACGGTACCGGTCTCCGCCAGGTCGTCGACAACCTGCTCGGGAACGTCCGGGCCCACACGCCCGAGGGGACGGCCACCCGGGTGTCCGTCGACGCCGACGGATCAGGAGCGGTCATCGAGGTGACCGACACCGGCCCCGGCATGCCGCCCGACGAGGTCGCCCACGTGTTCGAGCGCTTCTACCGGTCCGACCCCAGCCGTTCGCGGCTGCACGGGGGTTCCGGTCTGGGCCTGTCCATCGTGTCGGCCATCGTGGCCGCGCACGGGGGCACCGTGTCGGCCACGAGCGTGCCGGGTCAGGGGACCACGTTCATCGTCCGGATTCCGACGGGTGCCCCCGTCCCGGACCCGGACCGTGGCGCCGAGGACGGGAGCGGTCACCAGGAAGGGAGCGGTCACCAGGAAGGGAGCGGTCACCAGGAAGGGAGCGGTCACCAGGAAGGGAGCGGTCACCAGGAAGGAGGAGGATTCCCAGGGAGCGCACAGGTCGCTCTCACGGAGGGCGAAGAAGGCCCCCGTACGGTCGCTCCATGACCCTCACGCCACTCCCCCGACCCCGCCCGGACGGCGACGACGTCGCTGCGCAGCTGGAGATCGTCGTCCCCGTCCACAACGAGGCCCAGCAGCTGGCGGCGAGCATCACCTCGCTGCGCGCCTTCCTCGACTCGTCGTTCCCACTGGCCACCACCGTCACCATCGCCGACAACGCCAGCACCGACGACACCTGGTCGATCGCCACGGGCCTGGCGGCCAGCCTGCCCGGGGTCCGTGCCGTCCACCTCGACGGCAAGGGCCGGGGCCGGGCCCTGCGCGCGGCGTGGGCGGCCAGCGACGCACCCGTGGTCGCCTACATGGACGTCGACCTGGCCACCGGGCTCGAGGCGCTGCTCCCTCTGGTGGCCCCCCTGCTCACCGGGCACAGCGACGTCGCCATCGGATCCCGCCTCGCCCCGGGTGCCCACGTGGTGCGCGGGGCCCGCCGCGAGGTCATCTCACGGGTCTACAACCTCGTGGTCCGCACCTTCCTCGGCGCCACGTGCACCGACGCCCAGTGCGGCTTCAAGGCCATGCGCGGCGACGCCGTCGCCGCCGTGCTGCCTCTGGTGGAGGACGACGCCTGGTTCTTCGACACCGAGGTCCTCGTGACGTCCCGTCGCCTCGGCCTCCGCATCCACGAGGTGCCGGTCGACTGGGTGGACGACCTCGACTCGCGGGTGGCCGTGGCACGGACCGCGTGGCTCGACCTGTGCGGCGTCGCCCGGATGTCGACCCCGTCCTCGCGCCGTCGGGCGGCACGGGCCCGTCGACAGCTCGCCCCGGGGCGGTCCACCGCCGAGCCGGCGCGCGAGGTCGAGTCGCACCGCCGGGCCGACGATGCGGCGGGCCCGGGAGGCCAGGTGTTCGCGGACGAGTTGCTCCGGTTCGCCGGGGTCGGGGCGATCAGCACCCTCGCCTACATGGCCCTGTTCGCGCTCCTCGAGCCGTGGACGGGCAGCTACGCGGCCAACGCCGTGGCCATCGTGGCCTGCGGCCTCGGCAACACCGCAGCCCACCGGGGGATGGCCGGTACCGGGCGCCACGGACTCGACCGGGTCGACCGCGCCCTGGTGGCATCGGCGCTGCTCGGGGTCAGCCTGTCCTTCACGACGGCGGCGCTCCTGGCCACCCGCACCCTCGGGATGGACTCGCTAGCCCCGGAACTGGCCGCCGTCACCCTCGCCAACCTGACGGCGGCCGCGCTGCGGTTCGGCATCCTCCGCACCTGGGTCTTCCGTCCCCGGTTCGGGACCCGGCTCGAACCCGCCACCGCCGCCACCGACGCCTCCACGTCCTCACCGGGGATGGCGCATCGGACGCCCGAGCGGGTGTCCCGGTGACCGGGATCCGGACGGTCGGCGGATCCGCGACACCGGGCGACTCCTCCACCGCGGTGGTCGACGTCCCCGGGTGGGACGTCCTCACGGCCGGCGACCGCCCGGCCTCCGCCGCCGACCCGGGGTCGACAGGCGGTCCGTCCGTGGGCGAGCCGCCGACCGGCGTCGTGCGCCGACTCGTCCGCGGCAGGCAGGAGGACCCGGTCTGGGTCCGACCGGCCCTCATCGCGCTGCTCGTCGGCACCGGATTCCTCTACCTGTGGGGCCTCGGCCGATCGGGGTGGGCGAACAGCTTCTACGCCGCCGCGGTCCAGGCCGGGACGAAGAGCTGGAAGGCCTTCTTCTTCGGCTCCTTCGACGCCTCAAACTTCATCACCGTGGACAAGCCCCCGGCCTCGCTGTGGGTGATGGAGCTGTCCGCCCGGATCTTCGGGGTCAACTCGTGGAGCATCCTCGTGCCCCAGGCGCTGGAGGGCGTGGCCACGGTCGGCCTGCTCTACGCCTGCGTGCGACGGTGGTTCGCCCCCGGGGCGGCCCTGCTCGCCGGCGCCGTCCTGGCCGTCACGCCGGTGGCCACCCTCATGTTCCGCTTCGACAACCCCGACGCGCTCCTGGCGCTGGTGCTCACGGCGTCCGCCTACGCCACCATCCGCGCCCTCGAGGCGGGGAGGACCCGGTGGATGGTCCTCGCCGGGGCGCTCATCGGCTTCGGGTTCATCACCAAGATGATGCAGGCGCTCATCCTGATGCCCGTGCTCGCACTGGTGTACCTGGTGGCCGGCCCCCCGAAGCTCGGACGGCGCATCGTGCAGCTGGCCTACACCGGGATCGCCCTCGTCGCCTCGGCCGGCTGGTGGGTCGCCGCCGTCGAGCTGACCCCGGCCTCGGACCGGCCCTACATCGGCGGGTCGACCGACAACAACCTGTTCAACCTCATCTTCGGCTACAACGGCATCGGCCGCCTGAGCGGCGACGAGACGGGGAGCGTCGGCGGGGCCGGCGGGGCCGGATCGCAATGGGGGCCGACCGGCTGGGACCGGCTGTTCCTCCGGTCCATGGGCGGTCAGATCTCGTGGCTGATCCCCGGTGCCCTCATCGGCGTGGTGGCCGTCCTGTGGCTCACCCGCCGCAGCCCGCGGACCGACCGGACCCGGGCCGCCGTCCTGTTGTTCGGGGGGTGGCTGCTGCTGACCGGCCTCATCTTCAGCTACGCCCAGGGCATCATCCACCCGTACTACACGGTCGCCCTGGCGCCGGCGGTGGGCGCCCTGGTCGGCATCGGAGCCGCAACCCTGTGGAGCCGTCGGGTCGAGTGGTTCCCGCGTCTGGCGCTGTGCGCAGCCATCCTCGCCACGGTGGCCTGGTCCTTCGTGCTGCTCGGTTGGAGCCCCGGGTGGTATCCGGCGCTCCGGTGGGCGATCCTCGCCACCGGCGTCGTCGCCGCCGTCGCCGTCGTGGCCCTGCCCCGGTCACGCGGCGTGCTGGCCGCCGGGATCGCCGGGCTCGGCATCGCCGCGGTCCTCGCCGGACCGGCCGCGTACTCGCTCGAGACTGCGGCCACACCCCATTCGGGGGCCATCCCGTCGGCCGGGCCGGCCGTCGCCGGCGGTGGGTTCGGCCCCGGCGGATTCGGCGGTCGCCCCGGCGGATTCGGCGGTCGGGCTCCCACGGTGGGCCGCGGGTTCGGCGGTGGCGGGTTCGCCGGTGGCGCGTTCGCCGGTGGCGGCGTCCCGGGAGGCGGGTTCCCGGGCGGCGGCCGAGGACTCGCCGGAGGATCGTTCCCCGGTGCCGGTGGCGGGTTCCCCGGAGGTGGATTCGCCGGTGGCGGCGCCGGCGGAGGAGGTGGCCCCGGAGGGCTGCTCAACGCGTCGACCCCCGGCAGGCAGGTCACCGCGCTGCTCGAGGCCGATGCCGGCCGGTACTCGTGGGTCGCCGCCACCACCGGTTCCGATTCGGCGTCCGGCTACCAGTTGGCGACCGGCGACCCGGTGATGGCCATCGGCGGGTTCAACGGGACCGACCCGGCGCCCAGCCTGGCCCAGTTCGAGCGCTACGTGGCCGAGGGGCGGATCCACTACTACATCAGCGGCGGCGGCTTCGGCCCCGGCGGGTCGGCATCGTCGGACGCCACCCGGATCGCCAGCTGGGTGAGCTCCCACTTCACCGCCCGAACCGTCGACGGCCTGACCGTCTACGACCTCGCCGCCGGGGCGCGGTAGTCAGGCCTCAGCGGACCGGCCGGGTCATGGTGAACAGCGGCGGACCGCCCCGGCTCGGCATCAGTCGCTCGGTCTCCTCGAACCCGAACCGGCGGTAGAAGGCGAGGTTGGCCTCCTTCTGGGTCTCGAGGTAGCAGGGCAGCCCGTCCTCGTCGACGGTGGCGAGGGACGGCTCGAGCAGGGCGGTGCCGATGCCCCGTCGCCACGCCATCGGATCAGCCGCCAGGAGGCACAGGTACCAGTGCTCGGTCCTCGGCCGGGCCTTCTCGAGGGCCAGCGTGTACCGGAGTCCGGTCACCAGGGACGCCGGTCGGGGGATCAGCGCCCGCAACGATCCGCCCATCTCCCGGACCTGGTTGGCCACCGGCAGCGGGTACGTCCCCGGTCGCTGCCACACGCAGATGCCGACCAGGATCCCGGCGGCGTCCCGGGCGCCGGTGACGACCGCGCTGTCCCCCAGTGCGGCCAGGTGGGTCCGGAAGTACAGGGCCAGGCCCCGGGACCGCAGCATCGGCTCGTCCGAGAGGTGGATGAAGAACGGGTCGTCGTAGAAGCTCCGGCAGCCGAGGACGGCGGCCTGGTTGAGCGTCCTCCGGTCGAGTTCGAGAGGCGAGAAGGTGAATTGTGACGCGACCATGGCGCGCACAGTAGCGCCCCCGGATCGGCTCTACGGAGGCGTACGGTCCGGCCTGGGCCATGATGGCGGCAGACAGTCCGATCCACGACAAGGAGATCCCGTGGCGATCAACGTGACCCCGATCAACGGCCTCGACCCAGCGGTCAACGACGTCCGCCGGCGCACGGCCGACTTCATCAACGCCGAGATCCTCCCCAACGAGGAGATCCTGTGGCGGACCCGGCGGGCCGGTGAGCTCGACGAGGAGGAGCGCGAGCGGGCCCGGCACCAGAGCATCGAGCTGCGCGAGGAGATCAAGGCCAAAGTCAACGAGGCCGGGCTGTGGGCCCCCCACCTGCCCAAGGAGTACGGCGGCATGGGGCTCGACTTCCTCGAGCTCGCCTACATGTACGAGATCCTCTCGTACGCGGTCGGGGCATCGGCGCTGTTCGGCATCGCCGCGCCGAACTCGGGCAATGCCAGCGTGCTGGTCAAGTACGGGACGGAGGAGCAGAAGCGGAAGTGGCTGCTCCCGCTCATCGAGGGCGAGATGCAGTCGGGCTTCTCCATGACCGAGCGGGACCACGCCGGATCCGATCCCCGCTCGATCGAGACCGAGGCGGTCCGCGACGGCGACGACTGGGTCATCAACGGCCACAAGTGGTTCACCTCGAACGGCATCGACGCCGACTTCTTCATCGTGATGTGCCGGGCCAACGACCCGTCGGGCGAGCTCGGTGCCCCCGGGAAGATGACCCAGATCATCGTGCCGACGGCCACCAAGGGCGTCAACATCGTCCGGGGGATCGGCATCTTCGGGCACTCGACGTCCGACCACTGCGAGGTCAAGTACGAGAACGTCCGCGTGCCCGTCGAGAACACCCTCGGCCTGGTCGGCCAGGGCCACCAGGCGGCCCAGGACCGGCTCGGCGCCGGCCGGGTGTACCACTGCATGAATTCGGTGGGCCAGATGTGGCGGGCGTTCGACCTCATGGTGGAGCGGACCCTGACCCGCGAGGTCCACGGCGGACTCCTGAAGGACAAGCAGTTCATCCAGGGCTTCATCGCCGAGTCCTACATGGACGTCCAGTCGGCACGGCTCATGACCATCAACGCGGCCGAGAAGGTGGCCAACGGCGATCCCGACGTCCGGACCGCCATCTCCGCCATCAAGGTGTTCGTGCCCGCCGCGTACCACCGGGTGGTCGACCGGGCCATCCAGGTGTGGGGCGGTGCCGGGGTGAGCAACGACCTGCCCCTGGCCGGGATGTACCTGACCGCCCGGGTCCTCCGACTGGCCGACGGCCCCGACGAGGTCCACAAGATCCTCATGGCCAAGAACATCATCCACCACTTCGAGAAGGGCGAGGGCTGGAACTTCGGCGACTGACGCCGTGGCAGTCGGGCGTCGCCGGCGGGGTCGCCCGGACGGTCCACTACGCTTGCCGTCGTGGACGCCCCCCCGATCGACCAGACCCGGCACCTCGTCACCGAGGTCCCCGGACCCCGGTCGAAGGAGCTCGACGCGCGACGGCGGGCGGCGGTGGCACCCGGGGTCAGCTCGGTCTACCCGCTCTACGTGGAGCGCGCGTCCGGGGCGATCCTGGTGGACGTCGACGGGAACTCGTTGATCGACCTGGGCTCGGGCATCGCCGTGGTCAGCGTCGGTCACGCCGACCCGGCGGTGGTCGGCGCCGTACAGGACCAGATCGCCAAGTTCGCCCACACCTGCTTCATGGTCAGCCCCTACGAGCAGTACGTGGCGGTGTGCGAGGAGCTCAACGCCCGCACGCCGGGCGACCACCCGAAACGGAGCGCGCTGTTCAACTCGGGTGCCGAGGCGGTGGAGAACGCCGTCAAGATCGCACGCAACGTCACCGGGCGCCAGGGCGTCGTCGTCTTCGACCACGCCTACCACGGTCGCACCAACCTGACCATGTCCCTCACGGCCAAGAACATGCCCTACCGCAGCCGGTTCGGGCCGTTCGCACCCGAGGTCTACCGGGTGTCGATGTCCTACCCGTACCGCGACCCCGAGGGCATGACCGGGGCCGAGGCGGCCGCCCGCGCCATCGAGCAGATCGAACGCCAGGTCGGGGTGGAGAACGCCAGCTGCGTGGTGATCGAGCCGATCCAGGGCGAGGGCGGCTTCATCGTCCCGGCACCCGGGTTCCTGCCGGCTCTGTCGCAGTGGTGCACGGCCAACGATGTCCTCTTCGTCGCCGACGAGATCCAGTCCGGGTTCTGCCGCACCGGCGACTGGTTCGCCTGTGACGACGAAGGCGTGGTGCCCGACCTCGTCACCACGGCGAAGGCGCTGGCCGCGGGCATGCCGCTGGCCGCCGTGACCGGCCGTGCCGAGGTGATGGACGCCGTCCACGTCGGAGGCCTCGGCGGCACCTACGGCGGCAACCCGGTGGCCTGCGCGGCGGCGCTGGCGGCCATCGGGACGATGGAGGACCGGGGCCTCGCCGAGGCCGCCGCCCGGATCGGCGTCGTCGTCCACCAGCGGTTGGCCGCCATGCAGGCCGACCATCCCGGCATCGGGGACGTCCGCGGGCGGGGCGCCATGATGGCCATCGAACTTGTCAGGCCGGGAACCAAGGAGCCCGACGCCGACGCCGCCAAGCGCATCGTCGCGGCCTGCCATCGCGCCGGTGTGGTGACCCTGTCGTGCGGCAGCTACGGCAACGTGATCCGTCTGCTCCCGCCCCTGGTGATCGAGCCCGACCTGTTGGAGGACGGACTCGGCGTCCTGGCCGACGCGGTGACCGCCGAGCTCTAGGCCGGTGGCCCGGGACCGTCCGTGGTCCGGCGGAACGCGATCGCCGGTCCCCGCGGTACCGGTTCGGTCACCGGTGCGGGATCCGGCGAGACCCGCTCAGGACCGCCCGGTCAATACTGGTGGACGAGCTCGATGCGCACGCCGTCAGGATCAGCCATGAAGGCCAGCTCGATGGTCGCTCCGGGCAACGAGAACGTCGTCCGGGTCGACTCGATCAACGTGCCCCCCAGCGCTTCGAGCTTGGCGATCGTCCCCTCGAAGTCGTCGACGTCGACCGCCAGGTGCGTGAAACCGATCTGACTCCTCGTGGCAGACGCCTCTCCGTTTGGCCGCGGTGTCGTGAAGTGCAGGAGCTCGAAGGTGAACCCAGCCTTCGTGATGAAGTGGGCGGTGAACTCGACCTCACCACCGATCTCGAGCGCATCGGACCATTCGGAGCCGACCGGAGGAACCATGGTGGTCTCGAAACCGAGTCCCTCGCACCAGAATCGCAACGACCGGTCGAGGTCGGTCACACAGATGCCCAGGTGGTGTGGCGTTATCGTCACGTGACTTCCTCTTCTCGTCGGCGTCGGAGATCCGGCACAGCGCGTCCATCCTGCCAGCGGCGCCTGTCCGTGACCACTCCCCCGCGGCTACGACCGCACTGCCGCACTCCGGCGATGCCGCACTGGAACAGCTCGGCCACGGACGTGTCCCGCCCGGCACGCAGGCAACGGCCGTCCGGTCGACACCCGATGCATCCGACCGCGGCCGGTCGCTCCGCCGCACGCCGATCCACCGAGCACGGACGGCCTCGGCGCCGGGATCGGATCTGCACCGTCCCGAGCGCCGGTCACCCGGCGCGGCCCGCCCCGATCGACCAGGGGCCGCCTACGGCTGGGGCTCGAACTGGACCGGAACCGCTTGCGCCTGCGACGGGGGCACGACCGGGATGGGAACGAACCAGACGGTCCCCGTGCCGTCGCACGGGAGGGTCAGCGACGTCGGAAGGGCCTTCGTCTTGTCGTAGCGCTCGAAGCTGACCGGCTTCGAGGAAGCCGCCGAGGACGGAGCGGCACCTGCGGCCGGGGGCGGGGCGCCGAAGAACACCTCGATGGTCGAGTCGTTGCCGGTCTCACCCAGCGTGCTCCCGGTGGAGGGTGGGAACAGTTGATGGACGGCGAGGGTCTGACCGCGGAGCGGGTGCCCGGTCTCTCCCGGGGTCGACGGACCGAAGCACGCCATCTGGATCGGAATCGGGGTGATCGTGTTTCCGTCGGTCCCGTTGATCACGCCCGTGAAGTACTGGTCGGGGCCGATCTTGTTCGTCGCATGGGCCGCGCCGGCCGGTGAGGCGCCTGCCGCCAGACTCACCAGGGTCGCTGCTGTCACCCCGACGAGGGCCGCACTCAACACCGACGTCACCTTCAGAGCCATCCTCGTCCGCACCACGGGCACCTCCGCACGTTCTCGGTCGTTCCTGGATCCAGAACCGCTCGTCTGGTTGTTAGAACGCCGGACCGGACCGCCGCGTTACGCTCCCGATCCCGGCCCCGATGACGTCGACGGATCAGCTCGACCGTGCCGCACGGAAGCGGTCAGTGGTCTGCCTCGTCGGCCAGTGGACGGGCGGATCGGAAGTCCACTCTGCACACGACCTGCAGCATCGAATCCACGGCGTCGTCGTCGTACAGACGCCCGCGGTTGGCCCGCAGCTCATCCAGGGCGGCAGCCATGCCGAGCGCGGGCCGGTAGGGACGGTGCGACGAGATCGCCGAGACGACGTCGGCGATGGCGACGATGCGCGACCCCATGAGGATGTCCTCCCCCGTCAGTCCCCTCGGATAGCCACTGCCGTCGAGGCGTTCGTGATGTTGGAGGATCATCTCGGCGACCGGCCACGGAAACGGGACGTCGGCCACGATGTCGTGACCCGCCCGGCTGTGGGTCTTCACGATCTCGAACTCGGCGACGCTGAGGCGACCGGGCCGGGTGAGGATCTCGGCGGGAATGGCGATCTTTCCGATGTCGTGGATGGTCGACGCCACTTCGATCCCCTTGACCTCGTCGTCCGGTAGGTCGAGATTGCGGGCGATGGCGCCGGCGATCTGCGCCACCTGGCGCTGGTGCCCGGCGGTGTAGGGGTCCCGGAGCTCGACCATGTTGGAGACCGACACGGTGACGGCATCGAGCGTGGCTTCCAAGCCCTTCAGGTACTGGTCGCGCTCGGTCACGTCGTGGCCGTTGATGACGATGCCGGAGATGACGTCGTCGTCGAGGAGGTTGGTGGCGACGATCTGCAGCACCCGGACGTCGCCGGTGGCCGACACGAAGCGGACGGTATCGGAATTGGACGATCCCGGGTGGCTGATGAGCTCGGTGAAGCGGACCTTCAGCCGGTCCACATCATCGGGATAGACGAAGCGGAACGCGCTCGCTCCGATCGCCTGTTCCTGCGAGACGCCGAACATCGCCAAGGTGGCAGGGTTGGCGAAGCTCACGGCGCCCAGTCCGTCGATCACCACGACAAGGTTCGGTGAGTGCTCGACGAGTGCGGGAAACCAGTCCCCGTGACCCGTCTCCAGTTGGTCAACGAGCGACATCACCTAGGTGACATCGGCAACCTGCGGCCAGGACTGAAGGCGTCCGACGGGCGCCCCGGCCGCCGGCAGGCGGTTCGACCTCCTCCGGGCGACCCCGGAGGCCTCCACCCTGCGGGTCGGTGGGCCGGTCCGGCAGGCACGGGACACCACGGATCGGAGGCAGCGGCGGCCACGCCCATCCGCGCGGAGGCGCGGACCGAGAGGGCGGCGCAACCTTTCACTCTGGTTACATCGTGGCGCTCCCCTCTTGGCACTCCGCCCTGCCTGGTCCAGGATGGACGGAGGGACCAGTGCAGTGATCGGGACGTGATGCCGGTGAGCGGATACGAGACGTTGGTGCGACGGACCTACCAGGACTTCGAGTCGGGTGACGTGGATCTCCTGGGTGTGGCGATGGCCCAGGAGGTCGTCTGGCACGAGCCGGGACGAAGCAGATTTGCGGGTGACTACAAAGGTCCGGAGGAGGTGCTCGGGTTCCTGCGCGAGTTGAGGGCCTGCACCGACGGCACGTTCGAGATCGAGGTCCTGGACGTGCTCGGTCAACCGGAGCGGGCCGTGGTCCTCCAGCGGGAGACGGCCATGAAGGACGGGAGGTCGTTGGACGTGATCGTGGCCGTCGAGTTCGAGATCCACAACGCGAAGGTCACCGAGGTCACCGTGTACCACCATGACCTCTACACGTTCGACGAGTTCTGGGCGGACCATCCGGAGGACATCGACGACTCCGAGGAGATGGACGACTCCGAGGAGATGGACGACATCCAGGTTGAGTTGGAGTGCTCCGCTCGGGAGGCCGGCATCGGACCTCTGCCCCATTGACCCGAGGTCTTCTGCGCCCCGCCCCGGGAGACGTCACGCCCGCCGGCGGGGAGGTCGACCGGCACCTCGGCATGCATCACCGGACGACATCACGACCGGCGACGCGATCCCCGTCGGCAGCGCCGCCTGCTCCTACCTGGTCCGGCGCCGGAGGGTGGTGGTGCCGAGGACCAACGCCGCGACGACGAAGAGGAGCACGACGCCCACATCGACGACGAATGCGGTGGTCACCGTCGCCGACGTGCTGAGCTGCTGTGTCGCGCCGACCGCGTACGACATGGGCATGACGTCCGAGACCCAGTGGAGGACGGTCGGCAGTTCCCCACGGGGAAGGATGATCCCGCAGAGCAGGAGTTGCGGCAGGATGACCGCCGGCATGAACTGCACCGCCTGGAATTCCGTCGACGCGAGTGCGCTGAGCGAGAGCCCCAGCGCAGTCCCGAGGATGGCGTCGAGCACCGCCACCAGGACGACGAGCCACGCTGAACCGTTCACGTGGAGACCGAAGAGGCCGAACGAGAGTCCCGAGACGACCACGGCTTGCACGATCGCGGCGAATCCGAATGCGATCGCGTAGCCGACGACGAACTCGGCCTTTCCGAGCGGCATGGTGAGCAACCGCTCCAAGGTGCCGTTCGTCCGCTCGCGCAGGGTGGCGACGGACGTCACCAGGAACATGATGACGAGCGGGAAGATCCCCAGCAGCGATGGCCCGAACTGGTCGAAGCCGTCGCCGTGTCCGTGGAGCATCCATGCCAGCAGTCCCATCAGCGCGACCGGGACCACCAGGAGGAGAGCGACGGTCCGGGGGTCGTGTCGTAACTGGCGCAGCACCCGCCCGGTCGTGGCGGTCGTTCGCCGCACCGTCATGCCGACGGGCCCTCGATCAGCGCGATGAACGCGGCGTCGAAGTCGGTGGCCCCGGTCTGCGCCAGCAACGACCGGGGCGAGCCGTCCGAGAGGATCGCGCCCTCCCGCATGAGCAGGAGTCTCTGGCAATGCTCGGCTTCGTCCATCACGTGGCTGGACACCAGCAGCGTCGTGCCATCGTCTGCCAGGCCCATGAACAGCTTCCACAGGTCCCTCCGGAGGAGCGGATCGAGTCCTACCGTGGGCTCGTCGAGGACGAGCAGCCGGGGCGAGCCGAGGAGCGCGGTGGCCAACGACACCCGTGTCTTCTCCCCACCGGAGAGCCGTCCCACGACCGTGTCCGCATGGGGACCCAGCCCGACCTCACCGATGACGTGGTCGACCGAGTCCCGTGGCGCCCCCAGGACGACGGCGAAGTAGTGCAGGTTCTCGGCCACGGACAGATCCGAGTAGACCGAGGGCGCCTGGGTGACATACCCGACCCGAGTTCGCAGGGAGGGAGATCCTGATGCCTGCCCGAGGAGCTCGACCCGCCCACCGGCGACGACCTGGGTCCCGACCAACGACCGCATCAGCGTCGTCTTGCCGCAGCCGCTCGGGCCGATGAGTCCGACCAATGTCCCCGGTGCCACCTCGATCGAGACGTCGTCGACCACCCGCCGGCCACCCCGGTCCACACACAGGTGTTCGACACGTATGGCGGGTGCCCTGCCGACACCGTCCTTATGTCGTCGCAGGTCCACGTCACATAGTGACGCACATCGGACCGGCCGGGATGCGACGGGAGCAGGGACGGCTGCGTGCCGTCCGCCGCATGAGGACGGAATTCCCCCGATGCACGAAAGGCGCGGCTCCGTGCAAGGCTGACCAGGTGATCGAGGCCCGGGGGCTCTCCAAGCGGTTCGGCCACGTGCTGGCGGTCGACGACCTGTCCTTCGACGTGCGTCCGGGGACCGTGACCGGCTTCCTCGGGCCGAACGGGTCGGGCAAGTCGACCACCATGCGCATGATCATGGGCCTCGACGCGCCGGCGTCGGGCACGGTGACCGTGCTGGGCCGGCCCTACCGCGAACTTCCGTGGCCGATGCGCGAGGTGGGCGGGCTGCTCGAGGCACGGTCCATCCATCCCGGTCGCTCCGCCCGCGCCCACCTGCTCACGCTGGCGCGGAGCAATGCCATCGACCGGGGACGGGTCGATGAGGTGCTGGAATTCGTCGGCCTCGCTTCGGTGGCCGGCAAACGGGTGGGCAAGTTCTCGCTCGGGATGGGCCAGCGCCTGGGTATCGCCGCCGCCCTGCTCGGCGATCCGGGGGTGCTGCTGTTCGACGAGCCCGTGAACGGCCTCGACCCCGAGGGCATCCGGTGGGTGCGGACGCTGTGCAAGACACTTGCCGGCGAAGGGCGCACGGTGTTCGTGTCGAGCCACCTCATGGCCGAGATGGCGCTGACCGCCGACCATCTGGTGGTCATCGGCAAGGGGAGGCTGATCGCGGAGACCTCGGTCGCCGACTTCGTGGCCGGCAGCTCGCGTCAATCGGTCAAGGTGCGAACGCCGGCTCAGCACCGATTGTCCGACGCCGTGACCAACGCGGGCGGGACGGTCATCCACGATCCCGACGGGTCCATGAACATCACCGGCCTGGGGGCGCCGGAAGTGGGTGACCTGGCCGCGTCGTTGGGCATCGCCCTGCACGAACTCACCCCTGTCGCGTCCCTGGAGGATGCCTTCATGGAGCTGACCGACGATGCCGTCGAGTTCCGAGGCGGATCGTGACCGCGGTGCTCGGGACTCCGACCCCCTCCACCAGGGAGTTGCCGCCGGGTCGGGTCGGTCTGCGCCGGGCCATGGCGGCCGAGTGGACCAAGCTGTGGTCGGTCCGCTCGACGACATGGACCCTCGTCGGCACCGCAGTGGCCGTGGTGGGCCTGTGCGCACTGGGCACCGGCACGGTGAGCCCCTCCGAGATCATCGACGATCCGACCCGCCGGAGTCTGATCGGCGTCTTCCTCGGACAGCTCATCTTCGGGGTCCTGGGAGTGCTGGTCATGAGTGCCGAATACGGAACGGGCACCATCCGGGCCACGTTGTCGGCCGTGCCCCGCCGCCCCGTCGTGCTCACCGCCAAGGTCCTCGTGTTCGGAGCGGTGGCGCTGGTGGTGAGCGAGGTCCTCACCTTCAGCGCCTTCTTCCTCGGCCAGGCGATCCTGTCGTCCAAGCACGCCGTCGGGACGAAGGCGGCGGCAGCGCAGCGTGCCCAGCAACTCGGACTCAAGATCCCCCACAACATCCAGGCCCTGCTCACGAATGGCTCCGCGTCGTTGGGCCAGGCAGGCGTCCTACGGGCAGTGGTCGGTGCCGGTCTGTATCTGGCGGTGCTCGGACTGCTGGCGCTCGGACTGGCAACCATCATCCGGCACACTGCCGGTGCCATTTCGGCCTTCGTCGGGGTGGTGCTCGTCCTGCCGATCATCGTCGAGGCATTGCCCACGGGGCTGGGCAACGCCCTGGCCCGCTACCTGCCGGCCAACATCGGTCTGGTCATGTTCTCCACCCAAGGTGCACCTGATCACGTCGTGTCCGCATTCAGCCCGTGGACGGGTTTCGCGCTGCTCGTGTTCTACACGGTGGTGACCCTGGGATTCGGCTGTTGGGTCCTCGTGCGCCGCGACGCCTGAACGCCGAAATGCCCGTTCATCGGGCCCCAGACCCACCCGAGAGCCATTCTGCATCTGTGTCCAGGGGAAGGTCATCGTCGGCTCATGGTCGACCACATGGCCGACGTTCTCCGGCTGTGGCGCAGGAGCACGATGGTGAGGCATAGTCACCACCTGTCAGTGCACCGCTGACCGGGTGGGACGTCTCGGACTCCCCGGTCGACCCCGTGGTGCTGATCGGCCGATGACCGGCGACAGGCGACAGGCGACAGGGACTCTCGAGCACGGAAAGGGCACGGGCGAACATGGCGAGATCGGGGGACGACCAACTGTGGGCGCTGGCCCACGCCGAACGGGCTGCACTGGCGGAGGACCTCTCGGGCCTCGATGCCGAGCAGTGGCGGCACGCCACCCTGTGCGGGCAGTGGGACGTCGAGGAGGTCGTCGCCCACCTCACCGCCGCGGCGAGCCTCAATCAGTGGCGGTGGGTGCGCAGCATGCTCGGCGCGCGTTTCCGTGTCGACGTGCACAACCAGCGCCGGATGACCGAGTACCGGGGCGGCACCCCCGCTGAGACGCTCGACCGGTTCGACGCCATCGTCGCCAGCACCACCGCCCCCTCGGGACACACCCCGGCCTACCTGGGCGAGGTCGTCGTGCACGCCCAAGACATCCGTCAGCCGCTGGGACTGCCGCGGACACCGGCGGTCGAAGCGCTGACGCCCGTGGCCGACTTCTTCGCGCGGCGCAACTTCACGGTAGCCAGCCGGACCGCCGCTGCCGGCCTGCAGCTGCGCGCTGACGATGGGTCGTTCGCCACGGGCACCGGTCCCCTCGTCACCGGATCGACCCTTGCGCTGGTGATGAGCATGGCCGGCCGCACTCCCTACCTCGACCAGCTCGACGGCCCGGGTGCACCGACGCTGCGGGCACGCGTCACCGGCACCGCACGGTAGACGCGGCGCCCTCGAGCCTGCTCGCGGGCACGAGCTCTTCAGCGTGATCCATCCCCTGGCCGACCGGCCGGCGACCGGTCCCCGCACCCTGGCGTTCATCCGTCCGGACCACCGGCTCGGCGAAATCGGAGTTCCCGCTCGTAGACGTACACGACAGGGCCGTCTGGACCACCCGCCCGGTTGGAGAACCCGAGACGCACGTACAACCTGCGGGCAACAGCGTCCGGCTCGTCCACACCGATGTCCATCGTGTCGGCCCCACGCATCCGGGCCTCGTGAAGTTCTGCGCCCATGAGAGCCCGACCGATTCCTCGATGGTGCTGGTGCGGAGCGACGTAGAGCTCGGCGAGATCGAGTCGACATCCTCGTATCCGCCGACCCGCACCAGATGTCCGGCTTCCTCGCTCACGTACGTCGACCATGGTGAGCGGACGGGTCACCCACACTCCGGTATGCCGGGGCCACCTCTGGGCGCCGGCGCACACCACGGCTACGCTCGGTCATGCGGACCAAGCAGACGATCACCAAGAAGATGGACGTCCCCGCTGACAAGGCGTGGGACGCGATCAGGCGGTTCGGACGCCTGGACGTGTGGTTTCCGAGCATGGCCGGGTGCCGGATCGAAGGCGATGGCATCGGCGCCTTCCGCTACCTGACATTGGACGGAGGTCTGGGCACCATCACCGACCGTCTCGTGGCTGTGGACGACGACGGGCACCGGCTGACCTACGAGCGCACGGAGTCACCATTTCCTGTCACGTCCTACATCGGGAACGTCGAAGTCTTCGGTTCATTCGATTCGCAGGCCGTCGTCGTGTGGACCATCGACTTCGAGTCCGCGCCCGAGGTCAGCGAGGCTGTCGCCGCGCTCCTGAAGGACGCCATCGCTGCCGGACTGGACGGAATGGAGACCGATCTGCGATCGACAGGATGAGGAGCGCACAGAGGTGACGTCGCCGTCCGAGGCCCCCTTCGCGCCCGATAGCCACAGCCCGCACCGCCCCGCTCGCGGTGGCAGGAGCAGGCATCTGTTCATCGGGTAGCTTTCCGGCTGTGGAGACGGGGCGAGGTGCGACGTGAACAGCGAGTGGCATGCTGGACATCGATTGCCGCCCGGAGCGAGTCTCGAGCAGCGTACCGACTGGCACATTGCGCACGCTCAGGCCTGCGGGTGCCGCCCGATCCCACCGGACATCCTGAAGGTCATCGAACAGAGACGGACCTCGAAGCCGGAATAGGGGCCACCGGCCCGACGATCGTGGGCCGTGCCGTGGGGACGGCGAACAGCCTCATGGTGGGCGCGGATCAGAAGGCGGAACTACGATCGTCCTCGGAACAGCCCCGAGGACGATGAGGTTCCCCGTGACGGACATCTCGGCGCCCGGCCCGGAACCCGTGCATATCCAGACGACGGAGCACCGGGTGACCCAAGAGGAGATCGTGCCGGTCCTCTACCGGCAGTTCTCCAGCCGCTGGCAGAACTGGATACTCCCGGTCGCCGGCATCTGCCTCGTGGCTGCGGGCGCATCGGTCCTGATCCTCGATTCGACCGACACGGTGGCATGGGTCGTCATGTTGACGCTGGGTCTGGTCATTCTCGCGATCTTCTACGCACTGGTCCCGATGACGCCCGACCGGATCTGGAGGCGAGTCGGGAAGCAGTTCGAAGTCCGGACGTTGGAGATCACCGACGAGGGCATTCATCGACACACTGCACTCAACGACACGACGATGCGATGGCCGATGTTCTCGGAGATCCGTCGACGGGACGAGCTGTACCTGCTCGTCGTCGGCAAGGGACCGGGGAGCTTCATCATCCCGGTCCGGGCATTCACCTCCAAGGCCGACGAGGACGCGTTCCGCCGTCTGGCCGAACGGTCGATACCCCTGATGAGTGGGACTGCCAACTCCTGACCGCGTCAACCCGGATACATTCGCCTCGGCACGGGTGAACAGGCCGTCGGGGACCGGCAGCGCCGAGCGCTGGGGTCCCCGGGAAGAGTGGTCGGAGGATACGTGGCCGGGCGGATGCACACAGACGAGATCGAGGTGAGTGACCGGCTGGTGCGACAGCTGGTCGCATCGCAGATGCCCGACCTGTCGGGCCTCGACGTGCATCGACTCGACGCGGTCGGAACCGTCAATGCGATCTTCCGCCTCGGACCTGATCTCTGTGTGCGCCTTCCCATCAACCCGGGTCGGGCCGACGACCTCGGAAAGGAACTGCTGTGGCTGGACCACCTACGTCCCCACCTTCCGTTGAGCATCCCCGAACCGGTTGCCACCGGGAGCCCCGGGTCGGGGTACCCGTTCCCATGGGCGGTCTACCGCTGGCTGGAGGGTGTCCCGTACTCGGAGGAGCTGGTCGGAGACGAAGTCCAGGCCGCAGAGGAGCTCGCCGGATTCATCGGATCGCTGCAGAGGATCGACACGTCGGGCGCTCCGGCGTCCGGACGGCCGCCCCTGAAGGAACTGGATGCGGCGACCCGGTGGGCGATCAGGACCATGGGCGAAACAGACTCCATGTCGTCGATCACCGATGCCTGGGAACGATCGCTGGCGGCACCGACGTGGGACGGGATCCCGGTGTGGCGGCACGGTGACCTGTTGCCCACCAATCTGCTGCTCGATGAAGGTCGACTTCATGCGGTGATCGACTTCGGCGGTGTCGGCGTCGGTGATCCTGCGGCCGACGTGATCGCGGCATGGACGGTGTTCGGTCCACGCGGGCGGTCCGTCTTCCGGAGGGCGCTGCACTGTGACCAGGCGACGTGGGATCGAGCAATGGGTTTCGCCCTTCACCAGGCACTCCTCATCATTCCGTACTACTCGACGAGCAGTCCCGAATTCGCGGCGATGGCACGGAGGACGGTCCGGGAGATCCTGCGTGATGCGGATCTGCCCTGACATCCGACTGACCAGGGCTGTGGAGCAATTCCGAATTGCTCCGGCACTGACCGCACGAGCCGGAGTCAGCCGAAGGCCGAACGACAAGGACCCGTGACGCGAGCGGAGCACCATCGCCTCCGATGGAACCTGGGTGCGCTCTACCACGCGATGAACGTCAGCCGTCGCGGCGAACACCTCACCTGGAAGTCGTTGGCCGAGCTGCTGGGCTGCACACCGGGCCGGTTGACAGGTATCGAGACCGCCCGCTTCGCCATCGGAATGCGTCTCGCGATGCGTATCACCCTCTGGCTGGCCCGTCCGGCTGCCGAGTCCGTGCACGCGGCCCGCTGGTAGTTGCTCCTGCCCCGGATCTCGGGGACACGCCGATCCAGCGGGAGTACCGTGGCCATGTGCCGCGGATGTCCGATCCCACCGTCTCGGTCGCGGTGCGTTATCTGCAGGCGCTGTCCCGCCAGGATTGGGACGAAGTCACCGGCTGCCTCGCTCGCGACGTGCTCAGACGCGGACCCTTCGGGGACGACTTCGACGGCGTCACCACGTACGTGTCCTTCCTCCAGCGCACGATGCCGTCGCTTCCCGGATACCGGATGGAGATCGACAAGGTCACCGCTCTCGTCGATCAACGGATCATGGTGGAGCTTCGCGAGACGATCGAGGTGGACGGTCGCCCTCTGGTGACTCACGAGTGTCTCGTCTTCGACGTCGACTCGGATGGTCTCTTGAGGGAGATCAGTGTCTACATCCGTCAAGCACCGAACGGGCAATCCGACGACTGATGCCCCTGCCCGGCAGGTGACACCGCCGCTCAAGGGGAAGGCTCGGCGTAGTCCGGATTCGGCGGCTTCGGCGTGAGCGGGCCGAACTGTGTGATCGAGGCCAATTCCGAACACGCGCCGGTACACCCTGTGGGGACGGTGGCCTGGATCACGTACCCGGAATACGGCTGGGTGGCGAAGGGCACCATGGCGTTCTCGGCGACCTGGGCAAAGGCGCTGTCGAAGTGGCCGGTCACTTCATGGCTGGACGCAGCACTGCTACCGACCCAGTACGCGGCAGTCGTCGACGGTCCGAAGTCCAAGAAGTAGTAGTCGCCGCTGTGGCTCACCGGCAGGGAGCCGCCCTGCCATGTCTCGGGCTCGAACAGGATCGATCCCGTACCGTCCAGATGGAGGTCGAAGGAGAGAAGCGTCCCGAAGTAGACACCCGCAGGGAGGTCGGGGGTGACAGCCGGATTGGTGAGCTTGGAGCGGGAAGGCGAACTCGCGTCGGCGACCTCGCATGCCCCCGAAGGGGTCATCCCCCACACGGTCATCACCGCGTCCGGAATCTGTCCGGGGCACGGGAAGGGTTCGCCACCCACGGTCATCGTCCACGCCCCACCATCCCGCCGGGAGAAGACCCCGACATCCCCGCCGTCCTGCATGTCGACGTCCGTCTGGGACGGCGCTGCCGAGCTGATCCCGAAGTGTGCCAGCGCCCAGTAGGTCCTCGTCGAGGGCAGATACGCGTAATAGAGCGTGCCAGGCTGCGGACCCGTGAAGTAGGACTCGGGCATCTGCTTGGATGCTGCGAAGGTGGTCAGCAGTTCCGCTCGGAGCTGGTCGCTGGCCGGGAGGTCCTGTGCCCCGGAACCCGTGGTCGGCGTCCCTGCACTGGTCGTAGTGACCGAAGACGATGCCGTGGTCGGCGACCGGCCGGCCGTGGTGACGGTCGTCCTCGTCGAACGTGCAGGGGACCCGCAAGCTGCGAAGGTCACCCCCGTCGCAACGATCGAGAAGAGGGTGCGGCTGAGCTTCACCGGTTCAGCTTCTCACCTTTCGATGAGCCAGAGACCGGGAGTGGAAGGGAGCCTGACTCCTTCCGACCTGCCGGTCGACGGCGAGGCAGGTGTCCGTCCATCATCGGGGTGGTGGGGCACCCCTCTGCTCTCCCTCGCTAGTGGCACTTCCCGGTCGGGTCGACGAGTCGGGAGACTGCTGCACGGCGGACGCAGACGCGAAGGGAAGAGCCATCAGGACCGCTGGGTCGACGACCGGGCGTGGACCGTGTCGTGGATGAGCATGAGCCTCATCGACCAGTAGCCCGGTCGAGGCTCGGGAAGCTCGTGCCGGGACCAGAAGAATCCCGCCAACGTGACAGCTTCGGCGGCGAGCCAGATGAACACGCCGGCGGCCAGGACCCACGGCGTCGATCCCGACGACAACACGATGAGGCCCGCAATGGCGACGGCGAGCCCGACGTACCCCACGCGGAGGGTCCAGACTCCCATCCTCCAGTGTCCGTTGGATTGCAGCTCCGGCATCTCGTCCACACCTTGGATTGTCCCACGATTGCGCGACGACGATCATCGGTCCTCGGGTCGGTCCGCCGACCGGGGCCCGACCGGATGGCTTCCCCGGTCGTGGCTACGCTGGCCGTCGATCGCGGCGCCGGGGGTGGGTTCGACACGACGGGAGCCTCCCACTCGGGATCGCTTCGCCACCGGACAGGGAGCACACCATGGGCAAACTCGTCGTCACCGAATTCGTGACGCTCGACGGAGTGGGACAGGCACCCGGAGGACCCGACGAGGACCGCGAGGGCGGCTTCGCGCACGGCGGGTGGCAGGCGCCCCTGGCGGACCCGGAGTCTGGCGGGGTCATATTCGAGCAGGCGAGGAGCATGGACGCCCTGCTCCTCGGGCGGAAGACCTACGAGATGTTTTCCGACTACTGGCCGCAGGCTCCGCAGGAGATCCCGTTCACCGGCCTGCTCAACGGTGTCCCCAAGTACGTCGCCAGCCGCACACTCGCCGGCTCGCTCGCCTGGCAGGGTTCGACGCTCGTCGCCGATGACCTCGCCGAGACCATCACCGCCCTCAAGGGGCGTCATGACGAGATCCACGTCATCGGCAGTCTCGACCTCCTGCAGTCGCTGCTGCGCTTCGGCCTCGTCGACCGGATGAACCTGTGGGTGTACCCGCTGCTGCTCGGCAGCGGCAAGCAGGTGTTCGCCGACGGGACCGTGCCCACGACGCTCCGCCTGACAGAATCGGTCACCTACCCGAGCGGCACCCTCCACCTGGCCTACGAGACCGCCGGCGTACCCACGTACGGCAGCCTCGCCGGGGAGCTCTAGGACCCGCAGCTCCTGGCAGGTGGTTCACGAATCCCCCACTGGGGTGCAACGTCCGTACCCATGCCGCTCCCCCGTGCAGTGGTCGTGGGCTGACAGCTCCCAGAGTGTGGAACTCACTCGACAGCCGTCGTCTTCCTGCGTCCCGGGCCACCTTCCTCAGAATCGAAGCTCCAGAACCCGACCGGTCCCCTCGAACCCCATCCGGTGATACAGCGAGAAGGCCCTCTCGCTGGGGTGGACGGCCAGGTAACCGAGCCCCATGTCCCGGGCATGGTCGGTGACCAGCTCCATGAGTTTGCTCCCCACACCAGCCGCCCGCTCGTGTTCGACGACGTAGACGCTCTGCACGTATGCCGACCGACGGGTGAACTGCTCCGGTCCGGGGACCCGGTCGACCACCGCCAACCACGCCATGCCTATCGGCGTCGACCCGCGCAGTGCCAGGAACGGAATGTGGTCCGTATGCCCGCGCATCCATTCCGACAGGGCTGCCTCGAACGACACCGGGTCGAGCCCGCGCTCGCCGCGTTCTCCCACCCTCCATTCGTACCTGAGGGCAGCCAGCGCCTGAACGTCCTCGACGCTGCCGATACGGACCTCGACTGCGGCGCCATGGGGCACGGGCCGAATCTACCTTGACCTCGGCGCCCTGACGGGTCGAGTGACATCCATGATCGAGCGATCGGCCGGTCATCCGATCGGCGGAGCAGCCACCTACCCCAGCCCCAGCGTTGCTAGGTGCTTGAACCTCGACTGCGACCTTCTACAAGCTGGCCAGATAGGCGTCCATCTTGACGAAGCTGCTCTCCAGTCCGGCCCGGGCCTCAGGGCTCATCAGCATCGGAGGCACATTGGTCTGGTGGGTGACCGTTTCGGTGCGGCCGTCGCCGAGGTCGTTGAAGACGATCGAGGTCGTCATTCCGCCTTCGACGTCAGCCTCGGTGAAGGTGAGCTTGCGCGGTGGATCGAAGTCCACGAACACGCCGCGCATGGGGTACTCCTCCCCGGTCTCGTCGTTCACCATCAACGTCTCGAATCGTCCTCCGGGACGGGGTTCCACGGTGATGCCCTCGAGCGGAGTGCTGGTGCCGGCCGGACCCCAGAAGTGGGTGAGGTGGGCGGGTGTGGTCATGCACTCGAAGACCAGTTCAGGTCGGGCCCCGAAGATCCTCGTGATGGTGAGTTCACCCAGTTCGGCGGCTGCGTCGTTCATGGCTCGTTCTCCTTCGTCGTTTCGTCCGTCAGGCGCTTCAGATGCTGCTCGAGCTGGTCGAATCGTTCCGTCCAGATCTGTCGGTTCTTGACGATCCAGTCAGTGGCGGCCTCCAGGGGTGCCGGTTCGAAGTGACAGGGTCGGTACTGCGCATCCCGACCCCGCGAGATCAATCCGGCTCCTTCGAGCACCTTGAGGTGCCTGGACACTGCCTGGAGGGTGATGTCGAAAGGTTCAGCAAGCTCGTTCACCGTCGCCTCCCCTTCGGCCAGGCGGACCAGGATGGCCCGCCGGGTCGGATCGGCAAGGGCGGCGAACGTGAGGCTCAGCGGATCGTCGGCCATAAGTATTCAATCGATGAGTTAATCAACTCAGTGATTGATTATGAGCCCGGGCCGACCACATGTCAACCGGGGAGGGGACGAGCTCGCCACCGCGAAATTCGCGCCCGCCGGTTCCCCGGACGTCACTCGACTGCCGGTCGAGGACGATCAGGCCCGGGCAGGCGCGCTCCGCCCGCTGGGCACCCCCGCCCCGGCGCGAGTGCAGGGACAGCCATCCCGCCCCACAGGAACAATGGCGGGCATCGAATGCACCGTCGGAGATCGGCCCTCGGGATCCGGCGGGGTCGGGTCGGTCCTGACAGGATGGTCACGTGGAACGTGTGGCTGGAATCGGCGGATACTTCGTGCGGGCCGCCGATCCGGCAGCCCTGGGGGCGTGGTACCGCGATTGCCTGGGCCTGGACGCCGATGAGAACGGCCTGTGGCATCAGGGAGCCGGGCCGACGGTGTTCGCGACGTTCGGATGCGAGACCGACTACTTCGGATCCCGTGCCCAGCAGACCATGATCAACTTCCGGGTTCGGGACCTGGATGCGATGCTCGCCCAACTGCGACTCAAGGGAGCGGACGTGGCTGAGGAGACGCAGGACATGGAGGGCGTTGGCCGATTCGGCTGGGTCACCGATCCCGAGGGCAATCGGGTCGAGCTCTGGCAGCCCGCCTGAGCCCAGGCCCGACGGATCGAGGCACGAGGCACGAGGCATCGTGTGACCGACCTCACCTTCCGCCGAAAATCTGTTCGAGGACAACGGGCCCGTCGGACCTCACTGTCGCTGCAGGCGCGCATGATGATCCCGATCGGGCGCCCCCCGGGTGATCGCCGATGTCACAGGGAGCTGGCGGTGGGGCCGACCGGTGACACCCCGGTCGTGGCACCGGCCGGTGACGCTTTCTTGCGCACACGATCACGAGGGGCGATCGGCGCCCTGGCCGGCGGTCGGGTCGTCGTCGTGGGCGGTCCTTGGAACGTCGTCGGCGGAATCTGCGACAGGGACATGAACCCGAAGAACGCGGCAATCCTCGCCACGAACAGGAGCACCGGGAGCGACCTGACGAATCGACCGACCGCCTTCCACACGATGGTCACCCCCGGTCGACCAGATCGTCGCGCAGTGGGTCCGACGTGCCCTCCTACCGGCGGTCAGCTCACCAGCACGTCGGGTCGGGGGAGACCTTCGGCCTCGCACAACGCGTAGTAGGCCTCGAGTGTGCCGGGACCGTCGAAGACGCTCTCGATGCTGCCGTCGGCGGCCAGATTGAGGTTCACCCCGTACATCTGGAACCACACCTGGGTGTCGTCCTCGACGCACTCGAGGGTGTGGACGGAACCTGCCGGCTCGAACAGGAACGAGCCGGCCCGGTTGACGTAGTCGTACTCGCGGTACCGCCAGGCGCCGGACACCGTGTACCCGTAGACCGGCCCCGTGTGGCGGTGGGTCTGCACCGCGTAGCCGGTCTGGAAGATGTTCTCGACGATCCACAGACCCTCCGCCACGTCGACCTGGATCACCTTCATCTTGTTTCCTCCGCCGATCTCCACGAAGGGAAGATCCGCAGCACCGCGATGGTGGGCCTCGGTCACTGCTTGGATGCTCATGTCTCCTCCTGGTGTGTCCGTCGGGACCGCGCGTCGCGGCGCTCCATTTCGGCCGCCCGATCCAGCCCGTGGCCATCCACAGTGGCATATCCGGACCGGCAGATCCACGAGGCAGGGACCGGGCGGGCGTCCCGGTCGTCTTCGGTGGGAACCCGAGGGGGCCCGGTGGGCCCGGGTGGGATTAGGACCCCGGGAGTTCGGGCCGTCCCGACGCCCGCATCGACGCCAGGCCCGCGTCGAGCACGGTGAGTTCGCGCCCGGCGTCCTCGGTGAGCTCGCGGACCCGTTGGCTGCCGGCCTCGCCCGCCGACGCCATGGCCGCCCGCTGCACGTCGTCGGCCGCCCGCATGACGTCGACGACCTGTTCGCAGAGCGGACCGCTGACCGTGGCCATCGGATCCACCCGGAGCACCTTGTCGATGTCGACGGCCGCCGACTCGAGCCGTCGGCACAGGGACGGGAGCTCGGCGACGGGACCCCCGACCTCGTCGGCCGTCCGGACGGCGGCCGAGGCACGGTCCACCGAGCGCCACATCTCCTTTCGGACCCGGGTCCCCGACCACCGGCCGACGTCGGCGGCAGTGGCCGCACCCGGGGTCCGGTTCCACCGGTTGGACGCCGCCGCCTCCCACACCGCGGTGGCCCCGATCACGGCACCGTGCGAGCGGAAGGCGAGCAGCTTGCGACGGGCGAAGCGCCACAGGAGGAACCCGGTGGTCACGGCGACGACGGCCATCACGCCGAAGAGCACCACCACACCGAGGAAGAGCGACTCGAGGATCGACGCGTCCATCGCCCCATCCTACGACCGACGCCCAGAGGCCGGGCATCCCCCGGATCGGGTCGCCCCGCCTCAGTCCGGCGGCTCGAGGACCAGGTCGATCATCCGTTCCAGCGCCCTCTCGGGCACCCCGGCGTCGACCGCCCATGCCCGGGCCCCGCCGTGGCGGACGGACAGCGCGTCCACGAACCCTTCCATGGTCGACGCCTCCACGCTGTAGCGCGAGGGTGGGACCTTGGCCATACGCTCGGCGAACTCGGGATCGGCCCGCCAGCGGTCCATGATGAACTGGATCCGCTCCGCGGTGATGACATAGTCCGCCACGATCTCGTCGCGGTCCACGCCCACGATCTCGAGGATCAAGGCGGCCAGCACGCCGGTCCGGTCCTTGCCGGCCGCGCAGTGGAAGACCAGCGGGTAGTGGTCCTCACCTCCGAGCAGTGTGAGCGCCTCGACCAGTGAGTCCCGACCGACGTCGAGGTACCAGAGGTACCGCTCGGACAGGTCGTCGCCCACCGGCGCCGGCGCGGCAATGGCCTCTCCGTCCGCCGAGGGCTCCTGTCCCCCGCCCCCGGTGACGCCCTCGCGCACGACGGCCAGGTGGTGGAAGGCCACCGGCTCGGGCTCCAGCGGGCCGCGACCGGAGCGGGCCAGCTCGCGCTCGGTCCGGAGGTCCACCACGGTGCGCAGGCCCATGTCCCGTAGCCGGTCCACGTCGGCCGGGGTCAGCTCGTGGAGCGCGTCGCTGCGGAACAGCCGGCCCCACCGGGTGAGCCTCCCGTCCGACCCCCGATACCCCCCGAGATCGCGGAAGTTGAAGGATCCGGTGAGCGGGATGAGGCGGGACTCGGGCTCCATCCGCCCAGTCTGGCCCGCCCGCGGGCACCCCGTGTACCGGAGGGGTCGCTCCATGAGCGAGAATGGACGGGTCATCCGTCGGAGGGACCGCCACAGCGATGTCGCGCGGCCCCCCACCTCCCCCCGGTGGCCGACGGTGCCGGCTGCGTCCCCCCCCGTCTGCACAGAGGAGTCCCCCCACATGAAATCGCTCGCCACCTGGTGCGTCCGCCACCGCGTCGCCGTGGTCGTGCTCTGGCTGGTCGCCCTGATCGGGATGACCCTGCTGTCCCAGGGCATCGGCACCGCCTACTCGAACAGTTTCTCCCTCCCCCACACCGAGTCGACCGAGGCGCTCGACCTGCTGCAGACCGCCGCGCCGCGCCAGGCCGGCGACCAGGAACGTGTCGTGTTCCACACCACCGACGGCACGCCGGTCACCGACCCCGCGGTCATGGCGACCGTCGAGACGATGATGGGCAAGTTGGCGAAGCTCCCCCACGTCTCGGTGGTCCAGAGCCCGTACTCGCCCCTCGGCGCCCACCAGATCAGCGCCGACAAGCAGACCGCCTTCATCAACGTGACCTTCGATGTCCAGGGACAGGACGTGTCGACGGCACAGGCCAAGACGTTCGTGAGCACCGCCCTGACCGCTCAGGGGGCCCACCTCGAGGTGGCGGTCTCGGGCCAGATCGCCGAACAGGCCGACCGCCAGTCGTTCGGCGGGACCGGTCTCGGCGTGCTGCTGGCCGGGGTCGTGCTGCTGCTGGTCTTCGGGTCGATCTTCGCCATGGCCCTGCCGCTCCTGTCGGCCATGGCCTCGTTGGGCACCGCCATCGGGGTCATCGGCCTGTTGAGCCATGTGTTCAAGATGCCGGTGTTCTCGACCGAACTGGTGCTGCTGATCGGCCTCGGTGTCGGCGTCGACTACGCCCTGTTCATCGTGACCAGGCACCGCCAGGGCCTCATCGCCGGCGGTGACGTCGAGTCCTCGATCGTCACCGCGGTCAACACCTCGGGACGGGCCGTGCTGTTCGCCGGGATCATCGTCTGCATCGCCCTGCTCGGCATGTTCGCCCTCGGAGTGACCTTCCTGTACGGGCTGGCCATCGCCGCCGCCATCGGGGTGGCGTTCACCATGATCGCCGCGCTGACCCTGCTGCCGGCCCTGCTCGGATTCATCGGCCCCCGGGTGCTGAGCCGCAAGCAGAAGCGCGAGTTGGCGACCAACGGGCCCCGGATCGTCGGTGCCGGATCGAAGGGCTTCTGGCCCAGGTGGGCGGACTTCATCCAGCGCCGGCCGATCATCCCGGCGGTCGTCGCCCTGATCGTCGTGCTCTTCGTCGCCCTGCCGTTCTTCTCCCTCCGGCTCGGCACCTCCGACCAGGGGAACGACCCGTCCTACACGACCACCCGCCAGGCCTACGACCTGCTGTCGGCCGGCTTCGGGCCGGGGTTCAACGGTCCGCTCCAGCTGGTGGCGGTCCAGACGGGCACCATCGACACGGCGACACTCGACGCCCTCGCCACCGACGTCGGTCACCAGCCCAACGTCGCCTCGGTCGTGCCCCCCATCGTCCTCCCCGCACACGACGGCGAACAGGTGGCCCTGATCAACGTCTACCCGGACTCGTCGCCGCAGGCATCGGCGACCACCGACCTCATCGACCACCTGCGCCAGTCGACCATCCCCGCCGTGGTGGCGGGCACCGGCGTCGCGGTCTACGTCGGTGGCGACACCGCGATCTTCGCCGACTTCGCCAAGGTCCTGTCGTCGAAGCTCCCGCTGTTCATCGGGCTGGTCGTGGTGCTGTCGTTCATCCTCCTGGCCATCGTCTTCCGCAGCCTGGTCATCCCGTTGACGGCGGCGGTCATGAACCTGCTGTCGATCGGTGCCGCCTTCGGCATCCTGGTGGCCGTCTTCCAGTGGGGCTGGCTGGGCTCGGTGTTCCAGGTGGACAAGACAGGTCCGATCGAGGCCTTCCTACCGGTGATGATGTTCGCCATCCTGTTCGGGCTGTCCATGGACTACGAGGTCTTCCTGATCACCCGGATCCAGGAGGAGTACGTGAAGTGCGGCGGCGACAACCGGGTCGCGGTGCGCAACGGCCTGGCCGCCACCGGCAAGACCATCACCGCCGCCGCACTCATCATGATCCTCGTCTTCGGCGCCTTCATCCTGGGCGGCATCCGGGTGATCAAGGAGTTCGGACTCGGCCTGGCCGGAGGCATCCTCATCGACGCCGTGGTCATCCGGATGGCGGTCGTGCCGTCGCTGATGCTGTTGCTCGGCAAGTCCAACTGGTGGTTCCCCCGATGGCTCGACCGGATCCTCCCCCGGGTCACCGTCGACCCCGAACTGTCGGAGGGCGACGCCGTGACGGGCACCCCGCCGACCACCCCCGAGGTGGAGGCGGTCACCGTCTGATCCCGGACATCGGCGGCGACCCGGCCGCCACCCCGGTGCCGGCCGCGCCCCGAGTAATTCCCCGACCCCTGGGGTAGGTTTGCCGCAGAGAGTGACCACGCACCAGGGGGTTCCGCCATGTCCGACTTCGTCATGACCATCGGCGGCGACACCGTCCCCGCCGCCGAATCGTTCGGGGTGATCAACCCGGCCAACGGGGACGTCTTCGCCCATGCGCCCGAATGCACTCGCGAGCAGCTGGATGCCGCGTTCGACGCGGCGGCCAAGGCCCAGCGGGACTGGAAGCTCGACGAGGACGCCCGCCGCCAGGTGCTCCTCGGGATCGCCGACCTCCTGATGGGGTCGGCCGAGGAGCTGGCCCCCATCCTGACCGCCGAGCAGGGCAAGCCCCTCGGCGACGCCACCATGGAGATCTACGCGTCGGCCGTGTGGTGCCAGTACTTCGCCAACCTCGAGACGCCGCCCCAGGTGATCCAGGACGACGACACGGCCCGGGTCGAGGTGGTGCGGCGTCCGGTGGGCGTCGTGGCGGCGATCACGCCGTGGAACTTCCCGCTGTTGCTCACGTTCTGGAAGGTCGCCCCGGCGCTGCTCGCCGGGAACACCCTCGTCCTCAAGCCGTCGCCGTACACGCCGCTCACCACCTTGAAGGTGTGCGAGCTGGTGCGCGACGTGGTGCCGGCGGGCGTCTTCAACACGGTGAGCGGCGGTGACCAGCTCGGTGCCTGGATGACCGGCCACCCCGTCCCCCGCAAGATCAGCTTCACCGGCTCGATCGAGACCGGCAAGCTGGTGGCCCAGTCGGCCGCGCCCGACCTCAAGCGGGTCACCCTCGAACTGGGCGGCAACGACCCGGCCATCGTGCTCGACGACGCCGACCCGGTCCTGGTGAGCAAGGGGATCTTCGACGGTGCGTTCATGAACAACGGCCAGGTCTGTTCGGCCATCAAGCGGGTCTACGTCCCCGAGGCCCTGTACGGGGCCGTCCTCGAGGGGCTGACCGAGCAGGCGTCCGCCATCAAGGTCGGCGACGGCACCGAGGCCGACTCCAAGCTCGGCCCGATCAACAACGCCCCCCAGTTCGAGCGGGTCAAGGAGCTGGTCGCCGACGCCCTCGCCCACGGGGCCCGGGCGACCACCGGGGGCAAGGCCATGGACGGGCCCGGCTACTTCTTCGAGCCCACCATCCTCACCGACGTCAGCGACGGCACCCGGATCGTCGACGAGGAGCAGTTCGGGCCGGCCCTGCCTGTCATCCCCTACCGGGACATCGACGACGTCGTGGAGCGGGCCAACAGCACCCACTTCGGCCTGTCCGGCTCGGTGTGGGGTGCCGACGGCGACCGGGCCGCGGCCGTGGCCGGCCGCCTCGAGTGCGGCACGGCCTGGGTCAACACCCACCTGGCCCTCGGCCCCTCGCAGCCCTTCGGCGGCGTCAAGTGGAGCGGGATCGGCTCCGAGAACGGCCCGTGGGGCCTGGCCGAGTTCACCGAGGTCCAGGCCGTGCACCGGTTCAAGGGCGCCGACGGACCCACCAGCTAGACGGCCGGACCCGTCGCGTAGGGGCCGCCGGTCCGCCCCGGCTCACCCGTCCCGACCGGGAGCGCTCCCGTGGGTCGCATGGGCGTCGAAGACCAGCGCCAGCGCGCCGGTGAGCCGCTCCGCCGTGGGCAGGTGGAGACCCTCGTCGGGCCCGTGGGCATTCGACCCGGGACCGAGCACCCCGGCGGCCAGGATCTGCGCGTCGGGGAACCGGGCGGCCAGCCAGCCCATGAAGGGGATGGACCCGCCCTCGCCGCAGCGGGCCGACCGGTGGCCGAAGCCGGCCTGCGAGGCCCGGTCGAGCGCTTCGGCCAGCCACGGGGCCGTCGGGGTCGCGGCCCAGCCGCCCGCTGCCATCTCCGCATCCCACTCCACACGGGCCCCGTAGGGAGGTTCGGACGTCAGCGCCCGGGCCAGGGCCCCTGAGGCCAGCTCGGCGTCGCAGGTCGGGGGCAGCCGGAGGACGAGCTTGAACGTCGTGGACGGCCGGAGCACCGCGCCGGCCTCGGCGGTCGGGGGAAGCCCGTCGGCGCCCACCACCGCCAGCGATCCCCGCCACCAGGTGCGCATCGCCCGGTCGGCGACGTCGTCTCCCAGGAGTTCGAGCCCGTCGACGACCGGGAAGGGCGAACCGTCCTGCCCGGCCTCGACCATGGCGGCAGCCAGGTCGCGGGACGCGCCCTCGGCCCAGTCCGGTGGGTCGCACCGCAGTTCGGACAGGAGCAGGTCACCGGTGGACGCGTCCTCGACGCGGTCGAGCAGGAGGCGGGCGATGCGGAACGAGGAGGGGACGGCACCGCCGGCCGACCCGCTGTGCACGCCGTGCTCCAGGACCTCGACGCGGAGCGTGCCGACGAGCGCCCCGCGCAGCGAGGTGGTGACCCACATCCGGTCGTAGGTCGGGCTGCCCGAGTCGAGGGCGATGACGACGTCGGGCCGGCCGATCCGGTCGGCCAGGTGGGCGAGCACGTCGGGCAGGTGGGGGCTGCCGCTCTCCTCGGACCCTTCGGCCAGGATCAGCAGCCGCCCGTGGCGCCCTCCGGCCGCCCGCAACGACTCGACGGCGAGGAGGGCGGACGGGAGGGCGTAGCCGTCGTCGGCCACCCCGCGCCCGTACAGCCAGTCGCCCTCCACCACCGGTGTCCACGGCCCGCGGCCCTCGCTCCAGCCGTCGAAGGGGGGCTGCTTGTCGTAGTGGCCGTAGACGAGCACCGTGCCCGTCGCCCCGGCGTCCGTGGCCGGCACCTCCACCAGCACCGTCGGGGTCAGCCCGGGGAGGTGGACCACCTCGACGGTCGAACCGGGGAGGTCACGCCTCTCGGCCCATGCCGCGATCAGGTCGGCCGCCTCGTCCATGTGACCGGCGGCCTCCCATCCGGGGTCGTAGGCCGGGGACTGGTTCGGGATGCGGGCGAACTCGACGAGGAGCGGGAGGACGTCGGCACGCCAGCGGTCCCGGGCGTGGTCGACGGCGTCCTGGGGACGGAATCCGGTGGTCATCGCCGCGATCCTAGATACCGGCGGTCCCGATGGTCAGCCAGCAGTGGGACGGCCTCGCCCGGCATCCGACAAGGGTGTTCGGGCCCCGCCATTCCTTCGATAGTCTAACTATGTGACTCCCGAATCGACGGCCGTAGCCGACGCGCCCGAGCCGACCGACCTCCCCGGCGCGCCCGCCGACCCGCGGACCATCGGCCGCACCGCGGCATGGCTGGCCAAGCAGGTGGAGATCGGGCTGGGCACGGTCGACCTCTCCCTTCCCCAGTACCGGATCCTGGGGCTGCTCGACGAGCGCTCCGCCGTCTCCTCCGTCGTGGCCGAGCGGCTGGCCGTCCGCCCACCCACCGTCACCGCGGTGGTCGACGGACTCGTGGCACGCGGCCTGGTCGAGCGCCACCCGGTGGCCGGCGACCGGCGGCGGACGGACCTCGTGGTGACCGACGAGGGACTTGCCGCGCTGGCGACGGCCGACGCCGCCATCGAGGGTCGGCTCCGCGAGGTGGCCGGTGCCATGGCCGATCCGGCGGCCACCGACGAGGCGTTCGCCGGACTGGCCAGCTGGCGGCGTGCGTTCGTGGCGTACACCCGGGCCAAGTGGGGCCGATGAAGGCACCCACCCTCCGCCCCCGTCCCGTGGGCCCCCCGGAAGTGGGGACCGAGTTCGTGCCCATCGCCGTGGAGGCCCGCAACGAGGCACCGCCGGCCGGAATCGACCCCGACAAGTCCCTGTCGTGGCTGCGCCGGGCCATGCCGATCATGAAGGCCCACAAGGGCATCTTCCTGACGTCGTTGATCCTGTCGTTCTTCGGTCTCGTCCTCCAGGTGCAGATCCCCAACCTGTTGAACAACGCCATCACCAACTCGATCCAGAAGCACACCGTCCCGCTGCACCACTACGTGTGGTGGATCGTCGGCCTCGGCGTGGTCGCCGGTATATCCGGGTACGTCGCCCGACTCTTCCTCTTCGAGACGGCGTACGACATCGAGTACGACCTCCGGAACATCATCTACGAGCACCTGACGAAGATGTCCTTCGGCTTCTACGACCGGGTCCAGTCGGGCCAGCTGATCAGCCGGGCCAACTCCGACATCCGCTCCGTGCAGATGTACATGACCTTCGCGCCGCTGATCCTCGTCCAGTGTTCGCTGGCCGTGATCGCCTTCGGCTACATGCTGTCGTACAGCGTTCCCCTGGCCTTCATCGCGATGGCCACCATGCCCTTCGTCTTCTGGACCGGGGTGCGGATGCGCAAGTCGATGTTCCCGGTGTCGTGGCTGATCCAGTCCCGCCTGGCCGACGTGGCCACCATCGTGGACGAGAACGTCAACGGTGTCCGGGTGGTCAAGTCCTTCGCCGCCGAACAGCAGCAGCTGCGCGCCCTGTCGGGTGCGGCCGAACGCGTGCAGTGGGGCTACATCAAGGACGCGGACCTGCGGGCCCGGTTCACCCCGCTGGTGCAGAACCTCCCCCAGGTCGGGCTGTCCCTGGTACTCGTGTTCGGTGGGTACATGGTCATCCACCACACCCTCGACATCGGGAAGATCCTGGCGTTCAACTCCTACCTGCTGATGCTCCAGGCGCCGTTCATGATGCTCGGGATGCTGATCATGATGGGTCAGCGGGCAGCCGCCTCGGCCGACCGGATCTACGAGATCCTCGACGAGCAGCCCACCATCACCGACAGCCCCGACGCCGTCGACCTCACCGACTGCACGGGTGACGTCCGGTTCCGCCACGTCGACTTCGCCTACAACGACGATGTCGAGCAACTGGTCCTGGCCGACTTCGACCTCCACGTCCCCCCGGGGCAGACCGTCGCCATCGTCGGGCGGACCGGGGCCGGAAAGTCGACCGTCGCCCGACTGCTCTCCCGCTTCTACGACGTGCGCCACGGCTCGGTCGAGATCGACGGGCACGACGTCCGCGACGTCACCCTGGCCAGCCTGCGGGCCAACGTCGGTGTGGTGCTCGACGAGCCGTTCCTCTTCTCGGTGTCCATCCGGGACAACATCGCCTACGGCAAGCCTTCGGCCGACATCGACGAGGTCGAGGCGGCGGCCAAGGCCGCCGGCGCCCACGGATTCATCAGCCACCTGGCCGACGGCTACGACACCATCGTGGGCGAGCGGGGCTACACGCTCTCGGGCGGCCAGCGCCAGCGCATCGCCATCGCCCGCACCCTGCTGGTCAACCCCCCGGTCATGGTGTTGGACGACGCCACGAGCGCCATCGACGTCCAGGTGGAGCAGACCATCCACGCCGGCCTGCGGGTGCAGATGGAGGGGCGGACCACCCTGATCATCGCCCACCGACTGTCGACGATCTCCCTGGCCGACCGGGTGGTCCTCCTCGACAGCCATCGCGTGGTGGCCGACGGCACCCATGCCGAGTTGCTGGCCACCACCCCGCTGTACGCCGAGGTCCTGGCCCAGGCGGCCGAATTCGAAGCCGAGGACCTACGCGAACATGCCGACAGCGACGACACCGGGGGTGACCTCCGATGACGTGGGGCGGAGGCATGGGTGGCGGAGGATTCGGTGGTGGAGGAGGACTCGGCGGCGGACAGGGCGCCGTAGGGCAGTCCGCCGCGGCCGGGCTGCCCTTCGCCGGCATCCCACACGAGCTGCAAGCCGGTGTCGACCGACTGGTCGCCTCGGAGCCCGAGTACCCCGAGCCCGACATCGTCTTCGAGCAGAACGCCAACGAGGAGGAGCTCAAGCGGCTGACGCTCTGGCGCCTGCTCACCAA